>DATKJV010000071.1:0-235210 GCA_035543235.1 Anaeromyxobacteraceae bacterium | reverse complement strand
CGGGCTCGACGCCACGGCCCACGTCGTGAGGGCGCTGGACGGGTATCACCGCTACTACGGACTGCCTCGCGCCGTCGCCGAGCGGCTCGAGGAGGACCGGCGCGAGCTTGGCATGGACAGGTACGAGTACTTCCAGCACGTCCTCTACCGCCGGAGCGAGGCCGTCCAGGCGCAGGGACCCGGGTTCGACCAGCCTGGAGGGAGCAAGGGCAGGAGATAGGAATCCGAGTTCACGTGGGAGGCAAGGGCCGTCGTGCTGAACGTCACTCCCAATGCCACCGAACAGGGACGGTTCGGCTAGGAATGTCCGTGCCGGATGCCAGTCTCGAGCTCGTTCTCGCCGAGGTTCGAGCGCTGCGGTCCGAGCTAGCGGAGCTCCTTCGTCAGCCGCACGCGGCGGTCGGAGCGCTGCTCTCGACCGAGCAGGCGGCGGCACACCTCGGGCTGACGCCTGCGGCGCTGCTGAAGCGGGTAGAGCGGGGGCAGATTCCGGGCCTGCGGTTGGGTCGGCGCTGGCGCTTCCGGCGCCGGGATCTCGACGCCCTCGTGGGGCAGGACCGTTGACGTCGTGGCTCCTCCTGGCGTACTCGCCAAGCTGGTGTGTGACGTCGCCGTCCATGGGGGACGACGATGGTGAAAGTCAGGCAACGCAAGGGCAGGAAAGGCTGGCAGGTGGACATCCTGCTGAGGCTCCCAGACGGCACGCGACTGCGCGAGCGGGTGAAGCCGCCCGTCTCGACGTATTCCGCGGCGCTGCGCTGGGGACAGCAGAGGGAAGCCGCGCTACTCGGCCAGGGAGGTAGAAGACCCGAAGCGGCTGCACGCGAGGTCCCGACGCTCGGCGGCTTCGTGGAGCAGTTTATGGCGTACTCGAAGACCAACAACAAGCCGAGTACGGTCCATGCAAAGGAGTGGCTCCTGCGCGTCCACCTCATCCCGGCATTCGGGGCGATGCGGCTTGACGCCATCGGCCCGGAGGAGCTCGAGCGCTACAAGGCGGCCAAGCTCGACGAGGGGTACGAGAAGAAGTCCATCAACAACCACCTCACGGCGCTGCGGAAGCTCCTCAACCTCGCCGTAGAGTGGAACAAGCTCGACCGTGCGCCAAAGGTACGGGCCTTCAAGCTGGGCAGGAACACCGTCGAAGAAGACGAGTACCTCACCTTCGAGGAGTCCGAGCGCTTCCTCCGGGCCGCCGCGCCCGAGTGGAAGACCCTTCTCGTCCTGGCGATCAGGACCGGCCTCCGATCTGGCGAACTGCTCGCGCTCAAGTGGCAGGACATCGACCTGGTCGTAGGCCAGGTCGTCGTTCGCAGGACGCTATGGAGAGACCAGGAAGGCCCACCGAAGGGTGGCCGGACCCGTCCGGTGCCCCTCTCCGACGAGACCGTGGCGACCCTGAAGGCGCACCGTCACCTTTGCGGTCCATACGTCTTCTGCGACGAGGCCGGGACTCGGCTCACCCACAGCATCATCAAGGATGTGGTCCCGGCAACGTGCCGACGCGCCGGGCTGGCGAAGCGGATCACGACTCACGGGCTTCGGCATACCTTCGCGTCTCACCTCGCCATGCGGGGCGTGTCGCTGAAGACGATCCAGGAGCTCCTGGGTCACGAGTCCATCGAGATGACCCTGCGGTACGCCCACCTAACACCGGATGTGAGGCGCGGGGCAGTGCAGCTCCTCGACGGACCGGCCGAAGTGCGTGGCACCAGCGTGGCACCAAGCACCCCATCATGAAAAACCCCCCGTCGAAACGGGGGGTTATTGGAGCGGGAAAAGGGATTTGAACCCTCGACCCTCGCCTTGGCAAGGCGATGCTCTACCACTGAGCTATTCCCGCGAAATTCCGAGCGAGGGGCCGGTTTATAGGGTCACCTGCGGAGGGGTGTCAAGGGCCTTGCCGGCACTCGCCACGGTCGGTGCCCCTTCGAGACCCTTCCCGGTGGACTGCGCCTCTCGCCGGTACACGACGCGCAGGAAGTCGCGTGTGTAGATGGCGGCCGACCAGATGGAGAGCCCCACGGACAGGTAAAGCAGCCAGGTCCCGACGGCGTTCGCGTTCACCTCGACCGAGAAGGCAAGAAAGTCGACTTGGTACGGGTAGTGGACGAGCAGGAAGCTGATCGCGGCGAGCTGGACGGCGGTCTTGTACTTCCCCTCCTGGCCTGCGGCGATCACGATGCCCTCGCTCATCGCCATCGTCCGGAGACCGCTCACGATGAATTCGCGCGCCATGATGACGATCGCCAGCCACGCCGCCACCCGCCCGAGGTGCACGAGCATGATGAGCGTGGAGACGACGACGAGCTTGTCGGCGAGCGGGTCGAGGAACTTGCCGATGACCGTCACGAGCCCGGTCCGACGGGCCAGCCAGCCGTCGAGGAAGTCGGTGGCGGCGGTCACCGCGAACAGCAGAGCCGCCACGAAGCTGTTCAGGCGGCTTTCGTAGTACGTGAACGTCAGGATGATGGGGATCATCCCGATCCGGACCAGGGTCACCGCGTTCGGTAGGTTCAGGAGGTCCCGCCGCAGGGTGCTCATGCCGGATGACTCCACGGGGCAGCGGAACCATCCGGATCGATGAGCGCCCTGCCCTCCCCGGTGAGCTCGACGGCGCCCTCCTCCCCCGCGTCGTCCCCTTCCCCCGAAAGGCGGACGATCCGCGGGGTAACCGCGCCCGTCCAGCCGACGAGGGTCTCGACGGGCACCCGCAGTGGAACGGAGCGGGTGATCTCGAGGGCCACGGGCTCCGCCGCGGTCCGCAGCAAGAAGCGTCCACCCCCGCGCAGGTGAACGAGATTCAGATCGCGGCCCTGCTTGGAAGGCACCCGCCCGTTCTCGAACACGACTGCGTCGTCGAGCGCGAACACGGCCTCTTCGCGGAAGTAGCCGGCCTCCCCGGCGAGGTCCACTGCGGTGAAGACGGCTCCCCCGGTGCGGTAGAGGAGCGTTCCGTCACCAGCGGCGCGGTGCATGCGGGCGGAGCCGATCCCGAACGGCTTGTCGGTCGGCTTTCCACGGTACCGCTTCATCTCCGGCCTGACCGTGAGGCCGCCGCGGACGGCGAAGAGGCCGTCGAGGCGCGCCAGCATCTCCCCCCTGACGGACAGCGAGAGGACGCGTCCCTCGACTGCGAACGCCTCCCGGGAGATGCGCACCGTCCGGCGCGCCGCGAACGCGCCCAGACCGTTCGCCGGCACGTCCTCGACCTGTGGCTCGGGCTCGCGGAGCGGCTCCGGGTCAGGCGCAGGGACGTCCGCCGGCTCGGCGCTCGTCTCGGGCGCCGCTGCCCGTTCGCCCGCGGCGAGCACCTCGTCGCACCGGGCGACCATCATGTGGCTGCCGGCGCGGTCGAACCAGTCCCGTGCGCTTCTCAGATCTCCGGCCTCGAAGTGGGCGAGGCCGAGGTACCCCATCGCCTTCTTGTGCTCCGGGTTCAGGTCCAGCGCGATTCCGAACTGCTTCACCGCCTCCGCGTAACGCCGGGCCTTCAGCTGGGCGAGGCCCAAGTTGACCCGGGCCGCCACCTCGGTGGGGTTCTCGTCGACGAGGCGCCCGTAGGCCTCGGCAGCCGCGTCGAACTGTCCCGCGCGGTAGCAGGCCTGGCCGAGCAGGCCCATCACCTTCCCGTCCCTGGGACGCAGGTGGGCGGCCCGCTCCAGCGACCGGCGCGCCTCTCCGGCGTCGCCGCGCGCGAGGAGCTCGGAGCCGCGCGAGAGGTGGTGGAGGAACTCCTCGTCGAGCCCCTCGACCTCTTCCTCGGAGGCGGGTCCCTCGGGCACGCGCTACCCCCTCCCGCTCCTGCCCTTGAGTCGCTCGTAGAGCGCCATCACCTTCTTGACGTAGGCGCGCGTCTCCGGGATGTCCGGGACCTTCCCTCCGGCGCGGCGGACCGCGTCCGGGCCGGCGTTGTAGGCAGCGAGCATCATCACCATGTCGCCCTGGTACTGGTTCGCGAGCACGCGTAGGTAGCGCGCCCCCCCGTAGATGTTCTGCTCGGGGCTCCACACGTCGAAAACGTACATCTCGCTCGCCGTGCGGGGCATGAGCTGCATGAGGCCGGCGGCTCCCTTCTGGGAGAGGGCGATGGGGTTGAAGTTCGATTCCACCGCCATCACCGCGCGCAGGAGCTCCTCGGGGAGGTTGTACAGGGCCGCCGCGCGCCGGACGTGGTCCAGAAACACGGCGTCGAGTTCCCGGAGCCCGGGTCTGTCGAAGGCGGCGACCGATCCGTCCGTCGCCGGCGCTCCGCCCGCGGCGGGGGCCGGGGGCGCCGACGCCCGGTACACCCCGGCCTCCCCCTGCAGCTTCACCTTCTTCTTGCAGTGAGGACCCGCGCCCACGTTGGTGAAGGTCCACACGTCCCCGTCCTCCGCGGTGTGGCGCTTGTACGCGCAGAGCTCGTCTGCGGACGCGCTGAACGCCCCGGCGGCGAGAAGTCCCAGCAGGGACAGTTGGATGGGCCCACGGGCCATCGGCCGACAGGTTAACGCCCGGCCGCCCGCCATGACAACTTCCCTTGGCGCGCGCGCCCGGGCGCGTGCTAGGGATCTTCAGATGGCCTTTCCCCCCCGCGAGCACGTGGATTTCCTGGTCCTCGGCAGCGGTATCGCCGGCCTCTCCTTCGCGCTAGAGGCAGCACGGCTCGGGTCGGTGCTCATGCTGTGCAAGCGGGCGCGCCAGGAGGGAAACACGCAGTACGCTCAGGGGGGAATCGCGTCGGTGCTCGGCCCCGACGACGCCCTCGAGAACCACGTCGAGGACACGGTCGTCGCCGGGGCGGGACTCTGCCATCGGGACGCGGTCGAGGTGACGGTCGCCGAGGGCCCGGCAAGGATTCGCTGGCTGCTCTCGCTCGGCGTGGAGTTCGATCGCGAGGGCCCCGACCGCCTGCACCTCACGCGCGAGGGCGGCCACTCCCGCCGGCGGGTCGCCCATGCCAAGGACACGACCGGGTCGGCCGTGGAGCGAAAGCTCCTCGCCGCGGCGGACGCGGCCGGCATCCGCATCGAAAGCGACCAGGTGGCGATCGACCTCATCACCGCCGAGAAGGCCGGCCTCCCCGGGCCCAACCGGGCGCTCGGCGCGTACGTGCTCGACCGCACCTCCGGCGAGATCCGGACGGTGACCGCCGCGGTGACCGTGCTCGCGACCGGCGGATCCGGGAAGGTGTACCTCTACACGTCCAACCCGGACGTCGCGACGGGCGACGGCGTGGCCATGGCGTACCGGGCCGGAGCCGCCGTGGCGAACATGGAGTTCTTCCAGTTCCACCCCACCTGCCTCTTCCACCCGCAGGCGAAGAGCTTCCTCATCTCCGAAGCGCTCCGCGGGGAGGGGGGGATCCTCCGCAACCGCGCCGGCGAGGCCTTCATGGGGCGGTACGACGCGCGCCTCGAGCTCGCCCCCCGCGACATCGTGGCCCGGTCGATCGACGCCGAGGTGAAGCGCCGAGGGGACGACTGCGCCTTCCTCGACATGACGCACCTGCCGAAGGGCTTCCTCCTCGACCACTTTCCGCACATCTACCAAACGTGCAAGGAGTTCGGCGTCGACATGGCCGTGCAGCCCATCCCAGTGGTGCCCGCCGCCCACTACCAGTGCGGCGGCGTCCTCACCGACCTGGACGGGCTCACCGGGATCCCCAACCTCCTCGCGGTCGGCGAGGTCGCGTGCACCGGCTTGCACGGCGCGAACCGGCTCGCGTCGAACTCGCTGCTGGAGGGGCTCGTCTTCGGCAGGCGCGCCGCCGTGGCCGCCGAGAAGCTGCTCGGCAGCGCCCGGGGCCCGCTCCGGGTACCGGACTGGAACCCCGGCGATGCGCTCGACCCCGACGAAGGCGTCGTGGTGACGCACAACTGGGACGAGGTGCGACGGCTCATGTGGAATTACGTGGGCATCGTTCGCAGCGTGAAGAGGCTGGAGCGCGCGCGCACGCGGCTGCAGATGCTCCGCTCGGAGATCCGCGAGTACTACTGGCGATACAAGGTGACGCCGGACCTCGTGGAGCTCCGCAACCTCGCCGACGTCGCGCTCCTCATCGTGGAGTGCGCCCGGCGGCGCAAGGAATCGCGCGGGCTGCACTACTTGCTCGACTACCCGAAGCCCGACGAACGCTACCTCAGGGACACGGTCCTCCATCGCGGCGAGCTCGACGAGCCCGCGCGCGATGCCTGATCGTCAGGGGGGCGTCGGCTTCCAGTCCAGCTCCACCTTCCCGAGGGCGCCGGCGATCTGCAGCGCGAACGGCAGCTCGGCGAGCGGCGTGCTGCCCGGGTAGCGAGGGAAGCGGATCCGGTAGAGGCGGTAGAAGGGATTCACGTACGGGTAGAGGACCTGGATGGTGGGGTCGACCCGCACCGCCTCGACCTTCAGCGGCGGGGCCTGCTCGTTGCCGTTCACGATGAGCACGATGCGCCACGTCCCCCGGCTCGTGTCGAGGTCGTTGGCTCGGTGGTCCTCGGTGTAGAAGGAGAGCAGGAACTCCTCGGACTCGACCTCCTCCGCCTTCTCCTTCGAGAGGAGGGCGTCGCGCTCCGACGGGATCATCCCCTTCCAGTCGGCGATCCGGTTCGCGCGGGCCACGCGGACCGAAGGGGCCTGGTACGTCGCGGTCGCGAAGGCCACGTCGGAGAGGACGTTGTAGACCTTGCACTCGCGCGTGTACTTGTCGCGCTCGGCCGCCCACGCACCCTCCGAGCCCGAAGGCTGCGGGGACTTGGAGAAGTAGCTGCAGCCGGTGGCGGCGGCGAGGACGAGGGGCAGTGCGCGTCGCATGGTCATTCGCTGAGGAAATCGCCGCGGCCGAAGAGGGCGTCCACCGGCACCCCCTGGGCCTCGATGGCCTCGCGCCCCCCCTCCATGCGGTCGACGAGCGCGAAGCAGCCCACCGGGACGAGCCCCTCGGTCCGGCAGCGCTCGATCGCCTTCAGGGCGCTCCCGCCGGTCGTGACGACGTCCTCGAGCACGGCGACGCGGCTGCCGTCGGGGATGGTCCTCCGGCCCTCGACCCACTGACCGGTCCCGTGTCCCTTCGGCTCCTTGCGGACGATGAAGGCGTCGACCGGCTCGCCCTCGAGGTAGCTCGTGAGCGCCACGGCGCTCGCCAGCGGATCCGCGCCCAGCGTGAGGCCGCCGGCCGCGCGCACGAGCGGCCGCACCCGCCGGATGCGGTCGAAGAGGAGCCGCCCCACGAGCACGTGCCCCTCGGCGGTCAGGGCGGTCCGCTTGCAGTCGATGTAGAAGTCGCTCTCCTTGCCGGAGGCGAGGACGACCTTCCGCCGCTCGAAGGAAAGGGTTCGGAGCAGCTCCAGGAGGCGGGCTCGGTCGGCGTCGAGGGTCATCCGGTCTCACGCTCCATCAGGGGGAACAGCTCGGCCAGATAGCGCGCCTGCTCTACGATCTGGCGCCGCCCCTCCTCGGGCAGCTCCGCCCAGGCCTCCCACCCGGCGGCGAGCTCCTGGTTGAGCTCGAAGATCCGGACGGCGAGGTGCAGGGCCAGCTCCTCGGGCGTGAGCTCCACCGTCTCCGTCTCCGGCTCGGCGACCGGGCCGTCGGCGCTGGCGCCCTCCGCCGGGGGCTCCGGCTCCTCCCCGGGGCCGAGCGGCGCAGCCGCCTCCTCCGAGGCCCGGGCGAGGGCCTCGTCGAGAAGCTCCTCCGCCCAGGGCGCGACCTCGCGGATGCGCGACCGCAACGCCTCGAGTTCCGACGGGAGCCAGGGCTCGGAGAGCAGCGCCTTCGAGACGCAGAGCGCCCACGCGTCCTCGTCGGAGAGCCCGGCGTGGAGGCGGGCGAGCACTCGGTCCCGGTGTAGCATCCGCAGCGCAGCCATCCGCCGGAAGCCGGACACCACCTGCCAGCGCGGTGTGTGTGCCGTCTCGGGCCGAAAGACGTCCTCCGGCTCGGCGGCCGGGCCCGGCTCCGCGGGACGGGTCTCCGGTCCCGTCACGGGCCGGAGCTCCACGGGCGCAAGCTGCCCGAGCCGCGCGATGGAGGCTGCGAGCTGGCTCACGTCACCGGGGTCTCGGAGCCGGAAGGTCGCGTCGTCCGCGATGTCGTCGATGGAGACGAACTCCACTGCGCCGGTCGCGTGCGTGGGCGCCGTGGATCGCGGCTCCGATTCCACGCGTCTACTTCCGCTTGACGACGACCTTCCGCTTCACGGCGCCCACGCCCAGTGCCGGCGGAGGGGCCGGCGGCCGCGGGGCAGCCGCCACCTCTCCCGCGGCCTCCTCCTTCGGAGCAGACCGCGAGGCCGGCCGCGCCGTGAGCGCAGGGCGCGGGGCGGGGCGGGACAGCGCGCGGGGCGCCGGGCGCTCGGACCGCTCGGCGGCCGACACGTCGACCTCCCCCATGTCGACCCGGCCCTTGAAGCTCGCACCGTCCACGATGATGACCCGGGGGGCGGCGATGTCTCCCACCATCCGCCCCTCCTTCGTGATCTCGACGCTCTCGCTCGCGGTCACGTTGCCGATGACGACCCCGGCGATGATGCAGTTCTTGACCTGGACCTCGGCCTTGACGACGCCGGTCGGCTCGACGACCAGCGTGCGCGTGAGCGTCACGGTCCCTTCGACGCGGCCGCGGACGGTGAGGTCCTCGTCGCCCTGGAGTCCGCCATTGATGAGGATCGATTCGCCGATGACGGTGCTGCCGTTCGCCGTGGCCATGGATTACTTCCCCCTCGGGCTCGGGCCGCGCAGACCCACTTCCATGTCGACGTTGCCCTTGAAGGCGGCCCCGTCGGCGATGAGGATGCGCGGCGCCCGGATGTCGCCGACGACCTTGCAGTTTGCCTTGAGCTCGACCTTGTCGGTGGCGGCGATGTTGCCGGTCACCTGGCCCGAAACCTCCACGTTCGCGGTCTCGATGTCGGCCTCGATCACCCCCGAGCTCTCCACGTAGAGGCTCTGGCGCAGCGCGATCTTGCCCTTCACGGTCCCCTCGATGGTGAGGTCCTCGTCACCGGAGATCTCGCCGTCTATGACGATCGTGCTCCCGATGACGGTATTCGCGCCGCTCCGGGGGGCGGCTGGCTTGTCTAGCGCTGCCATGGGAATCCTCCGTTCTCGCGGAGAATAGAGGTCCCTCCACTCCGGGGTCAATTCGTTTTCTCGGCGTCAGCGCGGGTCGAGATCCAGGTGACCGCGTCGCCGATGGGCGCACTGCACCCCACCTCGTTGAAGATCTCGTGCCGGAGCCCCTCGTACACGCGCAGCGCCTTGTCGGCGGAGCCCGCCAGGGCCGCGAAGGCCTTGCCAGCCTCGGGGTCGGCGATTCGATCGGCGCTCCCGACCATCACCAGCAAGGGGTAGGAGAATCCCTCCATCCGGGGGCGCAGCTCCGCCTGCGCACGCCCCGACTCGGAGAACCAGCGCGGGGTTGTCTTCCGGAGGTAGAGCGGGTCCTCCGCGGTCCAGCGCTGCATCTCCGGGTCGCTGGTGAGCTCGCTGAGGTCGAGCGCCGCATCCACCGGAAGGAACGGCAACATCCGGCCGACGAGCAGCGACGCCCATACCTTCACCTTCGGCGGATCGATCGCCAGGCGGAAGAACGGGGAAGAGAGAACGAAGCCGGAAACGCCGAGCCCCGGGCGCAGTCCCCAGTGCGCCGCGATGTGTCCGCCCTGGCTGTGCGCCACGACGAACATCCTTCGGCCCCCCGCCCACTCCCGCACGGACGCCGCGAAGGCCTCCAGGTCGCCGAGGTAGTCCTCGAACTGGTCCACGTACCAGCGCCGGCCGTCCGACTGCCCGTGCCCTCGGAAGTCGAGCAGCGCCACCTCGTGGCCGGCCCGGACGAGCGCGTCGGTGAGCCCCGGGTAGCGGCCCGAATGGTCGCCGGCCCCGTGCAGCACCATGACGGTGGCGCGCGGGGACCCCGGCGTGTACCGCTGCCAGTAGAGGCGCAGCCCGTCCGACGCCCGGAGGAAGCCCTCCTTGCGCTCCGCCAGGTCTGCTCCGGGAAAGGCGGGGACGGTCATGCATCAGCGCCTGGCGGGGCGCACCTCGGACCCGGCGAGCTCCCGGAGCTTCGTCTCGATCTCGGTCCTCTGCGTCGGCACGTCGGCCTCGGCGCCGTCATCGAAGGCCTTGAGCGCCCTCCGGTAGGCCACCGCCGCGTCCGCCGGCCGCCGCGTCCGCCGGTACGCGTCCCCGAGGTGCTCGAGGATGGTGGGCTCCGGGGCCGTGAGCGCGTCGGCGTGCTCGAGGAGCGACACCGCGCGCGCGTAGTCGCCCTTCTGGAACTCGATCCAGCCGAGGGAGTCGAGGAAGAAGGCGTTGTCGGGCTTGATCTCGAGAGCGCGCGAGAGCAGCTTCTCGGCCTCCTCCAGCCGGACGCCCCGCTCGGCCCAGCTGTATCCCACGAAGTTCATCGCATCGGCGTGCTCGGGGTTGAGGTCGAGCAGGCCCTGCATGGTGGCGATGGCGCCGTCGCGATCGCCGGCCTTGTCTTGTGCGACCGCGAGTGCGTATCGAAGCGCCTCGTCGCGCGGGCGGTCCGCCACGGCCTTCCGCAGCAGGCGCACCGCCTCGTCGACCCGGCCACTCTGCTGGAGGCTGCCCGCCAGCGCCTCGTAGATCTCCACGGGCGCCGTCCCGGCGCCCCGCTCGCGAAGCTCTCTCTCGAGGAACTGCACCGCCTCCGCAGCACGACCCGAGCGGTCGAGCACGAAAGCACGCGCCGACAGGAGGCGCAGGTCCCCGGGCCGAGCGGCGAGCGCGGCGTCCACCGCGGCGAGCGCCTCCGGTGCCCGCCCGGCGTGGACCAGCGCTGCGGCCTGGGACGCGCGCGCGGACGAGACGAGCTCGGCGTCGTCACCGGCGACGCCAGCGAAGGCGGCGCTCGCCTCGGTCCATCGTCGCTGGTCCTCGAGGACGATGCCCTTCGCGAACAGGAGGCGCGGGTCGCCCGGCGCCTCGGCGAGCCCCTCGTCGACGAGCCGCAGGGCCTCCTCGGGCCGCCGGCCGTCGAGCCAGGCGTAGGCAACGCTCGCGCGGGCGCCCGCCTCGTCGCGGCTCACGACGAGGAGCTGGCCGAACCAGGCGCGAGCGGAAGCCGCGTCGCCGGCCCTGAGCGCGAGCCGACCGAGGGCGAGCAGGGCCTCCCCGTCCTCCGGATCCTCTCGCAGGAGCGATTCCCAGGCCCGCCGCTCCTCTTCCTGCCGGTGCCGCGCTGCCCCGACCTCGGCGAGCCGGCGCCAGGCCTCCACGTCGTGCGGGTCCCGCTGGACCGCCTTGCGGAGGTAGGTCTCCGCCCGCTGGAGATCCCGCCGGTCGAGGAACAGGCGCCCGAGGTCGCGCAGCGCGGCCGCCCCTTCGGCCGGCGCGCGCCCGGCGAGGTCCTCCAGGGTGCGCGCCGCCGCAGCCTCGTCCCCGGACTCGAGCTCGACCTGGGCGAGCGTCCGCCAGGCCTCCGGGTCGTAGACCGCCTCCTCCGCGGGCTTGCCCCGCGCGAGATCCGACTGCAGGCGCACCGCGGCATCGAGCTCGCGGGTGGCGTCGGCATTCTGGTGGCGCAGGACCGCGACCTTGCCGAGGAACAGGTGGGCCTCCGCTGCCGCGGGTCCCCGGGGGTCCAGGTCGAGCGCCCGCCGTGCCTCGGTCTCCCCTCGCCCGACCAGGCCGGCTCGCGCGTAGGCCTCGGCGAGGGCGACGCGGAGCGACGCGCTCCCTGAGTCGAAGGCGACGGCGGACTGCATCTCGTCGAGCGCCGCCCGCCAGTCGCTGCGCAGCTCGGCCTGCTTGGCCCTCAGGTAGTGGGAATAGGCCTTGGCCGAGGCGATCCGCTCGGCCGGTTGCGCGGCCGCCTCGCCAGCCTGGCCCGGCTCGGACGCCGTGGCGGCGAGTGCGATGGCGAGCGCGAGCGTGAGCACGAGTGTCCGGGCGCGGCCGGGTGAGCCGTCGCAGCAATTGTAGTGTGCCCAAAGGGGGCGCGCTACTGGCGGCGCCGTGAGACGGCGAACGACAAGGACAGCACCTGGCTCGCCGCGGCGGGGAGGGCCCCCTGCGCGACCGGGGGCGAAAGCGCCGCCGCGCACCCCGCGGCCCGGAGCCGCGCCGCCCACTCCGCCGGACCCACTGCGAGGACCGGCGCCGTCGCAAGCTGGGGATCCGCACGGAATCCGGCCAGGGTCTCTCCGCCGTCCGGAGCGTCCGCGAAGAGCACGATGAGGTCCGGCTGGAAGCGCGCCGCCGCCACGCCGGCTGCGAACCCGTGCCCGACCTCCTCGGTCGCGAAGCCCACCTCGACGAACTCGCGCGCCGCGACCTCGCGGACCGCCCCCGGCTCGCCCACGACGAGCGCCTTGCGCCGGGCGGCTGTCGCGTCGGCCAGCTCGGGCGGCAGGGGGATCCCGTGGCGCATCATGAAGGAGGCGAGCTCCTCCCGGGCGATGCGGCGGTGGCCGCCCGGGGTCCGGTGGGCCTTGAGCCGCCGGGCCTTGATCCAGTTCACGACGGTGGGGAGCGACACGCCAAGTAGGTGGGCCGCCTCGTAGGTGGTGTAGAACCGGCGCATCAGGGCGTGCGGAGCATACAACACTGCGCCCACGGTCCAGGGTCTCCCGATCATGTGTCCCGCACAGGGGCGCCGTGAATGCCCAGGGGCCGCCGTGGTAAGGAAGGGCTCATGATGCCGCCGTCAACGTACCTCCTGGGTGCAGTTCAGATGACCTCGACCGGGGACCGGGCGCGAAACCTGGCGACCGCCTTGCGCCTCGTCAATGAGGCCGCGGACCTCGGGGCGAAACTCGTTGGACTTCCAGAGAACTTCGCGTTCATGGGGCGCGACGAGGAGCGCATCGCGGCGGCCGAGACGCTGGAAGGGCCGACTCTTGCCGCGCTGCGCGATCTGGCGCGCGCCCGGCGGATCTGGATCGTGGCCGGCTCCATCGCCGAGCAGGTCCCGGAGCCGGGGCGGACGGCCAACACGAGCGTCCTCGTCGGGGACGACGGGTCGATCGTCGCCGCCTACCGCAAGATCCACCTGTTCGACGTGAACATCCCGGACGGTGCCCGCTACGCCGAGTCGGAGACCGTCGTGCCGGGGGACAAGGCCGTCGTGGCCCCGTCGCCGCTCGGCCGCGTGGGCCTGACGATCTGCTACGACCTCCGGTTCCCGGAGCTCTACCGGCAGCTCGCCTCGCTGGGTGCCGAGGTGATCACGATCCCGGCCGCCTTCACGCTCTTCACCGGCAAGGACCACTGGGAGGTCCTCATCCGCGCCCGCGCCATCGAAAACCTCTGCTACGTCGTCGCGCCGGCGCAGGTCGGGCGCCACTCGGCGAACCGCCTCACCTACGGCAACGCGATGGTCGTCGACCCCTGGGGGACGGTGCTCGCCCGCTGCCCGGACGGCGAGGGCGTCTGCGTGGCTCCGTTCCAGCGCGCGCGGCTGGAGAGGGTGCGCCAGGAGCTCCCGGCCCTCAAGCACCGCCGGCTGTGACGCACCGGGTCATCCGCTGACGGCGGTCAGGCGAGGCGGCGCCGGAAGCGGAGCGTCGCGAGGCCGAAGATCGCCGCCCCGAACAGGGCGAGGGCCACGAGCTCCGGCCAGCACTCCGGGAAGCCCGCCCCCTTCATGAGGTTCGCGCGGGTGACCTCCTGGAAGTAGCGCAGCGGGTTCGCGTAGGTGATCCACTGCATCCACCCGGGCATCGAGTCGATGGGGGTCATGATGCCCGAGAGCAGGGCCGCCGGCAGGATGAAGAGGAACCCGCCGAGGAAGGACTGCTGCTGGTTCGAGGAGACCGTGGAGATGAGGAGGCCCACGCCGAGCGTGGAGAGCAGGTAGAGCAGCGTCGCCACGGCGAGGACCGCCAGGTTCCCGCGCAGGGGAACGCCGAAGATCCAGGTCCCCGCAGTGACGAGAAGGAGCACGTCGAAGAGCCCGATGAAGACGAACGGGGTCATCTTGCCGGCGAGCAGCCACGCCGGCTGGATGGGCGTGACGGCGACCTGCTCCAGCGTCCCCTGCTCGCGCTCGCGCGAGAGACCCATGGCGGTGACGATGGTGGTGACGATGACGAGCAGCATGGCCGCGATGCCCGGGACGATGTAAGGGGGGCTCTTGAGGCTCGGGTTGTAGAAGACGCGCGGCGTCACCTCCACGCGGGCCGGCAGCGGGGCGCCGGCGGCCTGGGCCCGCTCGCGGGCGCCCTTCGCGGCCTGCTCGCCGAAGTATCGGACCGCGGCGCCGCCGGCCACGCCGGAGCGGTTCGGGTCGGTCCCGTCGAGGACGACCTGGACCTCGGCGGGCCGCCCCGCGGCCAGGTCCGCACCCAGGCGAGGCGGAAGGACGAGCACCGCCGCCGCCTCGCCGCGGTCGAGGGCCTTTACCCCGTCCTCGGCGCTCGCAGCGCGACCTGCGTAGCGGAGCGTCCCGTCGGCGAGGAGGCGGCGCACGTGCTCCCGGCTCGCCGGGGTGTCGTCCTGGTCGGCGACGACCGTCGGAACCCGGTCGACGTCGAAGTCGACGGCGAAGCCCAGCACCACCGTCTGCAGGAACGGCGCGAAGACGAGCATGAACATGATGCGCCGGTCCCGAAGCGTCTGCAGGACTTCCTTGCGGACCACGGCCGCGTACTGGATCCAGCCCCGGGGCGGGCGCCGCGCGCCGGCGCTCATGCGATCCTCCGCCGGAACCGGGCGGTGGACAGCGCGACGATGGCGACCGCGAAGATCGCCATGGCAAGGAGGTCGGCCCAGATCCCGTACAGCCCGTTTCCCTTGAGGAGGATCTGACGGAGCGCGTCGACGAGGTAGCGGGCCGGGATCACCCGGGAGAGGAGCCGCAGGGGGAGTGGCATGTTGTCGACGGGGACGAGCATCCCCGACAGGAGCAGCGACGGAAGAAGCGACGAGAGCGCGCCCGCCTGGGTCGCGACGAGCTGGTTCTTCGCGACGACCGATATGAACAGCCCCTGGCCGAGCATCCCGACGAGGAACAGAAGGCCGGACACCAGGATGAGGAACGGGCTCCCGCGGATGGGCACCTCGAAGACCGTCGCGCCCACCACGACGACGAGCAGGAGCTGGACGATTCCCAGCCCGAGGTAGGGGAGCAGCTTGCCGAGGACGATCTCCAGGCGACCGACCGGCGAGGCGAAGAGCTGCTCCATGGATCCTCGCTCCCATTCCCCGGCCACGGTGAGGGCCGTGAGGAGGACCGCGCTGACGGCCATCAGGTAGGCGGCGAGGCCCGGGACCATGAACACGGCGGAGCGCGCCTCCGGGTTGTAGCGGGTCCACACCTTCACCTGGAGGGGCGGGGCGACCGCAGCTCCGGAGGCCGCGGCGGTGCGCTGCGCCTCGGCGAGCGCGATGGCGTCGGCCTTGGTGAGCACCTGGTTGGCAGTCACGGGGTCGGCCCCGTCGACGAGCAGCTCGGCCCGCGCCGCCCCACGCGAAAGGTCCTTCTCGTACCCCTGCGGGAGCACGAGGATGGCACGTGCCCGGCGCCTGCGAAACGCCGCGTCCGCGCCGTCGGCGTCGACGCCGCCCGCCGGCGCGAACTCGTTCGACGCCGTGAATGCGAGCGAGAGCCTCCGCGAAGCCTTGGTGCGGTCCTGGTCCGACACGCCCAGCGGGATGTGGTCGAGGTCGAAGCTGACCCCGAACCCGAAAATGAGGAGCAGCAGCACGGGCATGACGAGGGCGAGCGTGATGGTCCGGGGGTCGCGCCGGATGTGCAGGACCTCTTTCCAGGCGATGGCTCCGACGCGCACCGCGAAGCGCTTGCCAGCTGGAGCCTGCGCGGTCACGGGCCCGCCTCCTCCGCGCCCTGAGCGGTCCGGCCGACCACGGAGAGGAACACGTCCTCGAGGGAGGCCTCGGTCTCGTCGACGCTCACGTCCACGCCGCCGCGGCCGGCCAGCGCGGCCCGGACGCCGTCGGCATCCCAGCGCGAGGGGTCCACCCGCACGTGCAGTCCGGCCCCGAACGGCTCGACGGCGTGGACCCCGTCGAGCGCCCGCAGCGCGCTGGCGGCCTCGCCGAGCGCCCGCCCGCGGGCCACGAGGACGCGGTCGGGCACCCACGTCCGCTTGAGGGCCAGCGGCGTGTCGAGCGCGACGAGGCGCCCATCCACCATGAGTCCTATCCGCCGGCAGTACTCGGCCTCGTCCAGGTAGTGCGTGGTGACGAACACGGTCGTCCCCCCGCGCGCGAGGTCGCGGATGAGGCGCCAGAAGCCGCGCCTCGCCAAGGGGTCCACGCCGGCGGTGGGCTCGTCGAGGAAGACCACCGAGGGGCGGTGCAGGACGGCGCTTCCGAGGGCGAGGCGCTGGCGGATGCCACCCGGGAGCTCCCCGGTGACCGTGTCCCGGTGCTCGGCGAGGCCGGTGAGCTCGAGCACCTCCTCGGCGCGCGCCTGGAGTTCGCGTCCCCACAGCCCGTAGGCGCCCCCGAAGAAGCGCAGGTTCTCCCGGACCGGCAGGTCGAGGTACAGCGAGAAGCGCTGCGACATGTAGCCGATTGCAGCCTTCACGGCCTCCGGCTCTCGCGTCACGTCGCGGCCGGCGACGACGGCCCGGCCCGCCGTTGGCGCGAGCAACCCGATGAGCATGCGGATGGTGGTCGACTTGCCCGCGCCATTCGCGCCGAGGTAGCCGAAGATCTCCCCGCGCGACACCTCGAACGAGACCGAGTCCACGGCGGTGAAGGCGCCGAAGCGCTTCGTCAGCGAAACGGCTTCGATGGCGGGAGCGGACGTCACGACGCCTCCCGGAGGAGCCGCGACAAGAACAAGTCCTCGAAGCTCGGCGCCACGGGCCGGAGCTCCGCCCCGAGCGGGGCGAGGGCCAGGGTCGCGCGCTCGCGGCCGCCCCGCGACAGGTCGACGCGCAGGCGGGAACCCGCCGGCGAGACGGCCCGCACCTCCGGCAGGCCCGACAGCACGGCTTCGACCTTGTCCCGGTCGCCCCCGAATACCTCGAAGGCCTCCTCGTCGAAGGCCGCGAGCAGGTCCGCGGGAGTGCCCTCCTGGAGGAGCCGACCCCGGTAGGCGAGCCCGACGCGGTCGCAGCGCTCTGCCTCGTCCATGTACGGCGTGGAGATGAGCACGGCCATCCCGCCCTGGACGAACTCGTGCAGAAGCGCCCACAGCTCCCGGCGGGAGACCGGGTCGACGCCGTTGGTGGGCTCGTCGAGGAGCAGGACGCGCGGCTCGTGGAGGAGCGCGGCGGCGAGGGCGAGCTTCTTGTACATTCCACCGGAGAGCGCGTCGGCGCGGCGATCGACGAACCTCTCCAGGCGCGTGATGGCGAGCAGGCGCTCCGCCCTCCGTCGGAAGACGTCCCGCGGCAGGACGTAGAGACGGGCGAAGAACTGCAGGTTCTCCCAGACGGACAGGTCGCGATAGAGGCTGTACTGCTGCGGCAGGAGGCCGAGCAACTCTCGGACCTCGCCACTGCCGCGGGGATCGAGCCCCATGACGCGCGCCTCCCCCGCATCGAGGTCGAGGAGCCCGGAGAGCGCCCGGATGGCGGTGGTCTTGCCCGCTGCGTCGGGCCCGACGAGCCCGTACAGCTCGCCGGCCACTACCTGGAAAGAGAGCCCGTCGAGCGCCGCGACCGCGCCGAAGCGCTTCGCCATCCCGGCGGCGCGGATCGCAGGCTCCATCAGCCCCCCCGGGGCAGCGTGACCTGCACCGGCATCCCTGGGCGCAGGGCGCCGTCCGGGTTCTTCACCCGGACCTCCACCGGGTAGACGAGCCGGTCCCGGTCGGTTCGGGTCTGGATGTTCCGGGGCGTGAACTCGGCCTTCACGGAAACGGTGGCGACCACCCCCTCGAACTTCCTTCCGGGGTAGGCATCGGCGACGACCACCGCCCGCTGGCCCGGGCGCGCCGCGGCCACCTCGGCGTTCGGAAGGTAGAAGGTCGCCTTCACCTCGGCCAGGTCCACGAGCTTCGCGACCGGCGCCCCGGCGGGGACGAGCTCGCCCACCTCGCGCGGGAGGTCGTCGAGCATGGCGTCGCGCGGGGCGACGAGCACGCACTCCTCGGCAAGGAGCCGGGAGCGACGAGCGGCGTCGTCCGCCGCCTTGACGTTCGCCTCCGCCGCCGCGGCCTGGGCGCGGGAGGCCGCTATCGCGACCTCGGCGGCGTGGGCCTGCTCGACGCTGGCCTTGGCCTGCGCATCGGCCGCCTCCACCTGGCGCGCGAGCGCCTCCGCGCTCGCCCGCGTCTGGTCCCGGTTCGAGACCGACACATCCTCCGGGAGAGCCTCGAAGCGCTTCGCCTGGCGGAGCGCGGCGTCTCGTTGCGGAACGAGAGCGTCCGCCTGCGCGCGCGCCGCCGACCGCGACGCGAGCGCGGCCTCCTGCGTGCGCCGGGCGGCCTCCACCGAGGCGACCGCCGCGGCTGCCTGCGCCCGCGCCGCGGCAAGGCGGGCCTCGGCTTCCGAGAGGGCGGCCAGTTGGTCGGAGCAGTCGAGCCGTACCACCACCGCGCCAGCCTTCACGGAGCTGCCCTTCTTCACTGGGAGCTCGGCCACGCGCGCCGTAATCCGGGCGGAGAGGTCGACGTTCGTACCCTCGATCTCGCCCGATCCGCCGGGCGGGGCGTGGAGCTCCGCGGACTGGATCCGGAGCCGGACCACGAGCAGGGCGACGAGCACGACCACCACGGCGGCGACCACGACGGCGATGCGGCGCATGCAGGGGCTCCTCGGGCCGCGGGAAGGGCCGCCGGCCTCCCGTGCCAGGACCGTGCCGCGTCACGCCGCCCCGGGTGACCCCGGGATCCGCGTCCTTCGCCGATCCGCCCAGGGCGGGAGTGTAAGGAGTTCCGACAGCGCGTAAGGGCTTCCGACGCGAGCCTGGGCCGGCGCGCCGGGACCGGCCCGAGATGTCCGCGCCCTGCGGGCCGCGGCGCCTCGGCACCCTCCTTGCTCGCCATCGCCGGAAGGCCAACCGCAGGGGACCCCATGATCGAGCCCGCCCTCCTCCTCCTCGCCCTCGCCGCGGAAACCGGGACGCCCCCGGCGCCCCCTCCCCCCCGGGTGGCCCCGTCCCTGGCCGTGACGCTCTCGCTCGAGGATGCGCTCGCGCTCCTCGATCGCCAGAACCCTACCCTGGAGGAGGCGCGCGCTCGCGCCGCTGCGGCGCTCGGCGTGGTCCGCCAGGCAGAGGCACCGCTGCTGCCCACCCTGGGCGTCTCCGGTCAGTACTTCCGCAACCGCAACGAGTTCGCGATCACCTTCCCGTCCATCCCCGGCCTCCCGACCGGGACGGTGTACTTCCAGCCGCTCGACGCCTGGAACGCCGGCGCCTCCCTGCGCATCCCGCTCATCGTGCCCGAGGCCTGGTTCGCGCTCGCCGCCACCAAGGACTCGGCGCAAGCGGCCCAGGCGAGCGCCGACGCCGCGCGGCTCGACCTGAGGGCAACCCTCGTCAAGACCGCCTGGGTGGCCTGGGCCGGGGAGGAGATCATCGCCGCCTCGGAGCGCGCGCTCGGCGCGGCCCGGGAGCAGGCGCAGAGCGCACGTCGCCAGGTCGCGGTGGGAACGGCCACCCCGCTCTCGGTCCTCCAGGCGGAGACCGCGGCCACCCGGCGCGAGAGCGACCTCGTCGCCGCGCGCTCCGAGACCTCCCGCGCCCGCCTCGCGGTGGGGGCGCTGCTCGGCCGGTCCGAACCGGTTCGGATCGAGATGCCGACGCCGCCTCCCCCCGTCGCCTTCGACGTGGCCGCGCTCACGGGCGAGGCCCTGGAGTTGCGCCCCGAGCTGAAGGCGCGCGCGGCGACGGTCCGGTCGTACGAGAAGCAGGCGCAGTCCGCGCTCTGGCGGATCGCCCCTCGGCTCTCCGCCTCCGGCGTCGCCGGCGCCCAGACCGTCGCGTACGCCACCGGGTACAAGGAGACATGGCAGGTGACGGTGGATCTCACCTGGACCCTCTACGACGGCGGGTACCGGTACGGCCTCGCGCGCCAGGCGGACGCCCAGGCCGTCGAGGCACGGGCCGCCGACACCCGGACCCGCATCGAGGTCGCCGACGAGGTGCAGAACTCTGCGCGGGACGTGGAGGTCGCCCGCGAGCGCCTGCGCCTCGCGAACCAGGAGCGGGCCACCGCGGCGGAAGCGGCCGCCTCCGCCCGGCGCGGCTTCCGGGAGGGAATCACCTCGAGCCTGGACGTCATCTCCGCCAACCAGCTCCTGTTCGAAGCCGAGGTGCAGGTCGCCGACTCGAGCGCTCGGCTCGGCGGAGCCCTCGCGGCGCTGGACCGCGCGGTGGGGCGCTCGCCGTGACCCGACCTGGTCCGGGGATGCGCGGCGGCGCCGGGGGGCGTATCCTCCGGGTCCGCGCCCTTCCGCGCCGCGCCATGGCCAGCGCCCCCCCGCCCGGGTTCGACGAGATCCAGCGCCAGGAGGTGAACCGCCTCTTCGGCCGCATCGTCGGCGTCCGGCTGCTCTTCCTCCCGTTGCTGATGGCGCTCGCGGTGTGGCTCGCCTTCACCGACACGTCGCCCTGGCGCCGCCTCCTCGTCAGCTGCGTAGCGGCAGCGGTGGTTGCGCTCGTCGCGCTCGAGGCGGCGCGCGCCCGCGGCCTCGGCATCGAGCGGCTCTCCATCCCTCTGAACGTCATCGGGGCGGCTCTCGGCTCGTCGATCATCATCCTGGGGACCGGCGGCCTCGGCAGCCCCTTCGCCTTCCTGATGCCGGTGCTCGCGCTCGTCGCGGGCATCCTGCTCGACGTTTCGGCCCTGCTCGCCGCGGTCGGGGTCCAGCTCGCCGCCGTGGCGCTGGGTGCCGCCGGCGCCGGCCCCCTCGCGCTCCGCGCGCTCGGCGAGCCAGGGACGGCGCTGCGAACCTGGAGCGCCGCCGGAGTCCTCGCCTTCCTGGTCGCCGGCGGCGCCGGCCTGGGACGGGCCACCCGGCGGGTCTTCGACGAGATGGTGCGGCGCGCGCTCGCCGCCCAGGAGGACGCGCTGCGCTCGCACCGGGAGCGGGCCGCCGAGCTCGCGGCGCTCTCCGCGGAGATCGCCCACGAGCTCAAGAACCCTCTCGCGAGCGTCAAGGGGCTCGCCGGGCTCCTCGGGCCTGCCGTCGCCGACGCGAAGGCCGCGGAGCGGCTCGCCGTGCTCCGGCGCG
The DNA here is from genome assembly GCA_035543235.1 of Anaeromyxobacteraceae bacterium. Lineage (GTDB taxonomy): Bacteria > Myxococcota > Myxococcia > Myxococcales > Anaeromyxobacteraceae > DATJZG01. Next base: position 214,116 of record DATKJV010000071.1, on the reverse strand, counting down.
AGGTGGATCGCATGCAGTCCATCCTCGACGAGTTCCTGAACTTCTCCCGCCCGCTCGTTCCCCTCGCCCTCGGACGCACCGACGTCGGAGCCCTCGCCCGGGAGGTGCTCGCCCTCCACGAGGGGACGGCGCACGAGCGGGGCGTCGAGCTCGAGCTCCGCGGCGAGGCGACGGCGCGCTGCGATCCGCGGAAGGTGAAGCAGGTCCTCATCAACCTGCTCCAGAACGCGCTCGACGCCAGCCCTGCGGGTTCCCGGGTCGAGGTCGAGGTCTCGGAGGAGCCGGAGGGCGCCCGGGTGGCCGTGCTGGACCGCGGCCCGGGGCTCGACCCGGCCGTGGCGGGGCGGGTCTTCGATCCCGGCGTCACCACGAAGCCGGGGGGGTCGGGTATCGGGCTCACCGTGGCGAGGGCGCTCGCGCGGCAGCACGGCGGGGAACTCCACCTCGTCGCCCGGCCCGGCGGCGGGGTCTCCGCGGAGTTCGTCCTCCCGACCCTTCCCGCAGGGGCGGAGGCCGCAGCGTGAGGGGAGGCGACTCCCGGCCGCGCGTGCTGGTCGTCGACGACGATCCTGGCGTCCGCTACACGCTTCGGGAAATCCTGGAAGCGGAGGGCCTCTCGGTCGCCGACGCCGCGGACGGCCAGGCCGCACTGGACGAGGTCGAGCGCTTCCACCCCGAGCTGGTCCTCGCCGACCTTCGCATGCCCCACCTGGATGGCATGGAGCTCCTGCGGCGCCTCTCGGCGCGTGCCCCGGCGCCCCGCGTCATCCTCATCACGGCGCACGGATCGGAGCGGCAGGCCGTCGAGGCGATGAAGGCCGGCGCGTACGACTACTTCCGCAAGCCCTTCGAGACCGAGGAGCTGCTCGCGGTGGTCCGTCGGGCGATGGAGGCGCTCCGGCTGGAGGCAGAGAACGAGCGCCTCGCGGGCCAGCTCGCGCTGTCGCGGACCATGGTGTTCGAGTCCGAGGCCATGCGGCGACTGGCGACGCTCGTCGCCCGCGTCGCCCCCCGCGACGTGACCGTCCTCGTGACCGGCGAGAGCGGCACGGGGAAGGAGCGCGTGGCGGAGGCGCTGGTGACCGCCTCCCGGCGCGCGGAGCGCCCCTTCGTCCGGTTCAACTGCGCGGCGCTCGTGCCCGAGCTCGCGGAGGCCGAGCTCTTCGGCCATGCGCGCGGGGCCTTCACCGGGGCGGTCCGGTCCCGGCCGGGACTCTTCGGGGAGGCGGACTCCGGCACCATCCTGCTCGACGAGATCGGGGAGCTCGCCCTGCCGCTGCAGGGGAAGCTCTTGCGCGTGCTCCAGGAGGGGGAGGTCCGCCCGGTCGGCGAGGAGCGCGTCCGCAAGGTCGACGTCCGCGTCCTCGCCTCGACCCACCGGGATCTGCGGGAGCTCGTCGGCCGGGGCGCGTTCCGGGAAGACCTGTACTGGCGGCTCCACGTCGTAGAGCTGCACGTACCGCCACTCCGGGACCGGCCCGAGGACATTGCGCCCCTCGCCCGCCACTTCCTGGCGCGCTTCGCGGAGCGCTTCGGGGTCGGTTCGCTGCGCGTCCCGGACGAGCTCTTCTCGCGGCTCGTCGCCCATGGATGGCCCGGCAACGTCCGGGAGCTCGAGAACGCTCTCGAGACCGTCGTGGCCCTGTCCCGGGACGGGGAGCTCGACCTCTCGCTACTGCCCGCGGCCGCGCCCGTGGAGGGACCTCCGCTCGCCCTGCGCGCGCGCGTGGAGGCCTACGAGCGCGGGCTGGTGCTCGACGCGCTCCGGGCGGCGCACGGCAGTCGCACGGAGGCCGCCCGGGCACTCGGGATCTCGCGGGTCACCCTTCACGACAAGCTGCGCAAGTACGGCATCGGCGGCGAGGACCCCTGAAGACGGCTCAGGCCTCGACGCGCGAGCCGAGGACCTTCAGGAACTGCCGCATCCATTCCGGGTGGGCCGGCCACGCCGGCGCGGTGACGAGGTTCCCGTCGGTGACCGCGTTGGAGGCCGTTGCGTTCACCTCCCCGTACCGTGCTCCGGCCGCGACGCACTCGGGCCCCACGGCCGGGTAGGAGACGCACTTCCGGTCCTTCAGCACGCCCGCCGCCGCCAGGATCTGCGGGCCGTGGCAGATGGCGGCGATGGGCTTCCCGGCAGCGGCGAACCCGCGGACGATCTCGAGCACCCGCGGGTTCAGGCGCAGGTACTCGGGGGCTCGGCCCCCCGGGATCACGAGCGCGTCGTAGCTCGCCGCGTCCGCCCGGTCGAAGTCGCCGGTCACCGCGAAGCGGTGGCCGGGAAGCTCGGCGTAGGTCTGATCCCCGACGAAGTCGTGCACGGCCGTCCGCACGGTGTCGCCGGGCTTTTTGCCCGGACAGACCGTGTCCACCCGGTGCCCCACCATGGTGAGGATCTGGTAGGGCACCATGGCCTCGTAATCCTCGACGAAGTCGCCGACGAGCATCAGGATCTTCTTCGCTGCCATGAGTGCCTCCTTCCCCGGACCGCGCGGGCGCGCGGCGGGGCCCGCACGCGAGGTGCGGCGCCCCCCCCGCTCCGGCGTTCGCTACTTCTTCTTCGCGGCCTTGTCCGCCTTCACCTCCACGCTCTTCGCGGTGAGCGTGTACTCCACCGTCACCTTGGCGCCCTTCTTGAGGTCGCCCGTCACCTTGGTGTCCGCGGTCCGGGCCATCTCGAACTTCTCGCCCTTGTTCTTTCCCTTCTCCTGGGTGACCACGATGGTCGTGTCCGACACGTCGACGACCGGCCCGGTGACCTGGTAGGTCGCCCCGGCCGCCTGGGCTGCGGTGGCAATGGTCAGGGCGGCGAGGGCCGCCAGGTTGCGCATGCTCTTCGTCATCCGTCTTCTCCTCCCGGGTTTGCGTGCTTCGTCCAGCGGGCGAGCCTAGCGCCAGCGGCTGCGCCGCGCGACATCGCGGAGGGGCAGGCGCCGCCCGAGGCCCCGAAAGGGTTCAGCCGCGCAGGAGGCGGCGGTGACCCTCGTCCTGGGCGGCCATGCTCTCGAAGAACTTCTTGAGCGCCGGGTCGGCGAGAGCGGCGATGACCTCGGCATGCGCGGCCTGGAAGCGGTCCTCGAGGTCGACGACCTCGCCGCGGACGAGGTCGAGGTCGTTGGACCATTCTCCAGCGCGGATGCGCTCGAGCACCCTCGTCGCCTCCGCCAGCATCTCCTCCAACCCCTTCGCGGCCATGTCGACGCTCTCGAAGAGCCGGGAGTCGTGCCGGTAGCGCGCCGCGAGGAGCCGGACGCGCGTCGCGTGCTGCCGCTCCTCGGCCGCGAGTCGGCGGAAGAGGTCGCTCGCCGGAGCGTCGGACTGGAAGCGGTCGGCGAGCGCGTCGTAGATCTGCGCGCTGGTCTCCTCCAGGCGCTCGGCGGTCTCGAACAGGGGGTAGGCGCTCGCCACGCGGTCACGAAGGTAACGCCACCAGGCGCCGGGCGCCACGGACGGTGCTCCCGCTCGGGGCGAGCCGCGGGCACCGAGTGGCGCTAAGCTCCCGCGCCGGAGGATTCATGGCCAACGCGCACTTCCGGGCCCCGGCACCCCTGAACGAACCCAACCTGTCCTACGCACCCGGCTCCGCGGAGCGGGCCGCGCTCCAGGCACGCCTCTCCGACCTCGCGTCTCGCGAGATCGAGATCCCCGTCGTCATCGGCGGGGAGGAGGTCCGCACCGGCCGGATCGCGGAGGTCCGCGTGCCCCACCGACACGGCCAGGTGATCGCCCGCTACCATCAGGCCGGACCGCAGGAGGTCGCCCGGGCGGTCGAGGCAGCGGCGCGAGCGCGCCGGGAGTGGGCCTCGCTCGGGTGGACGGACCGCGCCGCGGTCTTCCTGCGGGCGGCGGAGCTCCTCGCCGGGCCGTGGCGACAGGTGCTCAACGCCGCGACCATGCTCGGCCAGTCGAAGACGGCGTTCCAGGCCGAGATCGACAGCGCCTGCGAGGTCATCGACTTCTGGCGCTTCAACGTGGCCTTCGCGGACGGCATCTACGAGCAGCAACCGATCTCCCCGCCTGGGGTCTGGAACCGGGTCGAGTACCGCCCGCTCGAGGGGTTCGTCTTCGCCGTCACCCCGTTCAACTTCACGTCGATCGCCGCGAACCTCCCCACCGCTCCGGCCATCCTCGGGAACGTGGTCCTGTGGAAGCCGGCCTCCACCGCCGTCTATTCCGGATGGCACGTACTCCGGCTCCTCGAGGCCGCGGGGCTCCCTCCCGGGGTCGTGAACTTCCTGCCCGGAAAGGGCGGTGCCGTGGGCGACGCCGTCCTCGCGAGCCCGGAGTTCGCGGGACTACACTTCACCGGCTCGAACCCGGTCTTCGACGGGATGTGGCGAACGATCGCGGGCAACCTCGATCGCTACCGCTCCTACCCGCGCATCGTGGGGGAGACGGGCGGCAAGGACTTCGTGTTCGCCCATGCCTCTGCCGACGTGGACGAGCTCGTCACCGCGCTCGTGCGCGGGGCCTTCGAGTACCAGGGGCAGAAGTGTTCGGCCGCTTCCCGTGCCTACGTTCCGGAGAGCCTCTGGCCGGCGGTGCGGGAGCGGCTCGTGGCGAAGGCCTCGTCACTCGCAGTCGGCGACGTCACGGACTTCCGGAACTTCATGGGCGCGGTGATCGACCGTGCCGCCTTCGACCGCATCCGCGAGTTCCTGGACTTCGCCCGGTCCTCCCCCGTGGCGCGGGTCCTCGCCGGCGGCGGCGCCGATCCCGCAACGGGGTGGTTCGTGCAGCCGACGGTCATCGAGACCACGGACCCCCGGTTCCGCCTCATGGAGGAGGAGATCTTCGGGCCCGTGCTCACGGTGTTCCCCTACCCCGACGCCCGCCTGGAGGAGGCGCTCGCGACCTGCGATTCCACCTCGCGCTACGGGCTCACCGGCGCGATCTTCGCGCGGGACCGGGGCGCCATCGCCCGGATGAGCGCTGCCCTCGAGGGAGCGGCCGGGAACTTCTACGTGAACGACAAGCCGACCGGCGCGGTCGTCGGCCAGCAGCCGTTCGGCGGCGCCCGGCGCAGCGGCACGAACGACAAGGCCGGGTCGCCGGGAAACCTCATGCGCTGGCTCTCTCCCCGTGCCATCAAGGAGAACCTCGTCCCCCCGACGCGGCTGGAGTACCCCCACCAGGGAGAGGGCTGAGCCCGCCGTCACCGGCGCGCTACCGCGCCCATCGGCGGCGTGGTACGAAGGCGCGCCATGGAGACCCGACCGAAGGCTCCCGCGAGCATCCACACCGCGAACCTCCTCCTTCTCCTCGCCGCGTCGGTCCAGGCCGGCGCGGCCCTCATCCTCTCGGCGAGCAACGCCGCCGGCTTCGCCCAGTGGCTCTTCGCGGCCGTGGTGATGGGGCTCTTGCTGTGGGGGATCTTCCGGGGCTACCGGCTCGCCTGGCTCTGGGGGCGCTACCTCACGCTCGTCCTGTCGGCCGTGATGCTCGCCACGGTCGCCCTCGGGCTCTCCCTCGGACGGCTCCGTGCGCTCCAGGCGGCGGTGATGCTCGGCGGCATCGTCTTCCCCATGGCGGCCGTGGGGATCGCGCTCGGCCGGCCGTCGGCTCGCCGCTGGTTCGACCTCTACTGCCCGAAGTGCGGCACTCCGACGTCGCGCGGCAAGGACTTCCTCTTCCGGCAGGCCCGCTGCCCAAAGTGCGGCGCCGTCTGGTAGGTCCCCGCCGCTAGTTGTGCGCCGCGGGCGGGGCGGGCGGGGGGATGAGCTCCCAGGGGATTCGGCCCACCGAGACAGTCCCGTCGACCACGAACGCCGGCGTGGCCGGGATCTTGTCGCGCCCCCCGGCGGCCGCGTCTTCCGCCACGCGGCGAGCGGCCGTCGCGGAGACCATGCACTCGCGGAAGCGCTTCAGGTCGAGCCCCGCCTGGCGGGCGAGGTCCTCGAGCGGCCGCTTCGCCTCCTGGTTGGCGAAGAGGAGGTCGTCCATCTCGGGGAAGCTGCCCTGGGCCTCGGCGCACACGCCGGCCCGCGCGAGCTCGCAGGCCCTCGGGTGGATGGCCCTCCTCACGGCGGGGTTGCAGGCCGGGTCGAGCGGGAAGTGGCGCCTCACCACCTTCACGTCGGGTCGCCCGGCGAGCTGGGCCTTCGTCTCGAGGTGTGCGCGCGCACAGAACGGGCATTCGTAGTCGCTGTACTCGTAGATGACGGGCGGCGTCCCAGGCGGCAGGGTCCGGGCCGGTCCGGACACGGGTGCGGCGGCAGCGCGGCTCCAGTAGCGCGGGTAGGTGGCGGACGCGAGCACGAGCCCGACGAGCGCGGCCGAGACGACGGCGGCGGCCCGCACGGGGTTCGCCCGGACGGCGCCCAGGTCCTGGCGCACGGCACGCCCGGGTCCCTCCGGCCGGCAAGCCCTCCAGGCGGCGGCGAAGAGGCCCAGGGACGTCGCCCAGGAGGCCGCGCACACGATGCAGAACGCACCGATGAGGAACTCGCTCACGCCCGCCAGCGCGGCGGACGCCGCAGCCGCCGCGACGGTCACGAGGAAGAGCAGGCCTCGGGGCCAGCTCGATCTCCCCCGCCGCCCGATGGCCCAGGCGGCGAGGACGGCCGCGAGCCCGTACCCGAGCGCGCCCCACACGGCGACCGGCAGGCCGAGGACGACGGAGTAGCGGCTCGTCGCCACGCGGTCGCAGTTGAAGGTCTCGTTCACCGCGCAGAAGCTGGCGATGCCGGCATGGGCCTGCTGGTGCAGGCGCGCGAGCACCACGGAGAGCGCCAGCCCGACGAGGGCGAGCACCAGGGCCGTCCACAGCGCGCCGGCCTGCGGGCCACCTGCGGTGGCTGAGGTGCGTTGCGGCATGGACGGTACCGGGCGGCGTCCGCGGCCTCAGTCGATAGGGCAGGGCTTCACGGGCTCGCAGGGCTTCTGCGGCTCGGCCTTGGCACCCGCCTTGTCGGCCTTCGCGTCCTTCGACGGGGCCTTCGCCGGCTCGGCCTGGGGCTTCTTCGCGTCCGCCTGCTGCGCGGGCGCCGCGTCCGCCTTGGGCTTGTCCTCCGACCGGGCAGCCGCGACCGCGAGCGACAGGACGGCAGCGGCGAGCAGTCTTCGCATGGATCTCTCCTCGGGCCCCGTCGGCCCGCAAGCGTCAGAGTCTGCCTGACGTGCCGCCGATGGGGAAGCAGGATCGAGCATAGCGGCGCGGCCGTCTCGCCGCACGCACCCGCGGCTCTCGCTCAGCCGGCGGGAATCCGCACCCGGATCGCCGTGCCGCGTCCCGGCTCGCTCTCCGCCGCGAGGGTGCCCCCGTGCGCCTCGACGATGCGTCGCACGAGCGCGAGGCCGAGGCCCACGCCGCCCGTGTCCCGCGTCCGGCTGCGGTCGGTGCGGAAGAACGGGGTGAACAGGTTCGGCAGGTCGGCCGCGTCGATCCCGATCCCCTGGTCGCGGACTTCGAGTTCCAGGAATCCTCCGGCCGCCCGGGCAGAGAGGTGCACCGGGCTCGAGGCCTCCGAGTACTTCGCAGCGTTGTCGAGGAGGTTGTCGACGACCCGCCGGAGCAGGACCGGGTCCGCGTCGACGGAGGGCAGCGTCCCTTCGGTGCGCGTCGAGAGCTCGCGCCCGGGGTGGCGCGTCCGGAACCGCGCCTCGGAGCTCGCGACCACGTCGATCGCGGCAACGCGCCCCTTGCGGAGGGGAAGCGCCGTACCCGCCCGGCCGTCGGCGAGGTCGAGCCGCGCCGCGGTGAGCACGTCGTCGAGCAACCGCTCGAGCTCCTCCAGGTCGATCCGGATCTCCTCGACGTACCGGCGGGCCTGGGCGAGCTCTCCCTCGCTCGCGAGATCGAGAGCGACGCGGATGCGCGAGAGGGGCGTGCGGAGCTCGTGGGACACGTTCGCGAGGAGCTCCTTCTCGGACCGAAGCAGGTCCTCGATCCGATCCGCCATCTCGTCGAACGCGCGCGAGAGCTCGCCGACCTCGCCTCCCCCACGCAGCTCGCTCCGGGCCGAGAGGTCGCCGGCACCGAGCTGCCGTGCCGTCCGGGTGAGCTTCTCGAGCGGCTGGGCGATGGCCCTCGCGAGCGGGATCGACGCGACGGCGAGCACCACGAGGAGCGCCGCGAGCGACGCCACGACGCGGGAGACGGGGAAGCTCCGCGGCGGGCCGGCCATCACCACGTAGCCGGGGGGCTCGCCGGGGAGCCTTGCCGCGAAGGCGTGCCGCACGGGGCCGAGGTGGACCGGTCCCACGGCGAGACGAGAGCGATCGCCCGCGGAGATCGGCGCCGGGGGGTTCTCGTCGCTCGCGGCGAGGAGCTCCCCCGAGTCCGCGTACGCGGCGAGGCCCACGCCGAAGGCCTCGGAGATGTGGCGGAGTTCTGCGGCCATCGCCGCCGCGTCGCGCCGGTAATCGCTCGCCTGCTGCGCCGCGAAGCGCGCGAGCCGCTCGGGACTGCGCACCATCTGGCCGCGTCCCACGAGGGCGCCGACCACGGCGAGCGCCACGCCCACGAGCGCGAGGAGCAAGAGACCGTTCAGGTAGACGCGCCAGAACAGCCGGGGCTGGCGCCGACCCCCGCGCCCCGTCATCCGCCCTCCCCCGCGAGCAGGTAGCCCGCCCCGCGCACGGTCTTGAGCAGCCGGGGGTGCTTCGGGTCGTCGCCGAGCTTGCTGCGGAGGCGGGAGACATGGACGTCGACGGAGCGGTCGAAGGCCTCCTCGGGGTTGCCGCCCGCGAGCTCGATGAGCTGCTCGCGGGAGAGGACCCGGCCGGCGCGGGACGCGAGCGCGTAGAGAAGCGAGAACTCGTACCCGGTGAGCTCGAGCTCTCTTCCGGCGAGCGAGGCCTTGCGCGCGGCCGGATCGACGAGCAGGTCTCCCACCTGGACCACCTGGACGGGCGGGCCGGCCCGACCGCGTGCACGGCGCACGACGGCCCGGATGCGCGCCAGGAGCTCGCGAGGGGAGAACGGCTTCGGGAGGTAGTCGTCGGCGCCGAGCTCGAGCCCCATCACCCGGTCGGCCTCCTCGCCCCGGGCGGTGAGGATGATGATGGGGACGTCGGACCGGGACCGGAGCTCCCGGCACACCTCGAGGCCGTCCTTGCCCGGGAGCATGAGGTCGAGGAGCACGACGTCGTGCCGGTGCCGGGCGGCCTCCTCCAGCCCGCGCGCCCCGTCGGCCACCCGGGTCACGACGACCCCGTGCCCCTCCAGGTACTCGGCGGTGAGCGCGGCGAGGCGTACGTCGTCCTCGACGAGGAGCGCGGTGACGAGCGGCTCGGAGGGCACGGGCTGTATCATAGCGCCCCCTGGCGACTGCCGCGGTTCGACCGCGGCCGTTTCGCGCGTCCCGGTTCGCTCACCGTCCGTCCGCATGCCGGTGGATCTTGGCCGAGACCTGCGCACGCTGCTCCGGCGTGAGAGTCGCGTGCAGCTCCAGGCCTGCGTCGGCGGCCTCGTGGGCGAACTTCCGGAGGTCCTCGATGCGGGCGTCGAGCAGCGCATGGACGTCCGCGGCGCTGGGGTTCGGCTGGTCCCACAGCGCCAGGAGCGCGGACCGCACATCCTTCCGGGCCGCGGAGAGCGCCAGACCATCGGCGAGCAGCTTGTCCTTGAGCGCCGAGATCCGCGCCCTTTGGTCCGGCGTGGCGTTCAGCTCGTCGAGCGCGCTCGCGACCCGCGCGTTCACGCGCGCCGTCACCTGCGCGGGGTCCGCGGCGTGGTGCCTGCACGCTCCCCATCCGGCGAGCGCGAGGGCGACCGCGAATACGGGAACGGCGATGAGGACCTTCCTTCCAACCGTCATGGGCTCCTCCGGGGGCGACATTCGGCTTCCGCATTCCAAGATGCGATTCGCCCCTTGCGCGCGCTTGGCTCCCGGGTGAAGAAGTGTGAACCGCATGAGCCTCGTCTCGGCCCGCGACCTGTCCCTGGCGTTCGGAGCGGACGTCCTGTTCGACGGGGCCTCGTTCTCGATCGGGCCGCACGACCGAGCCGGCCTCGTGGGCCCGAACGGCACGGGGAAGTCGAGCCTGCTGCGCATTCTCGCCGGTCAGGTCCACGCCGACGGGGGGTCCCTCACGTTCCGCCGGGGTGCCCGGGTGGGATACCTCCCCCAGGAGGTGGCGTCGATGCCGGAGGCGCCTGCGGTCGAGGCGGTGCTCGCCTCGGTCCCGGGGAGGGACGAGCTCGAGTCCCGGCTCCGCGCGACCGAGGCGGCCCTCGCCTCGCCGGGCGCGGACGACCCGCTCGAGCTCTCGGAGAGCCTCGCCGAGCTCCACGACGAGCTCGCCCATTTCGAGGAGCGCTTCGGGCGCCACCGCGCCGAGCAGATCCTCGCCGGCCTGGGGTTCGACGAGCGGGCGATGCGCGCCTCGACGCGCGCCCTCTCGGGCGGTTGGCGCATGCGCGTCGCGCTCGCGGGCCTGCTCCTCCAGGACCCCGATCTACTGCTCCTCGACGAGCCCACGAACCACCTCGACGTGCCGACCCTGGCCTGGTTCGAGGACTTCCTGCGCAGCACCAGGAAGGCGCTCGTCCTCGTCTCCCACGACCGGCTCTTCCTCAACCGCCAGGTCGAGCGGATCCTCTCGCTCGAGCCCGAGGGCGTGCGGGCATGGGCGGGCGACTACGACGCCTACCGGCGGCAGCGGGCGGAGGAGGAAGAGCTGCTCGTCGCGCGTGCCCGGCGCCAGGACGCGCGCCGCGCCCAGCTCGAGGCCTTCATCGAGCGCTTCGGCGCGAAGAACACCAAGGCCGCCCAGGCCCGGAGCAAGAGGAAGGTCCTCGAGCGCATGGAGGCGGTGGAGGTCCGTGAGGAACGCGAAACCGTCCTCTTCCGCTTCCCCGAGGCGCCGCGCTCGGGGCGGGAGGTGCTCCGGCTCGAGGGCGTCTCGAAGTCGTACGGCCCGCTCTCCGTCTACCGGAACCTCGACGCCCAGGTCCTGCGGGGCGAGCGGGTCGCCGTGATCGGGCCGAACGGCGCAGGGAAGAGCACCCTCCTCAAGCTGGCCGCCGGCGAGCTCGCCCCCGACGCAGGACGGGTCCGCTTCGGCCACGGGGTGGTGGCGGGCTACTACGCCCAGCACCACTTCGAGCGCGACGAGCACGCCGCTCCCGGGGCCGCCGCGCGCACCTTCGGGACGCTCGACCCCGAGCGAACGGTGCTCGAGACGCTCTGGGGCGTGGTTCCAGAGAAGGGGGAGGCCTACGTGCGCGGCGTGGCCGGGTCCTTCCTGTTCTCCGGCGACGCGGTGGACAAGCCGGTCGGGGTCCTCTCCGGCGGCGAACGCTCCCGCGTGGCGCTCGCGAAGCTCCTGCTCCGGCCGACGAACCTCCTGCTCCTCGACGAGCCCACGAACCACCTCGACATCGAGTCCTCCGAGGCGCTCATCGACTCCCTGTCCGGCTACGGCGGCACGCTCGTCTTCGTGTCCCACAACCGGAGCTTCGTCGATCGGCTCGCGACCGCCGTCTGGGAGGTCCGGAACGGCGGCGTCGCTCCCTTCCCGGGCAACCTCGCGGACTGGCTCTACCACCAGCGCGCCACCGGCCCCGCGCCCGCCGCGGCGGCGGTCGCCACCGCCGGACCGGCGGCCACCGGCAAGGGGGCGGACCGGGAGCGACGCCGCGCCGAGGCGGAGGCCCGCAACGCCCGCTACCGGATCGAGAAGCCGGTGCGCGACCGCCTGGCGGACGTCGAGGCGCGCATCTCGGAGTGGGAGCGCACCGCGGCGGAGAGTACCCGGGCGCTCGCCGACCCGTCGCTCTACGAGGACTTCTCCCGCGCACGACCCCACCTCGACGCGCGGCGGCGCGCGGAGGCCGAGCTCGCGCCGCTCTACGCGGAGTGGGAGGAGCTCTCCCGCGAGCTGGAGCGCCTCGCCGACGGAGCGGGCGACACCGGGCCTTCGGGGAGCTTGCCGCCCGGGCGCCCCTGACGCGGCCGGGACAGTTGTGGGTCGGCGCGGCCGCGCGTATCGTCGCCGTTCGTGAAGGCTCACCTCCTCCTCGCGCTGGCGGTTGCGCTCCTCGCCGCGGCGGGGGCGGCGCTCTGGGCGCTCCTCATCTGGCGCCGGCGCCCGCCGCGCCGGAGGCGGCGGCGCCGGCCGGCTCGGCCGCGGCATCCGGTGCTTCTCGTCCACGGGCTCCTCGGATTCGACGAGATCTCCCTGGGCTCGACCACCCACGCCTACTTCCGCGGGGTGCCGGAGGCACTCGCGAAGGACGGCCAGGTCGTGCACGTCGCGCGGGTCGCGCCCTTGAGCGCGGTCGCCTCCCGCGCCCGCCAGCTCGCCCGGCAGATCCAGTCCCTGGGGGCGCGGAAGGTAAACGTCGTCGCGCACAGCATGGGCGGGCTCGACGCCCGCTACGCCATCTCGCGGCTCGGGCTCGCCCGCGGCGTCGCCGGGCTCCTCACGGTCGGCACGCCCCACCGCGGGACCCCGCTCGCGGACCTCTCCGCCGACCTCGCCGTCCGCCTGGGGATCGCCCGCGCGCTGGCCGCCGGCGGCGCCTCCCTGGGGGCTCTCGCGGACCTCACCACCGCCGCGCTCGCGCGCTTCAACGTGGAAGTGGCGGACGATCCGTCCGTGGCCTACCTGAGCGCGGTCGGGTACGTCCGGCGCAAGCGCCGCGCCCACCCCCTGCTCGTGCCGAGCTATCTCTGGCTCCGCCGGACGGCCGGAGACAACGACGGCGTCGTCCCGGCCGCCTCCCAGCGCTGGGGCGAGGTCGTCGCCGAGGTCGAGGCCGACCACTGGGCGCAGGTCGGCTGGTCGAGGCACTTCGACGCACCCGCCTTCTACGTGGGCCTGCTGCGTGAGCTCCGGGCGCTGGGGTGCTGAACGCTCTGCGCGCCCCTCCCGGGGTGCGCGTTCTCCCGGCGCGGCCCCGGCCGCCCGGTTAGGAGATGCGCTGTCTCCGGGGGGGAGAGAAGGCAGCGACCATCCTTGAGGCCTCCGCTCGCCGATGCGCAGGGTCGGACCATCGCCTACCTGCGCCTGTCGCTCACCGATCGCTGCAACTTCCGCTGCGAGTACTGCTCGCCGGCCGACCACGAGGAACCCGGCTACCTCCTGACCCGCCAGGAGATCACCCGGCTCGCTCGGCTCTTCGGCCGCCTCGGGGTCCGTCGCATCCGGCTCACCGGGGGCGAGCCGACCTTGCGCCGCGAGGTCGTGGGCATCGTCGAGGACCTCCGCGCCACGCCCGGCATCGAGGAGGTGGCGCTGACGACGAACGGTCACCGCCTCGCGGAACTCTCGGGGCCGCTCAAGCGGGCGGGCCTCACCTCGCTCAACGTCTCGCTCGACACGCTCGACCCGGCGCGGCTTTCGAGGCTCTCCGGCCGGGGCGCGATCCTCGCCGACGTGCTCGAAGGAATCGACGCTGCCGCGGCGACCGGATTTCCCCGCCTGAAGGTGAATACCGTGGTCGTGGGCGGCGTGAACGAGGACGAGTTGGGACGGCTCGCGCGCCACGCCTGGACGAGGGGGGCCTCGCCGCGCTTCATCGAGCTCATGCCCTTCGGCCAGGGCAAGCCGGTGCCCACCGCGCGGGTGAAGGAGATCCTCCGCGAGCAGGGGCTCGACCTCGTGCCCGATCCGCATCGCGGCTGGGGCCCCGCGCACTACATGAGGGAGGCGGGGAGCGCCCCTCCGCGGTACGTGGGGTTCATCGGCGCGCTGACCGAGAACTTCTGCGACCTGTGCAACCGGGCGCGGGTCGCAGCGGACGGCGGGTTCCAGGCCTGCCTGGGTGGCGACGTTCGCTACAACCTCCGCGATCGCATCCGGGCGGGCGCAAGCGACGCGGACCTCGAGGCCCTGGTGCGCGACGCACTCCTCGTGAAGGCCCCCCGCCACCGGATGGAAGGGGACGGGGCGCGCCTCGTCCTGCTGCCCATGATGGGGATCGGCGGGTAGCCGTCCCGACGCCCGCGCCGACGCCCCCGAAGCCCGGTATCCTCTTGCGGATGGAACGCTGGATCGTCGCGCTCGGCGGCGCGCTCCTCATGGCCTGCCTCGGAACCGTGTACGCCTGGAGCGTGTTCACCCAGCCGCTGCAGGCGGCCTTCGGCTGGTCGAGCGCCGAGACCACCCTCGCGTTCTCCGTCGCCATCCTCTTCCTCGGGGTGGGCGCCGTGTTGGGGGGGCGGCTCCAGGACCGGCTGGGCCCGCGCCCGGTGGCCGTCGCGGGGGTCGCGCTCTGGGCAGCGGGGAACCTCCTCGCGGGCCTCTTCACGGCGCGGCTCGGGGCGGGATGGCTCTACCTCTCCTACGGCTCCGTCGGCGGGATCGGCCTGGGGCTCGGGTACGTGACCCCCGTCGCGGCGGTGACGAAGTGGTTCCCCGACCGGCGAGGCCTGGGCAGCGGCGTCGTCGTGATGGGCTTCGGGCTCGGCGCCTTCCTCTACGCGCACCTGCTCCGCTCGCTCCCCGCCTTCGCCTCCGCCTCGCGCCGCGCCGCGGAGGCGCTCGCGAGCGGCGCACGCGCGCCCACGCCGGAACTCGCCGATCCGGTGCTCGGCGCCTTCGTGGCTTCGGGCCTGGGGCTCGCGCTCCTCGGCGGCACCGGGGCGGCGCTGCTCCGCAATCCCCCTGGCCCGGCACCCTCTCGCGGACGGGAGGGGCCGCAGGACTACCCCCCGCTTCGCATGGTCCGCACCCCGCAGTTCTGGGCGGCCTTCGCCATGCTCTTCTTGAACGTGGCCGCCGGCATCCTCTTCATCTCCAACGCCGTCCCCATCATGCGGGAGCTGACCGGAGCGACGCCGGCGGCGGCGGCCGCCGCCTACGGCACCATCGCGCTCGCGAACGCGCTCGGGCGCTTTGCCTGGGGCGCGATCTCGGACCGGGTGGGGAGGCGCGCAGCCTTCGCTCTCATCTACCTCGTCCAGGTCGCGGTCTTCCTCGCGGTCGGGCAGTTCCGGGAGGTCTGGGCGGTGGCCGCCCTGTTCGCGCTCGTGCTCCTCTGCTACGGAGGCGGCTTCGGCGTCATGCCGTCGCTCGTCGCCGACTGGTTCGGGACGCGGCACCTCGGCGTGAACTACGGATACGTCCTCCTCGCCTGGGCCGCGGCCGGGGTCGCGGGCCCGGCGTTCGTCGCCTGGGTGAAGGACCACACCGGGAGCTACGCGGGGGCCCTGCCCGTGACGGCGGGCCTCCTCGCGGCGGCCACGCTCCTGCCGGTCCTGGTCGGGAAGCCGGGGCCGGCGCGGTGAGTTCTAGGCGCGCCCGCTCCCGAGCAGCCGGGCCGGCAGCATCACGATCGCGCGCAGGAGCGCGAGCACGCCCTCCACCGCGATGCCCACCGCCCGGAAGGGGATGAGAAGAACCCAGACGATCGGGTAGACGAGGAGCGCGAGCAGGGCGAGCGGCCAGCACACCACGAGGAGGAGGAGAAAGAGGAGGAGCCGTACCATGCACTTCCTACGCCTGGCCGGGCGGATTATTTCCGGTCACCCGGGGAGGTAGCTCTCGCCCTGCATGAGGAACTTGTCCACGCCCCGGGCGGCGCGGCGCCCTTCGTGGATGGCCCAGACGACGAGCGACTGGCCGCGCGACGCGTCGCCTGCCGCGAAGATCCCGGGCACGCTCGTCGCCTTGTCCTCGTCGGTCCAGACGTTGCCCCGCTCGTCGAGCTTCACGCCCAGGTCGCCCACGAGCCCTTCCCTCTCCGGTCCCACGAAGCCCAGCGCCAACAGCACCAGGTCCGCCGACCACGACCGCTCGGTACCGGGGATCTCCCGGGGTCCGAAGCGGCCGTCCGGGCCCTTCACCCATTCCACCTGGACGGTCTGGAGCTCCCGCACGCGCCCCGTGGCGTCGCCGGCGAAGCGCTTCGTGCTGATGCAGTAGACGCGGGGGTCCTGGCCCCAGAGCTCCTTCGCCTCCTCCTGGCCGTAGTCCATCTTGTAGACCTTGGGCCACTGCGGCCAGGGGTTGTCCGGGGCGCGCCGCTCGGGCGGCCGCGGCAGGATCTCGAACTGGGTGACGCTCCTCGCGCCGTGGCGGATGGAGGTCCCGACGCAGTCGGTCCCGGTGTCGCCGCCCCCGATGACGACGACGTCCCGTCCCTTCGCGCTGATGTAGCGCCCGTCCGCGAGCGTCGAGTCGAGCAGACTCTTCGTGTTCTGGGTGAGGAAGTCCATCGCCAGGTGGATGCCGGCGAGCGGGCGCCCCTCGATGGGAAGGTCGCGCGCCTTGGTCGCGCCGATGCACAGGACCGCGGCGTCGTAGTCGTTGAGCAGCATCCGGGTGGGGAGGTGGCGGCCGACCTCCATCCCGGTGATGAACCGGATGCCGGAGTCGGCCATCAGGTTCACGCGCCGCTGCACGATCCCCTTGTCGAGCTTCATGTTGGGGATGCCGTAGGTGAGCAGCCCCCCGATGCGGTCGGCCCGCTCGAAGACCGTCACGCTGTGGCCCGCCCGGTTGAGTTGCGCCGCACAGGCGAGGCCGGCCGGGCCGCTGCCGACGACCGCGACCTTGTGCCCCGTCCGGGTCTGCGGGTGGTCGGGCTCCACCCACCCCTCCGCGAAGGCCCGGTCGATGATGGAGGCCTCGATGGTCTTGATGGTGACGGGGTCCCCGGCGAGCCCCACGGTGCAGGAGCCCTCGCACGGCGCCGGACACACTCGCCCGGTGAACTCGGGAAAGTTGTTCGTCTTGTGCAGCCGGATGAGGGCCTCACGCCACTGGCCGCGGTAGACGAGGTCGTTCCACTCGGGGATGAGGTTGTTGATGGGACAGCCGGAGGCCATTCCGGCGATGAGCTTGCCCGTGTGGCAGAAGGGCAGCCCGCAGTCCATGCAGCGGGCACCCTGGGTCTGCAGGGTCGATGCGGGTACGGGGTCGTGGAACTCGCGCCAATCCTTGATGCGCTCGAGCGGCGGCCGGTCGTGCGACGGCTCCCTCTCGAAGTCCATGAATCCGGTCGGCTTGCCCATGATCTCCCGTCCCGCGGCGGCGCCCCCGCCCTAGTTGCCGCCGACGCGCGCGAGCGAGCGCGCGTTCTCCTCGAAGGCCGCCATCTCGGCCTCGGCCGCCGACAGTCCCTTCGCCCGCATGGCCTTCTGCGCCTCGAGGACCCTGGCGTAGTCGTTGGGGACGACGCGCACGAACTTCGGCAGGAAGTCCGGCCAGGCGTCGAGGACGAGCTGGCCCCGCTTCGAGCCGGTGAGCTTCACGTGTCGTTCGATGAGCGAGCGGACGAGCGCGATCTCCTCCGGCTGCTCGAGCGCGCCGCTCCCGACCATCTCCCGGTTGAGGACGCGCTCGAAGGTGCCGCCCTCGTCGAGCACGTAGGCGATGCCGCCGGACATGCCGGCGGCGAAGTTGCGGCCGGTTCGCCCGAGCACGACCACGCGGCCGCCCGTCATGTACTCGCAGCCGTGGTCGCCGACCCCCTCCACGACCGCCTGGACGCCGGAGTTGCGGACGCAGAAGCGCTCGCCGGCGACGCCGCGGATGTACGCCTCGCCGCCGGTGGCGCCGTAGAAGGCCACGTTCCCGACGATGATGTTCTCCTCGGGGACGAAGGTGGAGGCGCGGGGCGGGTAGACGACGATCCGCCCTCCCGACAGCCCCTTGCCGATGTAGTCGTTCGCGTCGCCCTCGAGGAGGAGCGTCATGCCCGGGGGCACGAAGGCCCCGAAGCTCTGACCCGCCGAGCCCTGGAAGTGCAGCTGGATCGTGTCCTGGGGCAATCCCTTCGCCCCCCACTTCCTCGTCAGCTCGCTGCCGGTGATGGTGCCGACGACCCGGTTCACGTTGCGGATGGGGAGCGTCGCCCGGACCGGCTTCCCCTCCTCGAGCGCCGGCCGGCAGAGGTCGAGGAGCTTCACGACGTCGAGGGACTCCTCGATGCCGTGGTCCTGCGGGACCTGGCAGGTGCGGCCCCACTGCCGGGGGACGGTCGGCTGGAAGAGGATGCGCGAGAAATCGAGGTTTCGGGCCTTCCAGTGCTCGACGGCGCGGCGCATCTCCAGGCGGTCGGAGTGGCCCACCATCTCGTCCACGGTGCGGAACCCGAGCTCGGCCATGTACTCCCGGAGCTCCTGGGCGACGAACCGCATGAAGTTGACGACGTGGGCGGGGTCGCCCGTGAACTTCGCGCGGAGCTTCGGGTCCTGCGTGGCCACCCCGACGGGGCAGGTGTTGAGGTGGCAGACTCGCATCATGATGCAGCCGAGCACGACGAGCGGGGCGGTGGCGAAGCCGAACTCCTCCGCCCCGAGCAGCGCAGCCACGAGCACGTCGCGGCCGGTCTTCAGCTGCCCGTCGCACTCCACGACGATGCGCGAGCGGAGGTTGTTGAGGAGGAGCACCTGGTGGGTCTCCGCGAGCCCGAGCTCCCAGGGGATGCCGGCATGCTTGATCGATGTGAGCGGCGAGGCGCCGGTGCCCCCGTCGTAGCCGGAGATGAGGACCACGTCCGCGTGGGCCTTCGCGACCCCGGCGGCGATGGTGCCCACCCCCACCTCCGAGACCAGCTTCACCGAGATGCGGGCGCGCCGGTTCGCGTTCTTGAGGTCGTGGATGAGCTGCGCCAGGTCCTCGATCGAGTAGATGTCGTGGTGGGGTGGAGGAGAGATGAGACCCACGCCCGGGGTCGAGTGGCGGACCTTGGCGATCCAGGGGTAGACCTTGTGGCCCGGGAGCTGTCCTCCCTCTCCCGGCTTCGCCCCCTGGGCGATCTTGATCTGCAGCTCTTGGGCGTTCACGAGGTACTCGCTCGTCACGCCGAAGCGGCCCGAGGCCACCTGCTTGATGGCGCTGTTCTTCGAGTCCCCGTTCGGGAGCGGCCGGTAGCGCGACGGGTCCTCGCCGCCCTCGCCGGTGTTGGACTTGCCGCCGATCCGGTTCATGGCGACGGCGAGCGCCTCGTGCGCCTCCTGCGAGATGGAGCCGTAGCTCATGGCGCCGGTCTTGAAGCGGCGCATGATGGACTCCACCGACTCGACCTCGGCGAGCGGGACCGGCTTGCCGGTCGGCTTGAGGTCCATGAGCCCCCGGAGCGTCCCCAGGTTCCGGGTCTGGTTGTTCACGAGCGCGGCGTACTCCCGGTACGCCTTGTAGTCGCCGGTGCGGCAGGCGTACTGGAGCCGGTGCACGGTCTCCGGGTTGAAGAGGTGGTACTCGCCGTCCGCCCGGTACTGGTACTGACCGCCGGTGCCGAGCGTCGTGTGGCGCACGGCGCGGGGCGGGTAGGCGCGGTAGTGGCGCGCCTTCACCTCTCGCGCGATGACGTCGATCCCGACGCCACCGATGCGGCTCGCGGTCCAGGTGAAGTACTCGTCGATGAAGTCCTGATTGAGCCCCACCGCCTCGAACACCTGGGCGCCGTGGTAGCTCTGGATGGTGGAGATCCCCATCTTGGAGATCACCTTGACGACGCCCTTGTTCACCGCCTTGATGTACTTCTTCTCCGCCTTCTCGCCGGGCCCCTCGATGAGCCCCTGGCGCACCTGGTCGTGGATGGTCTCGAAGGCGAGGTAGGGGTTCACGGCGCTCGCGCCGTAGCCGACGAGCAGCGCGAAGTGGTGGACCTCCCGCGGCTCACCACTCTCGAGCACGATGCCCACCTTGGTGCGCGTCCCCTCGCGCAGGAGGTGGTGGTGCACGGCCGACACGGCAAGCAGCGCCGGGATGGGCGCGTCGCGCTCGTCGTGCCCCCGGTCGGAGATGACGAGCAGGTTGTGCCCCTCGGCGATCGCCTCGCTGGCCTGGACCTGCATGTCCTCGATGGCCTTTCGGAGCCCGGCCCCGCCGTCGTTCACGCGGAACAGGGCCGGGAGCGTGATCGCCTTGAAACCGTGGCTCTCCGGGCCGCCATCGAGCGCACGGATCCGCTCCAGCTCGTCGTTGGTGAGCACCGGGGTGGGCAACTCGATCTGGCGGCCGCAGTCGGGCGTGGGCTCGAGCAGGTTCTTCTCCGGGCCCACCGCCGTCTCGACCGCCATGATGATCTCCTCGCGGATGGCGTCGACCGGGGGGTTCGTCACCTGCGCGAAGAGCTGCTTGAAGTAGCTGTAGAGGAGCTGGGGCCTCTCGGAGAGGACCGCGAGCGGCGTGTCGTTGCCCATCGACCCGATGGGCTCGGTGCCCGTCGTGGCCATGGGGTTCACGAGCGTCTTCAGGTCCTCGGCCGTGTAGCCGAAGGTCTCCTGCCGCCTTAGCACGGTCTCGTGGTCGGGCGCGTGGACGAGCGGGGCCTTGGGAAGGTTCTCGAGCTTCACGAGGTACGTCTTCACCCACTCGCCGTACGGGTGCTCGGTCGCCACCCTCTGCTTCATCTCGTCGTCGGAGACGATCCGTCCCGCGGAGGTGTCGACGAGGAACATGCGGCCGGGCTGCAGCCGCCCCTTCTGCAGCACCCGCTCGGGCGCGATGTCGAGGACCCCGACCTCGGACGACATGACCACGAACCCGTCCTTCGTCACGTAGTAGCGCGCGGGGCGCAGCCCGTTGCGGTCGAGCGTCGCCCCCACCACCACGCCGTCGGTGAAGGCGATGGAGGCCGGGCCGTCCCACGGCTCCATGAGGCAGGAGTGGAACTCGTAGAAGGCCTTCTTCTCCGGGCTCATCGACTCGTGCCGCGCCCAGGGCTCCGGCACCATCATCATCATCGCGTGCGGGAGCGACCGCCCGGCCAGCACGAGGAGCTCGAGCACGTTGTCGAACATCGCCGAGTCGGAGCCCTCGGTGTCGATGACGGTGAGCACCTTCTTCAGGTCGTCGCCGAACAGCTTCGAGGCCATCTGGCTCTGGCGGGCGTGCATCCAGTTGATGTTCCCGCGCAGCGTGTTGATCTCGCCGTTGTGCGAGATGTAGCGGTAGGGATGCGCCCGCGACCACGAGGGGAAGGTGTTCGTGGAGAAGCGCGAGTGCACCATGGCGATGCCGGACACCACCTCTGGGTCCGACAGGTCCGGGTAGAACTGCCGGAGCTGGCCGGCGTTCAGCATCCCCTTGTAGACCACCGTCTTGAACGAGCAGCTCACGACGTAGAAGTCGCGCCGGCCGGGCAGGTTGGACCGCTGCACCGCCTTCTCCGCCATCCGCCGGATGACGTAGAGCTTGCGCTCGAACGCCATGGGGTCGACGAGGTCCGGGGCGGCGCCGACGAAGAGCTGCCGGACCACCGGCTGACTCGTCCGCGCCATACCGCCGAGCGTGGCCGGGTCGCAGGGCACGTCGCGCCAGCCGAGGACGGCCTGCCCCTCCTCGATCACGGCGGCCTCGAGCCGCTTCACGCAGGCGTCGCGGCTCGCCGGGTCCTGCGGCAGGAAGGCGACCGCCACGCCGTAGCGGCCAGGCGCCGGGAGCGCGATCCCCCGGCGCGCCGCCTCGCGGCGCAGGAACGCGTCGGGGAGCTGCAGGAGGATGCCCGCGCCGTCGCCGGTGTTCTTCTCGGCGCCGACGGCGCCCCGGTGCTCGAGGTTGATGAGGACCTGCAGGGCCTGCTCGACGATGTGGTGCGAGCGTCTTCCCTGGATGTCGACCACGAACCCGAAGCCGCAGCTGTCGCGCTCGTTCGCCGGGTCGTACAGGCCCTGCTTCTCGGGATATCCCATGGTCATCGTCGCTCCGCTTCTCGTTCCCCTCCGAGGTCGCCTACCTCGCCCTACACACTCCGCAGCGGTCCCGGCCGCCGGCGCGCAGGGCGCTCGACCGTTACGGGAAGGCTCTGTGTTCGGGGCACTGCGACCCGCTCGGCGGTGGCCCGAGCGCCAAGCTCGCCTAGAAACATGGAACGTCGGAGTGTCACCGATCCCGACGCGCTGGGTCAAGCCTGACCACACCCGGCCGGGACCCGCGACTCGTGCACGCGCGCGCCCCCTCCGGGGTCCCGGTCAGGACACCCCTCGGGGGCGCCAGGAGGGGTCCCCGGAGCCGGGTCGTGTCGGCGGTGGATGCTACGTTGCCCTCACCGAACGGCCGCCCCGCGGCCGAAAAGGACCCTGCCGTGGACGCCCTCACGCTCCTCGCCGCTGTGTGCATCGGGGCCGCCGCCGGCGCCTTCGCCGCCTGGCTCGCCGCGCGCGGCGCCGCGCGGGCCGCCGCGGAGACGGCCGCGGCCCGCTCGCAAGCCGACCGGGCCGGGCTCGAGGCCATCGCCGCCGAGCGCGCGCGGCGCGTCGCGTCGCTCGAGGCGGAGGTCGCGGCCCGGGGCGAGGCGGCCGCCGCCGCGGCCGAGCGGCTGCGCGAGGAGACGGCGCTGCGCGCCGCGCTCGAGGCGAAGCTCGAGGAGCAGCGCCGCGCCGCGGAGGAGGAGCGCGCCCTGCTCGCCGAGGCGGAGCGCCGCCTCTCCGACACCTTCCGCGCCCTCTCGGCGGAGGCGCTCCGGGCCTCGGGCGATTCCTTCCTGCAGCTCGCGCAGCAGTCGCTCGAGAAGTACCAGGAGGGCGCGCGCGGGGACCTCGAGCGGCGCCAGCAGACCATCCGCGAGCTCGTGGAGCCGATGCGCGCGGCGCTCACGCGCTTCGAGGGCCAGGTGGCCGATCTCGAGCGGCGGCGCGAGGGGGCCTACGCCGGCCTCCACGAGCAGCTCAAGTCGCTCGCGGACGCGCAGTCGCTGCTCAGGTCCGAGGCCTCGAACCTGGTGCGCGCGCTGCGCGCGCCACAGGTGCGCGGCCGCTGGGGCGAGGTGCAGCTGAAGCGGGTGGTGGAGCTCGCGGGGATGCTCGAGCACTGCGACTTCACCGAGCAGCACACCGTCGAGGGAGCGGACGGGCGGCTGCGCCCCGACCTCGTCGTCCATCTGCCGGGCAACCGGACCGTGGTCGTCGACGCCAAGGCCCCGCTCGCCGCCTACCTCGCGGCCATGGACGCGAAGGACGACGCGACGCGGGCGACGAGCCTCCAGGACCACGCGCGCCAGGTCCGCGAGCACGTCCAGGCGCTGTCCCGGAAGGCCTACTGGGAATCGCTCCGCCCGACGCCCGAGTTCGTGGTCCTCTTCCTGCCGGGCGAGTCGTTCTTCGCCGCCGCCCTCGAGGCGGACCCCGCCCTCATCGAGACGGGCGCCGAGCGACGGGTGGTGCTCGCGACGCCGACCACCCTCATCGCCCTCCTCAAGGCGGTCGCCTACGGGTGGAAGCAAGAGGCGGCGGCGGCCAACGCCGCCGACGTGGCCGAGCTCGGCCGCGAGCTCCACAAGCGCATCGCGGACATGGCGGCGCACCTCGTGAAGCTCGGCCGGAACCTCGGCTCCTCGGTCGACGCCTACAACGCCTTCGTGGGCTCCCTCGAGGCGCGGGTGCTCCCGGCCGCCCGGCGCTTCCGCGAGCTCGGGGCCGCGGGGACGGAGGGCGCCGTCCCGGAGCCGCTCCCGGTGGACGCGCTGCCGCGCCGCGCCCAGGCGCCGGAGCTCGCGCCCGACCCGGGCGGCGCGGAGCCCGCCCGTTCGCGGACCTCGCCGCTCTTCCCGGTCGAGTGACGGTCGCCTGGCCCGGCGACCGGCGCCCGCTCTACTTCAGCCCGCCCTTCACGAACTTCGCCATCGCCTTGATCTCGGCGTCCGAGAGCTTGCCCTTGAAGCCGGTCATCTTGCCCCGGCCGTCGGCGATGGTCTTCTCGACGTCCGCGAGCGAGAGCTTCGTCACGGTGAGGTCCTTCACCCCGAGCTTCTGGCCCATGGGGTTCTGGCCCTTGCCGTCCTTGCCGTGGCAGACGGCGCACTTCGCCTGGAAGGTTGCGGCCGCGTCGTCGGCGCGGGCCTGGGGCGCGACGAGGGCGACGACGACGGCGGCAGCGAGCGTCTTGTTCATGGGTCCTCGATCCGTGCTGGGGTGAGGCTCGCCTTCTATCCCGAACCGCCCCATCCGTCCATCAGTGCGCGGCGAAGGCCGAGTCGCCCTCGGACACCGGCGCGCCCGGGGCGCGGAAGGTCCCCTGCATGATGGGCACGGCGATCTTCACGAGCGTCGTGAAGACGAGCCCTCCGAGCCCGAACACGCCGATGGCCACCATCCACTCGTTGGGCGTCGGCCGGTACTCGTAGATCTCGCCGAGGGTGTCCGGCGTCATCCCGGGGATGACGAGGCCCATGCCCTTCTCGATGTAGACGCCCGCGAAGATGAGCACCGCGCCCAGGTTGAGGGTGAACCAGTTCGTGCGGGTCTTCGGGACGAGGAAGAGGAAGAAGGCGACGAGGCTCGCGAAGAAGGCGAACCACGCGTAGGGCACGAGGGCGCGCTTGTCGCCGATCCCGGACCACAGGTATTCCGTGTAGAGGAGGTGCTCGGTGTGCGAGTAATACTCCTTGAAGAGCTCGGCGCCGAGGAGGAAGAGGTTAAAGAACATGGCGTAGGCCATGAGCTCCGCCACCTTCCAGATCGCCTCGTCCTTGATCTCGAGGCCGGTCGTCTTCCGGAGGATCTGGAAGAGGATGATCATGACGGCCGGACCCGAGCAGAAGGCGGACGCGAGGAACCGCGGCGCGAGGATGGAGGCGTTCCAGTAGGGGCGTGCCGCCATGCCGTTGTAGAGGAAGGCCGTGACGGTGTGGATCCCGACCGCCATGGGGACGCTCAGGAGCACGATCGGGACGACGAACGCTTTGGCGTAGGGCTCGCCGCGGTAGGCGCGGAAGAGGATGTGGACCGCGACCGAGAGGTTCACGATCAGGTAGGCGTTGAGGACCAGCGCGTCCCAGGACAGCAAGGAGCTCGGCCAGTTGGGGCTCCCCAGACCCGGGATGATGTGGGTCAGGCGGTCGGGACGTCCCATGTCCACGAGGATGAAGGTGAGGCACATCGTGAGCGCGCTGATGGCGAGCAGCTCGCCGAGCACCACGACCTCCTTGATCGGCTTCCAGTGGTAGACGTAGGCGGGGACGACGAGCAGCACCGCCGCCGCCGCGACCCCCACGAGGAAGGTGAAGTTGCCGACGTAGAAGGCCCAGGTGACCTGGTCGCGCATGTTCGTCGCGATGAGGCCGAGCCGGTACTGCTTCGCGTAGCCGACGAGGCCCACGGCGATCATCGCCGCGAGCACCGCCACCCACAGCTTGTAGACCTTGCCGCCGCTCGTGACCTGCCGCGCGGCGCCCTTCAGGAAGTCGAGGATTCCCATGGCGCTCTCCCGTCCGCGCTAGGTCGCGTAGAAGTAGTAGAACTGCGGTTCGGTCGCGAGCTCCTCCTTGAAGACGAAGACCCGCTTGCGGTCCATCACCTGGCGGATCTCGCTCGCGGGGTCGAGGAGGTTCCCGAACTTCCGAGCGCCCACCGGGCAGATCTCCACGCACGCCGGGTAGCGGCCCACGCGGGAGCGCTGGATGCAGAAGGTGCACTTCTCCACGACGCCCTTCGGGCGCGGTCGGTTCCCGAGGTACGCGGTGACGGGGTTCATCTCGGCCGCCGGGAGCTCCGGCTCCGCCCAGTTGAACTTGCGGGCGCCGTACGGACAGGCGGCGGTGCAGCAGCGGCAGCCGATGCACCAGTCGTAGTCGATGACCACGATCCCGTCCGGCTCCTTCCAGGTGGCCTTCACGGGGCAGACCTTCGTGCACGGAGGGTGCCGGCACTGCTGGCACTGCGTCGGCATGTAGAAGTGGCCGGGCTCGGGCACGAGCTCGGGGTTGTAGTAGGGGTTCGCGTGGGTCAGGTCGACGCCGTGCTCCTTGTCCATCTGCAGCACCCGGATCCACTGGATCTGGGGGTGCTTGCGCGACTGGTTGTTCTCCTTCACGCAGGCGTAGACGCACCGGCGGCATCCGATGCACCGCGACAGGTCGAGCCCGTACCCGAAGTTGACGCCGGGCATGGGCGGGGGCGCGGAGACCGTCACCGGCTTGCCGTACTCTTCCGAGTACTTCCTCTCGAGCCGCTGTAGCAACGCCTTCAGGTCGTCGGGCTTCAGCTCCTTGAAGTTCCGGCGCCTCAGCTCCTCCACCACGCTCGCCGGTTTGCACCCCGCGGCCGCAGCGACGGCGGCCGCGGCGGCGCCCGCCTGCATGAACCTCCGGCGCGACCACTCCGCGGCCGGGCCGGCCTCGGCGCTGCCTTCCTGCACGACGGGGAGGTTGTCGCGGTGGCTCATTGCGCCTTCTCCTGCGTCGCGGGGGGCGGCGAGCTGGACGAGAAGCCCTGGTCCTGCGGGGGGATGGGGGGCGGGAGCGGCTTCAACGGCTTGAACCGCGGGCTGTGCGGATTGTGGCAGTTCACGCAGAGGAAGTAGACCTTCGCCCCGTTCCACATTCCCGTCCGCTTCCCGTGCACGCCGACGCGCCAGTCGCGGTACTTGTCCCCGTGGCACTGTCCGCAGAGTCGATAGCTTTCGGTGAACGGGACGAGCTCCCCGCTGATGAGGTGCAGGAAGTCCCGCTTGGCGTTGTCGTGGCAGTCGAGGCACCAGCGGGTCGGCGGCCCGTGGTGCAGGCTCGCCTGGACCTCGTCGTGGAAGGCGAGCTGCCGCGGCTTCGGGTCGCCCGCTCGGTCGTGGCACTGCGAGCACGGGAAGATCCCCTCCGTGAACGGCGGCCGCTCGGCCTGGATGTCGAGCGGGCCTGCCGGCGCCTCGATCGAGGCCTCGGAAGGCGCCTTCGCGGCGCCGTGGGCGGGCTCCGCGGCCTTCCCCGCGCCCGCCCAGGCGAGCGGGAGAATCGCGGTCATCGTCCCCAGCCAACGCGGGAGTCGCATCGCCCGCCCCTTTCCTTGCGGCGCGAGTGCGCGCCGCGCCCGCAGGTTACGGCGGGCCGCGGCACTCGCGCTTGATGGACGTCAAATCTCGCCGGGCCCCCCGGTCGCTCCGCTGGACGAGAGCTCGCGGCCGCCGGGGTGCGCCCCGGTCCGGTATTCCTTCAGCCGGTACTGGATCTTGCGCACCGAGACCCCGAGGATCTCGGCCGCCCGCGCCGTCGACCCGCCCACGGAGTCGAGCGTCCGGAGGATGGCCTCGCGCTCGATCTCGAAGAGGCTCGCCCCCGGGATGAGGGCGCTCCCGGCGGTCTCGTCGGGGCGGGCGCCGTGCAGGAACAGCGGCAGGTCCTCGGTGCCCGCCTGGTCGCCGCGGCAGTTGGCCACCGCGGACGCCATCGCGTCCTCGAGCTCCCTCACGTTGCCCAGCCACTCGTATCCGAAGAGCGCGGAGAGTGCGCCAGGGGTGAGGGCGGGGATGCTCTTCCCGGCGGCACGGCCGTGCACGGCGAGGAAGTGGGCCGCGAGCACGGGCAGGTCGCCCTTGCGGGCGCGCAAGGTCGGCAGCGAGAGGGCCACGACGTTCAGCCGGTAGTAGAGGTCGTCGCGGAACCGTCCGGCGCGGACCTCCTCGCCGAGGTCGAGCCTCGTCGAAGCCACCACGCGGACGTCGGCCCGCAGCGTCTCGCTGCCTTCCAGCCGCTCGTACTCCCCGTGCTGCAGGACGCGGAGCAGCTTGACCTGCAGCGCCGGCGGGAGGCTCGCCACCTCCCGCACGTGGAGCGTCCCCCCGTCGGCGCGCTCCACGGCCCCCTCGCCGCGCACCGGGAAGTCGGGAAGCGCGCCCGCCTCCCAGCCGAAGAGCTCCGCCTCGAGCAGCCGGTCGCCGAGCGCGGCGCAGCTCGCCCGGACGAAGGGGCGGTCGCGGCGGGGCGAGGCCTCGTGGATCATCTCGGCGACGAGCGACTTGCCGGTCCCCGGCTCCCCGTGGACGAGGACGGTGGCCTTCGTCGGGGCCGCCCGGTGAACGACCTCGCGCACCGCCTGGGCCTCCGGCACCTGCCCGAGGAAGGTGAGCCGGGCGCGCAGGTCCTCCCGGAGACCGTCGGCCTCCCGCCGCACCCGGCGCTTCTCGAGCGCCCGTTCGAGGGCGGCGGCCGCCTGGCGTCCCTCCTCCGGCTCGAGAACGTAGCCCTCGGCCCCGCTGCGGAGCGCCTCGATCGCGAGATCGAGCCCGTCGCGAGAGCAGGTCACCACGAACGCGGCGTCCGAGCCCGCCGCCCGCGCCCGCGACACGAGCGCCGGCGCGCTCCAGCCGGACGCGCGGGTCGCGCAGATCGCCCCGTCGAAGGGGGAGCGGGCGAGCGTCTCGAGGCCCTCCTCCGCCGTCGACGCCTCGGATACGTCGTGGCCGTGCTCGCGGAGCGCGGCGGACAGGGCGGACCGCCGCGCCCTGTCGGCGTAGAGGACGAGGATCCTGGCGGCCACGGCGCCCGTTGAAGCAAATCGTGGACCGCGGCGCCGGAGGCGGCCAACGCCGCTTCCAGTCGAGGGCCACGCAAGGATTGCGGCGTGGGCTTGATCTCGGTCCATCGCGCGCGCAGTTTGTCCCGCAGAGCGAGCCGCTTGGGGTGTCACGGCGCGGACGGGTGGCGCACGATTCGTGCGTCGCGCATGATGTGCGCATGGCGCGCTACGCGAGCGGGCGGGTCGAGACGCTGCTCGGGGACATCACCCGGCTCGCCGTCGACGCGGTCGTGAACGCCGCGAACTCGTCCCTCCTCGGTGGGGGCGGCGTCGACGGGGCCATCCACCGCGCGGCGGGTCCCGGGCTTCTCGCCGAGTGCAGATTGCTCGGGGGGTGCGAGGCGGGCGACGCGAAGCTCACCCGCGGCCACCGCCTTCCGGCCCGCTTCGTGGTGCACACCGTGGGGCCGGTGTGGCGCGGCGGCGGCGAGGGAGAGGACGCGACCCTCGCCCGCTGCTACCGTCGCTCGCTCGAGGTCGCGGCAGGGGTCGGGGCGCGATCGGTCGCGTTCCCGAGCATATCCACCGGCGCCTACGGCTTCCCGATGGAGCGCGCGGCGGCCATCGCGCTCCGGGAGGTGAAGGACGGACTCTCTCGTTACCCGGAGCTCGAGCGCGTCACGCTCTGCTGCTTCTCGCCCGCGGACCTCGCCACCTACGATCGGCTCGCCGCGTCGCTCTTCGCCCCCGGCTAGCCCTGCGCCGTGCGGCTAGTGGGGAGCAGCCTCCGGGACGCCCTCGACCGGGGGTGGCTGCTCCTGGAGAGGAGGCGCCGCGTCCTCGAACGGAGCCCTCGTCCACGACGACGAGTAGGGGGGATTCGCGTACTCGAAGCGCGTGGCGTTGTCGGCGATGACGAGCCCGATGAGGAGCGCGACGAAGAGCAGGGACGTGGCCATGACGAGGCGGTTCACGCCACCGTGCTCCCAGAGGTGCATGAAGAACAGCGCCACGAGCCCCGCCTTGACCGTGGCGACGGAGAGGGCGACGGTGACGCGCGTCCCGAGCGACCAGTGCGTCTTCCAGACCGCCACGGTGATGGCGGTGAGGACGAGAAGCGCGCCCCAGACGATCACGTACTGCAGCGGGCCGAACTCCTTGTGGGCGTGGGCCTTGGCTTCCACCGGTATCTCCGTCACAAGAGGTAGAGGAGCGGGAAAAGGAAGATCCAGATCAGGTCGACGAGGTGCCAGTACAGGCCACCGAGCTCCACGGGCGTGGAGTAGGCCCGGCCGAACTCGCCGCGGGCGGCGCGCGCCGCCACCCAGGCGAGCACGCCCATGCCGATGAGGACGTGCAGGCCGTGGAGCCCGGTCATGAGGAAGTAGAGGGTGAAGTACATGCTCACCCCGGGGCCCTTCAGCCCGGCGTAGTGGTAGAACTTGCCCGGGAGCTGCCCGTCGACGAAGTGGTGGTGGTACTCGTAGGCCTTGAGCACCATGAACACCGCGCCGAAGGCGATGGTGACGGCGAGGAGCGCCACCGTCTTCCGGGAGTCCCCCCGCCGCGCGTAGTAGATGGCGAGCGCCACGGTGAGCGACGAGGTGATGAGCACCACCGTGTTCGTGGCGCCGACGGCGACGTGGGCGAGCCGGCTCGCCGCCTCGAAGCCGACCGGGAACAGGTAGCGGTAGACGGCGTAGGCCGTGAAGAGCACGGTGAAGAGCAGGACCTCGGTGGAGAGGAAGAGCCACATGCCCATGCGGGCCGCGTGCTCCTGCTGCTCCAGGCTCGGGAAGTGATGGGCGAGGTGGGGCGACCCCGCGGCCTCAGTGTGCATGCGTCGCCTCCGCGGGCGGGTCCTGGTACTCGTGCGCGCCCCGGGTGATGACCGGGGTCTCGGGGAAGTTGAGGACGTTCGGCGGCGAGGGCGTGTTCCACTCGTAGCCGCGCGAACCCCACGGGTTCGGGCCGGCCACCTTTCCGTTCACGAGCGAGGTGACGAGGTAGATGAGCACGATGAGGAAGCCGAACGCGAGCAGCGAGGCGCCGGCGGTCGACGCGACGTTGAGCGGCCAGAACTGTTCCGGGTACGAGTAGTACCGGCGCGGCATCCCCATGTTCCCGAGCAGGAACTGCGGGATGAAGGTGGCGTTGAACCCGAGGATGACGAGCACCGCGGCCGCGAGCGCCCAGCGCTCCGAGTACATGCGCCCGAACATCTTCGGCCACCAGTAGTGGAGGCCGGCGAGGAACGCCATGATGGTCGCACCCACCATGATGAAGTGGAAGTGGGCGACCACGAAGTACGTGTCCTGCCAGTGAACGTCGAGCGACACCGTGGACAGCGCGATGCCGGTCAGCCCGCCGAACATGAGGAAGTAGAGGAACCCGAGGAAGTACACGAAGGGCGCCGCCACGTGGATTGCGCCCTTGTACAGGGTGGCGGTCCAGTTGAAGACCTTGATGGCGGTGAAGATGCCGACGAACATCGACAAGACGCCGAAGATGCCCGACGCGAAGGTCGACTGGCCCGACGTGAAGAGGTGGTGGCCCCACACGAAGAAGCCCACGAAGGCGATGCCGAGCGACGAGAACGCGACCGCCTTGTAGCCGAAGATGTTCTTTCGGGCGAACGCCTGTACGACCTCGCTCACGACCGCCATCGCCGGCAGCACCATGATGTAGACGGCCGGGTGGGAGTAGAACCAGAACAGGTGCTGGAAGAGGATGGGGTCGCCGCCGCGGGCGGGGTCGAAGATGCCGAACCCGAAGGCCTTCTCCACCGCGACCAGCAGCAGCGTCATCCCGAGCACCGGGGTCGCGAGGACCTGGATGATGCTCGTCGCATAGATCGCCCACACGAAGAGCGGCAGCCGCATCCAGGTGAGGCCGGGGGCGCGCAGCGTGTGAATGGTGACGATGAAGTTCACCCCGGTGAGGATCGACGACATCCCGAGGATGAAGGCCCCGAGCAGCACCGGCGCCACCGTCGTCACCGTGGTGGTGCTGTAGGGAGTGTAGAAGGTCCAGCCGGTGTCGGTCCCGCCCTGGATCATCCCCCACACCGCGATGGCCGCGCCGATGAGGTACAGGTACACCGTGAAGAGGTTGATGCGCGGGAAGGCGACGTCCTGCGCGCCCAGCATGAGCGGCAGGAAGAAGTTCCCGAACACGCCCGGGATGGCGGGGATCATGAAGAGGAAGATCATGATCACGCCGTGGAGCGTGAACATGCGATTGTAGGTCATCGCGTCCATGATGGTCGGCCCGGGCGTGAGCAGCTCGACCCGGATGAGGAGCGCGAAGAAGCCGCCGAGCGCGAACGCCGCGACGACGAGCCCGAGGTACATGACGGCGATCCGCTTGTGGTCACGCGTGGTCAGCCACGAGCGGATCCCCGCCTCGGCGTTCAGGTAGTTCGGCGAGTTGTAGACCGCCTCACTTGCCGCTGATGGGGACATAGATCGGACCCTTCTGGGGTTCGGCGGTCGGTGCGTCCGTCCGCAGCGTCTTGATGAACTCGACGATGGCCGCCGCCTCGGGCGCGGAGAGCTTCCCCTGGAACGTCGGCATCACCGGCTTGTATCCGGCGACGACCTCGGCGTTGGGTTCCATCATGGAGCGGGTGATGTACGCCTCGTCCGCGACGATCGTGCGCCCGTCCTCGAGCTTCACCTTGCGGTTGTAGAGGTCGAGCCACGTCGGCCCGATGTGCTGGGTCCCGTCGACGGTGTGGCACTTGAAGCAGCCCTGCATGGCCGCGATGCGGCGGCCCTGCTCGACGAGGTTGCCGCGGATGTCGACCTCCTCGGCGGCGACGGGCTGCCCGTCCTGGGCGGCGACCTGGTTCGAGCGGCGCTGCTCGTCGAGCCACGCGTCGAACTCCGCCGCTGGCATCACCACGAGCTCGCCGAGCATGGCGGAGTGGCCGAGGCCGCAATACTCCGCGCAGAAGATGGGGTACCGGCCGGGCTCGCTCGCCTGGAACCAGGTCTGCGTGTAGCGGCCCGGCAGCGCGTCCTGCTTGAGGCGAAGCGCCGGCACGAAGAACGAGTGGATGACGTCGCGCGACGTGAGCAGCAGCCGAACCGGCCGGCCGACCGGGACGCGCAGGACGTCGGTGGAGTTCGGACCGCCGGGGTAGGCGAACTTCCACATCCACTTCTTGGCCATGACGTAGACGTCGCTCGCGCCCTTGGGAGGCGTCTGGAGCTCCACGTACTGGGGGTAGCCGATGGCGAAGAAGGCCAGGAACAGGGCGAGCGGGACCCCGATGAACACCGCCTCGTGCACCGGCTTCGGCTCGACGTGCTCGGTCGACTGCAGGGCATGGCGCCGCCGGTAGCGAACGATGAACACGAGCGTGGTCGCCACCACCGTCCAGGCGCCGATCATCGCGGAGCCGAAGACGAAGAAGTGCAGATGGTCGACGGAGCGCGCGTAGTCCGAGGCCTGCTTCGGCAGCCACAGCAGGTTCCGCATGAGCTCGTTGAGCTCGTTCATCGCTTGGCCCCCTTCACCTCGCGGCGCCAGAAGAAGATCAGGGCACCGGCGAGGCCGAAGAGCACGAGGAGGGCGCCGGCACGTACCATCCCCATCGCGTAGGGGACGTACCTGCGGGCCACCGGGTCGTAGCGGTAGCAGGTGAGGAGGAAGCGGTCGAAGCTCGTCCCCACCCTCCCGTCCCCCGCCTCGACGAGCGCGAGGCGCAGGTCGCGGCCGGGAAACTCGACGCCGTACAGGTAGCGCGAGACGCGGCCGTCCGGCGTGAGGACGAAGATCGCGGCCGGGTGGGCGTACTGCTTCGTCGCCTCGTCGAACTTGTAGTGGAAGCCGACCGCGTCGGCGACGGCGCGGCTCTCCTTCTCCGGGCCGACGAGGAACGGCCAGGAGCCCTTCTGGTCGGCGCGGTCAAGGGACTGCAGCAGTCCCTTCTGGCGGACGAGCGCCTGCGCCGGCTTCTCGCGCGGGTCGAAGCTCACCGTCGCGGCCAGGTAGTCCTTGCCGAGCTCGAGGCCGGTCTCCCGCATCCCGCGTGCCATCCCCCCGAGCACGAGCCCGCAGAGCACCGGGCACTCGTAGTACACGAGGGCGACCACGACGGGCTTCCCCCGCCCGAAGAGATCCCCGACCTTCAAGGGTCGCCCGTCCTGGTCGAGGAAGGCCGCGTCCATGGGCACCCGGGCGCCGAGCTTCTCCTCGACCTCCACGCCCCGGAGCGGCGGAGGCAGGTCCTCGTCCGCCGTGCGGGGCGCGGCGGGAAGCGCGGAGCCGACGAGAGCGGCCGCCAGTCCGGCGGCGGCGATCTTCACGGGCGCTCCCCCCGGGCCACCCTGTCCATGGCCTCCTCGATGGGCATGTGGACGATGCCCGCCTTCCGGTCCACCCACCCCCAGGCGTGGAGGCGCGCCACCTGTGCGCGCTTCGCGTCCGCGGGCTCGACCGCGAGGGGGAACATCCGCTGCTCGACGATGCCGATCTTGCGCGCGCCGATCTCGGCCGGCCAGGCCGGGGGCCCGTCGGGCAGCATCTCTGCCTTCTTCCGGTACATCGCCTGCACCGTCACGAGCGAGGCGAGGAAGAAGACGACGAGGGAGGCGACTCCCACGGCGACGATGCGGGGCGTCGCGATGACGTCGGGTTCCGCCCGGATGGCGGCGTGTGCCTGGCTGTGTTCGCTCATTGCATGGGCTCGTACCGCAGGGACTCGGCGAGGCCCGGGTCGCGTGCGGGAATGAGGGGGTGGCCGCGCAGCCGCGAGACCACGAAGGCCACGGCCACGCCGCCCACGCCCGCGAGCGCGGCGAGGTCCATCCAGTTCGGGCGCGGCCCGGAGGGGGAGTAGGGCGGCATGACGACCCAGTAGATGTCCACGTAGTGGACGACGAGGATCCAGACCGACATCGCGACGAGCGGCCCGATGCGCCGCTTGAGCGAGCGCGAGAGCAGGATCACGAAGGGGAGTACGAACTGGAACAGGGCCAGGAAGACGCCGACCGCCTTCCAGCCGCTGTCGGTGCGCACGAGGTACCAGGGCACCTCCTCGGGGAGGTTCGCGATCCAGACGAGGAGGTACTGGGAGAAGGCGATGTAGGCCCAGAAGGCCGTGAAGGCGAAGAGGTACTTGCCGAGGGAGTGTACGTGGTTCGCGTTCAGCGCTCCCTTGATCGGCTCCTCGCGCGAGGCGGCGGCGACGGCGAGGATGAGGACCCCGATGGCCGCGACGAGGCTCCCGGCGAACCAGTAGACGCCGAAGATCGTGGAGAACACGAAGGCCGAGAGCGACATCTGCCAGTCGACGGCCGCGAAGGTGATGGCGAGCGCGACGAAAGGGAGGCCGCCGGCGGCGAGCCGTCGACGCTTGAGCGTGAGGTCCGGGTCGCCGGAGCCGTCCTGCCGCAGCGACAGGGAGCGGAGGACGGCCCCGACACCGAGGAGCACGAGCAGGTACAGGACCGCCCGGAACAGGAAGAAGGGCACGTTCAGCCAGGCGTGGCGGTGCTCCCAGAGGTGCGCCGCGAGCCGGGCCTCCCCGTGGCCGCCGTGGGCCGCCGGCAGGGGTCCCGCCCACGGGTAGAGGCGCCCCACGCCGAGCGCGATGGGCACGAAGAGGAGGGCCAGCACCACGAGGGCCGCCGGGATGGTCTCAAGCAGCCGCCGAACGACGACGTACCAGCGGGCGCCGGCGGCCTCGTTCGCCATGAGGAAGACGAGGGCCGCGGCGGCGATCCCCACCCAGAAGGCGTACGCGGCGAGATACGCGAACAGGGCGCGGCGGGCGTCGAACGCCGCGCCCACGGCGACGAGCGCGAGCCCGGCGACCCCGACGACGGCGGCGCGCGCGATGAGGCTCCGCCCTCCGGTGAAGGCCGTGGCGTTCATCGGTTCTCCCCCTCCAGGCGCGCCCGGATCGCGGGGGGCGCCTGCTCGAGCCGGACGCGCTGCGAGAGCTGCAGGGCGCGGACGTAGGCCACCACGGCCCAGCGCTCTCCGACGTCGAGCCACGGACGGTAGGAGGGCATGTACCCGTACCCCTCCGTCATGACGTTGAAGAAGAAGCCGTCGGGGCGCTGCGCGTTCTCGAGGAGCGACGGCGGTGGCCGGATCGACATGTTTCGGGCCACCGGGGTCTGTCCGTTGCCAAGGACGCCGTGGCAGGCGGCGCAGAACACCTCGAAGCGCCTCTGCCCGGTCTCAAGCATCTCGCGCGTCACCGGGACGGGGATCCGATCGACGGGCTTCCCGTCGGGCATCCGCCCGATGGCCACGGCGGGGTCGACCGACTCCACCTCGTCGACGGCTCCGACGGGAGCCGGTCGCATCGCCACCCGGTCGGCGTAGAACTCGCTCTCCCGGTAGGGCTTCACCTTGGGCTGGTGGATCATGGGGTTCACCCACTCGCAGCCCGCCAGGGCAAGGAGGGCGAGCAGTCCGGCGGGCCTCATGCGCCCTCCGGCACGAGCTCCACCTGGGCGGCGCCCAGCGCGCGAAGCTCGCTCGAGACCCGGTCCACCTCGCCTGCCTCCACCTGTACCGAAAGCCACAGGGCGTCGACCGTGGCGGAGCGGAAGGCCTCCACCTCGAAGAGCGGGTCGTACGGCTTCGGGAAGCGGAAGATGGCGAGCAGGCCGAGGAAGATGGAGACGCCGGAGAGCAGCACGCCGAGCTCGAACATGATGGGAACCCACGTCGGCGACGGCACCGCGGACCGGTTGCCCACGTTGATGGCGTAGTCGACGTCGTTCATCCACCACTGCATGAGCACCGCGAGCGCCACGCCGGTGAACCCGGCCACGGCTGCGATGGCCGGCACCGGCGACCGCTTGAGCCTGAGCACCTCGTCGGAGCCCGGCAGCGGGTACGGCGAGTAGAAGTCGAGCGCGGTGAAGCCCGACTCCTGGAGCTTGCGCGCGGCGGCGTAGAGCTTCTCCACCGACGGGTACTCCCCGAGCACGACGCGGAGCGCTCTCATGCGTGCCCCCCGGCCTGCGCCTCGTGAGAGAGCTCGTGGTTCAGCTCCTTCACCTCGGCCACCGCCACCGACGGGACGAAGCGCAGGAACAGCAGGAAGAGCAGGCTGAAGAAGGAGATGGTGCCGACGTAGATGCTCCAGTCGACCCAGGTGGGAGCGTAGATTCCCCAGCTCGAGGGCAGGAAGTCGCGGTGGAGCGAGATGACGATGATGACGAAGCGCTCCGACCACATCCCGACGTTCACGAGGATGGACGCGATCCACAGCCAGGCGAGGTTCGTCCGCATCCTCTTGAACCAGAAAGTCTGCGGGACGAGGACGTTGCAGAAGAGCATCGTCCAGTAGATGGGGGCGTAGGGTCCGGTGGTGCGCGTCTTGAAGAACAGGAAGGCCTCGTACGTGCTGCCGCTGTACCAGGCCATGAAGTTCTCCATGCCGTAGCCGTAGGCCACGATGAGCCCGGTGACGAGCATCACCTTCGCCATGTTCTCGAGGTGGCGCAGGGTCACCACGTTCTCGAAGTGCAGCACCTTCCGCGCCGGGACCATGAGGGTGAGGACCATCGCGAACCCGCTGAACACTGCGCCGGCGACGAAGTAGGGCGGGAAGATGGTCGTGTGCCAGCCCGGGAGCTGCGCGACGGCGAAGTCGAAGCTGACGATGGAGTGCACGGAGAGGACGAGCGGAGTCGAGAGGGCGGCCAGGATCAGATAGCCGATCCGGTAGTGCTGCCAGTGGCGGGACGAGCCCTTCCATCCGAGCGCGAAGATGCCGTAGGCGATGCGCTGGAGCTTCGACTTGGCGGAGTCGCGGAGCGACGCGAGGTCGGGGACGAGCCCGATGTACCAGAACAGGAGCGAGATCGTGAAGTAGGTCGAGACCGCGAACACGTCCCAGATGAGCGGGCTCTTGAAGTTGGGCCAGATGCCCATCGTGTTCGGGTACGGGAAGAGCCAGTAGATGGCGAACCAGGGGCGCCCGGTGTGGATGAGGGGGAAGAGGCCGGCTTGCATGACCGCGAAGATGGTCATGGCCTCGGCGAAGCGGTTGATGGAGGTCCGCCACTTCTGCTGGAAGAGGAGGAGGATGGCGGAGATGAGCGTGCCGGCGTGCCCGATGCCGATCCACCAGACGAAGTTGATGATCCCGTAGCCCCAGCCGACCGGGATGTTGTTGCCCCACATCCCGATGCCCCGCGCGATGGTGACCGCGACGCCGATCGCGAGGAGCCCGGTGCCCGCCGCCGCCAGCCCCACCGCCTTCTTCCAGTTGGCGTAGGGATCGAAGATCGGGCTCAGGAGCGCCTGGTTCAGCTCCCGGTCCGTGGGGTGACCCAGGATGAGCGGGGTCTCCGCGAGCGGATTCGACCGGGCTGCGGCGGTGGCTTCGGTGGTCATGCCAGGTCCGGGTTGGGGTTGCGGATCCGCGCCAGGTACGCCGTGCGGGGCCTCGTGCCGAGCTCGTGCAGGAGGTCGTAGCGGCGCGCGTCCTCGTGGAGCTTCGTCACCTTGGCCTTCGGGTCGTTCAGGTTGCCGAAGACGATGGCCTCGGCCGGGCACACCTGCTGGCACGCCGCCTGGACGCCCTCGATCTTCTTGCCGTCGACGCGGCTCTCGATGCGGGCGCGCTCGATGCGCTGCACGCAGTAGGTGCACTTCTCCATGACGCCGCGCGACCGGACCGTCACGTCCGGGTTCATGAGCATCGCCTGGACCGGCGGGACCTCCGGCCGGTAGTTCAGGAAGTTGAAGCGGCGCACCTTGTACGGACAGTTGTTGGAGCAGTAGCGCGTGCCCACGCACCGGTTGTAGACCATCTCGTTCAGCCCCTCGTCCGAGTGCACGGTGGCGTTCACGGGGCAGACGTACTCGCAGGGCGCCGTCTCGCAGTTCTGGCACATGACGGGCTGGCTGATGGTGCGCGGATCCTCCGTGGGGCCGCTGAAGTAACGGTCCACGCGGATCCAGTGCATGATCCGCCCCTTCGCCACCTGCTCCGCCCCGACGATCGGGATGTTGTTCTCCTCCTGGCAGGCGATGGTGCAGGCGCTGCATCCGGTGCACCTCGAGAGGTCCACCGCCATGCCCCACTTGTACTCCTGCTTCGAGTAGTCGACGGGTGGCTGGGCCGTGGGCGGGGCTCCGCGGAGGTGCTCGAGCTCGCCGCCACCCTCGCCGTGCGCCCACTCGGCCGCATCGAAGTCGAGGGCGAGGGGGCGCCCCTCCATCGAGAAGTGGCCCTGGGAAACGGCGAAGCGGTGCCGGCCCTTGCCGGGCACGAGAGACGCGCTCCTCGCGAGCCACGCACCCGGAGCGGTGCGCAGCCCGTATCCGCTCACCCCCACGCCCTTCGAGACGGGCCCGCCGTCGGCCCGGCCGTAGCCGAGCGGGACGGTGACGCAGTCGTCGGCGTGCCCGGGCATGATCCGCACCGGGACCTGCACGGAGGCGCCAGGGACCGCGAGGGTGGCGACCTGCCCGTCGGCGACGCCGAGCCTGTGCGCGGTCTCCGGCGAGACGTAGGCGGCGTTGTCCCAGCTCACCTTGCTCACCGGGTCGGGGAGCTCCTGGAGCCAGGCGTTGGTCGCGAACCGGCCATCCCAGACCGTGTAGTCCGGGGCGAGGGCGAGCTCGAGCCCCTCCTCCCGCGCGCCCGCCTCCGGAGCGGCGAAGGCGGCGGCGGCCGGCGCGAGGGCCCCGGGGACCGACGGCTCCGCGGTTCCGGGCACGATGCCCTGGCGGAGCCACCGCTCCCACTGCGCGTCGAACGGCGCCGGCTCGAGGCCGGTGCGCGCCCTCCAGTAGTCGCGGACATGGCGGAAGGCGCCCCGGTCCCCCTCGTCCAGGAACGCGGCGAGGAGATCCGCCTCCGTTACGCTCTCGTAGAGGGGCGCGATGAGCGGCTGCACGATGCTCACGGTTCCATCGCGACCGCGGGCGTCCCCCCACGACTCGAATGGGTGTGACGCGGCGACGTGCCAGCTGCACCGCCTCGAGGTCTCGTCCGGGCGGAGCGACAGGTAGATGGCGTTCGGCACCTGGGCGAGGAGCTTGCCGAGGTCGGGGCCCGGCGCCGCGTAGACCGGGTTCCAGGCAGTGATGACGAGGGTGTCGACCTGCCCGGACTCCAGGTCGCGGGCGAGCTGCGGAAGGGCTGCCGCGGAGGGGACCGCGTCCCCGAGCACCGGTCTCGTGTACACCACCGTCTCGCCGGCGTTCCCGAGCGCGGCGTTCACGGCGTGCGCGAGGGCGTGCACCGTCGGCGGCTGGCGGCGCCCGGCGAGGACCAGCGAGCGACCGCGGTTCCTCGAGAGGTCGGCGGCGACCGCCCGGGCCGCGCGCGCGAGCTCGGGCGGCAGCCCCGGCGCCGCCTTCACGACGCCGAGCTCGGCGGCGACGGCCCACGCGAAGCGCGACACCTCCGACGGTCGCATGCGGAACCGGTGGTCGGCGGAGGCACCCGTGAGCGTCATCGCCGCCTCGGCCACGTAGAGGCGGTTCATCTCCGGCCCGGGCTCCCGGCCGCGTGCGAACTCCCGGGTGAGGCGCACCCCATCCCCGGGGGACGCGAGGAAGTCGCTGTCGAGGGCGAGGATCACCCGCGCGCGGTCGAGGCGAGGGTGCGCGTCGAGGGGCTGGCCGAAGGCGAGCCGCGCGCCCTCCACGGCGGCGTCGTCGGTCACGGGTGCCCAGAAGCGGAAGCGGGCCTTGGGGAAGCGCGCGCGGAGGCGTCGTCGGAACTCGGCGAGCAGCGGGGACGCCTCGGGTGCGAGCAGGAAGGAGAGGCGCATCCCTCCGTCGGCCTCGTGCGCCCGGGCGAGCTTCTGCACCTCGGCGAGGAACGCGCGCCAGGAAAGCGCCTGGCCCCGGCGGACGATGCCCTGGGCGCGCTCGGGGTCGTAGAGGTCGAGCAGCGCCGCCTGGTCGAACGACGACGTCGCGCCCTGGCTGGCGGGGTGGGCCGGGTTCCCCTCCACCTTGACCGGGCGGCCCTCGGCCGCCGCGACGACCAGACCGGTCGCGTAGCCGTCGAGGCCGAGGGCGGTCGCGTAGTGGAACCGCTTGCCCGGCCGGTCCGCGCGGGGCTCGTGCACGTACGGGACGATCTTGTCCCGGGGCGGCTGGCAGGCCGCGAGCCCGCCGAAGGCCGCCGAGGCGCCGAGGATCTGGAGGAAGGAGCGGCGGGAGAGCTCCGGCGGCGCCTCGGCGGCGCCGGCGGCGAACTCGCCGCGCCGCCTCGCGACCTCCTCGACGCTCTGCCACAGGGGCCGGTGGCCCGGGGGGCGCTCCGGCTGACCGCGATCCTGGATGACGGGCAGGGTTTTCATCGGTGGCATGTCGTGCAGCTCACCCGCGAGTGGACGTCGTACTTCTTCATGAGCTCGGCGGCGAGGGCGGCTCGCTCCGCGGCGTCCGCGGGCGGCTCCCAGGTCATGCTCGTGATCTGGTCTGGAGGGCGCAGGTTGGGAGCCGGATTCCGATGACACTCGAGGCACCAGCTCATCTGCAGGGAGGCGACCTTGGTCACGGCCGGCATCTGGTCGATCCGGCCGTGGCAGGTGACGCAGCCGACCCCCTTCTTCACGTGGATCGAGTGGTTGAAGTAGGCGAAGTCGGGCAGCTGGTGGACCCGCACCCACTCGATCGGGGTGCCGGTGAAGTAGCTCTTGCGCACCGGCTCGAGCTTCGGGCTCTTGTTCCAGATCTGGGCGTGGCAGTTGAGGCACATCTCGGTCGAGGGGATCCCCGCCGAGGCGCCGCGCTCCACGTTGAAGTGGCAGTAGCGGCAGTCGACCAGGTCGTCGACGACGTGGTGTCGGTGGTCGAACATGACCGGCTGCGCGACCTCGTCCTGCAGCCGTTGCCCGTACGGCGTGCGCCAGTACCCCCACAGGCCGAGCAGCGCGCCGGCGGCGCCGCCGGCGAGGACGGCGATCGAAAGGCGCGACAGGAGGTTCCAGCGAGGCTTGAAGAGCGCGCTCATTGCGGCACGGGCCTCCCGGCTGCGCGAGACGTCGGCTTGGGGGTCGAGCTCACGCTTTTTACGTTTGGCTGCGGGGCGATGCGCGCCCTTTATTGATGTCTGTCAAAAGGATTTGAAACGACCCTTTTGGGTACATTTTGGCCGAGAGGCGGGGACTGTGCCGACCCTTTGCGTCGACGACGGCACCGCGCCCGCGACTTAGACTGGGAGCGGCCCGTGGCCATCCACCGCCTCCACCGCACCTCCTCCTTCCCGGACCCGGAGACCGCGGAGCCCGACGGGCTGCTCGCGGTGGGTGGCGACCTCTCGCCCGGGCGGCTCGTCGCCGCCTACGAGCGGGGGATCTTCCCCTGGTACTCGGAGGGCTCTCCCATCCTCTGGTGGTCGCCGGACCCCCGCATGGTGCTCCTTCCCTCGGAGTTTCACGTCCCCCGCTCGCTCGCGAGGACCATGCGATCCCGCCGCTATGACGTCCGGTCGGACACTGCCTTCCCGAGCGTGATCCGGCGATGCGCGGAGAAGGAACGCCCGGGGCAGGACGGCACCTGGATCGTCCCGGAGGTGGTCGAGGCCTACGAGGCGCTCTACCGGCTGGGCCTCGCCCATTCGGTCGAGGCATGGGAGGGAGCGGAGCTCGCCGGCGGGCTCTACGGCGTCTCCCTCGGGGGAACGTTCTTCGGCGAGTCCATGTTCGCGGACCGCCCGGACGCCTCCAAGGTCGCCTTCGCGGCGCTCGTGGGATGGCTCGGGCGCCGCGGCTTCGACCTCGTCGACTGTCAGGTGGAGACCGAGCATCTGAGCCGCTTCGGGGCGCGGTCCGTTCCGCGTCGGGAGTTCCGCACCCGCCTCGCCGCCTCCCTGGAGAAGGCGACCTTGCGGGGCGCCTGGGACGTCGGCGACGGACGGGGCGGCTAGGGCGAGGCGGGCCCGGCCGCTCCGCCCGCCGAGAGCGTCCGCTCGA
Organism: Anaeromyxobacteraceae bacterium; assembly: GCA_035543235.1. Classification (GTDB taxonomy): domain Bacteria; phylum Myxococcota; class Myxococcia; order Myxococcales; family Anaeromyxobacteraceae; genus DATJZG01. Next base: position 172,130 of record DATKJV010000071.1, on the reverse strand, counting down.
GGAACAGGACCGCCGTGACGAAGGCGACGTCGCGGTTGTCCCGCTTCTGGAACCCGTGCCCCTCGTCGAGTGCGAGCAGGTACCAGACCTCGCCACCGCGGCGCCGCAGCGCCGCGACGATCTGTTCGGCCTCGGACTGGGGGACACGCGGGTCGTTGTGGCCTTGGATGACGTAGAGCGAGGCGCGGATCCCTTCGGCGCGGTAGAGGGGCGAGATCCGCTCCTGGACCGCGCGCACCGCCGGGTCGCGCTCGTCGCCGTACTCGGCGCGCCGGAGGTCCCGCCGGTACGAGGCCGTGGACTCGAGGAAGGTGGGGATGCTGGAGATGCCGACGACGTCCACCGCGGAGCGCACCCGGTCGGGGTAGAACGCGACGGTCGCGAGCGACATGAACCCGCCGTAGGAGCCCCCGTAGGCCGCCACGCGGCTCGCGTCCAGGTCCGGCTGGGAGGCGATGAAGTCGAGGGTCGCGCCGATGTCCTGGAGCGCGTCCTCCCGCCTCGCCCCGTCGTCCGCCGCCTCGTAGGCCTTCCCGTACCCGCTCGACCCGCGCACGTTGGGGAGCAGCACCGCGATGCCACCCTCCACGAGGATCTGGGCGAGGGGCTGGAAGACCGGCCTCTCCTGGGCCTCGGGGCCTCCGTGCCAGACGACCACCACGGGTCGCCGCCCGGGCGCCTTGGGCCTGTAGAGGAGCGCGGGGATCTGAAGCCCGTCCTTCGCGGGGTAGCGCACCAGCGCAGGCTCGGCGAGCGAAGACGGGTCCAGGCCGCCGATCTCGGAGCGGGTCCAGCGCACGAGCTTCCGGCCCCGGAGGTCGAGCTGCCACACGTCGCCCGGGATGCGCGGGGACGCGAGCCCGGCGAAGACCGACGAGCCTCCCTTCGCGGGGAAGCGGATCGCCTGGACGACCCCGGAGGGGAGGTTGCCGGGCTCGAGCTTGCCGCTCCTCGGCTCGAGGAAGTAGAGGCGGCTCACCCCGTCGGCGTTCGCGACGACGGCGACCCTCGACCCGTCGCGTGCCACGGCCAGGTGCTCCACGTCCCAGCGGATCGTGCGGGAGAGCGGGCGCGGCGGCGCGGACGGGTCGGACGGGTCGAGGCGGTAGAGCTCGTTGAAGTCGCCATAGCGATCGGTGACGAGGTACACCCCCTTGCCGTCTGCCGTGAACCGGGCGTCGACGACCGAGCCCTTGCCCTTGGCGGGCGTGAGCGGGTGCCGCTCCCCCGTGGCCACGTCGACGAGCAGTAGGTCGCCGTCCTTGGCGGACCGGAACCTCCGGACGAGCAGCCTCTCCCCGTCCGTGGAGAAGTCGAGCGGGCCGAAGGTGCCTTCGCCCTCCACGAGCCTCCGCGCCTCTCCGGGACTCCGCGTCTCGGCCACGTACACGTCGGTGTCCCGCCCGTTGCGGCCCGTTCCGGACCAGGCGATGCGGCGGCCGTCGGGTGACAGGACGAAGTTCTCGTGGCGACTCTTGCCGTCCGTGACGAGCTCGGGGCGCCCCCCGCGCCGGTCGAGCCGGTAGAGCTGGTAGTTCTCGGCGCCCCCCGCGTCCTGGAGGAAGAAGACCACCGCGGGGTCGCCCGGAAGGAAGGCGGCCTGCAGGACCGGCTCCCGACCGAACGTGATCTGCGTGCGGACGCCGAGCGGCTGCTCGACGACGTGGAGCTGGGCGCTCTGGCCGAAGCGCGTGGCGATGAGGATCGCCTCGCCGTTGGCGGACACGTCGAGGAGCCTCGCCGCGCGGGCCTCGAGCAGCGGGGCGGCGCGCTGCGCCAGCTCCCCGGGGACCTCCGGCACCGCGTAGGCGAGCAGGTTCGGACGGCCCGCGACCGGAACCGCCCCGGCGACGGAGGTCGCGGGGCGGACGAGCGGCGCCGCGGCGGTTGCGGCCGCGGCCTGCACGGGGGCGACCGCGGGCCGGGGGGTCGTCGGCTGGCCCCCCGCGGGGGCGGCCTGGGCGGCGACGAGGGCGAGTCCGAGCGCAAGGTTGTGCATGCGGCCGCAGGGTACAGCAGGCCGTGCCCGGAGCGGAAATCCGTGGTGGGCGCTGCGTCACCGGCGGTCTGCGACGAGTCTTTCGGAGAGATCCCAGAGCCGACGTGCGTCGGCGTCGCTCGTCGCCGCGTGCGACGGCCGGACCGGGCGCCGGTCCTCGAAGTACTGGCCCGTCACGCCCTCGACGTCCGGAGAGCTCGCGAGGTAGACCGAGGTGCGCGCTCCCCGGACCGGCCGCAGGAGGAACGGCGCGCCGACCTGCATGACGAGCCGGAAGAGCCCCGCGTTGTTCCGGCCCCAGCCCGTGGCCACCGCCCCGGGGTGCAGCGCGTTGGCGGCCACGCCGCGATCGCTCATCCGCCGCGAGAGCTCCCGCGCGTGGAGAATGTTCGCGAGCTTCGATTGGCCGTAGGCCTTCCAGCTCGAATAGGCGCGCTCGCCGAAGAGGTCCTCCCAGTCCATTCGCGCACGACGGTGGGCGGAGGAGGAGACGTTCACCACGCGGGACGGAGCCCCCGCGACGAGGAGCGGCTCGAGCTCGCGCGTGAGGAGGAAGTACCCGAGATGGTTCAGGGCGAACGTCATCTCGATCCCGTCCGCGGAGACCTGGCGCCGCGTGAAGATGGCCCCGGCGTTGTTGAGCAGCACGTGGAGCCGGCCGGTGGCGGCCCGCACCTCCGCGGCGACGCGGCGGACCTCCGCCTGGGACGAGAGGTCTCCGACGAACAGGGACAGCCGGTCGTTGCCGGTGGCCTCGCGGATCTGGCGGATGGCATCCTCGCCCCGGGCGCGGTCGCGCGCGACGAGGCAGGTGGTGGCGCCCATCCCGGCGAGTTCGCGCGCCGCCACGAGTCCGATGCCGTTCGTGGCCCCGGTGACGAGGACGACGCGCCCATCGAGTTCCCCTGCCATCCACACCTCCGCACTTGACGCGGGGCGTCTCGTCTGGCGCCCCGACGTGCCGCAGCGCGCCACCCCGGCGGGGTTATTATACGGGCATGCCGGAGCAGGGTCGTCCGGGGGACGACACCGGGGTGGTCACCCGGACACGGCCGGAGAAGAAGCTCCGTCCGCCCCCGCTGTACAAGGTTCTGTTGCACAACGACGACTACACCACCATGGAGTTCGTGGTGGTGGTGCTGGAGGCGGTGTTCGGCCACCCCACGCCGGTGGCCACGCGGATCATGCTGTCGATCCACCACCGCGGCGTGGGGGTGGCGGGGGTCTTCCCGTACGAGATCGCGGAGACGAAGGCCACACAGGTGATGGAGATGGCGCGGAAGGCGGAGTATCCCCTCCTCTGCACGGTGGAGCCGGAGTAGCGATGGTCACGGTCACGAAAGAGCTTCAAGCAACGCTGCAGAACGCGGTCGCCGAGGCCCGGCGCCGCCGCCACGAGTACGTGACGCTCGAGCACATGCTCCACGCGATGGTGAAGGACCGCGTGGCGTCCGAGATCCTTGTCGCGTGCGGGGCCGAGCTCCCGGCGCTCGAGAAGGAGCTCGACGAGTACCTCGACCGGACCCTCGAGGCGCGCCTGTCCTCGGGCGAGCCGGAGCAGACCGCGGCCTTCCAGCGGGTGCTGCAGCGCGCCGCCTGGCACGTCCAGGGCGCGGGCCGCACCGAGCTCAACGCCGGCGACGTGCTTGTCGCCATCACCCGCGAGCGCGGGTCCCACGCGGTGTACCTCCTCGAGAAGCAGGGGGTGCGGCGTCTCGACATCCTCTCGTACATCTCGCATGGCATCGGCAAGGAGAAGGAGGGCGAGGGCGAGGAGGAGCAGACCGGCGGCGAGCAGCAGGAGGAGGGTGCACCGCGCGCGGTGAAGGACCCGTTCAAGGCCTTCTGCACAAACCTCGTGGAGAAGGCGGCGCGCGGGCTCATCGACCCGCTCATCGGCCGACGCCCGGAGCTCGAGCGGACCGTCCAGGTGCTGTGCCGGCGCCGGAAGAACAACCCGGTGTTCGTGGGCGACCCGGGCGTCGGCAAGACCGCCATCGTCGAGGGCCTGGCGCTCGCCATCCAGGACAAGCGCGTGCCGCGCGTGCTCGAGAAGGCCTCCATCTGGTCGCTCGACATGGGGGCGCTGCTCGCCGGGACGAAGTTCCGCGGCGAGTTCGAGCAACGCCTGAAGGGCGTCATCGCCGGGGTGAAGAAGATCCCCGGTGCGATCCTCTTCATCGACGAGATCCACACCATCGTCGGCGCCGGAGCGACCACCGGAAGCTCCATGGACGCCTCGAACCTCCTCAAGCCCGCGCTCGCCTCCGGCGAGCTGCGGTGCATCGGGTCGACGACGTTCGAGGACTACAAGCAGACCTTCGAGAAGGACCACGCGCTCGCGCGCCGGTTCCAGAAGATCGAGGTGCACGAGCCCTCGGTCGAGGAGACCGTCCGGATCCTGAACGGCCTGAAGACCGCCTACGAGGACCACCACGGCGTGGTGTACTCCAAGAAATCCATCCGGGCGGCCGCCGAGCTCGCCGCGAAGCACATCAACGACCGGCGCCTGCCCGACAAGGCCATCGACGTTCTCGACGAGGCCGGGGCCGCCGACCGCATGCGCCCCGAGGAGAAGCGTCGCCACCGCGTCCTTGCCCGCGACATGGAGCGGGTCGTCGCGCGCATGGCCAAGATTCCGGAGCGAACCGTCTCCGCGGACGACCAGGCCGCACTGGCGAGCCTCGAGCCCGAGCTCAGGAAGGTCATCTACGGGCAGGACCCGGCCATCGCGGCCATCGCGAGCGCCATCAAGCTGAGCCGCTCCGGGCTGGGGAGCCCGGAGAAGCCCATCGGCGCCTTCCTGTTCTCCGGCCCGACCGGCGTCGGCAAGACGGAGCTGGCGAGGCAGCTCGCCCGCATCCTCGGCATCGAGTTCCTGCGCTTCGACATGACCGAGTACCAGGAGAAGCACACCGTCTCGAGGCTCATCGGCGCTCCCCCGGGCTACGTGGGGTTCGACCAGGGCGGGCTCCTCACCGACGCGATCCGACGCACCCCCTACGCCGTCCTGCTCCTCGACGAGATCGAGAAGGCCCATCCGGACATCTACAACATCCTGCTCCAGGTGATGGACCACGCGACCCTGACCGACAACACGGGGCGCAAGGCCGACTTCCGCCACATCGTCCTCATCATGACGACGAACGCCGGCGCGCAGGAGCTGTCGAGCCGGTCCGTGGGGTTCGCGCACGGCGAGCCGTCCAAGGGCACCGCGCGCTCGGCCATCGAGAAGACGTTCAGTCCCGAATTCCGCAACCGCCTCGACGCCTGGGTCGCCTTCGACTCGCTCCCGCCGGAAGTGATCGGACGCGTCGTGGACAAGATGGTGAAGGAGCTCGCGGACCAGCTCGCCCCGAAGAAGGTCGCCCTCGAGCTCTCGGCCTCCGGGCGCGCCTGGCTGGCCGAGCACGGCTTCGACCGCCTGATGGGCGCACGCCCCATGAGCCGCCTCATCCAGAACGAGGTGAAGAAGCCACTCGCCGAGAAGATCCTCTTCGGCGAACTGCGCGAGGGAGGGCACGTGGTCGTCGGGGCCGAAGACGGGCATCTGTGCCTGACCGTCACCCCGGTGGTGCCGGCGGAGCCCGCGCTCAGCTAGACCCGGCGCCCCGCGCCGAGCTGCCGCGCCGCCCGTGAAAGGCGCCCTGCAACCCCTCCCCATCGACGGGCTCCTCCCCGACGTCGTCTCCGCACTGCGGGCCGGCCAAGGCCTCGTGATCGAGGCGCCGCCCGGCGCCGGCAAGACGACCCGCGTTCCACGTGCGGTCCTCGAGGCCGGGCTCGCCGGCGCGGGCGAGGTGGTCGTCCTCGAGCCGCGCCGTCTCGCGGCGCGCCTCGCGGCGAGGCGGGTCGCGGACGAACTCGGCGAGCGACCAGGCGAGACGGTCGGCTGGCAGGTCCGCTTCGAGGAGGTGGCGGGACCGCGCACGCGGCTGCGCTACGTCACCGAGGGTCTGCTCACCCGTCGGCTCGTCGCCTCCCCCTCCCTTCCGGGCGTGGGCGCGGTGGTGCTCGACGAGTTCCACGAGCGCCACCTGCCGGGCGACCTCGCGCTCGCGCTCCTGCGCCGCCTCCAGGCCACGGCGCGCCCGGACCTGAAGCTCGTCGTCATGTCGGCGACCCTCGACGCGGCCCCGGTCGCCCGCTACCTGGGCGTCCCGTCGCTGCGCTCGGAAGGGAAGCGATTCGACGTCGCCGTCGATCACCTGGCGCCGGCCGACGCCGCCCGCGACGAGAGGCTCGAGGCCCGGGTCGCGTCGGCCGTGCGGCGGCTGCTCGCCGAGGCCCCCTCCGGCGACGTCCTCGTCTTCCTCCCGGGCATGGCCGAGATCCGCCGCGCCGCCGAGGCGTGCGCCGCCGTGGCCGGCCGCCTGGGGGTGGACGTCCTTCCGCTGCACGGGGACCTGCCTCCCGAGGAGCAGGATCGGGCCGTCCGCCCGGGCCCGCGCCGGAAGGTGATCCTCTCCACGAACGTCGCAGAGACCTCGGTGACCATCGAGGGCGTCACCGGCGTCGTCGACGCGGGGCTCGCCCGCGTCGCCTCGCACTCTCCGTGGTCGGGCCTGCCGCGACTCGAGCTCCGGAAGATCTCCCGGGCCTCGGCAGCCCAGCGCGCGGGCCGGGCCGGACGAACGGCCCCGGGCCGTTGTCTCCGCCTCTACACGCGCCACGACCACGACGCCCGTCCGGCGTTCGACGTGCCGGAACTCCTGCGCGAGGACCTCTCCGAGACCTGGCTCGCGCTCGCCGCCGTCGGGGCGCCCGACCTCGAATGGCTGGATGCCCCGCCGGAGGCGGCCATCCAGGCGGCCCGGGCGCTGCTCGACGACATCGGCGCCACGGCTGCAGGAGGCGCCATCACCGACCTCGGCCAGAGGATGCTGCGCCTTCCGCTGCACCCCCGCCTCTCGCGCCTCGTGGTCGAGGCCGTCGATCGCGGCGCCGCGGAGGAGGGCGTCCTCGTCGCCGCGCTCCTCGCGGAGCGCGGCGGCCGCGACCGTGGCGGCAGCCGCGGGCGGTCGACGCCCACCGGGCCGTCGGACCTGCTCGAGCTCGCCCACCTCCACGAGGCGGGGGGCGAGCCGGGCGCGGTGGAGCGCGTGCGCCGCCAGCTCTCGAGGCTTCTGCCCGCCCGGCGTGCGGCACGCCCTGCCGCACGCCAGGCAGAGGAGGCCTTGCTCTTCGCCACCCTCGCCGCCTACCCGGACCGCGTCGCCCGCCGGCGTGCGCCCGGAGGAGCGGACGTGGTCCTCGTCGGCGGAGGTGCCGCTCGCCTCGACGAGGCGAGCGTCGTGCGCGACGCCGCACTGCTCGTCGCCGTCGAAGCCGACGAGCGCCGGGACCGCCCGGGCGGGGGGACGGGGCGCTCGGGCCAGGTGCTCGTCCGGCTCGCATCGGCGGTCACGCCGGAGATGTTGCTCGAGCTCCGTCCCGGCGACCTCCGCTTCGAGGAGGCCGTCCGCTGGGACGAGGACGCCGAGAGGGTCGAGGCGCTCGAGCGCACTCTCTACCGCGACCTCGTGCTCGAGGAGTCCCGCAAGGCCGTCCCGGACCCGGCGAGGGCCTCCGCGCTCCTCGCCGATGCGGCGGTCGCGCGCGGCGCTCGCGCCTTCGCCGAGGAAGGTGCGCTCGACCGCCTTCTCGACCGCCTCGCCTTCGCCTCCGTCGCCTCCCCCGGGGCGGGCTTCCGAGCGCCGTCGGACGAGGATCTCGCCGACATCCTGCGGGGCCTCTGCGCCGGCCTTCGCAGCTTCGCCGAGCTCCGCCGGGCGGGGCTCGTCGGCGCCGTCCTCGCCCGGCTCTCTCCCGAGGAGCGCTCGCTGCTCGAGGGCCTGGCACCCGAGCGCGTGACGCTGGCCGGCGGGCGGTCGACGCGCGTTCACTACCACCGAGACGGCAAGCCGCCTCACGTGGAGAGCCGCCTCCAGGACTTCTTTGGCATGGCGCGGGGCCCGGCGGTGGCCGGCGGCGCCGTCCCTCTCGTCCTCCACCTGCTCGCGCCGAACATGCGCGCCGTGCAGGTCACGACCGACCTCGCCGGCTTCTGGAGCCGCCACTACCCGGCGGTGCGGCGCGAGCTCATGCGGCGCTACCCCCGCCACGCCTGGCCGGAGGACCCGCTCGCCACCCGCCCCGTCGCGCCCCGCGGCCAGAGGTCCTAGCGGGCCGGGAGCTTCAGGCCCATCTCGATCATGGCAAGCAGCGCCTCGGCATTCGCCTTGGCGTCGTTCACCGGGTGATGGTCGTGAGCCGTCCGTCGCAGGTGCTTCCACTCGGCGTAGCCATCCTTCACCATGCCGCAGTAAAGGTCGCCGATTCGCCGGCCGCTCCAGCCGAACGGGTTGTGGCCGAGGAAGGAGTGGAAGTACCAGTTCACGAACTGCCAGTCGAAGGCCAGGTTGTCCGAGGCGAGGACGGGCCGTCCTCTGGAATTCTCACGGATCCAGGCCTCGAAGCGCCGCATCGCCTCGGCCGGGTCGTCGAATCCGAGGTGCTCTTCTCGTGTGAAGCCGCTCACCTTGAGGGCCTCCGGCAGCCACTCCTCCGAGATCGGGCGCGTCCGCGCGTAGAAGGTCTTCGACAGCGTGGGCTCGACCACGACGGCGCCCAGACACACCATGGAGTACTTGCCCGGGATGGGGCCGTCGGCCTCGACGTCGACCACGATGATCGACACGCTCTAGCCCTCCCCGCCGCGGGCCGCCTCGCAGAGCAGCCGCCACAGGGCCTCGACGTGCCGTCGCTCCGTGCGCTCGGCGCCGACCGAGACCCGGAGCATCTGCTGGCCCTTCAGCACGCTCGGCGTGAGGTAGGCGCGCCCGCTCTCGTTCACGCGGCGGGCGATGGCGAGGTTGTGAGAGGCGAGCGCCGCCTCCTCCGCCATGCCGGCCGGGACGTGGCGGATGGCCACGGTTTGGAGCGGCACGGGGGCGAGGCGCTGCCAGTCGGGCGCAGCGTCCACCTGGTCGGCGAGCCAGTGGGCGTTGTCGATGTCGCGCCGGACGCGCGCCTTCACCCCGTCGACGCCCATGTCCACGAGGTGGAACCAGAGCTTGAGCGCGCGGAAGCGGCGGCCGAGCGGGATCCCCCAGTCGCGCAGGTTGCGCACCTCGGCATCCTGGGCGGTGCGCAGGTAACTCGGGTTCGTGCTCATGACCCGGATGAGATGTTGGGGATCGCGCACGTAGTGGGCGGACAGATCGAAGCCCGTGCCGAGCCACTTGTGCGGATTGAAGACGACGGAGTCCGCGAGCTCGACGCCCCGCCACATCCAGCGGCACTCGGGGAGGACCATGGCCGTCCCGGCGAGCGCCGCGTCGACGTGCAGCCAGGCGCCGTGCCGCCCGCAGAGCGCGGCGACGTCCGCCACCGGGTCCAGGGCGGTGGTCCCCGTCGTGCCGGTGGTCACCACGACCGCGCAGGGGCGCTTCCCCGCGGCGCGGTCCCTCTCGAGAGCTTCGGCGAGCGCGTCGACCCGCATGGCGTGCGCCCGGTCGGTCGGCAACAGACGCAAGTTCTCCCGGCCGAACCCCGCGAGCAGCGCCCCCTTTTCGACGGAGCTGTGCGCCTGGTCGGACGCGTAGACCACGAGCTGCGGGCCGCCCCCCTGCAGGCCCGCGCGCGTCTGCCCGAACTCGGTCGCACGCTCGCGCGCACACAGCAGGGCCGTCAGGGTCGTGGTCGAGGCGGTGTCCTGGATGACGCCGGTGAAGGTGTCCGGCAGCCCCACCATCTGGCGGAGCCAGTCCATCACCACCTCCTCGACCTCGGTGGCGGCCGGGCTCGTCTGCCAGCTCATGCCCTGCGCACCGAGGCCGGCGGACAGGAGGTCCGCGAGGATCGACGCGTGGCTCGTGTTCGCCGGAAAGTAGGCGAAGAAGGAGGGGTGGTTCCAGTGCGTGATCCCCGGAAGGACGAGCTCCCCGAGACCGTCGATGGCCTCCGAGAGCCTCCCCCCCTCGGCCGGCGGCTCCCGCGGGAACCGTGCGCGGATTTCGCCGGGCGCGACCCCGCTCATGACCGGGAGGGACTCGATCCCCTCCCGGTACTCGGCGATCCAGTCCACCAGCCGGTGGCCCAAGCGTCGAAAAGTCTCGGCATCCATGCTGCGGAGCTTACTCCCCGGGCGTGGGCGAACCCAAAGGCGAACGCTCGGGCCGCCCGCGTGTGGAGGGGCCGGGGCCCGTCGCGGTAGCATGGCAGCGTGCCCTCCTCCCTCGTCGCGGCCCTGCTCGGCTGTGGGATCGCCGCCGGCGACCCCGGCGCACCGGCGCCACCGCGGGGCCACGCGGACGCCGCGAGCGCGATGGCCGTCGCCCGCGCGGCGCGGGCCTCGGGAGACCTGCGGTCGGCGCGCGACTGGCTCGCCTTCGCGGTGGAATCCGACCCGGCCTGGGAGCTACCGCGCGTGGACCTCGCGGACCTCCTCCTCGCCTCCGATCGCGGCGCGGGCGCTTCGAACGCGTCGGTGCGGCTCCTCGAGGGAGCGGCGAGCACCCCCTCCCAAAACCCTCGCCTGTATCGGCTCCTCGGCGAGGCGCGGGCGCGCCTCGGACAGCTCTCGGACGCCGCCGCCATCTGGGCGCGGGGGCTCGCGCTCGTGGACGACCCGAGCCTCCGGCTCGCGCGGGCGGCACTGCTCCGCGAACTGCCCGGGCGCTTGGACGAGGCGATCGCGGAGGCGGAGAGGGTGCGGGCGGCCCGGCCCCGCGACCCGGCGCCGCGCTCGCTCCTCGCAGAGGCCTACGAGGCGGCGGGCCGCAGGGCCGAGGCCGAGGCGGAGCTGCGCTGGCTCGCCGAGACCTCGCCTTCCAGCGCGGCCGCGTTCCGGCGGCTGGCCCGCTTCTATGCGCGCGCGAACGAGGAGGCCCGCGCGGCCGAAGCCGAACGGGCCGCCCGGGCGGCGGAGCGGCCCGCCCGACCACTCCGTACCCTGAAGCCGGGCGCGTAGAGCGCTCGACGCCCCCCGGCGGACGCACCTCGCACCCACCTGGCGAGGCCCGGCGTTCCCCGAGCGTCGAACTCGAGGAGACGACGCGATCCGCTGGCCAATCGCGATCGCCGCGCCCGCGCCACGCCGGGGTCACACTTCGAGGAGCATGCGGCCCGGCTCCTCGAGCAGGTCCTTGATTCGCACGAGGAAGGAGACCGCCTCCCGCCCGTCGATGATGCGGTGGTCGTAGGAGAGTGCGAGGTACATCATGGGCCGGACGATCACCTGGTCGCCGGGTCCGACGACGGCCCGCTTCTCGATCTTGTGCAGCCCGAGAATGGCGCTCTGGGGCGGGTTGAGGATGGGCGTCGAGAGAAGGGAGCCGTAGATCCCGCCGTTCGAGATGGTGAACGTCCCCCCGGCGAGGTCCTCCATCGTGATCCGGTTCTCCCGCGCGCGCTTCGCGAGCTCGGCGATGGTGAGCTCGACCTGCGCGAAGGTGAGCTGCTCGGCGCCGCGGATGACGGGCACCACGAGCCCCTTCCCGCCGCCCACCGCCACGCCGATGTCGTAGTGGTCCTTGTAGACGATGGACTCACCCCTCACCTCTGCGTTCACGACGGGGAACGCGGCGAGCGCCTCTACCGCAGCCTTCACGAAGAACGACATGAAGCCCAGCTTGACGCCGTGCTTCTCGAGGAATGCGGGCCCGAACTGGTCGCGCATCTCCAGCACGCGCGACATGTCCACCTCGTTGAAGGTAGTGAGAATGGCTGCGCTCTCCTGGGCTTGGAGCAGCCGCCGCGCGACCGTGCGCCGCAGCGGCGACATGGGGATGAGCCGCTCGCGAGGGCCGACCGGGGCGAGCTCGCCGGGCGCGGCAGAGGGCGCGGCTCCCGCGGCGGACTCGAGGAGGCGGAGGAGGTCCGCCTTTCCCAGCCCGTGCTCGGCGAGGAGCCGACGGGCCGACGGGGTGAGCCTCGGTGCCCCCCCGGGAGCCTCGCCGGTGTCGCGAACGGGAGGAGCGAGGGAGGCCGCCCGCTGCGGTGGCGCGGACGGTGACACCTTTACCGGGGCTGGCGGCGGAGCCGGCCGAACCTCCTCCGGCTGCCGGATGGGCTCCTGCGCGGAGACGCCCGGATCGATCTCCCCGATCACGTCGCCGACTGCCACCGTGTCGCCCGTCTGCCGGAGGATCCGCCTGAGGACACCGGCCGTCGGCGACGGGACCACCACGGTCGCCTTCTCGCTCTCCACCTCCACGACGGGTTCGTCGAGGGCAACGGCCTCCCCCTCGCCCTTCAGCCACTTCCCCACCTGGGCCTGGGTGATCGACTCGCCCAGCGCCGGCACCTTCAGTTCGACCGCCATTCCCTTGGTCCCCGTTCCCGCTCGGCCCGCTCTCGACGGGGGCTAGCCGAGCGCCTCCTGGATGAGCGCCTGCTGGACGAGGCGGTGCCGGGTCGCCGACCCGGAGGCCGGGCTCGGGCTGGCCGGTCGAGCCACGACCTCGAGCGCCCGCCCGTCTCCGAGGGCCTCCCGGATGAAGCCCCATGCACCCATGTTTCGCGGCTCCTCCTGCACCCACACCACCTGCGCGCTCGGGTACGTGGAGAGGATCGACGCGACCTCGCGTCGCGCCAGGGGGTAGAGCTGCTCGATCCGCACGATGGCCACGTCCCGCCGCTTCTGCGCCGCGCGCGCCTCGGAGAGGTCGTAGTAAACCTTCCCGGCGCACAGCAGCACGCGCCGCACATCTCCGCCATCGACCTCCGTGTCGGCGATGACCGGCTGGAAGCGCCCGCTCGCGATCTCGTCGAGCCGGGAGACGGCCTGCGGGTGACGGAGCAGGCTCTTCGGCGACATCACCACGAGCGGCTTGCGCCACGGGGCGAGGACCTGCCGACGCAGCGCGTGGAAGATTTGCGCCGGAGTGGTCAGGTTCATGACCTGCCAGTTGTCCTCGACGGATAGCTCGAGGAAGCGCTCCAGCCGGGCGCTCGAGTGCTCCGGACCCTGCCCCTCCATGCCGTGTGGCAGCAGCAGCACGAGCCCAGACAGGCGGTTCCACTTCGTCTCCGACGACGAGAGGAACTGGTCGATGAGCACCTGCGCGCCGTTCACGAAATCGCCGAACTGGGCCTCCCAGATGACCAGCGCCTCCGGCGTCTCCAGGCTGTAGCCGTACTCGAAACCCAGCGCGGCCGCCTCGGAGAGAAGGCTGTCGTAGACCCAGACCTTCCCCTGGCCCTCCCGGAGGTGCATGAGCGGCATGTAGGGAGCGCCGTTCCTCTGGTCATAGATCACCGCGTGGCGGTGGCTGAAGGTGCCGCGGCGGCTGTCCTGGCCGACGAGCCGGAGCGGGCTCCCCTGCCAGGCGATGGTCCCGTACGCGAGCTGCTCGGCGAATCCCCAGTCCACGGCGCGCTCCCCGCGCGCCATCTCCGCGCGCGCCTCGAAGAGCTTCGCGATCTTGGGGTTCGGGCTGAAGCCGGCCGGAACCTCCGAGAGGTGCCGGGCCACGTGGCGGACGGTGTCCATCGGCGCAGCGGTCACGACGTCGGCATCCGCGCCGATCGCGCCACCGCGGAACCGGCTCCAGACGCCTTCGCTCTCGGAGAGCGTCGGCACGGCCGCGATCGTCGCGGACGCGAGGTAGGCCGATTCGAGACGCCCCTGGTAGGACCGGCGCATCTCGTCGACCTGGCTCGCGCTGACCGCCCCTTGCGCCTGGAGCTCCGCGGCCAGCACCTGCGGGTAAGGCCTCTTCGCAGCGATGGCGCGGTACATCACCGGCTGGGTGAAGACCGGCTCGTCTCCTTCGTTGTGCCCGTGCCGCCGGTACGTCCAGAGATCGATGACCGCGTCCATGTGGAACCGTTGGCGGAAGTCGGAGGCGAGCAAGACCGCCTGGGCCACCGCCTCGAGGTCTTCGCCATTCGCGTGGAACACGGGCACGTCGAGCATGAGCGCCACGTCGGTCGCGTAGATCGTCGAACGGGCGTCGGACGGGGAGGTCGTGAACCCGATCTGGTTGTTCAGGACCACGTGGATGGTCCCTCCGACGGCATAGGCGGGAAGCTCCGACATGTTGAACGTCTCCGCCACGATCCCCTGGCCGGCGAAGGCGGCGTCACCGTGGATGAGCACGGGGATGGAGCGCTGGCCTTCCGCGTCCGCGAAGCGGTCCTGCTTGGCGCGCACGCGTCCTTGCACCACCGGATCGATCCACTCCAGGTGGCTGGGGTTGAAGGCCAGGGCGAGGCGGAGGCCGCCGTCCGGCGTATCGCGCACGCTCGAGAAGCCGAGGTGGTACTTCACGTCTCCGCCGACGACGCCGCTGATGATCGTCTGGTCGCGGAACTCGGCGAAGATGTCTTGGAGAGGCTTGCCGAGCACGTTGGCGAGGACGTTCAGGCGCCCGCGGTGCGCCATGCCGATCACGATGTTGCGCGCGCCGTAGCCTACGGCGCGGTCGATGAGGAGCTCGAGAAGCGGAACGAGCACCTCGGCGCCCTCGAGCGAGAACCGCTTCGCACCGAGAAAACGCGTGCCGAGGAACTGCTCGAACGCCCCGGCCTGCAGGGTCTTCTCGAGCAGCCGGCACTTCACGTCCGCGCCCAGCGTGAGCCGGTTGCGGGTGCGCTCCATCCGCTGCTCGAGCCAGGAGCGCAGCTCTCGGTCGTGGATGTGACCGAGCTGGACCCCCAGCGTCCGTCCGTAGGTCTCCTGCAGCCGCGCGACGAGGTCCCGAAGCCTGCTCGGGGTGCAGTCGAGGCCGCTCACGGTTCGGTCGAGGTCGGAATCGGAGAGGCCGAACTCTGCGAGTTCCAGGCGCTCGGCGCGCCGCCGGGTCAGGCCGAGCGGGTCGAGGTCGGCCTGGAGGTGGCCGTACTGCCGCCACGCCCGCACCATCCGGTCCACCCGCAGCTGAAGGGCCTCGCTGCCTCGAGCGCTCTCCCCTCCCGGGATTCCGTTGCCGCCCCGCCTCGCCGGCCACGTGGATGGAGCCGGCGCAGCGTCGGGGACCGGCGGAAGCCTCTCGAAGTAGCTCCTCCATTCCTCGGCGACGGAGGACGGGTCGTGCAACCAGGCGAAGTACAGGTCCTCGACGAACCCCAGGTTGGAGGCGTCGGGCGGCGCCGGCTGTCGTTCGGTGTCGTGCTGCATTCGCGGGGGATCATAATCGCCGGTGGCGCCGATGCCCCGTCCCCTTGGCGGGTTCGCGATACACTGCTCGTGACCGGCAGGGACGCCGGGTAGCCCATCCGGGGCGCTCGGGGGAGAGATGGCGGCAATCGGGTGGCGGGACGCAGACGGCGTCGAGCACCGCGCCGCCTGGCCGTCGGCGACGCCACCCCCGACCGCCGCCCCGGTCCTCGTGGGCGACGTCACTCGCGCGGCGGAGGCGCTGCGCCGCGCCCGGGCAGGGGAGCACCTCCTCTACCTCGGCGACTACCACAACGCCCGCCAGCTCCTCGCAGCCATGGGCCGGCGGCTCGCGCGCGGCCGGCGCGACCCCGCCGGGAGCCTCCTCGATCGTTGGCGGGCCGTCCGGGCCGCTCGGCGCGAGGACCACGACGTCCTGTCGCGTCTGCTCGTGCCCGTCGACGCCGACCTGCGCGTCTCCCTCCGGCGCGCCCCCGACGTCCGCGACGCGCTCCTCCATGCCTCGGGAGCGCTCCGCGGTCCTTCGCTCTGGCCGCTGCGGGAGGTGCTCGGCGCCATCGGCTCCCAGGAGTGGCACCGCCGCGGAGTGGCGGTGCCCGCCCTCGGGGGCCGCGTGCACCCGCTCCACGGGGTCTTCGCCCCCGTCCGCGGCGAACACGTCGCCCTGGTCGCTGCGGAGCTCGAGAACCGTCCCCTGGCCGGGAAGACGGCCTTCGACGTCGGGACCGGCACCGGAGTGCTCGCGATCCTGCTCGCCCGGGCCGGGGCACGCGTATTCGCGACCGACACGTCTCCGGCCGCCGTCGCGTCCGCCCGGGAGGAGGTGGCGCGGTTCGGCCTCGCGGGGCGCGTCGAGGTGCTGGAGGCCGATCTGTTTCCTCCAGGTCGCGCCGACCTCGTGGTGGCGAACCCTCCCTGGCTCCCGGGGGAGCCGGAGACCCCGCTCGACCGCGCCGTGTACGACCCGGGAGGAGATTTCCTGCGGCGATTCCTGAGGGGGCTCGGGGAGCACCTGGCCCCCGGTGGCGAGGCCTGGCTCGTCCTCTCCGACCTCGCCGAGGTGTTAGGCCTCCGCCCGGCCGGACACCTCGGGGCGGCGTTCGCCGAAGCCGGGCTCGCCGTCGCCGGGCAGCGGTCGGCTCGGCCCTCGCACCCGCGCGCCCGCAACCGCCTCGACCCTCTGTGCGAGGCCCGCGCGGCCGAGACGGTCACCCTCTACCGCCTTACAGCATCGCGGGCTCCGGATCGGCTCGCATGAGCGCCCGCAGCTCGGGCGTCGTCGGCTTGAGCCGGCCCCTCTCCATGAACCAACGCAGCGTGTCTCGCACCGAGTCCTCGAAGGGGCGGCTCTCGTACCCGAGCTGCCGGCGGGCCTTCTCGGAGGACACGAAAGTGTAGAGGTGGCTCGCCTGCACGAGGCCGGTCGACACCTTCGGCATGCGACCGCTCCGCCGCGCAGCCCACGCGGCCACTGCCACCGCCGCCCGTGCGAGGGGATACGCCAGGCGCCGCGGCGGCGGGACACCGCAGATCTGGCAGACCCGGCGGATCATGTCGGTCGTCGCGAGGTTCGCGCCTCCCAGGATGTACACGTCACCCGGCGTGCCTCGCTCGAGCGCCTCGGCGTGTCCCCGCGCCACGTCGCGCACGTCGCAGTAGGACGTACCGCCGTCCACGTAGAACGGGAGCGCGCGCCGGGCGAGAGCGAGGACCGTTCCCCCGCTGGATCGGTAGACGTCGCCCGGGCCCAGCACGACGGACGGGCGAACCACGACGACCGGCAGGCCCCGCTCGAAGAGCGTGAGCGCTGCCGCCTCGCCGCGGGACTTCGACTCGAAGTAGTCGATCCCGAGCTCGTCCGCGTTCATCGGGCTCGCCTCGTCGGCCACCGTCGGCCGGCGGGACCCTCCCATGACCGCCGTCGACGACGTGAGGAGGGCGCGGCGGATGCCGGCGCGAAGGGCCGCCCCGAGGACGACCTCGACCCCCCCCGCGTTCACGGCCCCGAGCCGTGCACGGTCCCCGAACTGGACGTGCCCGGCGCAGTGAACGACGGCGTCACATCCCTCCAGCGCCGCCTCCACCGATGGGGAGTCGAGCACGTCGCCTCGTGCGAGCTCGACGTCGCAGCCGGCGAGGTTCGAGAGGTCGCTCTGGGGCCGGACGAGGACGCGCACTGCGTGGCGGCGGGAGCGAAGCTCTCGGACGACCCAGGAGCCGATGAGCCCTGTGCCCCCGGTGACGAGCACGCGCATCGTCCCCCCGCCCTCCCCGTCGCCTGGCACGGAGGTCCCCGGAACGGTCACACCCCGAAGAGTACCCTGGCTGCTCCTCGGGGCAAGCGCCCGCAGGGCGCAGGCGCCTCAGGGCTTCCCGACGTGCCGCCTCACGCAGGCGATCAGGTCGTCGAGGTCGAAGGGCTTCGTGAGGTAGGCGTCCGCGGCCGGAAGCGCGCTGGCGCTGGGCACGGCGGCGGTCATGATGATCACCGGAATGCCGTCGAACCCCTCCCCCCGCATGCGCGCGAGCAGCTGGGGCCCGTTCATCACCGGCATGACGAGGTCCATGACGAGGAGCGCGGGGCGCTGGCCCCGCAGGTATGCGAGCGCCTCCTCGCCGTTTGCGGCGACGTCCACCGCGTAACCCTCGAGGCCGAGGACGTCGGCGACGCCTTGCCGGATCCCGGGGTCGTCCTCGACGAGAAGGATGCGCGGGGCCGCCATGGCTTCAGCTCCCGGCCCGACGGGCGCGCAGGGCGATTGCCGCCCCGCGAGGGGCCCGGCGTCGGGGGTCGGGTCGAAGAGAGGGTCCCATGGTGAGCGGTATCGAGGTCGGTTCTCGGCGCCGGACACGGCGCCGGCCGTCTAACATAAGCGGCGGCGCGCAGGGCGCCAGGGCGCCGCGCTACGCCACCCCGCCCGGCGGCTCCGCGCGGAAGCGCCTCGCAACCCGAGCGCGCAGGGTCTCGAGCAGCGCACCCGCCGACGGCACCGCGCGGCCGGGCCGGACGTCGAGGGCCGCGCCTCGCTCCGGGACGCGATCGGGACCGCCGAGCCATCGGCGCCCCACCCGCACGCCGATCGCTCCGCGGGGCAGGTCGACCTGGCAGGGGGTGAGGTAGAGGTCCTCGAAGAGGTGGAGGAGCCGGGCCGCCGTGAGCCGCTCGGCCTCGACCGGGAGCAGCTGGAAGGCGACGCCCGAACCGGCGAAGCGGACGGCGCGCTCGGCGACGACCCCGAGCTCGCCGGCCAGGGGCGCGAGCGCCTCCAGCCCGTCCACCTCCCCGTAGCGCCAGTAGCTGCGGAGGATGGCGCCGCAGCGCGGACAGGCGAGGCCGTGCACCTCGTCGAGCCCGCGCGTCCGCAGCAGGTGCAGTGCCACCACCTGCCGCCGGCATCGACTGCAGCGCGCGCGCGGCCCGAGGGTGGCGAGGACCGCCCGCGCGACCGATGCCACCGACTCCCGCTCGAGCGCGATCCGCACGCCCGGAAGCAGGTCGGCCGACGAAAGCTGCAGGCCGGCAGCGAGGCGGCCCGAGGCGGCCCGGATCCCGACCTCCAGGCCGAGCGTGCGGGGCAGGCGCGCGAGCAGGCGCTCGAAGTCCGGCGACTCCGGCCAGCGCTCCCGCAGGAGGTCCCAGCGGTCCCGCCATCCGTCGGGCGAGGCGAGGGCCTCGGGCGGGCGCCCCGCCGCCTCCGCGAAGTAGGCGAGCAGAACCGCTGCCGCTTCCCAGGGCGCGGCCTCTTCGAGCCGGCGGGCGAGCTCTCGGGCGGCCGGTCCGGCCCGCGCGCGCTCCAGCTCCAGGACCCCGCGGCGCACGAGGGGGCTCTCCATCACCGGGTCGAACGGGCGCAGTCCGCCGCGCCCTCGCAGGACCAGTCCAGCCATGGCACTCCTCCATCGGCGCCCGACCTCGGCCGCGCCCTCCGCGACGCGGACCAGGCGGCGGCGCGCATCGTCGCGCGCCGAGGCCGCCTCCGCCTCGATGTCCCGTCGCATCTCGCCCACGAGGTCGTGGCCCGCCTTTTCCCTGCGTACGGCCTCCCTCCACAGACGCCCCGTGGCGCTGCCGAGGAGCCCGTCCCGCTCCCGCCGAAGCGCTGCGGCGACCCCGCCGAGCGCATCGGCGCGCCGCCCGAGGTGCGTGACCCGCTCCTCCAGCGAGACGTCCGCGTCGAGGTCCCCCGCGCCGGCCCGCTCGGCCAGGAGCTCCAGCGCGGACCGGTCGCCGCGCGTATAGGCAGCGTTGACCTCCGCCATGAGCGCCGCGAGCCGCCCGCGCTCCTCGCCGTCCGCGGCGAGGTCCGGGTGGAGCATCCGCGCGAGCCGCCGGTGGAGGCGCTTGACCTCCGCCTCGTCGGACAGGACCTCCACCTCGACGGCCTGGACGTCCTCGCCTCCCTCCCCGCGACCCGCCTCCTCCTCGACCGGGGGGGCGACCGGCATGCGGCGCGGCGCTGTCCGGCCGCGCCCACGCGAGCGCGGCTCCGTCCCCTCGAGGACCCGCCCGAGGCGGGCGAGCTCATCCTCGAGCGTCTGGAGGCGACGGACGAGGCGCTCCGCGTCCGATAGCTCCGAGAAGGGCTTCGCCATCGTCGCGTCGTAGCGCGCGGAGAAGGCGGCCAGCTCGTTTGCGAGCCGCTCGACCTCGGCGTCGAGAGCGTCGACCTCCGCCAGCGCCTGCGCCCTTCTCCGCTCCGCCGCCGCCAGGCGGGGATCCGCTTCGGGCCGCGCCGGCGCGAGGGCGCGTGGCCCGGGCGCTCGCGTCACGGCCCTGGCTCCCCGGCCGCACCGTCTCCGCGGCCCTGCCCACCTCCCGGGTGCGGGCGGAAGGCCAGGCGATACAGCGCCCACGCGACGAGGAGCACGCTCGTGTACTGGGCGGGCGTGAGCCCCAGGTATCGGGCGTCCACGTATGGCAGGTCGCGCGCCCGCAGGAAGTCGAGAAGGAAGCGGCTCACGCCGTAGCCCAGTGCGAGGACGGCGAGCAGGCGGCCCTCGAGCCGGCGGCGCCGCCACAGGGTCCACAGGAGGAAGCTCAGCGCGAGGAGGACGAGCGCGTCGTAGAGGCCGAGGTCGTGCCGGGGACCGCCAGGGAACTCCACGGCGAGCGGGAAGCGGGTGAGGACGCCGGGATGATCGTGGACCGCGAAGCAGCCGAGCCGCGCGACCGCCCATCCGGGCGCCATGCCGACGGCGAAGGAGTCCGCGTAATCGGACAGCCGGACGCCCTTCGCGCGAAAGTAGGCCACCGCCGCGAGGACGCCCCCGGCGAGCCCTCCCATGGACGAGAGCCCCTCCCAGAACTGGAGGACGCGCTTCGGGTCGCGGAGTTCCTCGGGGTGGTACGCGACGAGGTGGAAGAGGTGGCCGAAGAAGATCCCGGACGCGACGCCCCAGACCGAGTAGTCGACGACGACGCGCGGGTCGAGGCCGCGCGCCGCCGCAGCACGGGCGGCCATTCGCACGGCGAGGAAGACCCCTGCGGCCGCAAATACGCCAAAGAACTGAAGGGTCACCGGGCCGAGGTGAAGCGCCGGGAGCTCGAACCAGGGGATCAACGTCCTCTCCATACACCGGGGCCAGCGGCCGTCCAAGGCAGGGCAGTGCCACAGCCACCCGGCAAGGGACGACCGCAGGGCGCCCCGGATGGGGGCGTGAGGCTCCGGTCGGGGTACCGCCAGGCGGGCTGGAATGGCTACCTTAGGTTCCAGAGGCGGGTCGTGCTCATGCCCACGCTGCCGCCCGGGCTCCGCGAGCTTCTCGGCGAGCTCTTCCCGGGCTCCGAGGTCAGCTCCGCCGTTCGGCTCGCGCCCGACGCGCGCGCCGGCGAGACGCGGAAGGCCGAGGGCTACGGGGAGCCGCTCCGCATCGTGCTCCGGGACTCCGGAGGGCACGAGCGCTCCTTCGTCTTCCACACGGCCAAGGCCGACGCGTTCGGCCACGACCGGAGGGCGGACCGCGCCGCCGAGGAGCTCCTCGCCTTCGACGACTTTCGCCGAATCCCGGGCCACGTCCGGGCCATCGACGTCGGCGCGATCGCAGTCGACCGGCTCGCGTCGCTGCGGAATGCCGGCGAGTTCTACCTGCTCAGCGAGTGGGCGCCCGGGGACGTCTACGCCCTGGACCTTCGGCGCATCGCCGCCGAGGGCGTGGCCCGCGAGTCGGACCTGGCCCGCGTCGAGGCGCTTGCCCGCTACGCCGCACGCCTGCACGCCGAGAAGATCGCGGACCCGGACCGCTACCGGCGGGCGGTCCGCGACCTCGTTGGACACGGCGAGGGCATCTTCGGGATGGTGGATGGCTACGGCGCCGACGTGCCGGCCGCCCCGCCGGAACGCCTGCGGCGCATCGAGGAACTCGCGCTCGAATGGCGCTGGAGGCTCCGGGGCCGAGAGGACCGGCTTGCCCGCACCCACGGCGACTTCCATCCGTTCAACGTCGTCTTTTCCCCCGGGGGAGGTACGGGATTCACTCTTCTCGACGCCAGTCGCGGATGTGCCGGAGACCCCGCCGACGACGTGACCGCCATGGCGGTGAACTACGTCTTCTTCGCCCTGCCGAGCCCCGGGGCATGGGAGCGGGGCCTCTCCTCCCTGTGGTGGCTCTTCTGGTCGACCTATCTCGAGGAGAGCGCCGACGGCGATCTCGACCGGGTTTTGGCACCGTGGCTGGCGTGGCGCTGCTTGGTCGTGGCGAGTCCGCGCTTCTACCCGCAGCTCCCCGCCCGCGCGAGGGACCGCATGCTTCGCCTCGCGGAGCGGGCGCTCGCGGCGGAGGCGTTCGACCCGGCCTGGGCCGGGGAGCTCTTCTCGTGACCGGGGCGGTCATCTGGATCGACGGCCTGCCGTCGTCGGGCAAGTCGACGCTCGCGCAGCGAGCCGTGCGCCGGCTCGCGGCCGCCGGGGCCAGGCCGCTGCTCCTCGACGGGGACGCCGTCCGCGCGGCGATCGAGCCCGCCCCCGGGTACGACGTGGCCGCCCGCGACGCCTTCTACCGGACGCTTGCGCGCCTGGCCGGCCTCGTGGCCCGCCAGGGGTTCCTGGCGGTCGTCGCCGCGACCGCGCCCCGCCGGGCGCACCGCGCGTTCGCGCGGGGGGTGGCCCCTCGCCTCGTCGAAGTCTTCGTGGACGTGCCCCTCGAGGAATGCATGCGCCGGGACGCGAAGGGGCTCTATGCCAGGGCCCGCGCCGGCGACGTCGCGACGCTCCCCGGAGCGGGGGAGCCGTACGAGGCGCCCGAGGCCCCGGACATCGTCGCGCGCGGGGGCGAGGACGAGGAGGCGCTGGAGCGGCTCGCCGCTCTCGTCGGCCCGCGCACCTGACGGCGCGTTCGTGACCGGCGGTGTGGTGCTGCTATCCTCGAGCGAAGATGACCGTCCCGGACCCCGTTGCGTTCCTTCGCGCCACGCCGCCGTTCGACCGGCTGCCGGAGGACGCGTTCGAGGATGCGGCCCGGTCGCTCGAGGTCGTGTTCTATCCCAAGGGGGCGCGCCTCGCGTCGCGCGGCGCCAGGCCATTCGAGCACCTCTACGTGATCCGGAAGGGAGCGGTGCGACTCGAGCGCGACGGCACCACTCTGCAGCTCCTCGAGGAGGGAGAGATCTTCGGCTTCACGTCTCTCATCACCGGGAAGGCCACGCTCGACGTCGTGGTCGAGGAGGAGCTCCTCGCCTACCGGATCCCGAAGGCGGTCTTCGATCGCCTGCAGTCGAACGCTCTGTTCGCCGGCCACTTCGCGATCGGGCTCGGGGACCGGCTGCGCAGCTCCCTCGATCGCGGGGAGGTCTCCACGTTCCAAGCGGACCTCTCCCTGCCGCTGTCCCGGCTCGTCCGCCCCCCGCGCTGGGTCGACGCGTCCGCCACGGTCCAGGACGCGGCCCGCATCATGCGCGACGAGGGCATCAGCTCCGTGCTCGTCCGCGCCGATCCGCCCGGCATCGTCACCGACACGGACTTCCGCAACAACGTGCTCGCGGCGGGCCTCCCCGCGAGCACCCCGGTGGTGGCCATCTACAGTGCGCCGCTGCGTCCGCTGCGGGACGATACGCCGGTGTACGCCGCCTGGCAGCACGTGCTCGAGCACGGGGGCGTGAGTCACGTGCCGGTCGCCAGGGGCACCGAGGTCGTCGGCGTGGTCACGGTCACCGACCTCCTCAAGCAGACCGCCCAGGGGCCGGTGGCCGTGATGAAGCGGGTGGAGAGGCTCTCGGACCGCGACGCCCTGCCGGGGTACGCGCGCAAGGTCGCGGGGATGTCCTCGTCGCTCCTCGCGGGCGGGCTCGACCCGTTCGTCATCGCGGGCTTCGTGGCACGGCTGAACGACACGCTCGTCGCCCGGATCCTCCGATGGGCGGAGAAGGAGCTCGGCCCGCCGCCGACGCCCTACGCCTGGATCGCGTTCGGGTCGGAGGGCCGGATGGAGCAGACGATCCTGAGCGACCAGGACAACGGCCTCGTCTACGCGGAGGACACTCCCGAGGCCAGCGCGTATTTCCAGGCTCTCGCGCGGCGGGCGGTCGACGACCTCATCGCGGCCGGCTTCCCGCCCTGCCCGGGTGAGTGCATGGCGACGAAGTGGCGCGGCTCCCTGGACTGGTGGCGAGACCAGTTCCGCGGGTGGGTGGACGATCTCCGGCCGCAGTCCCTCCTCCAGGCCGCCATCTTTTTCGACTACCGCAGGGTGTTCGGGGAGCTCGCACTCGACCCGCTCGACCGCGAGCTCTCCCGCGCCGGGCGCGACGCGAAGTTCCTCTCCGCCCTCGCCCACTCCGCGCTGGAGTTCCGGCCCCCGCCCGGCCTGCTCCTGCGCCTTCGGGGCGCGTCGTCGCGCGTCGACATCAAGGTCCACGGGGTCACGCCGGTGGTCGGGCTCGCCCGCACCTACGCGCTCGAGGCCGGATCGAGGTCGCATGCGACACTCGACCGGCTCGAGGACGCCGTGCACGCCGGGTTGATGGGGCGCGACGAGTACGCCACCCTCGCGGAGGCCTATCGCTTCGTGGTGGCCCTGCGCCTGCGGGAGCAGATCCGCATGGCTTCCACCGGGCAGCCGCTCACGAACGCCGTCTCCTTCGCCGAGCTGTCGTCCGTCGAGCGCAGCCGGTTGCGCGAGGCCTTCGGCGCCATCGCGGCCTGGCAGGAGCGGGCCGCCTACCACTTCCGCGTGTTCTGACGCCGCGACTCGCGCCCTGGCGTCGGCCGACACGGACGCGACTAGCGAGCGACCCGCACCTCGGCGAGACGCACGGAGGCCGTCGGAGCGCCCGAGGCACCGGGAGAGGCGACGACGGCGTGGAGGATGAACGCGCCCTCGAAGGTGAGCGAGAGTGCGACGATGGCGACGAGCTTCATCATGGCGGGCCTCCTCCGACAGCAGGTCCCGGCGTAGTCCTCGACGCGCCGGCTGCGAAGGTTCGCAGCAATTCCCTCGCCAAGAGTGCGGGCACTGGCCCGAGGCAGGCGGCGAGCGCTCCGCCGCGGAATCGGGGGACTTCTCGAGCGTCGGCCGCGGCGGCCGCCTCGGGCTCCCTAGCCGCCCGCCGACCCCGGGTGCCGTGGGCTCGGACCGGTGCCGCCGTCCTCGGTGGGCCCGGCGACCACCTCTCCCCCCAGCGCCGCCGCCCCGCTGGGGGGAGCGGCCCGCGCCCGGGTCCACTCGATCGGGGGCGACGGCGCCCGGCGTTGGGCGGCGGGCGCCGGCGTGGGCGCGACGACGGCGTGCAGAAGGAAGGCGCCCTCCAGGCCGAGGGCGAAGGCGATGAGGGCGAGGGGCTTCAGCATGGCGGCCTCCAGCCGAGCCCTACGCAGCAGGCGGAGGCCAATTTCAGGAACCCCGGCCGGGCTCCAATCGGGGCGTTCGCGCGCTCGCCTGCTAGTCGGCGGCCAGGTCGGCGGAAAGCGCCGCCTTCTGCTCGGGCGACAGCTCCACGGCGACCCGCAGAGCGGGGAGGTCCGAGCCGATCGCCACCGGCACCTCGCCGCCCGTGTCGAACTTCAGGTACTGGACCGACGAGAGCCGGTCCGTGCCCACCTGCCGCGGGTCGTAGGTGGCTCGCACGACCCGGCCGGACGCGGTGCGGACGTAGAGGCGGCCGGGGAGGCCGAGCCACTCGCGCAGCTTGCGGTCCCGGACGGCCGGATCGTCGATCTCGATGAGGAGCGCGGCCCCGAGCTCTCCCCTCTTGCCGAGCAGCTCGTTGTACGTCTCCAACTCGTGGCCGATGTCGTCCTCCTTCACCATCCGTTCCGCGCGGATCATCTCCTGGATCTGGTAGCGGACCGTGTCGCGGTTCTCGAAGAGGAAGGTGAGGGCGTCACCCACGTGGATCCGGCGGGGCGCCTTGACGGCCATGATCCGCGCCTGGATGTCCGGGCGGGCCTTCTCGTAGGCGGTGAGGTCGAGGATCTCCTGCCGAGCGACGGGTTTCACGAGTTGCCTCCCTCCTTGCCCGGCCCGAAGCCGTTCTCGCGGTAGGCGCGCGCGAGCACCTGCATCGGATGCAGTGGCTTCTTCCCGGCGAACTGCTGGAACTGGATGGCCGCGAGCGGGCAATCCGTGCACCAGGTCCCCGCCTCGGCCGCCTTCATCCCGTCGAACGCCTTCTGGCCGACGCGCTGCGACGGCTCGAATCCCTCGACGGTCATCGCGTAGGTGCCATCGTGCCCGCAGCACTCCATGACGGTGCCGGCGACCTCCACGCCCGGGATCTTGCGGAGCAGGTCGCGCCCCTTGAAGCCGACGGCCTGTGCGCGGAGGTGGCACGGGGCGTGGTACGCGACCCGGCCGCCGGGCGGTGCGCTCTTGAAGTCCGTGCTGAAGCGCGGCTCGTTCCGGATGGACCACAGGTACTCGCTCACGTCCATCACCGCCGGCGCGAGCTTCTCGGCGCGGGCGCGGTCCCCCCCCTCGAGAAGGTGCGGCCACTCGCGCCGCATCATCATCGAGCAGGTGGGGTTCACCACGAGCACCTTGGCGCCCTTCTCCACGAACGGCAGGAGCAGCTCGAGGTCCTCGTGCGCCTGCCGGCGCAGCGGGGCGAGCTCGCCGTGCTCCCAGGCCGGCATGCCGCAGCAGCGGAGGCCGCGCACGACCCTGACGTCCACGCCGTTCTTGCGGAGCACCTCGAGCACGTCCCTCCCGAGCGAGGTGTCATTGTTCTGCACGAAGCAGGTCTGGAACAGGACCGCCTCGCCGCCCGGCTCGGCCTTCACGAACCCGCTCTTCTCCGCCCAGGCGTCGAAGGGCTCGGTCGCGAAGTCGGGGAGGAGCTTTCGGCGGTCGATGCCGATGGCCTTCTCCATCGCCCAGCGCACCGGCCCCAACCGGTTCATGGCATTGGCGAGGCCGAACGAGAGCCGCGCCATCTTGCCGGCGGCGTCGGGGTCGCCGAGGAAGCGGTCGCGAAGCGTCCGCTTCTCGCCCGCCGCCTTCCAGGCGACGGCGTCGTAGCGGTGGACGAGCGCCGGGAAGTCCAGCTGGAAGGGGTGCTTGTCCCGCGGGGTGTACGGACACTGCACCTCGCACAGCTTGCACTGGAAACACTCGTCCATCACCGACCGGACGTCGTCCGGCGTCAGCTGGTGGACGTCCTGGTTCTTCTTGTCGAGGAGGTCGAACAGGCGGGGGAAGCTGTCGCAGTACTTGAAGCACATCCGGCAGCCGTTGCAGATCTCGAAGGCGCGGATCACCTCTCCGTCGACCGCCTTCGGATCCCAGTAGACGGCCTGGCTCGGGTCGTAGGACAGCCCGGGCGTGGGGTCGTAGCTCGCCGGCTTCGCTGTGTCGCTCATGCGTTCCCCCGGTCGGCGCGGCGGCCCGGCCCGCAACCGGGCCGGGCCGCCAGGCGTGGCGCTACTTGATGGAGTCGAGCATCTTCGAGAACTTGCCGGCGTGGGACTTCTCCGCCTTGGCGAGGGTCTCGAACCAGTCGGCGATCTCCTTGAAGCCCTCCTCGCGGGCGGTCTTGGCGTAGCCCGGGTACATGTCGGTGTACTCGTGGGTCTCGCCGGCGATGGCCGACTTCAGGTTGTTGTGCGTGTCGCCGATGGGCAGGTCCGTGGCCGGGTCGCCGACCTGCCTCAGGTAGTCGAGGTGCCCGTGCGCGTGGCCGGTCTCGCCCTCCGCCGTGTCGCGGAAGTTGCCCGCCACCTCCGGGTAGCCCTCCACGTCGGCCTGCTTCGCGAAGTACAGGTAGCGGCGGTTCGCCTGCGACTCTCCGGCGAACGCGTTCTTGAGGTTGCCGTGGGTCTTCGATCCCTTGAGCTGAGCCATTGCCTTCTCCTTGCTGGGTTGGTGGGAGGATGAACGGGCCTGCCTTGTCGGCGAGCCGCGCGGCCCGCCCCCGGCGCCCCATCCGGGTGCGCCGGCGCTCCGCGTCTGGAACTCGATTACCCCGCTGCCATACCGCTGTCTCGCGGAAAGACGGGGCGCGTCCACCTCCTCACGCGGCAGAGGATGCGCGCGGGACGGCGGCGGCGCCAAGACATCGTTTCTATCAAATCGATAGGATGAAACTATCCAACGCTAGGCCTGCACCTGGCGCCGGAGACCGGTGGCGAGGTCGTTCAGCGCCCGCGCCTCGGTCGCCACCTGCTGCGTCGACGCCATGGTCTCCTGGGTGGCCAGGTAGATCTCGTTCATGGCCTTCAGGACCTGGTCGAAGGCGTGATCCTGCTGCTGCGCCACGGTGGCGATGTCGCGCGCCGCCTCCGAGGATTCCCGGAACGCGCTGGCCAGGCGCCGGATCGCGTCTCCGGTGGAGTTCGCAACCGCCGCGCCCTGCTCCGCCCGGCGCACGCCGGCCTCCGCCGCCGCCATCGCGGCGACCATGGCCTTGTGGACCTCCCCGAGGATTCCCTTCACCTGTGACGAGGCGTTCTTCGCCTCGTCGGCCTGGCGCCGGATCTCCCCGGCGAGCTGCTGGAGGGACTTCGCCTGCGCGCCCTTGTCCACCTCGCCCATCGCCGCGTCCGCGAGGCGCTGGGAGCGGTCGGCGACGAAGCTCACCACCGAGGCGATCTCGAAGATGTCGCGCATTCGGTCGTTGAGGCTCTCGATGATCTGCGACATGCCGCGCACCTGCTCGCCAAGCTGCATCAGCTCCCCGGTGATGGCCTCGGCCGCGGAGAGCCCGTCCTCGGAGCAGCGCTCGGACTTCTGGGCGAGCCCGATGACCGTCTCGGCGGTCAGGGCCGCCTTGGTGGCGGTGTGGCCGAGCTGCCCCATGGTCGCCGTCGTCTCGCGCACGCTGGCCGCCGTCTCCGACGTCATGCTGGAGAAGGACGACACCGTCGACAACAGCGTCTGCGCCGTCGTGAAGAGCTCCTGGGCGGTGGTCGTCACCTCCGCCCGGCGCTTCGACTCCGCGGCGCCGGCGCCATCCCGCTGCCAGCCCGCGAAGCCCGCGAGGAGCCCGACGACGATCGGCACGGTGTCGATGATCCACAGCAACGGGCTTCCCTGCGCCCGGGCCACTGCGGAGGCGCTCCCGTACCGCGTCGCCGCCTCGATGAGCGTCGCCACGATGGGGAAGCCGAGCCCGAACAGCGCGCCGACCGCGGCGTAGCGTCTCGCGTACATGGACCGTCCTTCCTGGCTGGGAAAGCGGGTCCATTGTCACGCCCGGTCGGCGGAGCCGCCAGGACGCTGCCGGTGGGTGTCGCTCCTACCTCCACGGCTCCGGTCGCACCGCGCGCTTGAGCCTCGCCGCGAGCTCCTCGAGCGACTTCGCCTCGTCCGCCACCTCGCGCGTCGAGTCCGCAGCCTCCTCCGTCGCGAGGTAGATCTCGTTCATCGCCTTCCGCACCTGGTCGAACCCGCTCTCCTGCTGCTGAGCGACCTCGGCGATCTCGCGCGCCGCCCGCGCCGAGTCGGAGAGCGCGCGAGACAGCGAACGCATCGTCTCGGCCGCCGAGCGGACGACCGACGCTCCCTCCCTCGCGTGCGCGCTGCCCTCCAGGGCGACCTCGACGGCCCCGCGCATGGTGCCGTGAACCTCGCCGAGGATCGCCTGGGCCCGCGCGGACGCCTCGCGCGCCTCGTCGGCCTGCCGATCCATCTCGGCGAGAAGCGCAGGAAGCGCGCGCGCGCCCTCGGTGGACGCCTCGGCGCGCGCCTGGGCGGCCAGTGCCTGCGAGCGCTCGGCAAAACGGCTCACGGCCGAGGCGATCTCGAAAACGTCGCCCATGCGCCCGTTCAAGCTGGCGATGCGCTCCGAGAGGCGGTGCACGTCGTCGGCGAGCGCGAGCAGCGTTGCGCTCGAGGCGTCGGCGGTGGAGAGCCCCTGCCCGGCGGCCCGCTCGGACTCCCGGGCGAGCCCGATGACCGTCTCGGCGGTGACGGCCGCAGCCGTGGCGGTCCGGGAGAGCTGCGTCATCGTCGCACTCGTCTCGCGCACGGCCGCGGCGGTCTCTGCTGTGCTCGCAGTGAACGACGACGCCGAGCCGTGGAGTCCCTTGGCACGCCGAGCAAGTTCGGCGGCCGCCTGCTCCAGCGCGTCCCGCCGAGCCCGCTCGAGCCGGAGGAACTCCTCGTGCTGGCGCACGACGACGTCGTGCTGCCGGCCGATGACGTACCCGAGCGCGCCGAGGACGAGCGGCACCGTGTCCATCAGCCAGACGAGGGGGTCGGCGGAATGCGCCGCCGTGAGCAGGCGGGGCGAGGCCCCGCCTGCCCGAAGCCAGGCCGACACCAGCGTGCCGGCGGCGGGCAGGCCGAGGCCGGCCAGCGCGCCGTAGATCGCGTAGCGCGTCGCGCGCATCGCGTTCCCGTCCCTTGCGCGGCCGGCCGCCCACCCGGACCGGGTTGGCAGCCACCCGCGGCGCGCCGCCCACACGCGCCGCCGGCGTGGGCGGCAGCCGGACCTTTCAGGCCGCGCCCTTCGCGGGCTCGCCGGCCTTCCCCGACGCCTCGTGCGCCTCCCACCGTTGCTGGATCTCCGGCCCGAGGTCCTCGAACTTGGGCGTGATGTCCTTGCGCGCGACGGGCTCGAAGCACTGTAGGCACTGGTGGAGCCCGTGCGGTGCCGGGATCACCCATTGGATGTGGTGGGGACAGTTCATGGACGGGGTTTCTAGCGCAGCGGAGGCCACCTTGGAAGGGCACGGAGCGTGCACGGTATGCCGGCCGTGGAAGACCTCCGGGTTCCCAAGCGACGCGTGCCGGTCGAGGTCGTGCTGCCGGGCGGGGCGGTGCGCCAGGTATTCGTCTACCTCTCGGAGGCCGCAGCGGCACACGAGGGACCGGAGCGGGTCTCCGATCTCCTGAACGGGGCAGACCCGTTCATCCCGGCTCTCGAGTCGGACGGAGGCATCTCCTTCCTCCACCGCTCCTCCATCGCCGTGGCGCGGGTCCCGCCGGACGCCGAGCCCGATGGGGGTGGAGGGTTCACGATCCCGATGGAGCACGACGTGGAGATCACGCTCTCGGACGGAAGCCGGCTCGCCGGCCTCGTCAGCTACGTTCTCCCGCCTGAGAGCGCTCGCCTGGGCGACTTCCTGAACCGCTGCGAACCCTTCTTCCGGCTCCTGGAGCGAGACGCGGTCGCTCTTGTCGGGCGCGCTCACGTCGCGCGGGTGGCGCTCGTCTCGAGGTGACCATGGCTCGTCTTGACGCATTCATCGAGCGCCTCGTCGCCGCCCCCGGGTCCGAGCTCGTCTTCCAGACGTCGGAGGGTGCCCTCCTCTCGGCGCCGGAAGGGCCGCGGAGGCTCGTCCGGCAGCCGTTGTCCACCTCGCAGATCGTGGGCGCGTTCGCCGAGATCGTCCCGGCGGACCTCCAGGCGGGCTTTCCCCAGCTCGGGGCGACCGTCTTCCCATACCTCGCCCCCACGGGCGCGGTGGAGGTGCGCTTCGAGGCCTCCGGCGACGCGGTGCGGGCGGTGATCCGCGCCCTGGCGCAGCCCGCCTCCGCGGAGGTCTTCGATCCCTCCCCGGCCCCGTTCGGCTTCGAGGACGCCGCCCTCTCCGAACCGCCGCCGCCCGCCGCGGAGTCCGACACCCCAGCGCCCCCCGCGCCCGAGGCCGCGCCATTGCCCCCGGACGCCGCGGCGGCGATGGAGCGTCTCCTCGCGGCCATGCTCGAGCGGGGCGCGTCCGACCTCCACCTGTCGAGCGGCAACCCTCCGTCGCTGCGCGTCGACGGCGACATCACGCCGCTTGCCGGGTTCGGCGCCATCGGCCCGGATCGGCTCGCGGCGATGCTTTGGACCATCGCACCGGCGAAGAGCCGGGAGGAGTTCGAGGAGCGCAGCGACACCGACTTCGCCCACGAGACCCCGGCCGCCCGCTTTCGGGTGAACGTGTTCCGCGATCGGAAGGGGATCGGGGCCGTGCTCCGGCAGATCCCGAGCCGGATCCTCACCGCCGAGGAGATGGGGATCCCGAAGGCCGTCCTCGACCTGTGCTTCCTGCCGAAGGGGCTCGTGCTCGTCACCGGCCCGACCGGCTCGGGCAAGTCGACGACGCTGGCCGCGCTCGTGGACTTCGTGAACCGCAACCGCGACGACCACATCATCACCATCGAGGACCCGATCGAGTTCGTCCACCAGGACCGCCGGTGCCTCGTGAACCAGCGCGAGGTCGGCACCCACACCGGGTCCTTCAAGGCGGCGCTGCGCGCCGCGCTGCGGGAGGACCCGGACGTGGTGCTCGTCGGGGAGCTGCGCGACCTCGAGACGATCGCGATCGCCATCGAGACCGCCGAGACGGGCCACCTCGTCTTCGGGACGCTGCACACGAATACCGCCCCGTCGACCGTGGACCGGATCATCGACCAGTTCCCTCCCGACCGACAGGCCCAGATCCGCATGATGCTCTCGGAGTCGCTCCGCGGAGTGATCACGCAGACCCTGTGCAAGCGGATCGGGGGCGGCCGGGTGCCGGCGATGGAGATCCTCCTCTGCTCGAGCGGCGTCGCCAACCTCATCCGCGAGGGCAAGACCTTCCAGATCCCGTCGGTGATGCAGACGGCGCGCGGCCAGGGCATGCTCACCTTGAACGACTCGCTCGTAGACCTCGTGAAGCGCAAGCTCGTCGAGCCGAAGGAGGCCTGGGCGAAGGCGGTCGCCAAGGCCGAGCTGAAGCAGCAACTGGAGCGGGCGGGGTTCTCGGTTCCGTCCTGAGCGCATCGCTCGAAGGCCTTGACCGTGAGCGCCTTCCGGCGGAGTCTCGGCGGCCATGGCGTCCCGAAAGCGCCGCCTGGCCCGCGCGGCGGCCAACCCCCCGGCCGGCTCCCGCCCCTCGCCGGCTCCTCCCCCGCCGCCCCCGGCGCCCCGGCCGAGCGCGCTCCAACGCGCCGTCCCGTGGAAGGTGCTCGCGGGGCTGCTCGTCGCGACGGCCATCGCCTACGCACCGGCCCTGCACGGCGACTTCCACTGGGACGACTGGACCTCGATCCAGGACAACATGCGGCTGCGCGCCTCGAACGCGCTCGACCTCCCCACGCTCGTGGAGCTGATCGGCCCGTCCCGGCGCGTCACCGAGATCACCTACGCCCTCGACTACCGGGCCGTGGCCCTCAACACTTTCCGGTACCACGCGGTGAGCCTGGCGTTCCACCTCGTCGCATCGGCGCTCGCCTTTCTCTTCGTCCGCGGCCTCCTCCGCCGCGCAGCCCACCCCCGCCCGGCGGCGCTCGCGCTCGTCGCCGCGGGGGGGTTCGCGCTCCACCCCATCCAGAGCGAGGCCGTGGCCTATGCCGCCCAGCGCTCCGAGGTCCTCGCCTCCCTGTTCTTCCTCCTGTGCATCCTCTTCCTCTCCGACGCCGCCGCGCACTTCTGGTCGGGGCGCTCCGCCGCCGCATGGGGCGGCGGGCTCTTGTCCTGGCTGCTCGGCATGGGGGCGAAGACCATCGCCATCACCGCGCCGGCCGCCTTCGTGATGGAAGAGGCGGTGGTCGCGCCCGCACAGAACCCTCCCCCCCTCCGGAAGAGGCTCGGGCGGGCGCTCGCACTCGCCGCACCGCTCCTCGTGCTCGCGGCGTGGAGCGTGTCCGTGCACCTCGCGTCCTTCGCGAGCACGCCGACGTCGGGCGTCGGCACCTCCGGCATCTCGGCGCCCCCCCCGGCCCGGTACTTCCTCTCGCAGCTGCGCGTGAACTGGCTCTACCTGCGCCTGCTCGCCTGGCCTGACGCGCTCGGGCTCGACCGCTCGTTCCCGGTGAGCCGGGCGTTCGGCAACGAGGAGGCGATCGCAGGGGCGGGCGTGGTCGCCCTCCTGTGCCTCGCCGCCTGGCTGTGGGTCCGCGCCGAGAACGCCCGGGGGCCGGCGGCCGCGGAGCGGCTCGCTGCCTTCGGAATCTTCTGGTGGTTCCTCGTTCTCGCGCCGAGCTCGTCCGTCGTGCCGGTCTCGGACCTCGCGGTGGAGCACCGGGTGTACCTCGCGGCGCTCGGCCCGATCGTGGCGGTGGTGGTGGCGGCCGACGCCCTGCTCCACCGCCTCCTCGCCGCGCCCCGCGCAGCCGTGGCCGGCGCGGCGATCGCCGCGGTGACGCTCCTGGCCCTCGGCCTTGCCCTGCACCGTCGGGCCGAGGTCTGGAGGACCGAGGTCACGCTCTGGCGGGACGCCGCCAGGGTCTCCCCGGACAACGCCCGCGTCCTCACGAACCTGGGCCTCGCGCTCCAGCAGGTGAACGACATGGCGGGCGCGGAGGACGCCTACCGGCGCGCCTGGAAGGTCGTGCACGAGCCGATCCACCTCGTGCACCTGAGCCGCAACTTCGCCGCCCTGCTCGAGCTCACCGGGAGGCCGGCGGAGGCGCTCACCGTTCTCGACCGCGGCCTGCGGATCGCGCCGGACCACCCCGACCTCCTCGTGAACCGGGCCGTCGCGCTCACCCAGACGGGGCGGGTCGAGGAGGCGATCGTCGCCGCGAAGCGCGCGGCCCAGGTCGCGCCGGGCTCGCCCCTCATCCGCAACGCGCTCGGGCAGGTGTACGCCTTCCACGGGGACTGGGCTCTCGCGCTCGCCGAGTTCCGCGCCGCCGCCGCCCTCGACCCGGGGGCGGCCGCGTACCTCGCGAACCAGGCCATGCCGCTCGCCGGGCTCGGCAGGAAGGACGAGGCCTGTGCGGCGCTCTCCACGGCCCGCGCCCGCTTCGGGGCGGCGCGCCTGCCCCGGGAAGCCGACCGCTGGTGGGCGACGATCGGCTGCGCGCGATAGCCCGCCTTTACCGGGGCCCCCCGCCGCGGTAGGTCTAGCGCCCGATGGCCGTCGAACGCTCCCTCGCCGCGCGCCCCGCGCCCGGAGCCCCGCTCGCCGAGAGCCTTCCCCCTGCCGGCGCGGCTGCGCTCTCGGACGAGGAGGTGCTGAGCCGCTTCGTGGGCTGGACGACCGCCTCCGGGCTCTCGCTCTACCCCGCGCAGGAGGAGGCGCTGCTCGCGCTCCTGGAGGGGAAGCACGTGGTGCTCGCGACGCCCACCGGGTCGGGCAAGTCGCTCGTCGCCACCTTCCTCCACTTCCAGGCGATGGCGCGCGGCGAGCGCTCCTTCTACACCTGCCCCATCAAGGCGCTCGTCAACGAGAAGTTCTTCGACCTCTGTCGCCTGTTCGGGCCCGAGAACGTGGGGATGATGACGGGGGACGCCGCGGTGAACCGGGATGCCCCCATCGTGTGCTGCACCGCGGAGATCCTCATGAACGTGTCGCTCCGCGAGGCGGAGCCCCGTGTGGACGCGGTGGTGATGGACGAGTTCCACTACTACGCGGACCGCGATCGGGGCGTCGCCTGGCAGGTGCCCCTGCTCCTGCTCGAGAAGGCCCGCTTCCTCCTCATGTCGGCCACCCTCGGGGACGTGACGGCCATCGCCGAGAGCCTCGAGTCGATCACGGGGCGCGGCGTCGCCGAGGTCCGCAGCCACGAGCGCCCGGTTCCACTCGAATTCGAGTACCGCGAGACGCCGCTCCACGAGACCATCGAGGACCTCGTCGCCGCCGGGCGGGCGCCCATCTACCTCGTGAACTTCACCCAGCGAGCGGCGGCGGAGCAGGCCCAGAACCTCATGAGCTCGAACTTCTCGAGCAAGGAGGAGAAGGAGGCCCTGCGGCAGGCGCTCCTCGGCGCCCGCTTCGAGACGCCCTTCGGCAAGGAGCTGCAGCGGTTCCTGCGCCACGGCGTCGGCCTCCACCACGCGGGACTCCTGCCGCGCTACCGCCTGCTCGTCGAGAAGCTCGCCCAGCAAGGGCTCCTCAAGGTCGTGTCCGGCACCGACACCCTGGGCATGGGCGTCAACGTCCCCATCCGGACGGTCCTCTTCACCCAGCTCTGCAAGTACGACGGGGAGAAGACGGCGATCCTGTCGGCGCGCGACTTCCGCCAGATCGCCGGCCGCGCCGGCCGCAGGGGCTTCGACGAGCGCGGCTTCGTCGTGGCGCAGGCGCCCGAGCACGTCATCGAGAACAAGCGCATCGCCGAGAAGAAGGCAGCCGGCAAGAAGGTGGAGAAGCGAAAGCCACCGCAGAAGGGATTCGTGCCCTGGGACCGGAGCACCTTCGAGAAGCTCCAGACCAAGGCGCCCGAGCCCCTCGAGTCGCGCTTCGAGGTGACCTTCGGACTGCTCCTGAACCTCCTCCAGGCGGAGACGTCCCGGGTGGGGGGCGGCTACGGACGCCTGGTGGAGCTCGTCGCGCGCTCTCACGGGAGCGAGTACGTGAAGGCCCGCCACCGCCTCCTGGCCGCCCGCCGGTTCCGCACCCTCCGCGCGGCCGGGCTCGTCGAGCTGCATCGCGTCG
This sequence comes from Anaeromyxobacteraceae bacterium, assembly GCA_035543235.1. Classification (GTDB taxonomy): domain Bacteria; phylum Myxococcota; class Myxococcia; order Myxococcales; family Anaeromyxobacteraceae; genus DATJZG01. Next base: position 136,297 of record DATKJV010000071.1, on the reverse strand, counting down.
ACGGCTACCGGGGGCGATTCGTCCGGCCGGCGCGCGGGCTGCAGAGGGACTTCTCCCTGTTCCACACGCTCTCGCTCTACCTCCTCGACAGCCTCCCGCGCATCGACCCGGTACGCGAGACCTACGCCCTCGACGTGCTCACACAGGTCGAGTCCATCCTGGAGGATCCCGACGCGGTCCTCTTCAAGCAGCTCGACCGGGCGCGCGGCGAGGCGGTGGCGCGGATGAAGGCGGAGGGGAAGGAGTACGACGAGCGGATGGCGGAGCTCGAGCGCGTCGAGTACCCGAAGCCCAACGCGGACTTCGTGTACGCGACCTTCAACGACTTCGCCGCCCGCCACCCCTGGGTCGGCCAGGAGAACATCCGCCCCAAGTCGGTCGCGCGGGAGATGGTCGAGCGAGCCATCTCGTTCAACGACTACGTGCGCGAGTACGAGCTGCAGAGGAGCGAGGGCGTGCTGCTCCGCTACCTGTCGGAGGCGTACCGGACCCTCGCGCAGACCGTACCCGAGGGCTTCCGCGACGAGGCCCTCGAGGACGTCATCGCCTTCCTGCGGACGACCGTCCGCGGCGTGGATTCGAGCCTCGTCGACGAGTGGGACCGGATGCGGGGCGGTCCCGCGCAGGAGGAGACCGCCGCCCCGGCACCGGCGGCCCCCCCGGGCCTGGCGGCGAGCCCCCGCGCCTTCCTCGCCCGCGTCCGGGCGGAGCTACATCGGCTGCTCGGCGCGCTCGCCCGGCGGAGCTACGAGGAGGCGGCGGTGCTCGTCCACGCCCGGCCGGGCGAGGAGTGGACGGCCCGCCGAATGGAGGAAGCACTCGCGCCGTACTGGGCGGAGCACGGTCGCATCGACGTCACCCCTGCGGCCCGGCGCCCGCACAACACCTTCGTGAACGAGCTCGGCCCGCGGCGCTGGCGCGTCGTTCAGCGCGTCGTCGACGAGGAGGGCGAGGTGGACTGGATGCTCGAGTGCCTCGTGGACCTCACCGAGCCCAGGGACCCGGACCTTCCGCTCCTCGAGCTGCAGCGCATCGGGACGTGATTCGACGCGGGACACGCGCCTCAGGGCCGGAACGCCCCGGTCGGCGCCTCCCGCAGGAGCTCCACCGACTCGAGCACGGTCTCGCCGGTCCTCTGCCCTTGCGCGAAGGTCGTCTCGCGGAAGGGGACGAGCACGCCGGAGACCTTGCGGAAGTCTCCGAACTCGGTCGCGAACTCCACCGCGCCCATGGGTCCCGCCATGCGGGTCACGACCCTGCGCACCTCCCCGCTCCTCGGGTCGATCTCCGCCGTGAGCGAGAGCCCCTCTCCGAGCGGGACGGAGAGGGCGCGCAGCGTCGCGCCGCCCCGCTCCACCGTGCCCTCGTCCGCCACCGGCAGGCTGAGCAGGACGAGGGGCAGGTCGAGCCGCGCCGCCTGCAGCACCATCGCAAGGTAGGCCGGTCCTCCCGTCACCTCCTCGCCGTCGCGCCAGCCTCGGCTCCCGTCGAGGACGCGGAGCTCGCCCGGGCCGTCGGCGTAGGCGATGGAAACCCGCAGGCGGCGGCGCCGCTCGAAGATGCGCGTGAGCCTTCCGTCGCCGCGCCGTCCGGACTTGACGACGCCTTCCTGCACCATGGCCGGAAAGCGCTCGAGGGCCGGACGCCCCCCGTAGGCCTCGACGCAGCGGCGCACGAGCTCGCTCGCACCGACCGGAGTTCCGGATCCGGCCGCGACGGCCACGGCGGCGAGGAGTGCGGGCATCGTCAAGCGGCCTCCCGGCGGGAACGGTAAGTGTGCCGGGGCGCCGCCTGGGGCGCAAGCGCCGCCGCGGAGCGCGCCTCCCGGGGGTCGCGTGCGCGACGTCAACGAAGATCTGCGTTGACACCGGGCGGGTTCGGGCCAACAGTACGCCGCCATGCTCACGAGCCTTCGCCCCTCCCCGGCGAAGCGCTGGCCCCGCGGCCAGCGCTTCCTCCTGTCTCCCCGCGGCGTCGAGGTCGAGGCGGCCTACCGCGTGGCGATCCAAGAGGTGCGCGCGCTCGGGCGCGATGCCCTCGAGGTCGCCCAGAGCCGCTGGGCCACGCCGCTGGGGCTCGAGGGGCATGACGGGGTGGTGCTCTCCGAGCTGCGGCCGGGTCGGCGCTCGCTCCCCGAACTCACGCACGCGCTCGAGGTCTGCGGCACCACCCCGGGGCAGGTGCGCGACGCCGTCGACCGCTTGGTCGAGCGGGGCATGGTCGAGCCGGTGCCCTCGGTGCGCGAGGCCGCCTGAGGGGCCCCCCCGGCGAACGGCTTGGGCGGCGCCCGCCCCGGCCCTCCCCATCGCTCTGATCCGAACGCGCGGCTGCCGCCTCCCGGGAGGGAGTGATCGCGGCCCCGGGTCGGCATCGCCCCGGGATATCGGCCGTGCACAGCCCTCGGTCGGGAGGTGCTGCGCGCGCGCCGCCCGTCGAAATCCGGCGTCCCTCTGCGCGCTTGGAGGGCTGCCGCCCGCCGACGGCGTGGCCGTCGGTCCGCCCGTTCGCGGCACCCTCCTTGCTCGACCCAGGGTGCGCCCGGCACGGGCTCGTGGAGGCGTACCATGCCCTCTGGACTTCACCAAAGGTGTCTTGCTCACGCGTCGGCGCTCGCGGCGATCGCCGTCGCGGCCGCGGGCTGCGGCTCGCGCGAGGCACCGGTGGAGGCGGCGCGGCAACCCGGGGCGGGCGCGACCGCGCTGTTCTCGAACGGCAACTTCGCGACGGGCGACTTCACCTCCTGGACCACGGGCACCAATCTCAACTACGGCATCACCTATCCGCCCGCGAGCATCTCGGACCTGGCGCTGCGGGCGGGCGGCACCGCCAAGAGCTACGTGCGGACCGGCGCCACCGAGTCGCAGGTGCCGGCAGGCCTCACCTCCGCCGCCAGCGTTCGCTACCCCAAGTTCGGCAACGACGTCGCCGTCGTCAACGAGCTCGGCGACAACCGGAACGTCAACACGCTCGTCCAGACTTACGCGACGACCGCCGCCGACGTGGACCCGGCGGACGGCAAGATCCACGTCCGCTTCGCGCTCGCGCCGGTGCTCGAGAACCCCGCCCACTCGGACACCCAGCAGCCGTACTTCTACGTGCAGCTGCGCAACGTCACGCAGGGTACGGTCCTCTTCAACACCTTCAACTACTCGAACCAGCCGGGCGTGCCCTGGAAGACGGATCCCGGAACGCAGGGGACCTCGGTCACCTACACCGACTGGCGCGCCTTCGACATCGCCCCCGGCGGCGCCGCCCTCCAGATCGGCGACAGCGTCCAGGTCGAGGTGATCGCCGCCGGCTGCTCGCTCGGCGGGCACTTCGGCGAGGTGTACGTGGGCGGCTTCGGGGCCTTCTTCCCGACGCTGTCGGTCGCCGCGAGCGCGCCGCAGCAGGCCAACGCCGGCACCAACCTCACCTACTCCTTCCTCGTGAAGAACGGCTCCACGCTCGTCGTGCCCAACGTGGTCGTGGACGAGACGCTGCCCGCGAGCACCACGTTCGTGTCGCTCTCCGCACCCGGGGCGACGTGCACAACACCGGCCGTGGGGAGCGCCGGGACGGTCTCCTGCAACTTCGGCTGGATGAACCCCTCCGCGAGCACCACCTTCACCCTCACGGTGAGGATCGACCCGGCCGCGACCGGATCCATCTCCAACGGGAACTACGAGATCCACGGCGACAGCGTGTCCCCGTTCTACGGGCCGCTCGTGCAGACCGCGCTCACGACCGGCGTCACCTACGCCGACCTCGCCATCACGAAGACGGACGGCCTCGCCGCGGTCGCCTGGGGCCAGCCCATCACCTACTCCATCGTCGTCACCAACAACGGCCCGAGCGCCGTCACGGGTGCCGTGGTCACGGACGCGCTTCCCGCGCAGGTCGCCGCGGCCTCTGCGACCTGGACCTGCTCCGGCACGGCGGGCGGCACGTGCGGGGCGGCCTCGGGCACCGGGAGCCTCGCGACCAGCGCCAGCCTGCCGGTAGGAGGGAGCGTCACCTATCTCGTCGCCACCAACGTGATCGCGGGCTCGGGGAGCGGGACGGTGAACAACGTCGCCACCGTCTCGCCGCCCGCGGGGGTGACCGACCCCGACCCCACGAACAACAGCGCGGCCGACCTCGACTCCATCGGTCCGCTCTACGCGCTGGCGCTCAACAAGACCCCCCCGGCGGCCGGGGCCGGCACCGTGGTGAGCAGCCCGGCGGCGATCAACTGCGGACCCACGTGCGCGACCGCGACCGCGAACTTCGCGAGCGGCACCTCGGTCACCCTGACCGCCATCGCCGCTCCCGGCGACACCTTCCTCGGCTGGACGAGCGGACCGTGCAGCGGCAGCAGCGCGAACGCCTGCACGTTCACGCTGTCCGCAGCCACCTCGGCGACGGCGAGCTTCAAGGGGCAGGACGTCGTGGGGAGCGTGGCCGCCGGGAGCGGCTCGATCGCCTGTACCACGCCGGTCGCGACGGGGACGGCCTCGACGTGCTCGCTCGCCGCCGGCACCGGCTACGTCCTCGACGGGCTCACCGACAACGGGACCGACGTCACGGCCGCCGTGGTCGGCGGGAGCACCTACACCATCAATTCCGTGACCGCGGCCCACGCGGTCGTTGCCACGTTCAAGAAGGACCGGGGCGTCACGTGCGCGGCCGCGGCGGAGTGCCACTCGTCCCAGTGCGTGGACGGGGTCTGCTGCAACTCCTCCTGCTCGGGCCAGTGCCAGGCGTGCAACCTCCCGGGGAATGCCGGGACCTGCGCGCCGGTCCAGGGACCGCCCGTGGGGTCGCGCCCCGCGTGCACCTCCGACGGCACGCTCTGCGGAGGGACCTGCGACGGCGTGAACCCGACGTCCTGCCTGTACCCGTCGTTGCCCACCGTGTGCCGGGTGGCCTCCTGCGCCGGCGGCACGGAGACGCTCGCCGCCACCTGCGACGGCACGGGCCTCTGCCCCGCGCCGGTCACCCAGGCCTGCGGCGCCTACGCGTGCCAGGCGACGTCCTGCGCGACGGTCTGCCTCGGCGACGCGGACTGCGCCTCGGGGTACTTCTGCAGCGCCGGCAGCTGCGTCCCGCAGGGAGCGCCCGGCGCCGCCTGCACCGGGGCAAACCAGTGCGCCTCGGGCTTCTGCGCCGACGGGGTCTGCTGCAACGCGGCCTGCACCGGCCAGTGCGAGGCCTGCAACCTCGCGGGCGCGGTCGGCACCTGCAAGGCCACGACCGGCGCCCCGCAGGGTGGGCGGCCCGCCTGCACCTCCGACGGCAGCTCCTGCGGCGGCTCCTGCAACGGAGTCCTCAGGCCGGCCTGCACCTACCCGGGCTCCGGAACCCAGTGCCGATCCGCGAGCTGCCTCGCCGGCACCGCCACCCTCGCCGCCACCTGCGCGGGCACCGGCTCCTGCCCCGCTCCCCAGACACAGGCCTGCGGCGCCTTCGCCTGCGGCGCCACGGCGTGCAACACCTCCTGCAGCTCCGACGTGCAGTGCGCCTCGGGGTACTTCTGCAGCGCCGGCAGCTGCGTCCCGCAGGGAGCGCCCGGCGCCGCCTGCACCGGGGCAAACCAGTGCGCCTCGGGCTCCTGTGCCGACGGGGTCTGCTGCGACTCCGCCTGCACCGGCCAGTGCGAGGCCTGCAACCTCGCAGGCTCGGTCGGCGCCTGCTCGCCCGTCGCCGGAGCGCCCCAGGGCGGGCGCGCCGCGTGCGCCTCCGACGGCAGCGCGTGCGGGGGCCTCTGCGACGGCTCGTCGCGGACCTCCTGCGCCTACCCGGGCGCGGCGACGCAGTGCCGCTCCGCGAGCTGCCTCGCCGGCACCGCCACCCTCGCCGCCACCTGCTCGGGCACCGGCTCCTGCCCTGCGCCCCAGACACAGGCCTGCGGCGCCTTCGCCTGCGGCTCGACTGCCTGCCTGGGAAACTGCGCGGGCGACGTCGACTGCGCGGTGGGCTACTGGTGCTCCGGGGGCGTCTGCACGGGCAAGGGAGCGACCGCGGCTCCGTGCGGAGCCGCCGACCAGTGCCTGAGCGGCTTCTGCGTCGACGGCGTCTGCTGCGACTCGTCGTGTGGCGGCACCTGCGAGGCCTGCGACGTCCCGGGGGCGGCGGGCACGTGCTCCGCGGTGGTCGGCGCGCCCCACGGCGGACGGCCCGCCTGTGCTTCCGACGGCTCGGCGTGCGGCGGTTCCTGCGACGGCTCGAGCCGGGCGGCCTGCTCCTACCCGTTCGACTCCACCGTGTGCCGTCCGGGCTCCTGCGCGGCGGGCGTCGCCACGCTCGAGGCCCGCTGCGCCGGCAACGGAAGCTGCCCGCCCGTCCAGACGCAGGCGTGTGGGTCCTTCGCCTGCGGGCCGAGCGCCTGCCTCGGCACGTGCTCGGTCGACGCCGACTGCGCGTCCGGGTCCTGGTGCTCGGGCGGGGTGTGCATCGAGAAGGGTGGCCCCGGGGTCGCCTGCGGCGCCGCGAGCCAGTGCGCGAGCGGCTTCTGCGCGGACGGGGTCTGCTGCGACGGCGCCTGCGCCGGACAGTGCGAGGCCTGCGACGTCTCCGGCAGGGCGGGCACGTGCACGCCGGTCTCGGGTCCGCCGCGCGGCTCGCGGGCGCCGTGCGCCTCGGACGCCACCGCCTGCGGCGGCACCTGCGACGGGACCTCGACGGCATCGTGCGCCTACCCCGGTACCTCCACCGCGTGCCGGACCGCCGCCTGCAGCGCCGGCAGCGCCACCCTGGCGGCCTCCTGCAACGGAACCGGCGCCTGCCCGCCGGCCCAGGTCCAACCCTGCGGCGCCTTCGCCTGCGGCGCGAACGCATGCCTCGGGTCGTGCTCCGTGGATGCCGACTGCTCGTCGGGGAACTGGTGTTCCGGGGGCGTCTGCGTGCCGCTCAAGGCGAACGGCGGCTCCTGCGGCGGGGCCGCCGAGTGCCAGAGCGGCCTCTGCGTGGACGGCGCGTGCTGCGACCGCGCCTGCGCCGGCCAATGCGAGGCCTGTGACGTCCCTGGCGCGGTGGGCACGTGCACGCCGGTGTCGGGCGCCCCGCACGGCGTGCGCATCCCGTGCGCGAGCGATGGAAGCGCCTGCGGCGGGGCCTGCGACGGCGCCTCCGCCGCCTGCGCCTACCCCGGCGCATCCACGTCCTGCCGCGCACCGGAGTGCGCCGCCGGGGTCGCGACGCTCGCGGCCTCGTGCGACGGGGCCGGCGCCTGCCCGCCCCGCGAGCAGGAGAGCTGCGGCCGCTTCGCCTGCAGCGGTACGGCCTGCCTCGGGTCGTGCACCTCGGACAGCGACTGCGCCGCCGGGAGCCGCTGCGCGAACGGCACCTGCGTCGCCGCCGGGCCGTCCTCGGGCTGGCACGTCGAGGGATCGGGGTGCGCGAGCGCCGGGGCGAACGGACTGCTCCCGCTTCTCGGCGCCCTCCTCGCCCTCGCCGTCTCGCGGCGGCGCCGGGGGCGGAGCGCCCTCCTCTGCCTTGCGCTCCTCGCACCCCTGGCGGCCCGGGCGCAGGCCAGCCGCTCCTTCACGGTCGAGCGCTTCGCGATCGCACCGGGCGCCCGGGACCTCCTCGGGGTCTATTCGGCGACGACGGCGGCGCCGCTCCACTTCGACCTCCTCGTCTCCGTGGACTACGCGAACCAACCGCTCAAGGTGGTCAGCGGCTCGACCCAGGTCGCCCTCGTGAGCGACCAGTGGAACCTCCAGCTCGGGGGCTCCGTGGGGATCCTCCCGTGGCTCGAGGTCGGCCTCGTCCTGCCCGCGACCGTCGCCCAGTCGGGCCAGGCCGTCCCGGAGCTCGACCCCGCGCTCGCGACCTACGCCCCCTCGGCGGGCTTTGGGGACCCGCGCGTCGTGGTGCGCGCACGCCTCCTCGAGGTCGGCGACTTTGCGCTCGCGGCGATTGCCCCCGTGACGATTCCGGTCGGCTCCTCCCAGAACTACATCGGCTGGGACTCGGTCACCGTCGCGCCCGCAGTGGCCGCCGAAGGGTCGGTCGCGGGGCTGCGGCTCCTCGCGAACGCGGGAGTGGCCCTCCGCCCGTCCCGCACCGAGGGCGACCTCACCGTCGGCTCCGCCTTCACGTACGGGGCCGCCGCGGCCTACCGCTTTCCCCTGGCCGGGCAGCGCTTCGACGTCCTGGGCACCATCACCGGAGAGGTGAGCCTGAACGGCTCGGGCGCCGTGTACCCGGCGGAGCTCCTCTTCGCGCTCCGGTGGCTCGCGCCGCTTGGCCTGAGCGCCGCCCTGGGGGGCGGCCCCGGCCTCTCGAACGGCTACGGGACGCCCGCCTACCGGCTGCTCGCAGTGGTGGGGTTCGCGCCGCTCGACGGGACCGACCGCCGCTAGGAGCGATCGGGGCCGCGCCGCGCGGCCTTGCGATCGCCGCGGCGGCGCTTCTCGGAGAGGCGCCGCTCGCGGGATGCCCGCGTGGGCCGCGTCGCCACCCGCGGCCTCGGGGTCCGCGCCATCGCCTCGAGGCGATCCCGCAAACGCCTTAGCGCGGCGCCCCGGTTCATGGACTGGCTCCGCCGCTCGAAGGCGGTCACGGTCGTCCGGGTCGGCAGGTGGACGAGCCGCACGCCGGTCGCGGCCTTGTTGCGGTGCTGGCCCCCGGGGCCTCCCGCCACCAGGAACTCCTCCGTGCACTCCGCGAGGAGTGCCTCGTCCCCTAGCGACAGCGTCCGCCGGGCCGCGGCGCGGAGCTCCCCGTTCCCCGTCATGGCCCCACCTTGCCAAAGGGGGCGGCCGGGCGCCAGGCCGGCGCGCACCGCCGTCCCGGCTCAGGGCAACGGCCGGTTCGGCCGGTCGGAGACGACGCGCCCGTCCACGAGGTCGATGATCCGGTCGCAGCGAGCGGCGAGCCGCGAATCGTGGGTCACGACGAGGAACGTCACTCCCTGGCGCCGGTTCACGTCCCGCAGCATCGCGAAGACCTCGTCGGAGGTCTGCGTGTCGAGGTTCCCGGTGGGCTCGTCCGCGAGAACGACCCGGGGGTTCATGGCGAGGGATCGCGCAATCGCCACCCGCTGCGCCTGTCCCCCGGAGAGCTCCGTCGCCCGGGCGTGGAGCTTCGGGCGGAGCCCGACCAGGTCGAGGAGCACCGCCCCGCACTCCCGCATGGAGTCGTCGAGCCGCCCCCGATCGGCGGCCATGGGGAGCATCACGTTCTCCAGCGCCGTGAACTCGGGGAGGAGGTGGTGGAACTGGAACACGAACCCGATCGCGCGCCCGCGGTAGCGCGTCAGCGCCTCGTCCCCGAGCTTCGCCGTGTCCTCGCCGCACACGAGGACCCGGCCGGTCGTCGGACGGTCGAGGAGCCCCATGATGTTCAGGAGGGTGCTCTTCCCGGACCCGGAAGGCCCGACGAGCGCCGCGAACTCGCCCCTGCGCAGGGTGAAGTCGACCCCCTGCAGGACCTTGGCCCGCGCCTCCCCCGCGCCGAAGTCCTTCGTGACCCCGCGCAGCTCGAGGACCGGGCTCGCTTCAGCCATAGCGGATGACCTCCGCAGGGTCGAGCCGCGCCGCCCGGCTCGCGGGGAACCAGGCGGCGAGCGTCCCGGTCGCGATGGCGATGGCGAACGCGGCGAGGAAGAGGCCGGGCGTGAGGTCCACGGGGAAGACCGGCTCTCCCGTCGGGCTCTTCGCGAGGTTCGCGAAGGCGACGGCGAACGACGTCCCGACCAGGCCCCCGAAGACCGAGCCCGCGGCGCCGACGACCGCGCCCTCGAGGAGGAAGATGCGCTGGATGCGCCGCGTCGAGGTGCCGGTGGCGCGCAGGATTCCGATCTCGCGTGACTTCTGGATCACCGAGACGCCGAGCACGCTCGCGATCCCGAGGGCCACCGCCACGACCACCAGCGCCTGGATCAGGTAGCTCGATGCCGACTGCGAGCGGAGGGCAACGAGGAGCTGCTCGTTCAGCTTCATCCAGCTGTCGGCGCCGAGACCGTGGTCCCGCTCGATCTGGCGGGCGATTCGCTCCGCGGCGAAGACGTCCGCGACCCGCACCTCGATCGTGGTCGCCCCGCCCGGGAGATCGAGAATGGCCTGGGCCGATCGCAGCGGGACGAGGACCCAGCGCTGGTTCACGTCGCGGTTTCCGAGGTCGAAGATCCCCTCGACGACGAAGGTGTCTCCCCGCCCCTCGGGCGTGGCGAGGCGCAGCTTGTCGCCCACGGCGATGCCGAGGTCGTCGGCGAGAACCGACCCGATGACGGCGCTCGTCCCGTCGAGCCGGAACCGCCCGGCCCTGATCTTCGGCCCGATCTCGATGACTCTGGCGAAGGTTTCGTCGTCCACCCCCCGCACCGCGACCGGCTTCGAGGCTTCGCCGCGGCTCGCGAACGCCGAGCCGGCCGCGGTCGGCGTCGCCGCCACCACCCCGGGCATCCGCGCCACCGCCTCGAGGACCTGCTGCCACTGCTCCACGGAGCGGATGCGGTCCGGCGTCCTCTGGACGCGGTCCGCCGCGAGGCCCGCCTCGAGGGCCAGGGGGCGGGCCACGCGCTCCGGCGCCTTGACGAGGATGTGCGCCTGGGACGAGAGCGTCTGGGCGACGAGCGACCGCTGGAGGCCGCTGATGAGCGCCGTGAGGAAGACCAGCACGGCCACGCCCATGGTCGTGCCCCCGAGCACGAGTGCCGTCTGCGCCCGCCCCTCCCGCAAGTAACGCATGGCGACGAACCACTCGAAGGGCATGGAGCGGGCCTCTAGTTCCCGGTGCTCGCGCGCACGCGACTTCCGGGCGCGACCGCCGCGGAGGCCGGCAAGACGGCCTCCCCTTCGGAGACGCCCGCGAGGATCTGGACGCGTCCGTCTCCCCGGATCCCGAGCTGGACGGGCTGCCGCTCGGCCCGTCCTCGCCGGGCGACGAGCACCCAGGGGTCCCTGCCGGCGTCGCGGACGGCGTCGGCAGGGAGGACCACGGCGGCGTGGTCGCGCGCCGCCTCGACGTTCACCGAGACCGTCATGTCGGGACGCAGGAAGGGCGGCGGGTCCGGCACGTCGAGCTTCACCTCCACCGTGCCCCGTGCGAGGTCCACCGACGGTGCGATGTAGGCGACGGTCGCGGGGAAGATCCGATCCGGGAAGGCGTCGGCCGACGCCCGGGCCTTCTGCCCGATGTCGAGGAACGGGAGGTTCTTCTCGTCGGGCAGCACGGACAGCTGGACCGGCCCGTCTCGCGCCACGACGAGCAGCGCCTTGCCGGCCTGCACGACGTCCCCGGGCTCCACGTCGCGCTCGACGACGACGCCAGCGGCCGGGGCGCGGATGGAGAGCTGGTCGAGCCGGGTCGCGGCGGCGAGCTCGGCGGCGCGCGCCTGCTCCAGCGCGGCCTTCGCGGCCCGCTGGTCCGCGCCGGCGGCCGCCGCCTGGGCCTGCACCCGCGCGCTTGCGAGCTGGCTGGCAGCGAGATCGTAGGCCTTCACGGCGTCGTCGAGGTCCGATTGGCTCACGGACCCCGCGGCGGCGAGGGTCTCGGTCCGCTTCTTCTTCACCTCGGCCTGCTCGACCCTCAGCTCCGCCTGGCGAAGCGCCTCCGCCGTCGTGCGCGCGGAGACGACCTCCACCTGCTCGAGGCGGGCCCCGGCCTGGGCCACCGCCGCGCGCGCCTGGGCGAGCGAAGCCCTTGCCTCGGCATCGTCGAGCTGGACGAGAAGGTCCCCCTGCTTGACCCGGTCGCCCTTGTCGACCGCCACGCGCGTCACGCGTCCGAGAACGACGCTCCCCACCTGGATCCGGGCGGGGGCGAGCACGCGCCCGCTCGCCACGACGCGCTGCACGAGCTCTGCGCGCGTCGCGCGATACGCATGCACGCTCGGGCCGAGCAGGGATCGCCCCCCCAGGGCCAGCAACGCGGCGAGTGCGGCGAACCCCAGCCAGGGCCACGGCCGGCGGAGCATGGTCGGCAGACGGGACAACCGATAGGCACGGGCCCCTGGGCCGACGCCTTCGCCGCCCGGGCCACCCCTCCCTGCGCGTCGGGGGCCGGAGGCGACCCGCCGAGCGCCCCAGTATACGGAACCGGCGCAGCGTCGCCCGCGGAATTCGCGCCCCGGCGCGAGGGGGCGGATCGGACGATCCGCTTTCCGGGAAAGCGCCACCCGGTCCCGCTAAGCTTCCGCGAACCCCGAGGAGGAGCCATGGGTCAGGACATGTGGGCACTCGTCTACGACCGGGAGAAGGACCCCTGGGAGAAGTCGCGGGGCTTCCGCAAGGAGCAGGTGCCGCGCCCGACGCTCGACGTGGGCAAGGACTACCGCGATTCGGCCATGGTCATCGTGAAGCCCCACTTCGCGGGCTTCTGCGGCTCGGACCGGGGCATCTGGTTCCGGCGGTCCTTCGGGGACATGATCCAGGACTCGCTCGCCAAGGAGGGGTCGTCGAGGCGCGTCATCGGCCACGAGCTCCTCGGCGAGGTCGTGGAGGCCGGCCCGGAAGCGACCCGCGACTTCGGGCTGCGCCCCGGCGACATCGTGAGCGCCGAGAGCCACATCATCTGCAACACCTGCTACCAGTGCCGGATCGGCGACAACCACGTCTGCGCGACCGCTCGCATCATCGGCATCAGCGTCGACGGCTGCTTCGCCGAGTACGTCAAGCTCCCGGCCCAGGCGCTCTGGCCGACCGACACGCGGAAGATCCGCCCGGAGGTGGCGGCCCTGCAGGAGCCGTTCGGGAACGCGGTCCACGCCTGTACCAAGGTGAACCTGCGCGGCCGGTCGGTCGCCATCATCGGCTGCGGCACGATCGGCCTCTTCGCCGTGGCCGTGGCGCGCGCCCTCGGCGCCCGGCAGGTCATCGGCGTCGAGCCCATGGCCACGCACATCGACATGGCGCGACGGCTGGGCGCGGACGCGGTCGTGGAGCCGTCGAAGGCCACCGAGGTATCGTACGTCCACGACGAGGCCATCACGCGCCGCATCCTGGAGCTCACCGACGGCGTGGGCGTCGACGTGGCGCTCGAGATGTCGGGCTCGAACGCCGCCCTGAACACGGCGATCAGCGCGGTCCGACGAGGCGGCCACGTGATCCTCTTCGGGCTCAAGAGCGGCGAGGCCGTCATCGAGAGCCTCGAGCGGGTGATCGTCGACGGCATCAGCCTGCACGCCGTGATCGGGCGCCGCATCTTCGAGACCTGGCACATCACGCGGAACCTGCTCGAGTCGCGCTCCCCGGACATCCACGGGCTCATCTGGGAGGTCATCCTCCAGGGCGGGCGCGGCACGATCGTGCCGTTCTCGGAGTGGGAGGCCCCGGCCTTCGAGGAGAAGATCCGGGTGCACCCCAAGGTCCTCATCCGCTTCTAGGGGCTCCCCATGTACGAGAACGCCCGCGCGGTCTTCCAGAGCGTCCTCGACGAGATCCGCGCCGCCGGCACCTGGAAGGAGGAGCGCCTCATCGGCTCCCCGCAGGGCGCGGAGATCGAGGTCCTGGGCCGCAAGGTCCTCAACTTCTGCGCGAACAACTACCTCGGCCTCTCGTCCCACCCGCGGCTCCTCGCCGCGGCCCGCGAGGCCCTCGACGACCGCGGCTACGGGCTCTCGTCGGTGCGCTTCATCTGCGGCACCCAAGACCGGCACCGCGAGCTCGAGCGGCGCCTGGCCGCCTTCTTCGGCTTCGAGGACGCGATCCTCTTCTCGTCGTGCTTCGACGCCAACGGGGGTGTCTTCGAGGCCCTGCTCGGGGAGGAAGATGCGGTCATCTCCGACGCCCTCAACCACGCTTCGATCATCGACGGCATCCGGCTCTGCAAGGCGCGCCGGCTCCGCTACGCCCACGCCGACCTCCGCGATCTGGAGGCCCGCCTCGCGGAGGCACGCGACGCACGGCTCCGGATGATCGTCACCGACGGGGTCTTCTCGATGGACGGCGACGTCGCGCGACTCGGCGAGATCTGCTCGCTCGCGGAGCGCCACGGAGCGCTCGTCATGGTCGACGACTCCCACGCCTCGGGGTTCGTGGGCCGGACCGGCCGCGGCACCCCGGAGCTCCACGGCGTCCAGGGACGCGTCGACGTGATGACCTCGACGCTCGGGAAGGCTCTCGGCGGGGCCGCCGGGGGCTTCGTCGCCGCCCGCCGCGAGGTGGTGGATCTGCTGCGGCAGCGGGCCCGGCCGTACCTCTTCTCGAACACCCTGGCGCCGCCCATCGTCGGGGCGAGCCTGGCGGCGATCGAGCTGCTCGAGGGCTCGGGCGAGCTCCGCGAGCGGCTCTCCGCGAACACGCGCCGGTTCCGGGAACGGATGACCGCGTCCGGGTTCCGGTTGAAGGCCGGCGACCACCCCATCGTCCCCATCATGCTCGGCGAGGCGCGGCTCGCGACGGACTTCGCCCGGGACCTCCTCGGGGAGGGCATCTACGTCGTCGGCTTCAGCTTCCCGGTCGTGCCGAAGGGAGAGGCGCGCATCCGCGTGCAGCTCTCGGCCGCGCACACGCTCGAGATGGTCGATCGCTGCGTCGACGCCTTCGTGCGGGTGGGAAGGGCCCGCGGCGTCCTCGCCTAGAAGACGAAGAGGATGCCCGCGCTCCACATCCAGTAGCTCGGCGCGAGCTGCCAGCTGTTCCCCGCCCCGAAGTTGTTCACCGACTCCCTCGTGAAGTCGAAGAACAGCATCGTGTGGTTGATGCCGGTGTCGTAGTCCATCTGCCGGGCCATGGACGGGTCGAGGGCGTCGAGGACCAGGGCGAGGCCCAGGGTGCCCGCCCACCCCCACGTGGTCCCCTGCGCGTTCGCCGGGTAGGGAGAAAACGAGCCGGCCCCCTGGCCCGACGTCCACCAGATGTCGCCGACGATGGCGCCGCGCAGGTAGGGAGCGAACGGGATGCCCCACTGGTCGTAGAACACGTCGAAGCGGTAGCCGACGGCCAGCTGGACGGGAAGGATCGTGAGGCTCGTCGACCCGCCCTGGCTGCCCTGGCCCGAGGACGCGGAGTAGCCGGTGCCGTTCGCCTTCCAGTAGCCGATGCCGAGACCCACGTCGAGGGACCCCACCTGGCTGATCCAGACGGAGCGCGAGAAGAGGACCTGGACGAGCAGAGGCCGGGTCGTGCCGAACACCGTCTCATAGGGTTGGGTGCCGTTCGTGAACTCCGAGTCGATGTTGGGCGCGAAGGTCGAGAACGAGAGCTGGAAGGCACCCCAGCGCCCCGACGACGTGCTGTTGTCGCGGTCGACGGCGGCCCGCGCCCCGCTCGCCGCGCACAAGAGGAGAGCAGCCAGCGCGGCACGCCTCACGATTTCCTCCGCCGGAGCCCGAGGAGCCCGATCGCGACGAGCGCGGGGGCGATCGCACCTGCACCTCCGGTGCTGCACCCGCCGTTCTCCACGCCGCCGTCGGTCTTGTACACCTGCCAGAAGCTCAGGAAGGGCTCCGGGGTGACCGTGTACGGGTAGGTCGTGTGAACGTCGCTCTCGTTCCCGGCCTGGCTCACGCCCGTCGCCTGGATGCAGTACGGGGTGAAGTTCGTGAGCCCCCCGCAGGTGATGTTACCGGGGTTGCCGGTTACGGGCGTCCCGGACCCGGGTGTCGGACAGGTCAGGGACCCGGAGCTGCCGGTCGTCGCCGGGTAACAAAGCACTTCGATGGTGACGCCGCTCGTCGCCTGGTGGTTCGCGTCGGTCTGGCTGCCCGCCGACACGTTCACGGAGATCGACGAGGTCTCCGGGCTCGCGGAGTTGATCACCGGGGCCGGAGGAATCGCGAGCTGGAAGTTGAACGTGCCCGTCGCGACCAGCGCGGGCGTGGTTCCGCTCGCGTAGATGATGTAGACGCACATCGCCACGGTTTGGTCGTAGGCGTAGTCACAGTTGGTGACTCCTCCCGCAGACGCCATCTGGCTCACCGACACCGGGGTGTAGCTCCCGGTCGCGACCCCGGGCGTCGCCAGCACGTCGCTGTTCAGCACCGCGTTGCTCGTCCCGAGCGCGGGGACGGTCGAGCTGCAGCCGCTCGAGCTCGAGTAGACGGCGAGGCGGTACGTGTCGCCCGTCGACGGAGTCGCGGAAGAGGTCCAGTTCCAAGTCGCCGTCGTCGTGCTGGACTGGCAGCCGCTCCGGCCCGTCATGTTGGTCAACGAGGGCTGGTCCGACGCGCTCGCGGAGACCGAGCCGGTCGAGGTCTGGCCAAGCGCGGTTCCCGTCGTCAGGAGCAGCAACGACAGCAGTCGAGCGAGTCGGCGACGCATGGGCGAGGTGATTCTGCAAGCAGGAGGCCACCGAGGCAAGCTCCGATTCACACAAAAACCCCCTTGGCGCCTTGGCATTTCCGGCCCGGCGCGAGGCGAGCCGCACCCCGAGCGAGCGCCTCACGACTTTTTGGCAAAGGGCGGGCGTGCCGGTTGGCGCGCCTGCCAAATTGTCAGTGGATGGGGCCGGACGCTTCCCTGCGGTCGCAGACGAGCCTCGCGATTTGCAGGGCGTTGACGGCCGCACCGCGCCGCACGTTGTCGGCGACCGCGAACAGGTCGAGGCCGCGCTCCTCGGAGGGGTCCTCCCGGATGCGGCCCACGAGCACCGCGTCGTCGTTCACGACGAGCATCGGCATGGGGTAGACGCGCTCGCCCAGCGCGTCGACCACCTTCACTCCCCGGGCCTCCCTCAGGAGCGCACGCGCCTCGTCGGGCGCGAGCTTGCGGGCGGTGCGGAGACTCGCGGCGACGCCGTGCGCGTAGAACACGGGGACCCGCACCACGGTGGCCGAAACCTTCAGGTCGGGCGCACCGAGCAGCCGGCCGAGCTCGGAACGGATGGACTGCTCCTCCGAAGTGTGCCCGCCGGGGACCGGCTCCCCGACCTGCGGCACGAGGTTGAAGCCCAGGCGGTGCGACAGGTCCGATGGCTCCGGCTCCTCTCCGTTCAGGAGCGCGACCACCTCCGATTCGAGCTGGCGCACGCCGTCGCGCCCGCTCCCCGAGGCCGAGAAGAACACAATGGCGGCGATCCGCTCGAGCCCGGCGAAGCGGTGCAGCGGGGCGAGCGCGGGGGCGAGCACCGCCACCGGCCCCGAGGGGCAGGCCACGATCCCCGCCGGCGGCGGCGCGGCGAGCGCCTCGGGGTTCACGTCGACGAGGACAAGCGGGACCTTGGGGTCGCCGCGAAAGGCCGGGGACGCGTCCACGGCGAGGCACCCGTCCGCGAAGGCCTTCGGGGCCCACTCCCGCGCCACCGCCGGCGGGGCGGCGAAGATGGCCGCGTCGAGTGCCCGGAACGACTTCTCGCCGAGCGGCTCCACCTCGAGCTCGTCCCCGCGGAAGCCAACCGTCCGGTCCTCGGACCGGGGAGAGGCGAACAGCCGGAGCTCCGCGAGGGGTTGCGACCCCTCCTCGAGCTCCTCGAGCACCGCGGTCCCCACGGCGCCGGTGGCGCCGACGACCGCGAGCCTGAGTGGACGGGGGGCCATGCGCACTCCTTCGGACGGGCGGGGGATTCTACCCTGGCCCGCGAGCGGGCTCTCCGAGAAGGTCCCGGAGCGCCGGCTCGAGCGCCGGCCAGCGGAAATCGTAGCCGAGCGCGAGCGCCTTGCGGGGAAGCACCCGCTGGCTGGAGACCACCACGCCGGCCATCTCGCCGAGCGCCGCGCGCAGGGCGACGGCGGGCGTGGGCAGGGAGCTCGGGCGCCCGAGCACCCGGCCGAGGGAGTGCGCGAAGTCCCGGTTCCGCACGGGGGCCGGCGCCGTGGCGACGAGCGCCCCCGAGACGCGGCGGTCCTCGAGGGCGAAACGGAGGAGGCCAATCTCGTCGTCCACGTGGATCCACGACTGCCAGAAGTCACCCCCACCCATCGGGCCGCCCGCGAACAGGCGGAAGGGCTGGGCGAGGCGCGGCAGCGCCCCGCCGTCCCGGGCGAGGACGATGCCGGTACGCAGGAGCACCACCCGCGCCCTCCGGGTGGCGGGCGCCGCCGCCTCCTCCCACTCACGGGCGAGGCCGGCGAGGAAGTCGTCCCCCGGCGACGAGTCCTCGTCGAGCTCCTCGTCGCCGCGGTCCCCGTAGATCCCGATCGCGCTGCCGGAGACGAGCACGGAGGGTCCGCCCTCGGCGATGCGCCGCGCCAGGTTCCGGGTGGTGTCGACCCGGCTCGAGCGGATGGCGCGCTTGCGCTCGGCGGTCCAGCGCCCGGCGGCCAGGCTCTCCCCGGCCAGGTTGACACAAGCGTCGCAGCCGGCGAGCTCGTCGAGCCAGGGGCCCGGTGCCGTCGGGTCGCCCTGGACGAGTCGAACACCCGGGGCAAGCCCCGCCCGCGACCCCCCGCTGCGGGACAGGGCCAGGACCTCGTGACCGGCGCCCGCGAGGGATGCCGACAACGCGCGGCCCAAGAGGCCGGTGGCACCGGTGATGAAGACACGCATCGTGTCCCCCCTAGGTCAGGACCCCGGCCGCCGCGCTCGCGCCTGGCACGTGCCGCAGCAGCCAGAGCGCGACGAGCAGCGCGGCGGCGAGGCCCGCGTAGGCGACGCCCCAGCGAATCGCCTCGCCCCGGCCCATCGGAGCGGCGCGCGCCGCGCGCTCCTGGTTCGCGATCTGGCGCAGGAAGAAGGGCTCGGACCGCGTGCCCGGGGGCACGCCGGCCGCGGCTCGCAGGTACACCCAGTGCGCCGGTCCGAAGCGATCGGGCTCGGGCAACAGCCGCAGGAGCCTCCCCCCCGCGCGCGCCTGCGACTCGGCCACCAGCTCCAGCGTGCCGAGCAGCGCGACGAGCCAGAGGAGCGAGAAGCCGAGCGACGCGCCCAGGGCCACCGCCCCGAAGAGCCCGAGCACGGAGACCGCCACGCCCAGGTTCGACGAGAACGAGAAGGCGAGGGCCTGCATGGCGCGGCCCCCGTCGAGCGGCGCGATGGGCAGGAGGTTGAAGAGGTTGATGAGCGCCCACCACGCGGCCACCGCCGCCCAGGACGGCTCTCCCGTCCAGGCATAGAGCGCCGCCGGGGCCACGGCGAGCGCAGAGCCCCAGATCGGCCCGGTGAGCGCCACGTACACCTGCTGGCGCCTGGAGCGGAAGGCGTCGTCGGTCACGGCGAGCGCCCCGACGAACGGCACGAAGTACATGCCGCGCACGCGCATGCCCGTGCGCCGCATCGCGTGCACGTGGCCGTACTCGTGCACGAACAGCTGCACCATGATGGCGAGGGCGAACTTCCAGGAGAAGAGGATGGAGTAGGTGGCCGCCGATGCGGCCATCCAGGGCAGGCTCGCGGTCTTGGCCGCCTTGATCGCCCCCGCGCCGACCTTCCCCGCGGCGCTCGCGATCTTCGACCCCAGCGCCGCAAGCATTCCCCAGAGCCCCGCCCGCCGCTCGACCGGCCGGGGCGCGCCGGGCGGCGGCGCGGGGAGGAGACCGGCCGGCACGTCGGGCGCGGCCGCCGGCGCGCGCATGGATTCCGGCAGGAGTTCCAGCGCCGGTACCCGTTGAACGACCAGACCGAGGAGCAGCGCCGCCTCGCGCAGGTCGACGACGTCGACCGGGCGACCGTCGGCGCCCCGGACCGGAGTGGCCGCCGCGCCACCCCCCATCTCGGCGAACGCGAAGCTCCGGCCGGCTGCGTCCGCCACGACGACGTAGCGCTGCAGCGCCCCGTCGCGCCGCTCCACGAGTCCGTGGCCGACGCGCAGCTGTTCCCACGGCGCCGCGAACCCGGTGCCGCCGCCGAGCACCTCCAGCCCTCGCTCGTCGGCGATCACCCGGAGGCCGGCCAGCTGCCGGACGGCCAGGGTGAGACCCGCCGCCGCGGCGCCGAAGAGGCCCGCGAGGAGCGGCGGGACCCCGAAGGGCATGGCGACGGCCAGGCCGGCACCGGCGCCGGCGAGCACGAGCCAGCCCGAACGGGCCGCAGGGGGTCGAAGGACGGCGCGATCCACCTCGATCACCTCTCGGGACGCGGCGCGGGCACGAGCCCGTGGGGGAACCTGACCTCCGCCTCGCTCGGGCGCACGTAATGCGGCTCGAGCGCGAAGAGCGCCGCCTCTTCGAAGGCTCCGAGCCGCGGCGCGACGAGGCGGGCCACCGCCTCGGCCGACGGCGTCGCCGGCCCTCCGTCGAGCTCCGGAATCGGGGTGAGCTCGGGGCGGAAGGCGGCATATCCCTCGCCGAAGGCGAGCGCGGGCCCGACTCCGGCGACCCGCGCTGCCACCAGTCCGGGCGGGAGCGCCGCCTCCGGGAGCACGGCCTCGACCCCCCGCGCGGTGCCGCGATAGAAGCCGGCGTAGACCTCGCCCTTCTTGGCGTCGAGGAGCGGTACGAGCAGCGTCCCCTCCGGCGCGCGCAGCGACGCATCGAGCGCCATCGCCGCCAGGCTCGACGCGCCGGCGATGGGACGCCGGTTGGCGTAGGCGAGCCCCTTCCACGTGGCGAGGCCGATGCGGAGGCCGGTGAAGGACCCCGGCCCGAGCCCCACGGCCCAGGCGTCCACGTCGCGCACGGTCTTGCCCAGGGGCTCGAGAACCTCGACGAGGGCACCGGGGAGCCGAGCGCCGTGTCCTCCCGTCGCGCCCGTCGGCCGGTCGGTCCGGGTCGCGAGGACCACGGGCTCCGCATCTCCGACCTCGAGCACGGCGCAGGAGAGCGTCAACGTGGAGGTGTCGACCGCGGCGAGGAGCATGTGGCGGACCGGCTCGCTACCCGACGAGCCGGACGATGTCGTTCTTGAAGACGGAGATCATGAGGAACACGAGCAACAGGATGCCGACGAGGTTCGCGACCTCGCGGGCGCGCAGCGAGAGCGGGCGCCGCGTGACCGCCTCGACCGCGGTGGCGGCGATGTGCCCGCCGTCGAGGACCGGGATGGGGAGCAGGTTCATGAGCCCCAGGTTCACGCTGATGAGCGCCATCTTGAAGAGGAAGCTCTCCCATCCCTCCTGCGCGGCCTGCGCGGCGATGGAGAAGAGCATGATGGGCCCTCCCACCGTCTTGAAGCTGATGTCCCCGGAGACGATCCGCGCGATCCCGAGCGCGGTGAGACGGACGACCTCGACGAGGTGGCCGACGGCCGCGGACAGGGCCTCGCCGGGCCCCACGGACATGCGCGCCTCCTCGGCGAGGAGGGCGCGGGGCAGCACCGCGGAGCGCTGCTCCGGGAAGAACCCGAGCGCGACGCGCTTCTTCGCCTCCCGCGTGAGCTCGTCCCGGTACTCCTCCTCGGCCGGCACCAGCTCCACCGAGCGCCCTCCGGCGAGCTCGAGCCGCACCGGTGCGCCGGCGAGGAATTCCGGAGCGAGCTGGTTCAGCTCCCGGAACGATTGGACCGGGCGCCCGTTCACCGCCGTGATGCGATCGCCGCGGACGAGCCCGGCCCGCGCGGCCGGACTCCCCGGCCCGACCTCGGCCACGAAGGCGGAGACGGTGGGATCCGCGGCCGCGAGGGACCGGTGGCCGCCGACGCAGGTCGGGACGCGCTCCAGCCGCACCGGGTCGTAGCTCGACACGGCCACCCCGGGCTCCTCCACGGGGCGCTCGCGCAGGACCTCCAGATCCACCGGGGCGCACGCAGCCGCGTCGAGGACCCACGAGAGCTCGCCCATGTGGCGCACGGGTCTCCCGCCCGCCTTCACGACGAGGTCGAAGGGCTTGAGCGGGCCCGCCGAACCCGGGAACTCCGGGGCCACCACGGCGGGCGGGAAGGCGGGCGTGACGCCGATCACGCCCCGAACCGTGGTCTCGAGCGGGCTCACCTCCCGCTCGGCGGCCGGGACGACCGGAACGACGAGCGAGCGGTCGCCGCGCTCGATGGCGAACTCGAGCCGGTCCCCGGGCCGCGGACCGACGATCTGGCGGAGGTCCGAGAAGTAGCGGACCGGGACCTCCCGGCCGCCCGGCAGCTTGACCGACTTCACCCGGTCCCCCGCCGCGAGGCCCGCCTTCTCGGCGGGGGAGCCCGGGGCGACGGTGCCGAGCGTCGCCGCCGGCACCAGCGAGCCGTTCTGAGCGAGCCCGAGGGCGAAGTAGATGGCCACCGGGAAGACGAGGTTCGCGGCCGGTCCGGCGAGCGCGATCACGAATCGCTTCCAGGGACGCTGCTCGAGGAAGCCCTTCCCGCGATCCTCGGGCGCGAGCTCCTCGCCCGGGTCGTCGCCCGCCATCTTGACGTACCCTCCGAGGGGGAGCGCCGAGACGACGTAGTCGGTTCCCGCCCGCTTCCAGCCGAAGAGTCGGGGGCCGAAACCGATCGAGAACTTGAGCACCCGCACCCCGACCGCCTTGGCGGCGAGGTAGTGGCCGAGCTCGTGGACGAAGATCAGGCCTCCGAGGAGGAGGACGATCGATCCGATCTTGAGGAGGAGGTCGCTCGCCATCTATCCGCTCCCCGCCGCGGCGGTCCCACCGGGGCGTGAAACTGGGTTCTAGCCCGGAAACGCCCGGCGCGCAGGGGGATTCCCGGAGACGCTCCCTAGCCGAGGAGGCGCTCGACCTCGGCCTTCCCCCGCTCGCTCGCGGAGATGGCCTGATCGACGGACAGGAGGGTCTCCGGGGTATGCGCCTCGAGCACCTCGGCGCACAGCCGGGAGATGTCGGCGAAGCCGCAGCGGCCCGAGAGAAAGGCTGCCACGGCCGCCTCGTCGGCTCCGGACAGGGCCGCTGGCGCGGTCCCTCCCATCTCGAGCGCGTGGTAGGCGAGGCGATAGGCCGGGAAGCGCTCCGGGTCGGGTGCCTCGAAGGTGAGCCGCCCCACGCGCGCCAGGTCGAGCGGCTTCAGGTCGAGCGCGAGCCGGGACGGGTGGGCGAGCGCGTAGCTGATCGGCCCCCGCATGTCCGAGACGCCGAGCTGGGCCACCACCTGACCGTCCACGTACTCGACCATGGAGTGCACGATGGACTCGGGGTGGACGAGGATGTCGATCCGGCCGGGCTCGATGTCGAACAGCCAGCGCGCCTCGATCACCTCGAGCCCCTTGTTCATCAACGTGGCCGAGTCGATGGTGATCTTGTCGCCCATCGCCCAGTTGGGGTGCCGCAGGGCCTCTTGCGGGGTCACGTCCCGCAGCCGCTCCGTGGGAAGCGTGCGAAGCGGCCCGCCCGACGCGGTCAGGATGAGCCGGCGGACCTCGTCCCGGTTGTGGCCGGCGAGCGACTGGAAGATCGCGCTGTGCTCGCTGTCGACGGGGAGGATGGGCACCCCACCCCGCCGGACCGCCGCCATGACGAGCTCGCCCGCGAGTACGAGCGACTCCTTGTTCGCGAGGCCGACCCCCTTGCCCGCCTCGACCGCCGCGGCGGTGGAGCGCAACCCGGCGCCTCCGGAGATGGCGGCGACCACGAAGTCCGCCTCGGGAAGCGTCGCGACCGCGACGGTGCCCTCGTCCCCCACCAGGACCTCCGGGGCCGCCCGTCCGAGGAGGCCCCGAAGCTCCCGCGCTGCCTCCGCGGTGCCCACCGCGACCACGCGCGGCCGGAAGGCGCGCACCTGCTCGGCGAGGCGCGCCGCGTTCCGTCCCGCCGCGAGCCCCACCACCTCGAACCGCCCGGGCGATCGCGCCACCACGTCCAGGGTCTGCACCCCGATGGACCCGGTGGAGCCGAGGACGGCGACGCGCTTCAACGGAGCCACCACAGCGCGCAGGCGCCGATCCAGGGGGCGACGAAGAGGACGGCGTCGATTCGGTCGAGCAGCCCCCCGTGCCCGGGGACGAGCCGCCCCGAGTCCTTCACGCCCGCCGCTCGCTTCAGCATGGACTCCGACAGGTCCCCGAGAGGCGCGAGGACCGCCCCCCCCAGGCCCACGGCCACGCACGCGACGGGGTGGAGCGCCGGCAGGAACAGCGCCTTCACGGCGAAGGCCCCGGCGAGGCTCCCCGCCGTACCGCCCGCGACCCCCTCCCACGTCTTCTTCGGGGAGATGCGCTCGGCGAGCTTGTGCCGACCCAGGAAGCGCCCGGCGAAGTAGGCGAGCGTGTCGTTCCCCCAGCCCACGACGAAGAGGAGGATCACCCACTGCCAGCCGTAGTGGAGCCGCACCCAGACCACGCTGGCGGGCAGGACCCCGGCGTAGGCCCACGCCAGGGCGCTCATCGCCGCCGAGCGCGGGGCCTCCTCGAGCGGGCCGCCCTGGAGCATGGCGGTGACAAGCAGCGCGATGGACGCGAAGGCCACCGCGAGCCCGACCCACCCCGGGGGCGGCGCCCCGCCGCCTCGCGAGGCGTGCCAGACGACGAGCGGCAACAGCGCCGCGCCGGCCACGCCGAGCAGGCCAGTGGCGCGCATCCTCCGCTCGAACATGAGGACGAGCTCGGTGGCGGAGATGGCGGCGACGACGGCGACGAGCAGCGTGAAGGCGAGGCCGCCGAGCCAGGTGACCCAGACCGCGAAGGGGAAGAGGACGAGCGCGGTCGCGATCCGGATGGCGAGGTTGCGGTTCTGCTCGCGCATGCCCCCCCTTAGCGCTGACCGACCTGGGCGGCGGTCAGCCCGAACCGCCTCTGGCGGGTCTGGAACTCGGCCACGGACGCGAGGAGCTCGAGCTCCCGGAAGTCCGGCCAGAGGACCTCGGTGAAGTGGAGCTCCGCGTAGGCCGCCTGCCAGAGGAGGAAGTTGGAGATCCGCTGCTCGCCGCTCGTGCGGACGACCAGGTCGAGCTCGGGGAGGCCGGCGGTCCACAACGACGCCTCGAGCGCCGCCGCATCGAGCTCGGGGAGCGCCCGCGCCGCCCGGGCCGCGTGCACGATCTCCTCCCTCCCCCCGTACGAGAGCGCGAGCGTGAGGATCATGCGCGCGTTCCTCGCCGAGTCCCGCTTCACCGCGTCGAGCCTCTTCCGCACGAAACCGGGCAGCCGCTCGACCTCGCCGATCGTGTTGAGCCGGATGCCGTTCTCCATGATCTCCGCGCGCTCGGAGTCGAGATACTCGGCGAGGAGCTGCATGAGCGCCGCCACCTCCTCGTCGGGGCGCGCCCAGTTCTGTGCGCTGAAGGCGTAGAGGGTCAGGGCCTCGAGCCCCAGCTTCCGCGCCTGGCGGGTGACCGAGCGGACCGACTCGGAGCCGGCGCGGTGGCCCTCGACGCGCGGCAGCCCGCGCGCCTCGGCCCAGCGACCGTTGCCGTCCATGATGATCGCCACGTGCCGGGGAAGCGGACGCTGGCGCACGCGCTCCTCCAGCCACTCGACGAGGGTCCGGTCGGCCACGCGCGGGCTTATAACACGCTCGGAATGCGACCGGTGGGAGCCCCGGTTTGACCCCTGCGGTGGCGGCCTCCTATGCTTTTCTCGTGCCCCCGCGGTACGTCGGCTCCTGGGAGGTCCTGTCCGTCATCGGGCGGGGAGGCATCGGGACCGTCTATCGCGCCCGGCACCGCCGTACCGGAGCGGCCGCGGCGGTGAAGCTCCTCGGACCGGCCCCGGCGGTCGAGCCCACCGCGGCGCGGCGGCTCGCTCGCGAGTTCGAGGCCCTCCAGGCGTTGCAGCATCCGAACGTCGTGCGCGTCTACGAGGCGGGCGTCGCCGAGGGGTACTCGTGGCTGGCGATGGAACTCGTCGAGGGCCTCGACCTTCGGACGTACCTCGCCCCGTTCCCCGGAGCCCCGGTCCACCCACTCCCCGGCCCGGGGGCGTCGGCGAGCGAGTCGGCCGGCGTGGGGGTGTTCGACCTGCAGGCCTGGTCGCTCGAGCCGGCGACCGACGGGCTCTTGCCGCCGGCCGATGCGCCGCGAAGCGGAGTCGACGACATCCTGGCCTTCGCGGACATGATGGAAGAGCCGGAGACCGACCCCGATCCATCCGCGCCCTTCGGGACGAGCGCCGGCGGAGGCGAGGGTCCCGACGGCCTTCCCGAGGCGCTGTCTCCCGACTGGGGGCCGCCCTCCGAGACCCTCGCCAGGCACCTGAACGGCCCGGAGCGGGTGGCGCGGATGCGGGCGGCGCTCGGCGAGGTCCTCGAGGCGCTCGCGTACGTCCACTCCCGCGGCTTCGTGCACCGGGACCTCAAGCCTTCGAACATCATGGTCGACGACAACCGGCGCGCGCGCATCATGGACTTCGGGCTCGTCAAGTCGCTCGTCGACCCGAATGCGCTCACGCTGTCCGGGCGCGTCGTCGGCACCTACCGCTACATGGCGCCGGAGCAGGCCTCGGGGCAGGCCGTCGACTGCCGGGCGGACCTGTGGAGCCTGGGCGTCATCGTCTACGAACTGCTCGCCGGGCGGCCGCCGTTCAGCTCGCAGGTTCCCGCCGACCTCTGGCGCGAGATCACGACGAGCGACCCCCGGCCCATCCGGGAGATCAATGCCGGGGCCGACGCGCGCATGGTCGCGGCCGCCGAGCGGCTCCTGCGCAAGGACCCGGCGGACCGCTTCCAGTCCGCGCGGGAGGTCCTCGCCGCGATCCGGGCCTGAAGGCCCCGGCCTGTGGGGGTGCGGGGTTAGACTGCGGCCGCCCGGGCCGGCTGCCCGGGGTTTGTCTCGCCGCGCGGAGCGCCGCGCCGGCGGCCACGGAGCCGCGGTGTCCCAGATCCCCTCCGACGCCCTGTCCTACCGCGCCGTCGTCTCCGAGTACTTCCTGCAGCTGCGCGGGGCGGGGCTGCTCCTCTCGCCGCTCGACGACCAGCTGGTGGCCGAGTGGGAGCGGCGGGGCGTCCCGGCGGCGGTCGTCTGCCGCGGGCTGCGGCGGGGCTTCGAGGAGCTGGACGAGCGGCGCCCCCCCGGCGCCGGACCGCAGCGGTCCCTGCGGGCGCTGCGCGGCTACGTCGAGGAGGAGTGGCGCGCCTACAAGGAGGGACGCGTGGGAGAGAGCCTCCCCCCCGGTGCGGAGGCGCCAGCGGCAGCGGCGAGGCTCGCGCAGGCGCGCCTCCGGCTCGCGGAGGCCGCCGCCGCGAGCATCGGCATGCGACGGGCCGCCTACCTGGAGGTCGCGGCCCACCTGCCGGCCGAGCCAGCCGACCTGCGCGAGGCGGAGCGCGCGCTGCGTGCGGCCGACGACCGTCTGCTCGCTCGCTGGCTCGCCTCCCTCTCTCGGGCCGAGCGGTCCGCGCTCGGGCCTCGCTGCCGCCTGCTCGCGGGGGACCGGTCGCGCCGCGCCCGGCGCTCGGCCTACCGGGAGACCCTGCGTTCCCACCTCTTCGAGGCCGCGCGCAGGGCCGGGGTACTCTGCCTGCGCGGGACCGTGTAGACTCCTTCGCCTCATGCCGGCCGCCGGAGAGAGTCCCGCCGCCTGCGCCGAGTGCGCGGGCGCCGGGTACGTCGTGGACCAGGTCGTCGGTGCGCCGGCGCGCGCGCGCCGCTGCGCCTGCCAGCAGGCGTGCCCCCGCTGCGGCGAGTCGGGCTACGTGATGGTCACGACCGGCGAGTCGCGGGTGGCCCAGATCTGCAGCTGCCGCCACCTGGACCAGCGCATCGCGACCTTCAACGCGGTCGGGATCCCCGCCGCCCTCGCCCGCGCGAGCTTCGAGACCTTCCGCCCCTGGTCGCAACAGCAGGCCCGCGCCAAGTCCGCCTGCGAGACCTTCGCGAAGCAGATGCGGACCGATCGCCCGAGCCGGGGCGTCCTCCTCCACGGCAAGCCCGGATGCGGGAAGACGCACCTGCTCGCGGCCACGCTCCGCTACCTGGCCCTCGAGAAGGGGGTCTCCTGCCGCTACGTCGAGTTCATGCTGCTCCTCTCCGACATCCGCGCCGGCTTCTCCACGAGCCGCGGCCACATGGAGATCCTCGGGCCTCTCGCCGGCGTGCCGGTGCTCGCCATCGACGAGCTCGGCAAGGAGCGCGGCACGGAGTGGGAGCGGTCGATGCTCGACGAGCTCATCAGCCGCCGGTACAACGCCGGGCTGACGACCCTGTTCGCGACCAACTACCCCCGCGATCCCCAGCCCGTGCCGTCGCAGCCCGGGCGGATGGTGGCCACGGCCTCGCGCGACTTCCAGCGGGACGCGGAGGTGCTGAGCCTCGAGGAACGCGTCGGCCAGCGGATCTACTCGCGGCTCAACGAGATGTGCGACTTCGTGGCGGTGGACGGCCCCGACTACCGCAAGGACGCCGAGCCGGGGCGCGGCAGCTTCTGGCGCTGAACCGTCACGCCGTCTCGATGAGCCGGGCGTGCAGGGTCCGCACCGCGTCCGGCGCCGCCGCGGCGCTGCACCACGCCGTCACCCGCAGCGGCCCCGCCAGCACCGCGCGCGGTTCCTCGCCCAGATCCCGGATCGCGGCGATCACGTCGCGAAGCAGGCCCGGGCCCGTGCCGGCACGGGTGCCCACGACCGAGACGGATGCCGTCCCGGTGTCCTCCACCGCCACCCCGGGCGCCGCGGCATGCAGATCCGCCCTGGCGGCTCCCCAGTCGTGGACGTTGTCGAGCGGGAGCGACAGGAACGCCCTCCCGCCGTGTGCGAGCACGTCCGCGGGAACGGCCTCCCGGCGCTCGAGCATCTCGAGCGTCCCCGCGAGCTCCGCCACCGGGACGCTCACGAGGGCGAGCCGGACCTGGCTCGTCACGCCCGCCACGCGCCCCCCCGTGGAGGCGTGCCCGCGGACCACCGTCTCGGCAGGCGACCCGGCGGTGGCACGAGCGTGGATGGCGATCCCGCGCTCGCGCGCGAACTCGACCGCGTCGGCGTTCAGGACCTTCGCGCCCGCCCGCGCCAGTTCCTGCATCTCCTCGTAGGAGACCTCCTCGAGCCGCCGCGGGGACGCGACCACCCTCGGGTCGGCGGTGTAGACCCCGTCCACATCCGAGTAGATCTCGCAGTCGGCCCCGAGGGCCGCCGCGAGCGCCACCGCCGTCGTGTCCGACCCGCCCCGGCCGAGCGTGGTGACCTCGCGGCGGGCCGACACCCCCTGGAAGCCGGCCACGATCACCACCTTCCCCCTCCCGAGCTCCTCGAGCACCCGGACCGGCCGGACCTCGACGATGCGGGCCGCGGCGTGGCGGTCGTCCGTCAGGATGCCCGCCTGGCTCCCGGTGAAGCTCACCGCCGCCACGCCGCGCTCCTCGAGCGCCATCGCGAGCAGCGCCATGGAGATCCGCTCCCCGGCGGTGAGGAGCATGTCGAGCTCGCGGCGGGGAGGGTTCGGGGAGACGCGCTTGGCGAGCGCGATGAGGTCGTCCGTGGTCTTGCCCATCGCCGACACCACTACGCACACGTCGAGACCCGCCTCCCGCGTCCTCGCGACGCGTTCCGCGACGAGGCGCACCTTCTCTGGGTCGGCGACGGACGACCCGCCGAACTTCTGGACCACCATCGGCACGCCGCGCAGAGTAGCACGCGGCCCGGGGACGGGCGCCCGCAGCCCCTTCCTTGACAGCCCTGGACCTCGAATACATCCTCCGGCCACCCGGCTGAAGGAGCGGCGGATGATCGAGGTGCGGGGCCTCACCAAGCGCTACCGCGACGTCGTCGCGGTCGACGAGCTCTCCTTCACCGTGGGCAAGGGCGAGATCGTGGGCCTTCTCGGGCCGAACGGCGCCGGCAAGACCACCACCATGCGGGTCCTCACCGGATACCTGCCCGCCACGGCCGGAACGGCGCGGATCGCCGGATTCGACGTCTTCGAGAGGCCGCTCGAGGTGAAGCGCCGCGTGGGCTACCTGCCGGAGACGCCCCCGCTCTACGACGCGATGACGGTCCGCGGGTACCTCCGCTTCGTCTGCGACCTGAAGGGGCTGCCGCGGCGGTCCGCGCCCGACGAGGTCGAGCGCGTCGCGACCCGCACCGGTGTCGCGGACGTGCTCGGGCGGCTGCTCGCGAACCTCTCCAAGGGCTACCGCCAGAGGGTCGGCCTCGCCCAGGCCCTCCTCGGGGACCCGGACGTGCTCGTGCTCGACGAGCCCACGGTCGGGCTCGACCCCTTGCAGATCCGCGAGGTCCGCGACCTCATCCGCTCCTTCGCCGGACGTCACACCGTGCTTCTGTCGACCCATATCCTTCCGGAGGTGGCGATGACCTGCCAGAAGGTGCTCGTCCTGAACGGGGGGCGGCTCGTCGACCACGACACCCTCGAGGGCCTCGTCGCCCGGCACCTTCCGGGCCGTCGCGTGACCGTGGAGGACATCACGTTCCTCGAAGAGATCTACGGGAAGATCGTGGGCCCC
Source organism: Anaeromyxobacteraceae bacterium (assembly GCA_035543235.1). Taxonomy (GTDB): domain Bacteria; phylum Myxococcota; class Myxococcia; order Myxococcales; family Anaeromyxobacteraceae; genus DATJZG01. Next base: position 106,312 of record DATKJV010000071.1, on the reverse strand, counting down.
CCGGCAGCCCGGGTCTAGGAGGCCACCTTGCGCGCCGCCCTGGGGATCGCCCGGAAGGAACTCTCGGTCTACTTCACCACCCCGGTGGCCTGGGTGGTGCTCGTCGTCGTGGCGTTCTTCTCCGCCCAGTTCTTCGCGGGCGCGCTCGAGGGCTTCCGCTACCTCGCCACGCGCGCCCTCCAGCTGAAGTCGAGCGGGCTGCTCGACCGGATGAACCTCACCGACATGGTGGTGGCGCGCCTCTTCGGATCGGTGGCGCTCTTCCTGCTCATCACCGCCCCGTTCCTCTCCATGCGACTCATCGCGGAGGAGGTCCGCTCGTCGACGTTCGAGCTGCTCATGACGACGCCGGTCCGTCCCGTCGAGATCGTCCTCGGGAAGTTCGCGGCGGCCCTCTGCGTGCTCGCGGCATCGCTGGTCATCGTCGCGAGCTATCCGGCGCTGCTCGCCCTCCTCGGCGCGGGGGCCTCCGGCGGGGGCGCCGTGGAATGGCCGACCGTGGCGACGGGACTTTTGGGCCTCTTCCTGCTCGGGGGCATGGCACTCGCGGTCGGCCTCTTCTTCTCCGCCGTCACCGATACGCCGGTGGTCGCGGCGCTGCTCGCCCTGCTCGTTCTCCTCGGCCTGTGGGTGGCCACGATGTTCACCATCGGCGCCGGGGAGCCGCTCCGGAGGCTGGCCGAGGCACTTTCCGCCTCCGAGCACCTCGCCTCCTTCCTCCAGGGGCGCATCGACCTCGCGGACGTCCTCTACTACGTCTCCCTCGCCGCCCTGGGGCTCTTCCTCGCGGACCGCGCCGTCGAGGCGCGGCGCTGGGCCTGACCCATGCGCAGCGCGCTCCTCGCCCGCATCCTTTCGGTCGTCGGCGTGGTGCTCCTCGCGAGCACGCTCGTCACCTTCCTCTTCGGCGACGCGCGCCTCGTCCTCGCCAAGGCCGGCCTCGGCGCCGCCGCGCTCGCGGCGGGGCTCGCGCTCTCCGAGCCCCGCGGCCTGAAGAGGTTCTTCACCGGCCGCGCCGCCCACTTCGGGGCGTTCACGCTCGCCTCGGCGATCCTCGTCGCGGGGTCGCTCGGGGTCGTGAACTGGGTGGCCCACCGGCGGCCCCTCACCCTGGACCTCACCCGCAACCGCATCCACACCCTCTCGCCGGACACGGTCCGGACCGTCAGCTCGCTGGGCACGGACGTCCGCGTGCTGGCCTTCTACCGCCAGGACGAGGAGGGGCACGCGCCGACGGAGGCGCTCCTGCGGCGCTACGCGGCGCTCTCGCCGCGCCTCTCCTTCCAGATGGTCGACCCGTACCGAAATCCGGAGCTCGTGAAGCGGCACTCCATCTCCGATGCCGGGCCCCGGGTGGTGGTCCTCGCCGGCGGCGAGGAGGCGCGCCTGCGGGAGATCGACGAGGAGTCCCTCACGAACGCGCTCCTCCGCGTGTCCCACCCCGGCAAGCGCCGCGTCTACTTCACCGAAGGCCACGGGGAGCCGTCCCCCGTCGACGCGTCCCGGCAGGGGTACTCGATCGCGACGGAAGCGCTCGCGTCGGAGAACGTCGCGGTCGAGCGGGTCGCCCTCGCGCGCGCCGGGGAGGTCCCGGCGGACGCGGACGCCGTGGTCGTCGCTGGCCCGCGGCGCCCCTTCCTCGATCCCGAGGTGGAGGCCCTGCAGCGCTACCTGGCCAGGGGGGGCCACCTGGGCCTGTTCCTCGAGCCAGAGGTCGACGCGGGCCTGGACCCGGTCCTCAAGGCGTGCGGGATCGAGGCCGGCGACGACATGATCGTCGACCCGAACCCGCTGTCGCGCCTCGTCGGCGGGTCGCCGGTCACGCCCATCCTCCGCGCCTCCTCCGCCCACCCGGTGAGCGCGCCCCTCGCCGACGTGGGCGTGGTCTTCCCCACGGCCCGGTCGCTCGTCGCGCTCACCGGCGCCCGGGCGCGACCCGTCCCCCTCGCGCTCACGGCGCAGTCCGCCTGGGCGGAGACGGACATCCACGCCCTCTTCACGACGGGTGCCAAGCTCACCGAGGGGAAGAAGGTGGGGCCGCTCCCGGTGGCCATGGCCGTGGAGTGGCCGGTCGAGGCCAAGGAGCGCCACGAGGCCCGGGCGATCGTCGCCGGCGACGCCGATTTCTTCTCGAACGGCTACGTCCAGCTGCTCGGGAACCTCGACTTCTTCCGCCAGGCCGTGGCCTGGCTCGCGGAGCGCGACGACCGCTTCACGATACGCCCCCGCCTCCGGGAGGCTTCGCGCCTCGCCGTGACCGAGGCCCAGGTCTCCGCGCTCAAGTTCGTCGCCGTCGACGTCGTCCCCGTGGCCCTCCTCGTCGCGGGCCTCGCCGTCTGGCTCGCGCGGAGGTCGCGGTGAGCGCCCGGACCCGGACCGCGGGCCTCGCGGCCGGCCTCGCGGCCCTCTTCGCCGTGCTCGTGGCGTGGGCGTTCCTCTCGGTCGAGCGCCCGATGCGCGAGGAGCACGGGCGCCGGGCGTCGGTCGACCGGGTCCTGCCCTTCTCCCCGGCCGACGTGCGAGAGGTCCGGCTGTCGACCGCGTCGGCCGATGTCGTGCTGGCGAGGGGGGGCGCGGGATGGACGATCTCCGCGGGGCCGAGCCTTCCCGCGGACCCGGCTGCGGTCGAGGCGTGCCTGGAGCGGCTCGCCGCTCTCCGGCGCCGCGCCACCGTCCCGGCAGCGGACGGCGGGCTCGCGGGGTTCGGGCTCGACCCGCCACGGGCGCGGCTGTCCGTCTCCCTCCACGGCGGGCGAACCCTCGTGCTGGAGATCGGGGGCGACAACCCGTTCGACCACACGCTCTTCGCACGCGCCGGCGCGGAGGTGGTCGTCTTGCCGGCGAGCGCGCGGGCCGTCCTGGCCCTCGACCCCGCCCTCCTGGCCCGGCCCCCTGCCCCGGACGGGGGAATTCGGGGTTGATCTCGGAGGCGCGGGGACTTATTGTCGTGCGCTCGCTTGCGGCCGCAGGGCCGCGCCGCCGCGGGGTTGGCCGCCGCGGGTACGAGCCGAGGGAAGGTCTCTAGAGATGGCACGCGTCACAGTGGAAGACTGCCTCCCCATGGTGGAGAACCGGTTCGCGCTGGTGCTCCTCGCGACGAAGCGCACGCGCCAGCTCATGGCCGGCGCACGGCCGCTCCTGCAGGCGACGAAGAACAAGCCCACCGTCCAGTCGCTCCGCGAGATCGCGACGGGCAAGGTCCGCTTCGACCGGTCCGTGCGCGACGCGCTCGCCGGAAAGTTCGACCGCGAGAAGCCGTCGCTGCCCGCCGGGCAGACGCGCACGCTTCGTTGAGCCGGCGGGCCGCCCGGCGCTAGCCGCGCGATCCGAGGTAGCCGAGCTTGTCGCCGGCTCCGAGCCGGTAGGTTGACCGCAGCTCGCGGAAGAGTCCGTCCGCGTTCGCCCGGGCGACGAAACGTCCCTCCAGCCAGCGCGCATAGCCCGCCGCGAGGCCGTTGGCGGTGCGATAGCGCTCTAGCTCTTCCGGGGCGAGGTGCGGGTGGTAACGCACCCGCTCGAACAGCCGCCGCCGGAGCGCCGAGGACAGCCGCCTGCGCCCGCGCCGCCACAGGTGCAGGACGAAGAGGGCGAACTTGTCCACCTCCGCCTGCACCTCGAGCTCGAGGAGCGACACGGGCCGGTCCACCTCGGCTCGGGTGGCGAAATAGACGAAGTGCGAAACGCCCTCGGCGACGCAGGCGACGCCGTCGAGCCGCCTCCGGGCGAACAATCGCGCCGCGCGGCGATGAAGGCCGGCCGCGGCGGTCGCCGCCATCGCCTCGTCGTCGAGGAAGAGGCCCACGTCGACGGCGTCCTCGGCGCCGGCGACGAGGAGCTCCTCCGCGGCGCGCGGCTCGGCGCCCACCGCCCGCGCGGCGTCGCGGTCGACGAGGAAGCGGTGGACCCGTGGCGCGCGAACGGCGTTGATGGACTCGATCTCGTCCTGGAGAAAGCCGAGGGCGGCGGCGAGCGCGCTGCGGACGTGAACCCGGGACGCCATGGGCCGTCGCGCCGTCTCAGTGCTTGAGCACGCGCGAGTTCGGGCCTGCGAAGAGGGCGACGCCCCGCGCGCGGAGCTGCTGCGCGACGCGCTCCGAGCCGGTGTGGAGGAAGCGCTCGTAGAGGCGCACCAGGCCCCGATTGGAGCGGAGCTCCTGCATCTCGGCGATCTCCGCGAAGAGGTCGACGAACTGCTCGAAGCGCTGCGAGAGCTCGCCGAAGGTTTCGGAGGCCGCTGCCGGGGCGGCCGATGCGGCCAGCGCGTCGTAGGCTCGCTCCCCCATCGCGATGTAGTAGTCGACGTCCACGGAGGACCGGGCGAGCGAGTCACCGAAGAACCCCGACACGAACAGGGAGGTGTCGCCGAGCCGGCGGAGCCCCTGGTACCGGCGCTGCCTGCCCTCGGAGAGCGCCCGGAGCAGGAGGAGGGCGAGGGGCTCGCAGCCCGCCTCGTCGGGCCCGGACGCGAACAGCTCGTCGCGCGCGAGGAAGCGGGCGAGCAGGCTGACGAGGTAGAACTCGGTGTGCTCCTGCACCTTCAGCCGGCGGTGGCCGATGGCTCCCGCGACGAGCTCCCGGAAGAACTCCTGGGGAGTTTGATCGAGGACAAGGGGGCCTCTGTCGTTCGGGTTCAAGCGCGTCCTCCTCCACGGCGCATCGGCACGTTCCGCCTTTCTGCTGTACTCCCGCGCCGTTCTCGCCACACCCACGAGGGTATAGAAGGGCCGGTTGGGTTTCAAATCCATGAAATCATTGAGTTGTCGGTCGGACGGGCCTGGCGCTCGCCATGCCCGAGCACTCCGCCAGGGCAAGTGCCAGGAGCTCGAATGAAACGTCAATTGATTCGAAAGCTTGTGGATACGAGTCCGCGCTTGACAGCCCGCGGGCGCTGATTAAGCTTCCGGCGCTTTTGGCAGTCGGGTGTGTCGACTGCCACGGCACGGATACCTGACTTCTATCGCTGCAGCCCATCTGGGCGGCGGCATTGACCGCAAGGAGGCACGCGTATGCAGATCCGTCCCCTTCATGACCGCGTCATCGTGAAGCGCGTCGAGGAAGAGGAGAAGACCAAGGGCGGCATCATCATCCCCGACTCGGCGAAGGAGAAGCCGATCGAGGGGAAGGTGGTCGCCGCGGGCAACGGCAAGCTCGGCGAGGACGGCAAGGTCCACCCGCTCGACGTGAAGGCGGGCGACCGGATCCTGTTCTCCAAGTACGCCGGCACCGAGGTCAAGATCAACGGCGAGGAGCATCTCATCCTGCGCGAGGACGACATCCTCGGCGTCATCGAGAAGTAACCCCCCTTTCGATCGGAGCAAAGAGACATGGCTGCCAAGCAAATCGTCTTCGACCAGATCGCGCGCGACTCGATCCTTCGCGGCGTCAACGTGCTGGCCGACGCGGTGAAGGTGACCCTCGGCCCCAAGGGCCGCAACGTCGTCATCGAGAAGAGCTTCGGCTCCCCGACGATCACCAAGGATGGCGTGACCGTCGCCAAGGAGATCGAGCTCGAGAACAAGCTCGAGAACATGGGCGCCCAGATGGTGAAGGAGGTCGCCTCCAAGACCTCCGACGTGGCCGGCGACGGGACCACCACCGCAACCGTCCTCGCGCAGGCCATCTACCGCGAGGGCTCGAAGCTCGTCGCGGCGGGCCACAACCCGATGGAGATCAAGCGCGGCATCGACAAGGCGGTCGAGACGGTCGTCGCCGAGCTGAAGAAGCTCTCCAAGGCCACCGCCAGCCAGAAGGAGATCGCCCAGGTCGGCATCATCTCCGCGAATGGCGACGAGACCATCGGCAACATCATCGCCGAGGCCATGGAGAAGGTCGGCAAGGAGGGCGTGATCACGGTCGAGGAGGCCAAGGGCCTCGACACCACCCTCGAGGTGGTGGAGGGCATGCAGTTCGACCGCGGCTACCTCTCGCCGTACTTCGTGACCGACCCCGAGGCCATGGAGGCCGAGCTCGAGGACGCTTACGTCCTCATCAACGAGAAGAAGATCTCCAACATGAAGGACCTCCTGCCGCTGCTCGAGCAGGTGGCCCGTGGCGGCAAGCCGCTGCTTATCATCGCCGAGGACGTCGAGGGCGAGGCTCTCGCGACGCTCGTCGTGAACAAGCTCCGCGGCACGCTCCACGTCGCCGCCGTCAAGGCACCCGGCTTCGGGGACCGCCGCAAGGCGATGCTCGAGGACATCGCGATCCTCACCGGCGGGAAGATGATCGCGGAGGAGCTCGGCCTGAAGCTCGAGCAGGTGACGCTCAAGGACCTCGGCCGCGCCAAGCGGATCGTGGTGGACAAGGACAACACCACCATCGTCGACGGGGCCGGCAAGAAGGACGACATCGCCGCCCGCGTGAAGACCATCCGCGCCCAGATCGAGGAGACCACGAGCGACTACGACCGCGAGAAGCTCCAGGAGCGGCTCGCCAAGCTCGTGGGCGGCGTGGCCGTCATCAACGTCGGCGCTGCGACCGAGACCGAGATGAAGGAGAAGAAGGCCCGCGTCGAGGACGCGCTCCACGCGACCCGCGCCGCGGTCGAGGAGGGCATCGTTCCCGGAGGCGGCGTGGCCTACCTGCGCAGCCTCAAGTCCCTCGACAAGCTCCAGGTCGACGAGGGTGAGAAGTTCGGCGTCCAGCTCGTCCGCCGCGCCCTCGAGGAGCCGCTGCGCCAGATCGCCGAGAACGGAGGCCTCGAGGGCTCGATCGTCGTGAACCGCGTCCGGGAGTCGAAGGAGACGAACTTCGGCTACAACGCGGCGACCGGCGAGTACGAGGACCTCGTCAAGGCCGGCGTCATCGACCCGACGAAGGTCTCGCGGACCGCGCTGCAGAACGCGGCCTCCGTGGCATCTCTGATGCTCACCACGATGGCCCTCATCGCCGAGAAGCCGAAGGAGAAGGAAGAGGCGGCCGGCGGCGGAATGCCGGGCGGCATGGGCGGCATGGGCATGTAAGGCCGCTCCAGCAGCACACCGAACTCCCCGGAGGGCCGCCGGCGCAGCCGGCGGCCCTCTTCACTTCTGCGGGTCGTCGCGCGGGGGCGTAAGATGCCCCCCGGTGAACCGGCCGCTCCTCCTCCCCCTGGCCTGCGCCCTCGCGTCCTGCGCGTCGGGGGCGGGGTCGCAGGTGCGCGTGGAGCGTTCCCTGCCCGAGGCTCCCATCAACGCCCGCGTGGCGGCGGTCTACCCCTACGCCTTCCGCTGGGACGAGCCGCCCGTCCACAGCTACCAGAAGGCGATGGACACCGTGCTGCTCCTCGCCTCGAAGGGGCGCCTGCTCCTGTTCGGCCCCGACGAGTTCGCGGTGCTCAGGCCCGGCGACCCGGACCCGCGCGTCGCGACGGACCTCGCCCGGGTTCTGGCCGTGCGGGGGCTCGACACTCGCGGCTACCTGGTCTTCCGGGGATGGGCGGAGCGCCGCGTGGCGCAGGGGTCGGCCGTCGTCGAGGGGAAGGGCCGGACTCTCGCCTCCTCCTCGGAGGACGTCACCTACGTCGCGCACCTCGCCGTCGTCGACGGGGGCACCGGGCAGACCATCCTCGAGCTGTCCGCCCAGGCCCCGGGCATGCCCCCCGAGAACCGGCCGGACTACGACCCCCTGCCGGAGCTCACGGCGCTGAACCGGCGCCTCGTGCAGGCCGCGTGGGAGGCGATCGAGCCCATGCTGACCGCCCCGCCGCTCAAGGCGGTCCCGGTGGAAGGCGATTGGCTGCCCGCCGCCGGTCTCGACTACTCCCCGCCCGGGAAGCGGAGCCTCCGCGAGCAGCTCCTCACGATGGACCCGCTCGAGGCCAACCTGGCGCGGATGACCCTGTACCAGTACTTCAATCCCTCCGCGACCCCGCGACTCCTCCACGACGAGCTGCGGCTCCCCGGCGGGATCTACGTGGGCTCGGTGAGCGCCGATCTGCAACAATTCCTGCAGCAAGGAGACGTCATCGCCTTCGTGAACGGCGAGATGGTCGTGGGGCCGCACGTGCTCCAGCGGGCGCTGAACCTGTCGAAGGACCAGCTCCTGCAGCTCAAGGTGAGCCGCGGGGCCGCGTGGCTGGAGTTCAAGGTCACTCTGCGTTGACGCCGGACGCACGCGCCCCAATCCCGGAGAAGAGCGCACCGGCGAACCTCCCGAGGACGGACGCAACGGGCTCCGGGAAGGCGAGGAGGAGGCCGACCACCAGACATCCGCTCGCGACGGCGAGCGCGCGCGGGTGCCGCACGCGCGCGACGTCCGCGAACAGGACGTACGAGCCGTAGGTGAGGAGCGTGAACACCCCGCCCAAGAGCAGGGCTGCGGGGCCGGGAAAACCGTAGAGCCGCAGCGAGAGCGCGATCGACGCGAACCCCGCGAGATTGAGCACGTCGCGCCCGTTGCCTGCCCACCAGGCCCGGTGCTCCTCGCGGCGGAGCCGCTGGCCGAGCTCCTGGAGCAGCACGAGGAGCGCCGACGCGGCGAGCGCCGCGGCGGCGGCGAGGATCCGCGGAAGCCCGGAGGCGGTGGACGGCTCGAAGCCCCGCACGCGTCGATGGTAGCGCCCGCGGGGGCGGGCGTCACGCCGCGCCGGCGGCCACCCCGGGTCACTCGCCCGGCGCCACGTTTCGGCGGAGCGAGCCGGGCACGACCCGGAAGTCCGCGTAGGGGAGAGTGCCCTCGGGCGGGTGCCAGACCGCCTGTCCCCGTCCGGGGACCTTCACGCCGTCCACGTCGACCCACTCCGACACGGGCCGGGTCCGGACCGTCGTCCGGTCGCGCGCTCGGTAGTAGACACGTTCGTCGGTTCTGAGGTCGCGTACGGCCCCGGCCGGGTCCACGAGCACGCGCGCCTCGACGGTCCGGCCGCGGTCGGAGAGCGCGAGGTCGAACGCCTGGTCGTCCACCGCCGCCCAGGACACGTTCGGGTCGAGGAGCATGGCCGGGGCGCGAGGAGGATGGCGTCGTTCAAGTACGTGACGAGCTCGCCCATGTCGAACTCGGGCCCTGCTCCCCTCACGACCGGGAGGAGGTCGAGCGCCCTGCCTATCATCCTCCCCTGCCCGTCGAGGTAGGTGTCCCGGCCCACGAGCGGCAGGAACCCGACCGTGAGTCCCATGTAGAAGATGCGGGCGACGCCGAGCGCGGTGTTGTACTGCCACGCCTCGCAGGCCCGCCACCTGCCCCCGAGGAGGAAGCGCCCCTGCCATCCGAGCCGCAGCGACCAGACGCGAGGGCGCCCGACGTCCCCCCGGAACCCGAAGTAGCGTCGCGCCGGCGCCGGCAGCGGCGCGAGGTCCGCCTCCGTTACCGGCACCTCGGGCCCTGGCGCAGGGGGAGCCGGAGCGCGATGAGCTCGTCGAGGAACTTCTCCCGTAGGCCTCGCAGGTGACCACCCCTTCGGCCCGCCTTGACTGGAGGGTAGCACCGATGGGCGGCGGCGAATCGCCGAGGCGCCGGCCCTGCCGTAGCGGAGCCAGCGCCATCGCGATCCGGGGCGCGACCTACGGAACCGCGAAGATCGCAACGAGCCCGGCGTGGTCCGACGGGTGCTGACCGGCCCAGGTGCGGTTGTAGGTCCCCACCCGCTTCATGAAGAGCGGCGTGAGGTCCGGCGTGCCGAGCACGAGGTCGAGACGGGTGGAGAGGGTCCCGGTGTAGAGGAGCTCGTCGAACCCCCAGGTGTAGCCGGGGTCTCCGGGGTGGAGCGCGGTCCATGCGTCGGCGAGCGGCGACGGCGGCAGGGTCACCGGGCCGCCGACCAGCGCGGCGAGCGCTGCCTCCAGGTCCGCCCCGTCGCCGATGAGGTACTCGTACACCGGGGGCCTGTCCGCGAGGGTGACGTAGGCGTTGAAGTCCCCCAGGGCGAGCGTCGGGAGCGGGCTTTCCGCATAGGCGCCGTCGAGCAGGGCCACGAGCTGGATCACCTGCAGCCCCTGGAAGATCCACTGCGGGACCCCGGCCGGGGTGTCGAGCCAGTCCTCCGGGTGCGACTCGAAGATCCTCACCCACTGCCCGCCCTTGCGGACCTCGGTCTCCGTCCAGCCCCGGTAGGAGCACACCGCCGTGGCCGGGTCGGTGTTCCCGGCGAGGAGGAAGCAGGCCGTGGCGGGAACCGGTTCGCCGGTCAGCGCCGCCGCGTACACCCCGCCGTTCAGGTCGCCGGGGCCCGGACCGATCGGCGCCGCGACGAAGCCGGGAACCGCGGGCGGCACGGCGGGCGTCCGCCAGGCCACCCCTCGGCGGACGAGCAGAACGTCATGGTCCGTGTACCGGAGGTCGCTCAGCGTGGTCGGGTTCGCGGGATCGCCGATGCACACCTCGGCGTCCATCGTGGTGGTCTGCGCCACGACCTCGTAGTCGAGACCGCGCTCGCGGAGGGCGCGAAGCAGGATGGCGAGGTAGTCGTAGGCGACCTTCGTGGCCTGGGTGTCGTTCGGGTTTCCGGTCGCGCACACCACCGGGTCGCCCGTCCGCCAGGTGGTCACCTCCTGGAGGCCGAGGACGTCGGGGAGGTTCGCCCGGACCTCGTCGGCGATGACCTGGGCGCGCGCCGGGAAGTGGGTCCTCCGGACCGTCTCCCACAGCTTCGTCGACGCCTGGACGATCTGGTCGGCCGGCGCGTCGACGAGCGGGACGATGTCCGCGCCCAGGTAGAGGTTCTGGGTCATGACCCGGAGGGTGGCTCCCTCGCGGCAGCCGGCCTCGGCCGACACTTCGGTCGAGGCGACCGGCCCCGCGGAGCTGGAAGGTTCGGTGCCGCAGGCCCCGAGCAGGATGGCGACACTCGGAACCAAGAGAAAGCTTCGACGCATGGGCCCTCCCCGGCCGGCGGTGGTGGGCGCACGCTCGCCCCCGGCCTCGCGCCGGTGTCCGCACGGTCTCGACTTCACGCTAAGGATGGCTTCGCCGGCCCGGGAGTACCCCCGGTGGGGCCGCTCGCCCTCTCTTTTGGGGCACACGCCAGGAGCGCGGCCATGGCCCGCGTGAATGGACCCGCCCGGGCCCCCGTGCGGGTCCGCCCGTCCCGCAGGTAGCGCGCCTGCGCCCATACTGGCATCGTGAAGGTACGTCGCATCCCGATCTGGCTGAAGGTTGGCTGGACCGCATGGCTGGCCGCTTGGGTCCCGCTGTACTGGCGACATTACGGCCCGCAGAACTTCCTGTGGTTCTGCGACATCGCGAACATCGCCGTCGGCGTCGGCCTCTGGCTCGAGAGCCCGCTGCTCCTCTCGATGCAGGCGCTCTCCGTTCTCGTCGTGCAGAGCCTGTTCGCGGTGGACCTCGCCTGGCGGCTCGTCCTCGGCTCGAGTCTCGTCGGTGGAACCGAGTACATGCTCGACCCTGCCATCCCGGTCCTCGTGCGGGGGCTCAGCCTGTTCCACGTGGCGGTTCCCGCGGTGATCGTGTGGGCAATCGCCAGGCTCGGTTACGACGTCAGGGCGCTCGCGTGGCAGACTGCGGCGGCGTGGGTCGTGCTCACGGCGTCCTTCCTCGGGTTCGGGCCGGTCGAGGACCTGAACTGGGTCTGGGGTCCTTGGAACCGGCCGCAGCACTGGATGAGCCCGTGGGCTTGGTTCGCCGCGTGCCTCGCCGGCTACCCGGTCCTGCTCTACCTGCCCATGCACCTGCTGCTCGTCCGCTTTGCCCCTCCTGGCTGGCGCACGGCTCGCGCAGGCGGGGGGCCGGCGAACCCTATTGAACGTAGCCGTCGAGGCGAGTCTTCGTCCGGTAGCCCCAGCCGATGAGCGCCGCGAGGCCGAGGTTCCTCGGCCCGAGGGTCCGCGCCTGGCGCCGCAGCCGGCGGAGGACCGCCGGCCACGAGTAGAACCGCTCGAGAATCATGTCGTGGCCGGCGCGGAGCTCGGCCGGGCTCATGCGCGCCGGCCGGAAGACCACGTGGCCGAGGTCGTAGTGGTCCCAGTTCCGATCGATGATGCGCCCCTGCTCCTCCATCCTCCTGTAGAGCGGCGTCCCGGGGAACGGGGTGAGGACCGTCAGCTGCAGGGCATCGACCTCCGCGTCGTCCAGAAACCGGAGGGTGCGCTCGAAGATGGCGGGGGAGTCGCTGTCGTAGCCCAGCACGAACGCGCCGAAGACGCCGATGCCGCGGTCGTGGAGCTTCCGGATCCCCTCGCGGTACTCGTCCGCGCGGTTGAATCCCTTCCGCGTCTCGTCGAGGCTGTCCTGCGAGACGCTCTCGAAGCCGATGAACACGCCGCGGCAACCGCTCCGCTCGAGGAGGTCGAGCGTCTCCGTTTCGCGCGTAACCGCGAACCCGATCTGCGAGTACCAGCGGATTCGGAGGGGGACGAGCGCTCGCAGCAGTTCGTGAAAGTAGGCGGAGTCGGCCGACAGGCTGTCGTCGATGAACAGGACGGAGCGACCGCGAGCGGCCCGGATCTCGCGCAGCACGTCGTCGACGGGCTTCGTCTGAAGGACGTTCCCCGAGAATGCCGCGACCGAGCAGAACTCGCAGCGATTGTGGCAGCCGCGGGTCGCCTGTACGACCGTCGAGGCGATGTACTGCATGCGTCGAACGAGCGCGGGATCGAGGGTGCGCGTCCGAAACTCCGTCAGCGGAAGGCGGTAGACCCTTTGCAGCCGCCCGCGGCGCCAATCGTCGATCATCCGCGGCAGGTTCGGCTCCGCCGGCCCGACGCACAGCGCGTCACACTGCGCCCCGGCCTCCTCCGGCTGCAGGCTCGGGTGGTAGCCGCCGAACAGCACGGTACGCCCCTTGGCGCGGAACCGGCGCGCGATCTCGTAGGCGCGAGGCGCGTTGAAGGTCATGAACGAGACGCCCACGAGGTCCACGTCCGCGTCGAAGTCCACCGCCTCGACGTTCTCGTCGACGATGGAGACCTCCACGTCGTCCGGCGCGGAGGCAGCCACGGAGAGCGCACTCATCATCGTTAGCCGGAAGACCCGGGTTCGCAGCGGCGCACGCTGTCCGGGTCGCTCGATGCGGAGCTGCGGGGCGGCCGGGCAGATGACGAGGAGCCTCGCGGGGCGCATTGCCCTCAAGCTGTGCCTACCGTGCACCCGCCGCCATTCCCCGGCCGGGACGGCCACCGCTTCTGCATGGCGGCCTCTCCCGTCCCCTCGCGGGCACGTGGCAGACGCGGCCCGGGCTTTCGACCCTCGAGCCGGTTACCATCGGCTATGGCTCTGGAGATCATCGAGGCACGCCCTCCGGAAGGCCGGGCGGCCGGCGCGGTTCCCTTCCTGTTCGTCCACGGGGCCTGGCACGGCGCCTGGTGCTGGGCCGAGCGCTTCCTGCCGTACGTGGCGGCGCGGGGCCACGATGCGTACGCCGTCAGCCTCCGGGGCCACGGGCGCTCTCTTTCGCCGCGCCCGCTCTGGCGCACGTCGCTCCGTGACTACGTCGAGGACGTTGCGAGCGCCGTGGAGAGGGTCGGCGGGCGCCCGATCCTGGTTGGACATTCCATGGGCGGGCTCGTGGTGCAGCGGTATCTCGCGAACGGCGGCCGGGCGGCGGCGGGCGTCCTGCTCGCCGCCGTGCCACCGACGGGAGTGCTGCCGACGACCCTTCGCATCGCGCGCCGGCATCCGCTCGCATTCTTTCGAGCGAACCTCTCCGCCAGCCTCTGGCCCATCGTCGCGACGCCGGCGCTCGCGCGCGAGGCGCTCCTCCACGAGTCGACGGACCCGGAGACCGCCGCAGGCGTCCACGCTCGGCTCCAAGACGAGGCGTATTTCGCGTACCTCGGCATGCTCGCTCCCCGGATCGATCCGTCGCGCGTACGGGTCCCGATGCTGGTGATTGGTGCCGGAGCAGACCGGATGTTCACGCCCGCTGAGATCCACGCTACGGCCCGGGCCTACGGCGTGGAGGCGCAGATCGTGGACGGCGCCGCCCACGACCTGATGCTCGACCCCGCCTGGGAGCGCGTGGCCGCGCAGGTGGTCGACTGGGTGGAGCGCGGGCCTGGCCCTCGCCCGTTATGATTGGAGTCTTGCTCAACCTCGGGGGACATGCCCATGAAGGTCGTCGTCGTCGGAGCCACCGGAACCATCGGCGCCGCGGTCGCCTCGGCGCTCGCGGCGCGCCACGAGGTCGTCGCCGTGTCGCGCCGCGGCGCCCACGCCGCTGACCTGGAGGACCCGGCGTCCTTTCGCCGCCTCTTCGCCGCGGTGCGGGGCGTGGACGCCGTCGTCTGCTGCGCGGGGGCCGCCTCGTTCAAGCCACTTGCCCAGCTCACGGATGCCGACTTCGAGGTCGGCCTTCGCGGCAAGCTCATGGGCCAAGTGAACCTTGCTCGGGTCGCGACGGAGCATCTCGCCGACGGTGGTTCGATAACTCTCACGGGTGGAGTGCTCGCGCACGAGCCGATTCCCGGGGGGACGGCGATCTCGATGGTGAACGCAGCGCTCGAGGGTTTCGTACGGGGCGCGGCGGTGGAGCTTCCGCGAGAGCTGCGAATCAACCTCCTGAGCCCACCCTGGATCACGGAGACGCTCGCGGCCCTCAAGATGCAGGCCCCGGGGGCCATCTCCGCCGCGGCGTGCGCTCGCGCCTACGTCGCGGCGGTCGAGGGCTTGGACCAGGGGAAGACGCTCGACGCGCGCCGGTTCGCCTGACGCGTCGCGAACCCCGGCACCCCCACGTTCGGGTCGCCGGATGCGAGGCGATGCCGCACCGGGGAGGCGGAGGCACCGGCTTTGGGCCGACGCTAGGAGGGTCGCAGCCGAGTGACTAGACTGCGCCGATGCTCCGCGTCGCGGGCGTCGCCTGGCTGGTCGTCCTGGGGCTTTCCGCGCTGGGGTGGGGCGGCCTGCTGTGCCGGGCCGCCCGTCGGACGGGCGTCTCCTGGCCCGTCACCCTCGGCCTCGGAATGGCTGCGCTCGTGGACTTGGGCGGCGCGCTCTCCCTCCTTCGCCTGGCGCGGAGGCCCGTGCTCTTCGCCGTCGTGGCCGCCGGCCTCGCCGGACTCGTGCCGGCGCTCCGGCGGCGGCGCCCCATCCTCCCCTCGGACCCGTCGGCCCGGCGCGAAGTCGTCGCCGCGCTAGGGCTCGGGTGCTTCGGGGTGGGGCTCGCTGCCGCGACGCTCGTCCCGCCGGCGGTGTTCAACTTTCACGACGATTTGCAAAAGTACCTCTTCCATCCGGTCTGGATGATGCAGACGGGCACCCTGTCGGCCGGCCCCACGTCGGCGCTGGGCGTGGAGACGTTCGGCGGCCAGGCCTTCCTCCACGGGCTCGTCCTTGCCATCCTGCCGCTCCCCTTCATGGGCGCTTTGGACGCGGTGCTGGGGTTCGCCGCCCTGCTGTGCCTCGCGGCTGCGGCGGGCGTTCGCCGGCTCGGCCGGCTCCCTGGCGCCGTGGTGGGCGTTCTTCTCGTTCTCTTGGTGAACCCGCAAATGATCAACATCTCGGCGCTGTACACGGCAGCCGCGTTGATCGCCACCGCCGTGCTGCTCGGTTCCGAGAGGGAGCGACCACCGCCGCTCCTGCTCGGCGCCGTCTACGCGGCCGTGGCCGCCCTGAAGCCGACGTTCGCGCTCTTTCCCCTCCTGCACCTACCCCTTCTCGCCGCGGGCCGTCGCGGTGAGTCGCACGTGACCGCCTGGGCGCTTCGCACGGCAGGCCTCTCCCTGGCCTTCTCGGCGCCCTGGGTCCTGCTCCATCTCGGGACCCTGCTCGGCCCCCGGGACGTGCTTCCGCCCGCCCCCCCCGGGTGGGAGGATCCCCTGAGCCTGTTGTCGGCGGCCCCGCTCTTCTACGGTGCCACGGCACTCCACTACTCGTCGCTCGGCGCGGCTTCCCTGCTCGGCGCGACGCTGGTGATGGTCCGTCGCCCGCTTTCTCCGGGCTCGGCAGGGATCGCTGCCTCGGCGGTCGCCGCCTGCGCTGGCTCTCTGGTGCTCGTCTTTGTGGTGGGGCCTCAATACGCCGGCCGCGAGGTCGGACTGCGCTACTCGGTGCCCTTCCTCCTCGGAGGTGCGGCGCCGGCCGCGCTGCTCGCGCTGGGGGCGCTCCCAGGACCCGCCCGTGCCGCGGTCGCAGGCTCCGTCGCCGCCGTGGCCCTGGCCTTCGCGCCGAGCGCCTTCGGGCGCTGGCGCCAAGCCCTCGAGCATCGGACGGTGCTCGCCTACCGCGGCGCCTCCGGCTATCGCCCCTACGTCGAGTACGCGATCTCCGATGCGGCGCGCGATCGGCTCCGAGCTCTGCAGGCGACCGTACCTGAGGGCGCACCGCTTCTCGCCTGGGTGAACTGGCCGTTCCACCTGGACCTCGCGCGCAATCCGACGACCGTCATCGAGCCGACGTCGTTTGGCATGCCCTGGGCGCACTTGCCGGCCGGCGTGCGCTACCTGCTCTGGCAGAGGCGCGGCTACGCCACGCGGAGCCCCGGGTATCTCGCCTCGGTGGCGGCCGGTCCCGGCCGCCAGGAGCGCCGGACGGCACTTAGGATCCGGGCACTCGGGATCGAATTGGAGCGTCTCGCGGCCAGCGGGTCGACCCTTGCCCAGGACGGCGAGTTCGTCGTCGTCGACCTCGGTCCGGCGGGTCTCGTCCCCGGCCCCTTCGTCCGCTAGAGCCTGCGGCGGAGCGGGGCGGATCCGTCGGTCCCGTTCGACTCGCTCGAGGCGGTGGGGCGTCGCTGCGCGGTCATCTCCGACCGGCCGAGCATGCGCGCGTTCCGGGCTGCGTTAAAAGAGGGGGGGGATAGGTTTCGGCCCAGTGCATGTCGACCCTGCGTACGGCCACGCTCACGGCGGCGACGCTCGCATGCTTCGCCGCGAATTCGCTCTTGTGTCGAGCCGCGCTTCGACCGGGGCTCGTCGACCCCGCCACCTTCACGGCGGTCCGCTTGGCCTCGGGGGCCGGGATGCTCGCGCTTATCCTCGCGGTCCGCCGCAGCCGGCCCGAAGGGGGCTCGGTCGCATCGGGGCTTGTGCTCTTTCTCTACGCCGCCGCGTTCTCGCTCGCGTACGTTCGCATCGGCGCCGGGGTCGGGGCGCTGCTCCTGTTCGCGACCGTCCAGGTGACCATGGTGGGCCTCACGGTCCTTCGTGGAACGCGGCCGCACCTCCTGCAGGTCGTCGGGATCTTCATCGCCCTCGCCGGGCTTTCCTGGCTCGTGCTGCCGGGCGCCTCCGCACCGGACCCTCAGGGCGCGGCTCTCATGGCCGTGAGCGGGGCCGCCTGGGGCGTGTACTCCCTCCGCGCCCGTTCCGCGCGCGACGCGATCGGGGCCAACGCCCATAGCTTTCTCGTGGCCACTCCGCTCGCTGCGCTCTTCGCCTTGGCTCACGCCGGGCACGTGTCGCCGACTGAAACAGGAATCGGCCTCGCGATCATCTCGGGCGCTGTCACCTCCGCCTTGAGCTACAGCATCTGGTACACCGTGGTTCCGGCATTGGGCGGAACGAGGGCGGCCGCGGTCCAGCTGGCGGTTCCGGTGCTGGCCGGGGCGGGCGCCACCGTGTTCCTGGGCGAACCCCTCACACCCCGCATTGCCGCCTCGGGCGCGGCGATCTTGACCGGGATTGCGCTGACGATGCGCACCAGCGCGAACCAGATTCCCCGGGCCGCCAGCACGCCGAAGACCACCTAGCGTGTTCCGCATCTGCTGGGCAGGTGACGGTCAGCTTCGCCATACGGCACGTCGGGCCGACTGCGGTCCTCTTCCAGAGTCGCGTCAGGGGCGCGGCCGCGGGGGCGCCGGCGGCTTCGGGCGCCACGCACGCAACACGAGCGTGCCGCACGCGGTCGTCATGCTCAGGCCAACGAGGACGAGCACGCCGAACACGGTGTTTTCGGCCAGCGTGCCGGCGCTGAAACCCGCACCTGCGATCGGGGTCCCTTTGCTCGTGCCGAGGATCCCCGACGCTGTCGTTGCCACCCAGTTCGCGTACGCCCCGAACAGCAGCAACCACGAGACGACGCCCCCCGTGCGCTCGGATAGGCGCAGCGCGGGCCACGCGAGCCCGACCACGACGAGAAACATGCCGTTCATCAGCCCCTCGACGTGGCCGGCCAGACCTGCGCGCGGGTTGACCATGGCCGGCACGGCGAACCCTGTGACGAGTCCGAGGAAGAAGAGGAGCAGGCCGTGACGAAGCAGTCGATGGGACATGCGGGTCATCTAGCGGTGCCGCCCCGATGGCGCCGGGCACCGGACGGGTCTCGCCGGAGGGGAGACTGGCCGTGCTCTCGACCCGACCAGCTCGAACGCAACCGGTATGCTCCGAGGCCGCGTCGTTGGGCGTTCCTTCGGGCGACCAGCTGGGTCCGGGACGGCAGGCGCCCTGCACGGAGAGTGTCACGAATGCGGTCGCGTCAACGATCGATGGGACTGTCCGCCCCGCTGCGACGCGCAACGTGAGCGGCGAGATCGATCGGCGGAGCCTCAGGATCGCCGCTGCTACGGCATTTCACGAGCGGCATCCCATGAAGCTTCACCTCGAGCTGGCAGGAACCGCCGCAGCGGCCGTGCGGTCGGCACACCGTCGGTAGCAACGGCGCGGTCACGTCGGCCGCCGACAGCGGGTTCAACCTATCCGGATCCCTCGACCGGTCCATGCCGGCGACCCGAGAGCTCTCGGGCGCGCCTTACCGCGCGCCTCTAGCGAGCCGTCCCCGACCGGGCCAGTCTCTCGACCCGCTCGCACGGTTGGCGTCTTGTCAGGGCCTCGGCTTTGGGCTCCTGACCAGCGCCAGGAGGGTCACCACGGCCAGCGCCGCGTCGCAGAACGCAAACAGCAGAATGGTCCACGCCGAGCGCCGGAGGATGTAGTCCTGGACGAACGCTGCCGCACCGAGTCCCTTGAGGAACGGGCCCATGAGCCACAGGTAAGCGCGGTGGCGCTCGAGGTCCCGAAGGACGACAAAGTAACCGATGCCGACTGCGACGGCGAAGAGGCCGGCGATGTCAGCAAGCAGCGCTGGGCCAGTCGCCTTCACTCCGAGGATGGCCGCAAGGGGCTCCGGTGCGAGCAGTAGGACGGAGCCGGCCGCGACGTCGTAGAACCCGGATACCACCGCGACCCAGCGAAGCATGGCCGCTCCACGATAGGGTCTTTGGGCCAATACTGGAAGACACGACCCGGGGCGTCGAACGATGCCTAGAACCAACCCGGCGGGAAGTCCTTCGTCGCCTTCGGCGGGAAGTGCCGGAGCCGTCCTGTAAGCCGGGTCCTGTCCCGCCGGAAAACCGGCGGCGGCGAACATTCCTCTCGGACGCGCGTTGCCGCGCGCCTCCAGCGAGCCGTACCCGGAGGCTCCGACCGGGCAAGTCTTCCACCCGCTCGCGCGGGTGCGCTCGCTCGCGCGAGCGGCCTCCCTATTCGCTCTTGCACCGAGTGGGGTTTGCCGTGCCGTTCCGGTTACCCGGAACGCGGTGCGCTCTTACCGCACCCTTTCACCCTTGCCACGCGCGCCTCGCGGCGCCGTTCGGCGGTTCGTTCTCTGTGGCACTGTCCTGCGGGTCGCCCCGACCGGCCGTTAACCGGCACTCCGCCCTGCGGTGCCCGGACTTTCCTCGGCAGCCCTTGCGGACCGACGCGTTCGCCCGGACGGCTCCGGCAGATGGGATGTAGCACGCCCACCGAGGGCCCGCAATCGAGGCCCGGGTGCCAGGCTACAGGCGCAGGTCGATCGCCCGGTTCGACATCTCGTCGGCCTGGGCGTTCTCCTCGCGAGGGATGTAGCGGATCTCGATCTCCGAGAAGCCCTTCAGAAGTGCCCGCGCCTCCTCGTAGAGGGGCAGGAGGTGCTCGGCCTTCACCTGGTACTCGCCGTTCAGCTGCTTCACGACGAGCTCGGAGTCCGCGAACACGTCCAGGGAACGCAGTCCCATGGCCTTGGCGCGCCTGAGGCCGAGGATCATCCCGGTGTACTCCGCGACGTTGTTCGTCGTCTCGCCCAGGTACTTGCCCACCTTGGCGACGACGTGGCCGTTTTCGTTGATGATCACCGCTCCGGCCCCGGCCGGTCCCGGGTTTCCGCGAGCGGCCCCGTCCGTGTAGAGCCTCGTCCGCAATGGCCTCGCCACCTCGCGCTCGCGCTCCTGCTCCCGCTCCTTCTCGGCGGCTGCCGCGCGATCCTTCTTCTTCCGCTCCCGCTCAACCTTGGACTCGTTCATCGCCGACTCGAGCTCCTCGGCGGACTGCCGCGCGGCCTTCTCCACTTCGGTGGCCCGCCGCACCCGGAGCCCCTTCGACGGCCCCCCCGGCGCGGCCTCGGGCCCGGAACCCTCCGCCTGCTCGACCCGGTCCGCAGCCGCGCTGATGAGCTTCCCCAGGACGTCGCGCGTGTAGCCGGGGTAGCGGACGAGCGTCCGGGGCAGGTCCTCGTTCGCGGCGATGAAGCGAAGGAGTTCCGCCAGGACGGGCTTCGACACGGGTCTTCTCAGGCCGCCGGCGTCGAGGCCGGGCTCACGGCCTCCGCGACGTAGATGATGCGGTTGCAGTTCGGGCAATTCTCGATCGAGTTCGCCCGGGCGAGGATGATCGCCATCTGCGGCGGGATGTTTCGGTTGCATCCCCGGCAGGTGTTGCCGACGACCTGGGTCACCGCGACTCCGCCGCGGCGCTTGCGAATGTTCTCGTACCGGGAAAGCAGGGCGGGCTCGACCTTCTGGGCCAGCTCCGCCCGCCGGGACTCGAGCTCCGAGATCCGGGTGCCGAACTCCGCCTGCCGGCGCGCGAGCTGCTCGAGCTCCTCCTGCGCCCCGGCCTCCTTCTCGTCGAGCTTCTCCTGGAGGGCGTCGATCGCCTTCTGGATCTCCTCGGCCTCGGCGGTCAGCACCTTCACCTGCTCCGAGACCGTCTCGTTCGTCTTCTTCGCGATGTCGATCTCCCGGGAGAGCGCGGCGTACTCGCGGGGGGTGCGGATCTCGGTGAGCCGCCCCTCCCACTTCTTCACCTTGTCACGCTCCATGGTGAGCAGCTGCTCCTGGCCCCGTCGCTCCCGCTCGTTCGTGGCGAGCTTCGCCTGCTCCGCCTCCCAGGCCTTGCGCGACTCCTCGACGGCTATGTCGATCTCGGCCTTGCGCCGCGGCACGGCCTCCGCCTGTTGGCGCACCTCGTTGAGCTCGAGGTCGACCTGCTGGAGTTCCTCCAACGCCTTCAGCTTCTCACGCAGCGACAAGGGCTTGTCCTCCACGGATTCCCGCATTCGAACGACGCATGGGCCCACCAGGATTCGAACCTGGATCGAACCGGTTATGAGCCGGCCGCTCTGCCGTTGAGCTATGGGCCCCTAGCCCGGGGCCCGTCTCTAGCACAGTCTGCGGCCGGTGGCAGCGCACCGGTCAGTTCTCCACGAAGCTCTTCAGCCGCTTGGAGCGGCTGGGGTGGCGGAGCTTCCGCAGTGCCTTGGCCTCGATCTGGCGGATGCGCTCGCGGGTCACCTCGAAGTCCTGGCCCACCTCCTCGAGGGTGTGGTCCGACTTCTCGCCGATTCCGAACCTCATCCGCAGGACCTTCTCCTCGCGGGGCGTGAGCGTCGCGAGCACCTTCCGCGTCTGCTCGGCCAGGTTCATGTTGATGACGGCGTCCGAGGGGGACACGATGGCCTTGTCCTCGATGAAGTCTCCGAGGTGGCTGTCCTCCTCCTCGCCGATGGGCGTCTCGAGCGAGATCGGCTCCTTGGCGATCTTCAGGACCTTTCGCACCTTGTCGAGCGGAAGCTCCATCTTCTCCGCGATCTCCTCCGGCGTCGGCTCGCGCCCGAGCTCCTGGACGAGGTAGCGCGAGGTCCGGATGAGCTTGTTGATGGTCTCGATCATGTGCACCGGGATGCGGATGGTGCGGGCCTGGTCCGCGATGGCCCTCGTGATGGCCTGTCGGATCCACCAGGTGGCGTAGGTCGAGAACTTGTAGCCGCGCTTGTACTCGAACTTGTCGACGGCCTTCATGAGGCCGATGTTGCCCTCCTGGATGAGATCCAGGAACTGCAGGCCGCGGTTCGTGTACTTCTTGGCGATCGAGACCACGAGGCGGAGGTTGGCCTCGACGAGCTCGGTCTTCGCGCGCTCCGCCGTCAGCTCCCCCTCGGCCATGGCGCGGTAGGTGCGGCGCAGCTCCTCGACCGGCAGCATGGCCTCCTCCTCCACGCGCTGGACCTTGCGGCGGGCGGTGCGAAGCGTGCGGTCGAGCTCGTCGAGCTCCTCCGGCGACAGCCCGACCTTGCGGGCCACCTTCCTCCGCGTCGCGTCGTCGTTGCGGGCTTCCACGATGAGCCGCTTCAGCTCCCGGAGAGGAACACCCGCGCGGCGCTCGCAATCGATCATCTCGCGCTCGGCCTCCTCCACGCGCTTGATGAGCCCCTTCAGCTTCAGGACGATGCGGTCGATCTGCTTCTTGTTGAGCTGGATGGCCTCGAGGGCCTCCACCATCTGCCCCTCGATGGAGCGGATCTCCTCCCGAAGTTCCCGGCGCTTGACGTCGGAGAGACGCTTCTGGTCCAGGGCCTCCTTCAGGCGCGCCACGTCCCGCTCCAGCTTGCGGATGCGGTCGATGTGCTTGAGGACCTGCTCGACCTTGCGCTCCTCGTCCTTGGGAAGGGCGGGCTGCGCAGCCGCCTCGGCCCCGTCCCCCGGCGCCGCCTCGGCCACCTCGACCGTCTCCTCGGGCTCGGCCTCGGCCTCCTCCTCCGCCTCGCCCTCCGGACCCGCCTCCTCGCCGGCGTCCTTGATGATCTCGCGGACGCGGATCTTTCCCTTCCGGAGCCTCTCCCCGAGGTCCAGGATCTCCTTGATCGCGAGCGACGAGCCGAGGACGGCGGTCAGGATCGCCTTCTCGCCCTCCTCGATCCGCTTGGCGATCTCCACCTCGCCCTCGCGCGTGAGCAGCGAGACCGAGCCCATCTTCCGGAGGTACATCCGCACGGGGTCGTTCGACTTCCCGTAGCCCGCGTCCTCCTCCTCCTCCTCCTTCTCCTCCTCGGTGGCCGCGACCTTCGCCTCGGGCTCGGGCGGCTTGTCCGGGAGCTTCATCTTCTTCGCGTCGTCGACGACCTCGATGTCGTGCTCGCCGAACATCGACATGACGTCGTCGATCTGGTCGGAGGAGACGATGTCGGAGGGCAGCGCGTCGTTGACCTCCTCGTAGGTGAGGAAGCCCTTCTCGCGGCCGCGCTCCATGAGCGCCTTCACCTCGGACCGCTCGGTGACGTCGAGGTCGTCCGCGACGTCGGCGAGGTCCTCCCCCTCCTCGGACTCGTCCTCCTCGCCCTCGGCTGTCGCCTTCTCCTCGTCGATCTCCTCGCCGGCGAGCTCGCGCTCCTCTCCCTCCGGCGCCCCCTTCGCCCGGTGCCGCTCCTCGCCCCGGGCGCCCTTGCGCGCCCCCTTGGCCGGCGCGGCGGCCGCCTTGGCAGGGGCACCCTTGGCCGCAGCGGCCGGCTTCCCCTTGGCGCCCGCCTTGGAAGCGGCCCGCGCAACGGGGGCAGCGACCCGGGCGGCCCCGCCGGCCGCCTTCTTCTTCGTTGGGGTGGGGGAAGGGCGTGCGGCCCGCTGCCCCTTCTTCTTCTTCTCGGCCTGCTTCGCCTTCTTCGCTGCTTGGGCCTTCTTCTTCTTCATTTCTCGGTGCTCCTCCGGATTCCCGGCTGGGCGATCTTCTTTCCTAACGTGGCGCCCCCGACCCATCCCGGCGAACTTGCCGAGCAACCCCCGGACCCGATCCAGCGCCTTCGTCATGACTTCCGCAGTTCCTCGCGCCGGCGCTCCAGGTCGATGCGCCGCCGTTGCAAGGTGAGTTGCTCGCGGGTCAGGTCGTCCGGCAGCGGCGACCCCGCCCGGGCCGCCGCGGCGAGCAGGCGCGCCTGCTCCCGCCGGATGGCCTCGATCTTCGCCTCGACCGCCGCCCGCCGGAACTCTCGCTCCACGACGGACCGCTCGGGCCTCCCGGGGCCCGCCAGGCTCCGCACGCGCTCCACCACCCGGGCGTTCGCGACCGGGGCGAGCCGGGCCAGGACGACGTCGAGCGGCTGCGGTTCGCGGCACAGGTCCCTCGCGAGCTCGGCGAGGGGGCCCTCCGGGAACAGGCGCGGCAAGTCCTCCTCGGCCGCCGCGGCGGCGAGGTCGGGGTGGCCCGCAAGCAGCGCCAGCGCATCCACCGCGGATCCCGGCAGGAGGGCGCTCGCCCGCTGGGGGGGGACGGCCGCGGGGCGGGGCTTGGCCACCGGGCGCGGCTTGCCGTGGATCTCGTCGCGCAGGGCCTGCAGATCGAGCCCCAGCCTTCGCGCGACCCGGTCCTCGAAGGTGGCGCGGGCGAGCCCCTCGGGCGCGAGCCGGACGAGCGGGGCGAGATCGCGGACCGCGGCGAGCTTCTCCTCCACCGGCGCGTCGGTCCCCTCGCGGGCATGGCGATCCACGGAGCGCTCGATCAAGAAATCGCTGAGCGGGAGGGCGGACTTGAGGAGCGCCTCGACGGCCTCCCGGCCACGGGCGCGGGCGAACTCGTCGGGATCGGTCTTCCCCTGATCGGAGGGGAGCACGGCGACGCGGCCCACCATCCCGGAAGGGAAGAGGGCCTGCGCGGCCTTGGCCGGCGCCGCGAGGCCCGCCACGTCCCCGTCGAAGAGGACCGTGACCTCCCGGCAGTCGCAGCGCTGCAGGAGCTCCACGTGCTCCGGGGTCAGCGCCGTCCCGCACACCGCGACCGCGTTCGCGATGCCGGCCTGGTGGAGCCCGATCACGTCGAAGTACCCCTCGACGAGGACCGCGGCGCGCGCCTTTCGGATCGCCTCGCGCGCCAGGTCGAGGCCGTAGAGGACCTTGCTCTTCTTGTAGAGCAGCGTCTCGGGGGTGTTGATGTACTTCGGTCCCTCGGCTCCATCCAGGGTTCGCGCGCCAAAGCCGATCGCCTGGCCGTCGGGGGCGGCGATCGGGAACATGAGGCGGCCGCGGAACCGGTCGTACCCGCCGCGCTCCGTGGCGATCCGGAGCCCCGCCCGGTCGAGAGCTGCCGCCCCGATTCCCTTCGAGGCCAGGCGGTGCTCCAGGTCGTTCCAGGCCGCGGCGGAGACCCCCAGGCGGAAGCGCCGTGCCGAGTCCTCCGTGACGCCGCGCGACGTCAGGTAGGCCCGGGCGGCGTCGCCATGGGAGCTTGCGAGCCGCGCCTGCCAGTACCGGGCGGCGGCGTCGCAGGCGGCCAGGGCCTCGGCCCGCTCCTTGCGTTTGCGTCTTGCCTCGGCGGAGTCCTCGACGGCCTCCTCCGGGATCTCGACGCCCACCTCGGCGGCCAGGGCCTTCACCACCTCCGGAAACTCCTTTCCCTCGACCTTCTGCAGAAACTTGAAGACGTCGCCGTACTCACCGCAGCCGTAGCACTTGTAATGCTTGTCCTCCGGGTAGACGTGGAAGCTCGGAGTGCGCTCCCCGTGGAAGGGGCAGCACCCCTTCCAGGTCCGTCCCGACTTCTGGAGCTCCATGTGGCGGCCGATGATCGCGACCACGTCCGCCCGGCTCCGGATCTCCTCGATGATCGAATCCGGGATCATCCGAGTCGGGGGGCACGAGCCTCCCGGACCTCCGCCGCCCGGGTTGGCCCCGAGCTCCTGCCACGAACTGCCGATCACTTCGGCGCGAGCCGCTGCTTCACGGTCTCGCTCACCACCTTGCCGTCTGCCCGGCCCTGGACCTCCGGCAAGAGGGCCTTCATCACCGCGCCCATGTCCTTCGGGCCCTTCGCCCCCACGCGGGCGATCACCTCGTCCACCTTGGCCTCGAGCTCGGCGCTCGAGAGCTGCTGGGGGAGGTAGGCCTGGAGGACCCGGATCTCCGTCTCCTCCTTGTCGACCAGGTCCTGCCGGTGTCCCGCCTTGTACTGCTCGACGGAGTCCCGCCGGCGCTTGATCTCGGAGGAGACGACCCCGAGGATCCCCGCGTCGTCGAGCGTCTTCATGAGCTCGATCTCGCGGTACTTGATGGCGCTCTTCAGCATCCGGACGGTGTTCAGGCGCAGCGAGTCCCTCTCCCGCATCGCCGACTTCAGGTCCTCGTCGAGCCTCTCGCGGAGCGCCATCGCCGGCTCCTCGCCTACCAGCTCTTGCGAGCCTTCTTCATCGCGCGCTTCTTGGCCGCGAGCGCCTTCTTCTTCCGCTTGACGCTCGGCTTCTCGTAGTGCTCGCGCTTGCGAACCTCGGAGAGGATGCCCGCCTTCTCGCACTGCTTCTTGAAGCGCTTCAGGGCGTTCTCGAAGGACTCGCCCTCCTTGACTCGCACTCCCGTCATGCGCACCTCGCGCCGGAATCCGCTGGTTTAGGGTCCCAAAGGCATGAGAGCCGGGCGGCACCTCCGCCCGGCTCGCTCGACGCCGAATGGGCTCGTTTAGGGCGAAACCCCGTGTCTGTCAAGGGGTTTTCGCGCCGGGAGCCTTTCCCCCGGCGGGGTGGAGGTGGCGCGCCTCGAGCACCGAGTACACCTCCGCGGGCGTCACGTCGCCGGAAGCGAGAAGCACGAACAGGTGGTAGATGAGGTCGGCTGCCTCGTGCGCGAGGTGGTCCTTCGTGTCGCGACCGAGCAGCAGCGCCTGGTGCGCCTCGTTGACCTCGTAGGCCTCCTCGGCGAGCTTCTTCCGCGCCCTCGGGGGGTTTGCGAGGAGCTCGCGCGTGTAGCTCCTCTCCGGCCCCGCGTCTGCCCGGCGCGACTCGATCACCGCCCAGAGCTGCGCGAGGAATTGCTCGTTGGCCATGGTCCCCTCCGGGGCGCGGCGGCCCCTCAGCGCGGATCGAAGCAGCTCCGCTTCCCCTCGTGGCAGGCCGGACCCGTCTGCCGGACCCGGTAGAGCACGGCGTCGCCGTCGCAGTCGAGCCGGATGTCGAGGACCTCCTGGACGTGTCCGCTCGTGTCCCCCTTGCGCCACAGCTCCCGGCGGCTCCTCGACCAGTAGTGGGCGCGTCCGCTCTTCACGGTGGCGTCGAGCGCCTCGCGGTTTGCCCACGCGAGCATGAGGACCGTGCCATCCTCCCCCTGGGCGATGACGGGGACGAGCCCTCGCTCGTCGAAGCGGACCCGCTCCATCGCGATGGCGATCGGCGGGGTCACGGACGGACCTCGACACCCCGCGCCTTCAGGTAGGCCTTGGCCTCCTGCACCGTGTGCTCGCCATCGTGGAAGATGCTCGCGGCGAGCGCCGCGTCGGCGATGCGCAGGCCTTCGTAGAGGTGCTCGAGCGTCCCGACGCCGCCCGAGGCGATGACCGGTACGGGGACGCACCCGCAGACCCGTTCCAGGAGCTCGAGGTCGTACCCGGCCCGGGTGCCGTCCCGGTCCATGCTGGTGAGGAGGATCTCGCCGGCCCCGCGCCGGGCGACCTCCTGCGCCCAGCGGATGCCCTCGACGCCGGTGGGCTTCGAGCCCCCCGCGACGTGGACCTCCCACTCCTGCGGGCTCGTCCCGGGTCGGCGCTTCACGTCGATCGCCACGACCAGCGCCTGGGCGCCGGCCACCGCCGAGAGCCGGTCCACGAGGCCGGGATCGGCCACCGCCGCGGAGTTCACGCTCACCTTGTCCGCACCCGCGCGCAGGAGCGCCACGAAGTCCTCTTCGCTGCGCACGCCCCCGCCGACCGTCAGGGGGGCGAAGACCTGCTCCGCCGTCCGCTCGACCAGCCCCAGGAGCGTTCCCCGGTCCTCCTGCGTGGCGGCGATGTCGAGATAGCAGACCTCGTCGGCCCCCTGTGCGTCGTACCGGCTTGCCGCCTCGACCGGATCTCCTGCGTCGCGCAGGTTGACGAAGTTGACCCCCTTGACCACCCGGCCGTTCTTGACGTCGAGGCATGGGATGATTCGCTTGGCCGGCATGACGGGATCCTAGTCCTCGGCGAGGCGGATCGCCTCGGCGAGCTCGATCTTCCTCTCGTAGAGGGCCTTGCCGACGATGACCCCGGCGAGCCCCGCACGCCGGCAGGCGGAGACGTCCTCGAGGCTCGCCACGCCCCCGCTCGCGACGACCGGCACCTCCGCCTCCGCCTGCAACCGGGCCGCCCCCTCGGCGTCCACGCCCGAGAACATCCCGTCCCTCCCGACGTCGGTGTACTCCACGAGCGAGACGCCTGCCCCGCGCACCCGGCGCGCCACCTCGGCGGCCGGCAGGCCGCTGCCCTGCTCCCAGCCGGCGATCTTCACCTCGCCGTCCCGGGCGTCGATCCCCGCGATGACGCGGCCCGGAAATCGGCGGCAGGCATCCCGGACGAGGTCGATTCGCTCGACGGCGGCCGTCCCGAGGACGGCGAACGCCACCCCGAGGGAGAGGACTCCCTCGACGTCCTCGATGCGCCGGAGCCCTCCCCCGAGTTCCACCTCGGCGCCCGTGGCGGCGATCGCCGCGACCGCCTCCCCGTTCACCGGACGCCCGGCGCGCGCGCCGTCGAGGTCCACGACGTGGATGCGCTTCGCCCCGGCCCCGAGGAAGGCCTTGGCCGCCGCCGCGGGGTGGTCCGAGTAGACCGTCGCGGAGGCGAAGTCGCCCTTCTGGAGACGCACGACCTTTCCGCCCATGAGGTCGATGGCAGGGATGACAATCATGGCTACAGCTTCACGAAGCGATCGAGGAGCGCCAGACCGGCGCGCTGGCTCTTCTCGGGGTGGAACTGGACGGCGAAGATCCCGTCGGTCGCGAGAGCCGCGCAGTAGGGACGACCGTGGATGGCCACCAGGTTCACGCCCGGGGCGTTCGCCGCGGCCGCGTAGGAGTGGGCGAAGTAGACGTACTGACCGTCGAGGGGGGCGAAGAGCGGGTGCGGTGCACCCGCGGCCCGCACCGGCGACCACCCGATGTGGGGGAGCTTCACGCCCTCGGGCAGGCGGCTCACGCGCCCGGGGATGAGCCCGAGCCCCTTCGCGCCGCCGCCCTCGTCCCCGTCCTCGAAGAGGATCTGCAGGCCGACGCAGATCCCGAGCACGACCGCGCCCCGATGGAGAGCCTCGACGAGCGCCTCGGCCGCACCGCTCCGGCGCATCGCCTCCGCGCAGGCGGGCATGGATCCCTGGCCCGGCACGACGATGCGGCGCGCCCGCCGGATGGCGTCCGGGTCGTGCGTGACCGCCACCTGCGCCCCGACCGCCCGCAGGGCGTTCTCGACCGAGCGCAGGTTGCCGGCGCCGTAGTCGACGAGTGCGATGGCCGGCTCGGTCACTTCCGCACCTCGGTCCTAACCGGCGCGGCGGTCACAGCGTCCCCTTGGTCGAGGGCACGCCCTCCCCCTCCCGACGCAGCGCCCCGCGCAAGGCGCGCGCCGTGGCCTTGAACGCCGCCTCGACCACGTGGTGGAGGTTGCGCCCGTAGCGCACGTTCACGTGGATGCAGATCCGCGCGTGGTTCACGAGTGCCTGGAAGAAGTCCTGCGCCAGGTCCACGTCGAAGCGGCCGATGAACTTCTTGCCCGACGGAAGCTTCGCATTCCAGGTCAGGTGCGGCCGGCCTGACAGGTCGACCACCGCCTCCACGAGCGCCTCGTCGAGCGGTACCACGGCGTGTCCGTACCGCGCGAGCCCGGCCTTGTCGCCCACGGCCTGCCGGAGCGCCTCCCCGAGGGCGATGCCCACGTCTTCCACGGTGTGGTGGGCGTCGACGTCGAGGTCTCCGTCGGCGCGGACGGACAGGCCCATCCCTCCGTGCCGGCCGATCTGCTCGAGCATGTGGTCGAAGAAGGGCACGCCGGTCGCGGCGCGGACCTCGCCCCCGTCGAGGTCCAGCCGCACCGCGACGTCCGTCTCTCGGGTCTTGCGCGCCGTCTGCCCCCGTCGCCGGGGCGCCTTCGTCCGGGGATTCGGCTTCGGACTCATCGGCGCTTCCTCCCAGCCCGCGCGGCGCCGCGCCGCACCGGCGCCTCGCCACCGGAGAGCCGGACGCGCACGGCCCGGGCGTGCCCCTCGAGCCCCTCGGCGGCCGTGAGCGCCTCGACCGCGGGGGCGAGGACCTCGAGCGCGCGCGGCGACATCTCCACGACGCTCATGCGGCGCCGGAAGGTCGCGACCGAGAGCGGCGAGTCGAAGCGGGCGGTGCCCGCCGTCGGCAGGACGTGGCTCGGGCCCGCCACGTAGTCGCCGATGGCCTCGGGGGTCCGGCTGCCGAGGAACACCGCGCCCGCCCGGGACAGCTTCGGCACGACCGCTGCCGCATTCCTCGCGAGGACCACGAGGTGCTCGGGCGCGAACTCGTCCGCGAGGCGCACCGCCTCGGCGAGGTTCCGCGCCACGACGGCGGCGCCGCGCTCCTCGAGCGAGCGGCGCGCGACGTCGGAGCGCGGCAGGCTCGCGAGCTGGCGCTCGGCCTCGGCGAGGACCTCGCGTGCCGCGCGCTCCGAGGTGGCGACGAGGACGGCGACCGCACGGGCGTCGTGCTCGGCCTGCGCGAGGAGGTCGGCGGCCGCCTCCGCGGGGCGCGCGGTCGCGTCGGCGAGGACGAGCACCTCCGAGGGGCCGGCGATCATGTCGATGTCCACGTGCCCGAACACGAGCCGCTTGGCGGCCGCGACGTAGGCGTTTCCGGGACCGCAGATCTTGTCCACGGCGGTGACCGCGGCCGTCCCGTAGGCGAGTGCCGCGATGGCCTGGGCGCCGCCGACCTTGTAGAGCCGGGAAACGCCGGAGACGTGGCAGGCGGCGAGCGTCCAGGCGTCCACCTGGCCCGTCGCGCGATCGGCCGGCGAAACGGCGACGACCGTCTTCACGCCGGCCACGCGCGCGGGAACGGCCATCATCAGGACGCTCGACGGGTAGCGCGCGGTACCACCCGGGACGTAGAGGCCCACGCGCGCGAGCGGGCGCGAGAGCTGGCCGAGCCGGGCGCCGATGGCGTCGCGGAAGAGAGGCACGACGGCGTCCGTCTCGCGCCGGTGGAAAGCCTCGATGCGACGGGCGGCGAGGCCGAGGGCCTTCCGGGCGTCGGCGGGCAGGCCGCGCCAGGCCGCCGCGAAAGCGTCGGGGCCGGCCACGATGTCGGCGGGCCCGGCCGGGTTCCACCCGTCGAGGCGGCGGGTGTGCTCGAGGAGCGCTTCGTCTCCCCGGGATCGGACGTCGGCCACGATTGCGGCCGCGGCCTCCCGCACGCCGGCCTCGTCCTCCTCCGAGCCGCGTGCGCACACGCGCGCCCATCGCTCGGGAAAATCGGGGTCGCGGGTATCGAGGATCTGCACCGGGATTCACGTTTCTACACGAATCCGGCTCCCGCGGGGAGGGCCCGGGACGTGGGACGGGCAGCGCCATTTTACTTAAGATGGCCCGCATGCCCGCGCGCACCGACCTCTGGCTCCAGAACCTCGCCGACGAGCGGGACGGAGCGGCCCTCTACGAGGGCCTCGCCCGGCTCGAGAAGAACCCGGAGCGGGCGCGGAGCTTCGCCGAGCTCGCGGAGGGCGAGCGCCGTCACGCGGACATCTGGCTGCGCAAGCTCCAGCGGGAAGGAGCGGAGGTCCCCCCGGATCGCCCTTCCCCGCGGATCCGCGCGCTGCTGTGGCTCGCGCGCCGGCTGGGCACGACCGCCGTCCTGCCCTACGTCGTGGAGGCCGAGGCCGGCGACGCCGACAAGTACTCGCGCCAGGGAGGCGACGCGGCCCCGCTCGCGGACGAGGAGCGCGCTCATCAGGCGGTGCTGACCGGCCTGGGCACGGGCCAGCCCCTCGAGGCGCGCGCGGCCATCGCGGTGCGCGAGCGGTGGCACCGCGGCGGGCGCGCCGGGTCGATCCGGGCCGCGGTCTTCGGCATGAACGATGGGCTCGTCTCGAACCTCGCGCTCGTGCTCGGCGTCGCCGGGGCCGGGGCGGAGTCGCATGCCCTCGTGGTCACGGGCCTCGCCGGGCTGCTCGCCGGCTCCTTCTCCATGGCGGTCGGCGAGTACACGTCCGTCGCCTCCCAGCGGGACATCCTGCGGCGCCAGGTGGAGCTGGAGCGCCGCGAGCTCGACGAGGCGCCGGAGGAGGAAGCCGCGGAACTGGCCCTCATCTTCAAGCAGAAGGGGCTCTCCACCGAGCAGGCGAGCCGGACCGCAGCCGAGCTCCTCAAGAACCCGGAGCACGCCCTCGACACGCTCGTGCGCGAGGAGCTCGGCCTCGACCCGACCGACCTCGGCTCCCCGTGGGCCGCGGCGGGCTCGAGCCTCGTCACGTTCGCGACGGGCGCCGCCATCCCCCTCGCCCCGTTCCTGTTCCTCCGGGACCGTCCCGCGGTCCTCGCAGCCACCGTGGCCGCGGGCGTCGTGCTCGCCGCCGTGGGAGGGCTCGTCGGCTTCCTGTCCGGGACGCCGGTCTGGAAGGCGGCGGGGCGGATGGTGGGGCTCGCGGCGGTTGCCGCCGGCGCCACCTGGCTCGTGGGCAGGCTCTTCAGCGCCGCCGTCTCCTAGGGAGCCGGAGACGGCTCGCGCCGCCTGGGGCGAGGCGGCGCGAGCGGGCCGGCGGCGACACCGGGAAGGCGTCTTCTAGAAGTGGAACTCGGGCGATGCCATGAGCTGGAGGCCCCCGATCCAGTAGCCCTGGTACGCGCCGCCCTCGAGGACGAGGTCGAGGCCGATGCCGAAGCGCTTGGAGTTCAGGAAGGAGGCGCCGCCGCCGATGCGGAACGCACCGCCGAGGCCCGAGTTCGGCCCGATGTACATCCCGCCGCCGACCCGGAACCGCCCGACCGTGTCCTGCGTGGCCGGTCCGAACTTCGCCACGTAGTCGAGCGTCGGCTCCCACACCGTGACGTTCTTCGACGCGGAGTACGTGCCGACGTTGTAGTACGTGTAGGAGATGGTTCCCATCATGACGTCGAAGCCGACGCTGAGGTTGTTCATGCCGCCCAGGTTGATGTCGAACTGCGGGCCGACGAGGAACGGGATGTAGCTGGAGTACGAGCCCGACGTCGCGGTGCAGTACGGGTAGTAGTAGCCGTAGCAGTAGTAGTTGTACCAACCCGAGTTGTAGAAGCCGACGCCCACGTTCACCCGGACGAGGTTGTTGTAGACCTCCACGGGCTGGGCGGCCGGCTGGCCGGGCTGCGCGAACGTGTACTGTGCCGCCGCGGGAACGGCGAGACCGATCACGCCTGCTGCGATGGCGATCTTGAGAGCGTGTCTCATGGTGTCCTTCCGCGGGGTGGCCCGCGCACGTGCGTGAACCGCTCCATCTCCCCCGACGACACGGTCCAGGCAACGCCCCGTTTGGGCGTCTCCGCGGCACCGGGTCACTCGCCGTCGCTCTCGTCCTCCCCGGTGACGGCCGGCGGCGCCTCCTCGTCCGCGGATGGAGTCCGCTCGGGCATGGGGCGCGCCTTCGCCGTCCCGCGCCGCCGGCGCTCGTAGTAGCGGCTCACGGTGGGAAGGCTGAACCGGTTCATGGTCACCGAGTGGGTGGCGACTGCGTTCAACCGGTCGACGTCGATGAACCACTCGGGCAGGTAGACCGGCCCGACGGCGAGTCCCTCGTCGACGAGGTCGCGCACGAGCTCCGCCTCGTCGACGCTCATCTTTCCGGCGAGGAAGGCGCGGACGATGTCCATGTCCCGCTGCTCGAGCGAGGCGCGCAGGAAGTTGAACGTGCGGCAGTATCCCCGCTGGTAGGCCGCGTCCTTCGTGAAGGGAGCACTCCCCTCCACGAGCCCGCCCCGGAAGACCCGCTCGGACATCTGGGCGGCCTTCTGCGGCGCGAAGCGGGCGAGGAGGTACCGGTACACCTCCAGGAAGTCGGCGCCCCGCGCGGCCATGTCGATGGCGATGGTCCGCTCCCCGAGCTCGATGTAGCGCTCGTCGGTGATGTTGCCGGTCAGGTACTCCGCCACGATGCCGGCTCCCTCCTGGCTCTCGGTGTGACGCGGGAGCCCGACCCCGAGCACGGTGAGCACCGGCTGGCGAAAGCCGTTCATCGATGTGAGGACGTGCCAGAGCCCCTCGTGGTGGGCCAGGGCGCGGACCTGGCGGGGCGAGAAGCGAGCACCCTTGCGCAGCGTGATGCGGGTCGCGCCCGCCGCGGCGTTGGCCGTCAGGCGGGAGCGGACGACCACCTTCACCTGCCCGCCGAGCAGCGGGTCGCAGATCTCCCGGACCAGGCGCGCCGCCCGCTCCGCCGAGAGCGAAAGCTCCTCGTCCCGCGCGCGGGGGCGTGAGGCCCACAGCCGGGCGATGGCGAGGTTGTCGGCACGCACATCGGGGAAGCGATCGCGGGGGTCGCCGAAGACCTTGCAGGAGAGCTCGTAGAAGCGCCTCGTCCCGCGCGCCGCGAGCATCTCGGCAATGAGGATGAACTCCTCGCACTTCTGCCGGAGCATCTCCTCGACGGCGTTCTTCCCCCGGATCTGCCGCCGGAGCGCCCGGAACTCCCGGGTCTTGTCCGCGACGTCGAAGCCGAGCGGCGCGTACTCGGGCCGCGGCAGGTCCCGGCAGCCCCCGCGGAAGAAGTGCTCGTGGACCCGCGGGCTCCAGTTGATGGCCTTCAGGATCCGGATGGGGCGCTGGGCGGCGACGATCTGCTCGGAAAGCCTGCGGAGGTACTCCGCGGTCGCGGCGGTCGCCATCGCGTCGAGACGCTACCACGGGCGCGGCCGCGGCCGCGGCACCCACCCCAGCGCCGCTCGAGATATCGCTCGCGCGGTCGGAACGCTTACGGGACAGCCCGCTGCGACCCGCTAGGGGGAGGCGGGGCCGGTGCCGGACCCACCCGGCGCCGAAGGCGCCGAGCCGCTCTCGGGCCCGTCCTCGGGCCGGTTCACGCGGTCGCGCAGCTCCTTCCCGGTGCGGAAGAGGATGCCGCGCTTGGGCTTCACCGGGATGACCTCTCCGGTCTTGGGGTTGCGCCCTTGGTAGCCCTCGTAGTGCTTCACGTGGAAGGCCCCGAGACCGCGAATCTCGATGTTCTCGCCCTTGCAGAGAGCGCCCTTCATCGATTCGAAGATCGTCTCGATGGTGAGCTCCGCCTGCTTCTGCGTGACGCCGCGCTTGACCACGAGAATGTTGATGAGGTCCGACTTGAGCATGCAGGCGCTCCAGCGGGGGAAACGGCCCTTTGCGGCCCGGGAACGTCGAGAAGCCTAGCCGACCCTCCGGAAATCGGCAAGCTTTACACGGGAATGCGCGCCGTCCCGCTCCCGCGGGACGCGGCACCGGCGCCCGAAGGGTCCCGCTCCGCGCCTGCCTCGGCGTCGAGCGCCCGGCAAACGTCCTCGAGGGAGGTCTCGGCGAGCTGATCGGCCGCGGCACCCTCGGCCCGGGCGAGGAGCGCGGCGATGGTCGACCGGGCCGCGTCGCTCGGGACCTCGGGCGGGAGCCCGGCCACGACACGGCGGACGTCCGCGAGCGAGATCTGCGCCAGCGGCCGGGCGGGGGCGAGGCCTCCCCCGACTCCCTCGGCGATCAGGGCCGCGTCGCGAAGCCTCTCGAGCAGCTCCCGTACGGGCTCCGCGGGCGCATCGAGCCGGTCCGCCACGTCACCGGGGTCCGGCGCCGGGGCGCCTTCCCGAAAGGCGCGCGCGACGACGAGGAGCGCGCGGGCCGCGAGGAGTTCCCGGCCGAGCGTGCCCCGCGGGTCCTCCTGGAGGTCGAGGAGCGCGCGGTGATGCTGCAGGACGAAGCTCAAGCGCGCGCCGAAGAGGAAGATCGTCCAGGAGAGGTAGAGCCACAGCAGGAACACGAAGATCGCGGCGATGGAGCCGTAGATGGCCTCAAACCGGAACAGGTGTGCAGCGGCGAAGGCATAGAGGTCCTTCGCGAGTTCGAAGGCCGCCGCGGCCACGGTCCCCGCGACCACCGCGGGCCACAGGCGCACCCGCGTCGCCGGAAGGAGGAGGTAGGCGACGACGAAGAACGCGACGGTGAGAGCGAGCCCGGTCGCCTGCCCGAGCAGGCGGGGCGCGCCGAGGCGGTCGTGGGCGGACGCGGCTACGGCGATGGAGCCCGCCGCGAGGAGCGGGCCGACGGTCAGCCCGGCCCAGTACGTCAGCCAGCGCTGGAGGCGGGGGCGCCTGCGCCGCACCGCCCAGATCTCGTTCACCGCATGCTCGACCTGCCCGAACAACGTCACCGCCGAGATCACGAGGAGGATGAACCCGAGGAGGTCGAGCCCGCTCGTCTCGCTCCCGAACACGTGGCGGTCGAGGTAGCGGGAGACCGCAGTCTGGGCTCCCACGGCGAGGTTGGCGATGAGGAAGTCGTGGATGCGGGCGCGCACCCGGTCGAGGTCCGCGAACCGCCGGACCGTCGACACGGCGACCATGAGCGCCGGCAGCAGCGAGAAGATCGAGATGTAGGTGAGCGCCATGGCGCGGACCTTGAGCGCGTCGCCCCGGAAGGCGGCGAGCCCGGCCCGCAGCACGGCCAAGCCGTGCCGGAGACCGACCCCCGGTTCGCGCGGTCGATCCCCGGCCATCGGCTGCTACCCCGGCTCGCCGGCCTTGCCGGCCGGCTC
Organism: Anaeromyxobacteraceae bacterium; assembly: GCA_035543235.1. Taxonomy (GTDB): domain Bacteria; phylum Myxococcota; class Myxococcia; order Myxococcales; family Anaeromyxobacteraceae; genus DATJZG01. The sequence continues at coordinate 69,989 of DATKJV010000071.1, read as the reverse complement.
CGGGGGCGACTCGTCCCGCGCGCGCGGCTGGCGATCGCCTCGCCCCCCGCGGTCGCGCCGACCCCGGCCGTCGCCCTCGTCGACCCGGTCGTGCCTGCCGTAGATGTCGAACTGCTCCTGGTGGTAGCCGGCCTGGGCCTTGACCTGGATGGTCTTGTTGAACCGGTCCATGAGGTAGCGCAGCTCGTCGCGCTCCGCGTTCTGGAGGATGCGGGCCACCTCCGGGTGGCAATTCACGACCAGGACCGGTTCCGGGAAGCTCGGCGCGTCCCGCCGAATCTCGCGAAAGATCTCGTAGGCGACGGTCACCCGGGACCGGATGTGCCCCTTGCCGTCGCAGTAGCTGCACGGTTCCGTGGTCATGCGGGTGATGGACTCGCGCACCCGCTTGCGCGTCATTTCCACGAGCCCGAGCTCCGAGATCTTGAGGACGTTCGTCTTCGCCTTGTCCCGCCCGAGCGCCTCCTGCAAGGCCTTGAAGACCTTGTCCCGGTTCTGCGGCTTATCCATGTCGATGAAGTCGATGATGATGATGCCGCCGATGTTGCGCAGCCGGAGCTGGTAGACGATCTCCTTCGCCGCCTCGACGTTGATCTTGGTGATCGTCTCCTCGAGGTTCTTCTTCCCGACGTACCGGCCCGAGTTCACGTCGATGGCCGTGAGCGCCTCGGCCTGGTCGATGATGATGTAGCCGCCGCTCTTCAGCCAGACCTTGCGCTGCCCCGCGCGCTTCAGCTCCTGCTCGATGCCGTAGGAGTCGAAGATGGGCTCCTGGCCCGAGTAGGCCTCGATCTGGGACTCGAGGTGGGGCGCCTGCTCGCGGACGAAGCGCAGGATGCGCTCGTACTCGTCGCGATCGTCGATGACGAGCTTGTGGACGTCGGAGGTGAACAGGTCGCGCGTGGCACGGAGGATGAGATCGAGGTCCGGGTGCAGCAGCGACGGGGCGCTCACCTTGTCCTTCGCCCGGATGATCTCGTTCCAGACCTGGATGAGGAACCGGATGTCCGCCTCGAGCTTCTGGGCCTCCACGCCGTCGGCCACGGTGCGGACGATGAAGCCGGTGCCCTCCGGACGCATGCGGTCCACGATCTCGCGGAGCCTTCGCCGCTCGCCCTCCCGCTCGATTCGCCGGGAGATGCCGACGTGATCCACGGTGGGCATGAAGACGAGGTGGCGGCCGGGAATGGAGATGTGGCTCGTGATGCGCGCGCCCTTCGTGCCGATGGGGTCCTTGGCCACCTGCACGATGACCTCCTGCCCTTCCTTGAGGAGGTCCTGGATGTTCTTCTGCTCGCGCGGACGGCGTTCCTCCTCGCGGCTGCGGCCGTTGCGCCCCCGGCGGCGGTCGTCGCGGCCGTCGCGGCCTTCCCGACCGTCCCGCCTCCCCCGATCCCGGTCCCGCTCGCGGTCGACCCGGGCCTCGCGCGGCGAGCTCTCCGGCCGGGCGGCGATCTTGCCGGACGGCTCCGGCTCGGCGGGCGCGGACACGGGCTCCGCCGGCGGCGCGGCCTGGGGCTCTGCGGCCGTCGCCTCGACCACCTGGGTGAGGGGGATGGGGATCTCGCCCTCGGGGAGGACCGGCGGGGCTTGGGGCGCCTCCGGAGGCGGTCGCGCCTCGGCCTCCCCGGCGGTGGACGGCTCCGGGGACGCCACCGCGGCGGGCGCGAGTTCGCCGGGGACGGGCGTCGTCTCGGGAGCCGCCTCGGCGACGGCGAGCGCCTTCACCTCCTGCTCCTCGGCCTCCTGCTCGCTCGGGACGTCGGGGAGGTGCTGCGCGTGCTCTCCCTCCGTGAGCTCGAACTCCTCCGAGAAGTCGGGGTCCCCGTAGACGTCCCCGACGTACAGGAACGCCGCCTTCTCGAGGCCGATGTCCACGAAGGCCGCCTGCATGCCCGGGAGGACCCGAACGACGCGACCCTTGTAGATGTTGCCGACGATCCCCTTCTCGCGCTTTCGCTCGAGGTAGTACTCGTGGATCGTGCCGCTCTCGATCAGGGCCACGCGCGTCTCCGCGCCGGCCGCGTTGATCACCAGGATGCTGTTTCCCGCCATGTCGAACCTCGCCTCCCGGGCGTTGGCGACGGGAAGGCGAGGCCCGATTCGGGCCCCGACCACGGGGCTCCCGGCGGTGCCGGTCGACCCGGATCGGCTGTCGAGCGTTGGCTCAAGTTCGCATTCCGTCCGCCCACCGGGGCCGCGGCGTGCGCGGCCCCCGACCGGGCATCAGTCGTTTCCTCTTTAGGCGTCGGCGTAGCGCGGCGACCGGGGGCGCTGGCCCGTTGCCAACTCCGGCGGTGTCCGCGCAAAGCTGACGCCCTCCTTCAGAACTCTCACTCCTCTGGGCGGTGCCCCGTCCCCGAAAACCGCGGCCAGCACCTCGGCCGGCTTGGCGCTCCCGGAAGGCCCCGCCTTCAAGCTGAACGCGACCCGGCCCGATCCCTCCACGGACAGGTGGGTCACCATCTCCTTCAGGTCGATCTCCCTTTCCCTGGTTGCTGCGAACCTGTGGTTCCGCTTCTTGTCGCGGGGCCTGGGCGGCGCGGCCCTCCGCACCACCGCCTGCCCTGCCGAGTGAAATCCGTCGATCCGTCGGGCGAGAGCCTCCGGGCTCCACCCCTCTGGGAATTCTACCCTGTAATGGACCGCGCGCACGGACTCCGACAGGGAGGGGGTCCGGGGGTCGATCCGCCGAGCCTCGAGGACGGTCAGACCGCCCGGAAGCGCCGAACCGAGCCGCCGTCCCGCCTCCTCCGCGTCCAGGACCCCCTGCAGCTCGAGGTCCAGGTACTCGGCGGAGCTCTCCACCCCGACCGGGAGCGCGGGTCCGAAGGCTACGCGCGGTTTCGGGTGATATCCCTGCGAGAACGCCACCGGGAGGCCGGCGCGCCGGATGGCCCTGAGGACGGCCGTCATGACCTCCAGGTGCGAGAGGGCGACGAGCCGCCCCTCCTTCGCGTACCGCACCCGGACGTGGGTCCGAACCGGCGAGTCCGCGGGGCGCGGGCGCCCGGCCGCGGGACGGCCCGCCGGCCGGTAGTCGGACTCCCGGTAGACGCGGTTCTTCGTGGCGTCGTAGTCGCACGCCCCGCACACGCTGCAGGGCGCGAGCACGCAGTCCGGAACCTCCGACAGGTTCCGGGCCGCGGCGAGCTGCTTCATGAGGTAGACCTTGGTGACGCCGCAGTCGATGCGGTCCCACGGGAGCACCTCGTCGAAGCGGCGGCGGCGATGGGCGAACCAGTCGAGGCCGACCCCGTGGACCCGCTCCATCTCCGCGAAGGCCTCCGCCCACTTCCGCTCGTCGAACCACTCCGTCCACCCATCGAGCCGCTGGCCGAGCCGGTGGGCGTGGAGCACGGCGGTGCCAAGGCGGCGATCGCCGAGCGCGAGCGCCCCCTCGATCGGAGCCTGCCGGGCGTCGTGAGGCTTGAACTGGATCGCGCCTCCCCGGCCGCCGAGTTCCGCGGTGATGAGCGCCTGGCGCCGGCGGGTCTCCTCCGGCGTGATCATGGGCTCCCACTGAAAGGGGGTGAAGGGCTTGGGCACGAAGGTGCTCGCGCCGAGGTTGATGGCCGCCGAACCCTTGCCGGGCGGCAGGGCGCGCCGGGCCGCGGCGAGGCACCGCTTCGCGAGCGTCGCGATCGCGATCACGTCCTCGTCCCGCTCCTCGGGCAGCCCCACCATGAAGTACAGCTTGAGCAGCGACCAGCCGTTTCGGAAGACGGACTCGACCGCCTCGAGGAGGTGCCCTTCCCGGTTGCCCTTGTTGATGACGGCCCGGAGACGCTCGGTCGCGGCCTCGGGCGCGAGCGTGAAGCCGGTCTTCCGCACTCGCGCGATCTTCTCGGCGAGCGAGTCGCTCATCGTCTCCGTCCGCAGCGACGGCAGGGAGAGCGCGATCCGCTCGCCCTCCCACCGGGACAGGAAGTCGTCGAGGAGCGGGTTCAGGCATTCGTAGTCGCCGGAGGACAGCGAGAGCAACCCCACCTCCTCGTAGCCGGAGGCCTTGAGGCCCTGCTCGGCGACGCGCAGCACAGTGGACGGGCTGCGCTGTCGCGTCGGGCGGGTGATCATTCCCACCTGGCAGAAGCGGCAGCCCCGGGTGCAACCGCGCTGGATCTCGATCGGCAGCCGATCGTGGACGGTCTGCATGAACGGCACGACCGGCCTCTCGTAGGCGCTCGTCGAGAGCACGTCGATGTCGGGCACCACGCGGCGCTCCACGCGCTCGTAGCCGGGCTTGAGAGGCTCCATCGCGACCAGCGCGCGCGTGGACGGGTCGAAGCGAGGCCGGAAGAGGGACGGCACGTAGACCCCCGGCACCTCCGCGAGGCGGTCGAGGAGCGCCGCCCGGGGCGCACCGCTCCCCTTCCAGGCCAGCACGGCGTCGGCGATCTCGTGGACCACGTCTTCTCCGTCGCCGACCGCGAAGCAGTCGAAGAAGTCGGCGACAGGCTCGGGGTTGTAGGCACAGGGCCCGCCGCCCACCACGAGCGGGTCCCCCGGTCCCCGATCGCGTGCCATGAGCGGGACCCCCGACAGGTCGAGCAGGGCGAGCGCGCTCGTGTAGGCGAGCTCGAACTGCAGGGTCACCCCGAGCACGTCGAGGTCGCGGACCGCGGAGCGGCTCTCGAGCGTGAAGAGCGGGAGCCGGTGCTCGCGGAGCATCGCCTCGAGGTCCGGCCAGGGAAGGAAGACTCGCTCGCAGGCGACGTCGGGACGGTCGTTGAGCGCATGGTAGAGGAGCCGGAACCCGAGGTTCGACATCCCGACCTCGTACATGTCCGGGAAGGCCAGCGCGAAGCGGAGGCGGACCTTGTCGGGGTCCTTGACGATGCTGCCGAACTCGCAGCCGACGTACCGGGACGGCTTCTGTGCCGCGAGGACGAGCTCGTCGAGGAGGGAGGAAGTCGCCATGTCGCCGGGCGGCGGATTCGAACCGCCTGTCACCCGTGGGGCCGCCGCGCCTGCAGCGTGCCAGGGAACCGCTCGTAGCACGCCGGGTCCCGCCGGGGCAAGTCGCCTGCTCCGGACAGTCGCCGGCTCCGGACCTACGGCCGGAGGATCCGGAAGGGGCCGGGGTCCCCGGTCGGCGTCTCCCACCGCACCTCGACGGAGGCGACCATTGCGCCGGGCGGGCCTTCCCCGCACCAGGCGACGAGCGCCTCCACCGCGGCGCGCGCGCCCTCCGCGATCGCCTCCACCGAACCGTCCGGCAGGTTCCTCACGGATCCCGAGACGCCGAGCCGCTCCGCCTCGTACACCGTGGACTGCCTGTAGCCCACCCCTTGGACGCGGCCCGCGATCCGGATGCGGGCCCGAGCGGGCTCGCCGGAGTGCCTCATGCGGCGTCCTCCCCGAGCATCCGCAGGAACTCGTCCTCGCCGATCACCCGCACGCCGAGATCGCGCGCCTTGGCGAGCTTCGAGCCCGCCTCCTCCCCCGCGACGACGAGGTCGGTTTTTCGGGAGACGCTGCCGGAGACCTTGCCCCCGCGGCGCTCGATCTCGGCCTTCGCCTCGTCCCGGGAGAGCCGGGCCATCCCGCCGGTGAGCACGACGGTCTTCCCCTCGAACGCCCCGCCCGGGGCGGTCTCCTCCGGCGCGGGGCGCACGCCTGCCTCGAGAAGGTGGCGCACCACCTTCTCGTTCTGCGGCTCGGAGGTCCAGGCCCGGATCTCCCGCGCCGTCTCCGGGCCGACGTCGCGGACCTGCTGCAGCTCCTCCTCGGTCGCGCGCAGGAACGGCACGAGTTCCCGGAAGTGGCGGGCGAGCGCCATCGCGGTGGCCTCGCCCACCTGCGGGATGCCGAGACCGAGGAGGAAGCCTCGCAGCGGCCTCGGCTCCGTCCGGGTGCGCTCGAGCGCGCGCTGCATGTTTTTCGCGGCCACCTCCGGGAGCTGGGGCTTCGCCCCCTTCTTCGGCGTCTCGTCCTTGCGGGGCCGGCTGAAGAGCGTCTGCCAGGTCTCGAAGGGGATCCCGTAGAGGTCCGCGAACTCCCTCACGAGCCCCCGCTCGACGAGCGACAGGGCGAGCTTCTCGCCGAGCCCCTCGATGTCCATCGCCCGCCGCGAGGCGAAGTGCGTGAGGCGGCCGACGATCTGCGCCGGGCAGGCGGCTCCCGTGCAACGGTAGACCTTCTCGCCCTCCTCTCGGACCACCCGTGCGTTGCACACGGGACAGCGCGCCGGGAACTGGAACGCGTGCTCGGCGCCCGTCCGGCGCTCCGGGAGCGCCTTCACCACCTCCGGGATGACCTCGCCGGCCCGGCGGATGAGCACCCAGTCGCCGACGCGGATGTCCTTGCGCCGCATCTCGTCCTCGTTGTGGAGGGTGGCGCGGGACACGGTGGCGCCGCCCAGACGGACGGGCCGCACCTCGACGACGGGGGTGAGCACGCCGGTGCGTCCGACCGAGGCCCAGATCCGCTCCACGCGCGTCGTCTCCTCCTGGGGTGGGTACTTGAAAGCCACCGCCCAGCGCGGGAACTTCGTCGTCGCCCCCAGGCGGCGCTGGAGATCGAGGTCGTTCACCTTCACGACGATGCCGTCCGTGTCGTAGGGCAGCTCGAAGCGGCGCTCCCCCATCTCGTCCTTGTATCGGACGACCTCCGCGATCCCGCGGCACAACCGGTTCTCCGGGTTGGTCTCGAACCCCAGGCGGCCGAGCGCCGCGAGCTTCTCCCAGTGCGTCGGCCAGGGCTGCTCGCCCGGAGCGAAGGCCTCGTACGCGATGAAGGAGAGTGGGCGCGTCGCGGTGATTCGCCAGTCGAGCTGCCGGAGCGAGCCGGCCGCGGCGTTGCGGGGGTTCGCGAAGGGCTCCTCCCCGAGTCGGACCATGTTGCGGTTCAGCGCCTCGAAGTGGCGCTTCTGCAGGAGCACCTCGCCGCGGACCTCGAGGCGCCCGCGAACCGACCGCCCGTCGAGCCGCGCCGGCACGCCCCGGTTGGCGCCCAGCTGGCCCACGGTCCGGAGGTTCGCGGTGACGTCCTCCCCGAAGACGCCATCCCCGCGGGTGGAGCCCTCCCGGAACGTCCCGCCCTCGTAGACGAGCTCCACCGCGAGCCCGTCGAGCTTCGGCTCGCAGACGTAGTCGACGATGCCGTCCGCCGGCAGGTCGAGCTGCCGGCGCACGCGAGCGTCGAACTCCAGGAGCTCGTCCTGCCCCTGCACGTTGCCGAGCGAGAGCATCGGCTCCCGGTGCTCCACCCGCGCGAACTTCTGGCTCGGGGTTCCCGAGACCCGCTGCGTGGGCGAGTCGGGGGTGACGAGCTCGGGATGGCGCTCCTCGAGCTCGAGCAGCTCCGACATCAACCGGTCGTACTCCGGGTCCGAGAGGATGGGCTGGTCGAGGACGTAGTACGCGTGGTCGGCCTCGCGGATCCGCTTTCGAAGCTCCTCCACGCGAGCGCGAGCGCCGGCGGCCATGCGGCATGGATACGCCGGGATCGGCGGGAGTTCAATTGCTCGATCGGGACCGTGCGCCTCGGCCCCCGGCGGTGGCGGGGACGGGAGGCTAGAAGGCGTCCGGGTTGAACGTGGTGTCGTTCGTCAGGATGAAGGCGTTGCCGAGGCCCTGATACGTCTGCACGCGAGTGTTGTGGATGCCGTCCCCGTCGATGTCGCAGTCCCCGGTGATGACGAGCTGCACCGGCGCCGCCGCCGTGTCGAGCGAGAAGAAGTAGCTGCAGTAGGTGGCCCCGTAGACGATCATCGGCAGCTGGTTCCAGCCCGCCTGGTTCTGCACCCAGGCGCGCCGGGTCGTCGACGGGTTCGCATCGGGGTTCCAGGCGCCGTTGAAGAAGGCCCCCTGGTTCGTCGGCATCGTCGTCGCGTTGAGGGTCACGTCCTCGACGGCCTTCGCCACGCCTCGGAGAATATTGTCGCGCTCGGCGAGCTTCGAGCGGGCGGTCATGTGCTCGAACTCGGGCAGCGCGATCGACGCGAGCATCCCGACCGTGGCCACCACCATCATGAGCTCGATGAGGGTGAACCCTCTCGGCGCCGACCTCTTCGTCATCATGGCTTCTTCTCCTGCGCTGGCTGCGCCCCGCCGGCCGACTTCGTCCCCGGCGGGTGCACGACGAACACGCCCGGCAGCACTTCTTGGACCTCGTTTCCCTTCGCGAGCTCCCCGTTCTTGAACTGCTCGACCTCCCGGGGGTCGAGCTGCTTGCCGGGCGGGGAGAACACGAGCTTCCCCTGCGGGGAGGCGGTGGCGAGAGATCCCGTCGGCGCGCCAGTCACCGCCGGTGCGACGGGGCGCGGGCGGTTCACGTAGCGGTAGCCGTGGTAACCGACCGCCGCCGCAAAGGCGAGGCCGAGGGTCACCACCAGGCCCCAGGGCTTCGGGCGTTCGAGGTCCTTCGAGCCCGCGGTCGAGTACAGGAGGCGCGTCGCGGCCGCGCGACCGACGGGGCGGGAGGCGGTGATCTCCGCCGCGACCTCCGCCGGGACCACGCGCTGGACGGCCTCGGTGAGGTCGATGGCCTCGCGGACGACGGCGTGGCGAACGTTCTCGATGATGCGAAGCGCGTCCGGCGTCGCCCCCTCGCTCAGTCCCTTGAGCTCGGCAAGCACGCCGTCGGTGCCGGCGAGGATGGCCCGCAGCGCGTTCTCGTCCACCGGCGTGTTCGGCGCCGGAACCGTGGCGAGCGCAGCCGCCACCTGCCAGCGGAGACCGGCGGCGCGCTTCAGCACGGCGGAGTCGATCGGGAGCGACCGGTCCTGCAGCGCGGCCCTCTCCGCGTCGGAGAGTCCCTGGAGCACCTTCTCCGTGAGCGGGCGGAGCGAGTCCTCGGGCCACAGCCCGACGAGCGCCCCGGCGAGGAGCCCCTCCGCCTCCGTTCCGGAGAGAACCGTGCCCGGCCAGGTGCTCGAGGAGAGGAACTGCACGGCCGGGGCCGCCGCGGGGCGCGCCGCCTCGACCGGCTCCGGGTCTCCCTCGCCGGCCACGGGGATCGCGTCCTCCGTCGGCTCGTCGAAGAGGTCGGCGAAGGGGTCCACGTCGACCGCCGGAGCCACGGGCTCGGCGACGTACGGGACGGGCCGGGGGGCGGGTGGCGCTGCCACCTCGGGATTCGCCGACGGTGTCGCTGGAGCTGCGGGCGCCGGCTTCGCCGCGGGGCGCGGGGCGGGCGCCACGGGCGTGGCGGTGGGGCGCGGCGGGGTCACCGCGGGCCGAGGCGACGGCGTCACGGGCGCGGCGGCCGGGCGCACGGGGGTCACCGCGGGCCTTGGCGACGGCGGGACGACGGACCGCGGCGGCACCGGAGCCGGCGCCGCCTGCTGCGGCTTGAGCACCGGCGCGGGCCGGCCCGGGGCCGGCGCGGCCTGGGGCGCCACGATGCGGGCCACTGCGTCGAGGACGGCCCTCGGCTCACCGCTCCAGGCCACGACCGCGCTCGCCGACGAGGAGAGCTCGGCCGCCGCCGCCGCGTGCTCGGGCGGCAGCGCGACCACGATCGAGATTCCGGGGCCGCCGTTGCGCCGAAGGTCGTCGCACAGCGGCAGCCACTCCTGGCCGCGGTACTCGTAGACGAGCAGACGGGCGCTGTCCTGGCAGAGGGCGAAGGCGAGGTGCGGGGAGTCCGCCACGCGCGGAGCGCCGCCGAGGCGAGCCTGCAGAGGCTCGAGCAATGCGCCGAGGAATTCCGGCGAGCCGGCGACGACCGCTTCAGTCCCTGTCACGTTCTCTCCGCTCAACATCTTAGCGCATGGGCGTGAAACGGCTGTTTCCTGGCTGCGCCCCGGGTCCATGGCACTGCGTCCGTGTGGTTGCGCAACCGCTCCTACATTGGGGGTGCCGCGCTCCACCGGGGCGGGAGCGGCGCCCTTCGAGTGGTTGCGGACAGTTGACACGGGGATTCGGTCCCCTTAGCCTTCGAGTCCTCTCCAGCGGTTCCCCGCCCAGCACGAGCGTCCAATCGGCTGCAGGACCGGGCCGCAGCCTCGCGAGTCTCACCTTCCCGAATACCACATGCCCGCCACCTCGTCCGAGACGCACGCCGGAAGCCTCACCGACCTCAAGCACCGAAAGGTCGCCGAGCTCGCTGCCATGGCCCGGGAGCTCAACATCGAGGCCGCCGGGGCGATGAAGAAGCAGGACCTCATCTTCGCCATCCTCCAGGCCCAGTCGAAGCAGGCGGAGGAGAAGAAGGAGGACATGGAGGTCGCGAGCGAGGGGACGATCGAGGTCCTTCCCGACGGGTTCGGCTTCCTGCGAAGCGCCGACTTCAGCTACCTGCCCGGCCCCGACGACATCTACGTGTCGCCCTCGCAGATCCGGCGCTTCAACCTGCGGACCGGCGACAGCATCCGCGGAACCGTGCGCCAGCCGAAGGACGGCGAGCGGTACTTCGCGCTCCTCAAGGTGGACTCGATCAACGGGCAGCCGCCGGAGGAGACCCAGAGCAAGGTCCTCTTCGACAACCTCACCCCCCTCTACCCGACGCAGCGCCTGCGGCTCGAGCACGATCCAAACGAGATGACCACCCGCGTGGTGGACCTGTTCGCGCCCATCGGGAAGGGCCAGCGCTGCCTCATCGTCTCGCCGCCGCGCGCCGGCAAGACCGTGCTCCTGCAGAACATCGCCCACGCCCTCACGCGCAACCATCCCGAGGTCACCCTCATCGTCCTGCTCATCGACGAGCGGCCCGAGGAGGTGACCGACATGGAGCGGACGGTGAAGGGCGAGGTGGTGGCCTCGACCTTCGACGAGCCCGCGACCCGACACGTGCAGGTGGCCGAGATGGTCATCGAGAAGGCGCGACGGATCGTCGAGCACAAGAAGGACGTGGTCATCCTGCTCGACTCCATCACGCGGCTCGCGCGCGCTTACAACTCCGTGGTCCCGCCGAGCGGCAAGATCCTCTCGGGCGGCGTGGACTCGAACGCGCTCCACAAGCCGAAGCGCTTCTTCGGCGCGGCCCGGAACATCGAGGAGGGCGGGTCCCTCACCATCATCGGCACCGCGCTCGTCGACACCGGCAGCCGCATGGACGAGGTCATCTTCGAGGAGTTCAAGGGCACGGGGAACTCGGAAATCGTCCTCGACCGCAAGCTCATGGAGAAGCGCATCTTCCCCTGCATGGACCTCGCGAAGAGCGGCACCCGCAAGGAGGAGCTGCTGCTCCCGGCCGACTGGCTCTCCAAGATCTACATCCTGCGACAGACCATCCTGAACGGTCTCGACAACGTGGAGGCGATGAAGTTCATCCTGGACAAGTTCCGCCAGGCGAAGAACCACGAGGAGTTCTTCAAGATGATGGTCGGCGGGGGTAAGTGAGCGCGGGCACGGCGTCGCGGACCTTGACCGGGCCCCCCAAAGCGACTAGATCCCGCGGTTCCGCCCGGACCACGTCGCGCTCCCGCGGCGTGCAAGCGGCGGCCGGAAGGACGTCATGAAGGAAGGAATCCACCCCGACTACAAGCAGGCCAAGGTCGTCTGCGCCTGCGGCGCGGTGATCGAGACGCGCTCGACCCGCGGCGACTTCCACATCGAGATCTGCTCGAACTGCCACCCGTTCTTCACGGGGAAGCAGAAGATCCTCGACACGGCCGGCCGCATCGAGCGGTTCAAGACCCGTTACGCGAGCGCCAAACCCGAGAAGGCGGAGCCGAGGAAGGCGGCCGCGCCCGCGGCGGCCGAGAAGTCCGCCCCGAAGAAGGACAACCGGGCGGCGAAGCGCGCCAAGGCGAACGCCGGCAAGCCCAAGCCGGCGCCCAAGGCCGAGGCGGCCGAGCCGGAGGCGAAGGACGAGGCCCCGAAGGCCTGAGGCGAGAGGCTCTGAGGCGGACCGCCGTTCGCCCGCCTCCAGGGCTGGTCACTTCGAGACGACGACCTGCACGGTGGCGCTCCGCCCGGACGCCGTCGCCGTGACCTTCGCCTTTCCCTTCTTCATCGCGTGCACCGCTCCGTCGGCGGTCACGGTGGCGATGTGCCCATCGGACGAGCGCCAGCTGACCGGCACGCCGGCCACGGCCTTTCCGTGCCGGTCGACCGGCTCGGCGCGCACCCGCACGGTGTCACCGCGCTTCAGCGTGAGCTTCGCAGGCTTCACGACGAGCTTCGCGAACTCCGGGATCTTGACGGTGACCTGGGCGGTGCCGCGCACCGCCCCGGATGCCGCCGTGATGGTGGCGGTGCCGGGCCCCACCGCCACCACCCGCCCCTCGGTGACGGTGGCGATGGCGGCGTCGCTCGACGACCATGCGAGGGGGGCTGCCGCGGTCGCCGGCTTGCCGTTCTCGTCGGCGACCGCGGCGGTGAGCACCGCGACCTCGCCCGGCCGGAGGTCGCGCGAGGCCGGCGAGACCGTCACCGAGGCGGCGATGGAGACGACCACCCGGGCCGCCCCCTTCGCGTCGCCCGCGGTCGCGGTGACCTGGGCCTCGCCGGACCGCATCGCCGTCACCGTTCCGGCCTCGTCCACCGCGGCCACCGTGGGCGCCGAGCTCGCCCAGCTCACCTTCACCTTGCCCGGCTCGACTTGGGCGCCCTTCGCGTCCCGCAGGACCGCCTGGAGCGCCTTGGTGGCGCTCTTGGACGAGAGGACCACCGACGCCGGCTCGATCGTCACCGAACTGACCGACGGGCCGCAGCCCGCGGCCGCGACCAGGATCCAGAAGGGAAGTCGCTTCATCGAAGCCTCCGCGCACGCCCCGACGGCGGGGCAGGACGGGCGACTCATACACGAGCGGGTGGAGGCGGTAAACCGGCGCGAAGGGCTCCCTCGCACGGTATAAGGACTGGGAAGTGCCTCCCCTCGTGCTCATCGTGGACGACGACCGCTCCAACCTGGAGTCGCTCACGCGCATCTTCACCCGCGAGGGATGGGGGGTCGCCTGCGCGTCCTCGGGCACGGAGGCGCTCGAGCTGGTGCGCCGCGACCACCCGAGCGTGGTCGTCACCGACCTCATGATGCCCGGCATGGGGGGCGGGGAACTGCTGCGGACCGTGAAGGCGATCGCGCCGGAGACCGAGGTCGTGCTCGTCACCGCGTACGGGACGGTCGAGGCCGCGGTCTCGGCGATGAAGGAGGGAGCCTACGACTTCATCACCAAGCCTGTGAAGCGCCACGCCGTCGTGAAGTCGGTGCGGCAGGCGATGGAAAGGGCCTCCCTCGTCGCGGAGAACCGCGCGCTGCGGGCGAAGCTCGCAGAGCTCGCGCACGGCGAGGCCGCCGGCGGCCTCGTCGGCGCCGCCCCGACGTTCCGGGCCGCTCTCGACACGCTGCGCCAGGTGGCGCCGAGCTCGGCGACGGTGCTCCTGCAAGGCGAGAGCGGGACCGGGAAGGAGCTCGCCGCGAGGCTGCTCCACGACCTGTCTCCCCGGTCGGGCGCCCCCTTCGTGCCGGTGAACTGCGCCGCCCTCCCCGAGACCATCCTCGAGTCGGAGCTGTTCGGCTACGAGCGCGGCGCCTTCACCGGAGCCACCCAGCGCAAGGAAGGACGGTTCGAGCGGGCTCACGGCGGAACGCTGTTCCTGGACGAGGTCGCCGACATGTCGCCCGCCGTCCAGGTGAAGCTCCTGCGCGTCCTCCAGGACGGAGTGATCGAGCGGCTCGGCGGCACCCAGCCGGTGCAGATCGACGTCCGCATCGTCGCGGCCACGAACCGCGACCTCGCGGGCGAGGTCCGCGCCGGCCGGTTCCGGGAGGATCTCTTCTACCGGCTCGACGTGGTCGCCGTCCGCCTGCCCCCACTGCGCGAACGGCGCGAGGACATCCCGGTGCTCGCCGCGTTCTTCCTGCGCCGGTTCGCAGACCAGAACGGGAGAACGATCACCGCCTTCACCCCGGGCGCGCTGCAGGGGCTCGAGTCGTACGACTGGCCGGGCAACGTCCGCGAGCTCCAGCACGCGGTGGAGCGGGCCGTCGTGCTGAGCGCCGGCCCCGAGGTGGACCTCCCCGACCTGCCGGAGGCCATCCGCCGCTGCGCGGTCGATCCGGCCCGCGGGCCCGGCTCCTCCCTCTCGATCCCGCTCGGCACGCCCCTCGAGGAGATCGAGCGCATGGTCATCCGGGAAACCCTTCGCCACACCCGCGGCGACAAGAGCCTCGCCGCCCGCCTTCTCGGAGTCGCGCCCCGGACCATCTACCGGAAGCTCGACCGGGACGAGGCCGGACGCCTCCTCGAGCCCGGAAGCGACGACGAAGGGGGGCCGCGCCGCAGCTAGGCTCGGGGCGCTGCCCTGCCAATTTGGCGGCCCGCTTCCGCGCGCCGCCCGGGTTTTGTCATTTTGGCAGGACCCCTCCGCGGCGGGGAGGCGACGGGGCGGGATCCGTAGGAACGTCGGCGGCTTGGATCGGAACGACAGGCTGCCGCCGTGGCACATCGGTTGCTAAAGTCTCACCGGGGGTCTGCGCGTCGCGATGCTCGAGGTCTTTCTCAAGAAGTACTCCTGGACTGCCAACCTGGTCCTCCTGTTCGCCGCCGCGTGGCTGCTCGCGAGGACGGTGAACACGGCGGCGGGGGCAGTCATCCGCCCGACTCCGGCCATCGACCTCGCGACCCTGCCCGCCTCTCCGCCACCCGCACCGATCACGGCGGCGCTCGACGTCGAGAAGCTGTACCCGCTCTTCGGCCTCCAGCCGCCGGCCGTGCCCGCGCCCGGTGCCGCGGAGGCCACCCCGCCGGCGCCGCGCACGTGCACGGACCTGCGGGCTCCGCCGGTCGCCACCTCGCTCCGCGCCCAGCTCGTCGGCGCTCTCGTCGCCGACGAACCTCGCTGGTCGACGGCCGTCATCGCCGACACGAGCTCGCGGGAGACGCGAACCTACGGGATCGGCGAGAGCATCCTAGGGGCCCCGCTGCTCTCGGTGGAGCGGTTGCGCGACGAGCGCGACGCCACCGGGCGGGGCTTCCGGGTGGTGGCCATCGTCTGCAACGACGGGCAGAAGCAGTACATCGACTTCGAGACGGGCGGCGGCGGGACCAACGTGGGCGTCGCACCGGTGCCGCCCCCGCCCTTCGCCGCCGGCGCGCGCGACGACTCCATCCCGCCCGACGGGATTCGCAAGGTCGCCGACAACCGCTACGACGTGAAGAAGAGCGTCATCGACGGCACGCTCTCCAACCTGAACGCGGTCGCCACCCAGGCGCGCATCGTGCCGAGCTTCAAGAACGGCGTGGCGAACGGCTTCAAGGTCTTCTCCATCCAGCCGAACTCCTTCTACTCGGCCATCGGGGTGGAGAACGGGGACGTGATCCAGAAGATCAACGGCTACGAGATGAACTCCCCCGACAAGGCGCTCGAGATCTACCAGAAGCTCCACGATGCCCAGCACATCACGATGGACATCGAGCGCAACGGCCAGATCGTCCGCAAGGAGTACAACATCTCCGGCCCGTAGGCCGGCCCGAGGGGACACATGCGCACCCTGCTCGCCGCCGCACTGCTCCTGCCCGCGCTGGCGCTCTCCCAGGAGGGAGCGCCCCCGCCGCAGGACGCCCAGGCGAACGAGGAAGTCCAGCCGCCTCCGCCGCGGCGGCCGCCCCGGCTGCGCGCGGGGATGCCGGCGCCCCCGATCGGGGAAGGCCCGCCTCCGACCGCACCCTCCCCCTCGCCGCCCATGCCACCGCCGCCGGCACCGGCCCCCGCCGCGCAGCGGACGCCCGCGACCCGGCCGCCGCCGGGAAGCCGGGCGGAGATCCAGCTGCAGCCCGGCCAGGCGGGCGGGACGGCCCGGGCCGACGCGACGTGCAAGCCCATCGAGGGCAAGTTCCTCCTCGCGTTCAACAAGGCGGACATCGTCGACCTCCTGGAGCAGGCGAGCCGCTGGACCTGCCGGAACTTCGCCTACACGGACGAGGTGGCGCGCGGGAAGATCACGCTGCTCTCGAAGACGCCGGTGACGCCCGACGAGGCGTACGCGGCCTTCCTCTCGGCGCTGAACGCGAACGGCATCGCCATCTACCAGTCCGGAAAGTACTACCGGCTCGTCCGCATCGCCGACGCCAAGAAGACGGCCATCCCGACGCTCGTCGGCGACGAGGCCGAGTACGCCCCCGTCGAGCAACCCATCACGAAGCTCTTCCGCCTCCACTACGTCGACCCCGACCAGTTGCGCGCCGTGCTCGGCAACTTCACGTCGCCGCAGGGCGCCGACATCCAGACCATCCAGCCGGACATCCTGCTCATCACCGACCTCGCCCTGAACGTCCGGCGCATCGAGCGGATGCTCGAGGCGCTCGACCGGCCCGGGTCGAACGACCTCGTCCGCGTCATCCAGGTGCAGTACGCGCCGGCGCGAGACGTGGCCGACAAGATCAACCAGATCTTCGTGCAGGTCCCGGGCGGGCAGCCGGGCAGGCCGGCGCAGAAGCGCCCGCTCATCGGGGGGGTCGCAACCCCGGGCGGCGCGCCGCCCGCGCCCGCCGCGGTGGAGCCCGCGGAGATCTCCATCAGCAAGGTGGTGGCCGACGAGCGCACGAACAAGCTCATCGTCATCTCGGACGAGAAGAGCTACCAGCGCATCCTCGACCTCGTGAAGCAGCTCGACACGCCGACCGCCGGCGAGGGGACGATCCACGTCATCTTCCTGAAGAACGCCAACGCGGAGGACCTCGCGAACACGCTGCAGAGCCTGGCCACCGGAGTTCGGCGGTCCTCGACCACGGGCTCCGCTCCCGGCTCGCCGGTGACGCCGCCTCCGCCCGGCCCGGCGCCCACCGCGTCCACGTCGCGCTCGGGGGCGGCGGAGCTCTTCAGCGGCGAGGTCAAGATCACCGCGGACAAGCCCTCCAACTCGCTCGTGGTCATCGCCAGCGCGTCCGACTTCACGGTCGTCCAGCGGCTCGTCGAGAAGCTCGACCGCGCCCGCCGCGAGGTCTACGTCGAGGCGGTCATCATGGAGGTGGACATCTCCAACAACAACCAGCTCGGCGTCGCCTGGCACGCCGCCATCCCCGTCAACACGGCGCAGGGCCAGGGCTACATCCCGCTCGGCTTCGAGCCCACCCGCATCAACTCGCTCAACCCCTCCTCCGTGCTGAGCCTCGGCGGCGCGCTCTCCGGGCTCGTCGGGCCCGTGTCCGCGCAGCTCAAGGACATCTTCCCCTTCCCCAGCATGGCCGTGCTCATCCAGGCGCTCTCGACCGCCTCCGACGTGAACGTCCTCTCGACGCCCCATCTCATCGCCCAGGACAACGAGGAGTCCGAGATCGTCGTCGGCCAGAACGTCCCCTTCCAGGCCGGCTACAACCCCGGCTTCAACACGAGCCTGGCGACGAGCACCACCTCGTCGACCTCGACGACGAACGTGCTGGCGAGTCCGTACGCCGTCAGCCTCATCGCCCCCATCCAGCGCCAGAACGTCGACCTGAAGCTCAAGATCAAGCCGCAGATCCACGAGGGCGACATGGTGCGGCTCGACATCGAGGAGAGCCAGGAGGAGATCGTCTCGAACGACCCGGTGCTCGGCCCGACGACCGCGAAGCGCAGCGTGAAGACCAAGGTCGTCGTGAAGGACCAGAGCACCATCGTCATCGGCGGCCTCATCCAGGACCGCACGACGAGCACGGTGAGCAAGGTCCCGCTCCTCGGCGACATCCCCGTGCTCGGCTACCTGTTCCGCGACAACGTGACGACCAAGCAGAAGACGAACCTGCTGCTCCTGCTCACTCCGAACATCATCCGCGACCAGTCGGACTTCCACCGCATCCTGGAGCGGAAGCAGCGCGAGCAGCGCGAGCTCTACGAGCTCTACTACGGGAAGAAGCAGGGGTTCACGCTGACGGATTCGGCACCGCGCCCCGGCCCGCTCACCCGGATCCGCCACGAGGTCCAGGTCGAGAACCAGAAGATCGAGAACGGCGGAAGCGGCGCCCCTGGCGAGAGGACGGTCGGACCGGGCGGCACCCCGACCCCCTCGAGCTCGCCGGCGGCGCCTCCCTCCGCGACGCCCGCCCTCCCGCCGCCCGCGGCGGAGACCCCGGCGCCCGAGCCGGCCCCGCCGGAGCCGACGGCTCCCGCGAGCCCGCCCTCGCCGCCCGCGACTCCGCCGGCGGCGCCCGGCCAGGGGGGATGACGGGGCCCGCCCCGCCCGTTCCTCCCGAGGAGCCTCCATGACCCTGTCGCAAGAGCTCGTCACCGCCGACGCCAGTCCAGCCGCGGCCGCGCCATCCGCGGAGGCGCCGCTGCGGGGCCGGCCGCTCGGCGAGATCCTCTCGGCCGTGGCGGGGCTGGCCCCCGGGAAGGTGGAGGAGGCGCTGGCGGCCCAGCGCGGCGAGCAGGCGGGGACGCGCCTCGGCGAGATCCTCGTCCGGATGAAGGCGGTGAGCGAGGAGCAGGTGCTCCGGGCGCTCGCGCTGCAGCTCGACCTGCCCTTCGTGGAGCGGATCGACAGCGGCGACGTGCCGGACGACCTCGTGAAGCAGGTCCCCATCAACTTCGCCAAGCTCGGGCGGGTCCTGCCGCTCGGCCGCTCGGACGACCTGGTCCGCGTCGCGGTCGCGGACCCTCTCGACACGGCGACGCAGGACAACCTCTCCGTCCTCCTCGGCGCGCCGCTCGCGCCCGAGGTCGCCTCGCCGGCGGTCATCGTCGACGCCATCAACCAGGTCTATGACCGGACGGCCGACCGCCACGACCGGCTCATGGAGGACCTGGAGACCACCGAGGACCTGGAGAGCGTCGCACACGAGCTCGAGGAACCCGCGGACCTGCTGGAGGCCGACGACGAGGCCCCCATCATCCGGCTCGTGAACTCGCTTCTCTTCCGGGCGGTGAAGGAGCGGGCGAGCGACATCCACATCAACCCGGAGGAGAAGGACATCTCGGTGCGCTTCCGCATCGACGGAGTGCTCCGGGAGGTCATCCGTCCCCCGAGGCGCTTCCAGGCGAGCATCGCCAGCCGCATCAAGATCATGGGCGGGCTGAACATCGCGGAGAAGCGGCTTCCCCAGGACGGCCGCATCCGCATCAAGATCGCCGGGCGCGACGTCGACGTGCGCCTCTCGACGGTGCCGACCGCCCACGGCGAACGCATCGTGATGCGGCTCCTCGACAAGTCGGCCGTGCTCCTCGACCTCGCCGAGCTGGGATTCGAGGACTGGCAGCTCAAGGTCATCGACGAGCTCATCACCCGCTCGCACGGGATCGTGCTCGTGACGGGCCCGACCGGATCGGGCAAGACCACCACGCTCTACGGGGCGCTCGCCAAGATCAACAGCCCGGACCTGAACATCCTCACCATCGAGGATCCGGTCGAGATCCAGCTGAAGGGGGTCGGCCAGGTGCAGGTGAACCCGAAGATCGACCTCACCTTCGCGAACGGGCTGCGGTCGTTCCTGCGGCAGGACCCGGACGTCATCATGGTGGGCGAGATCCGCGACCTGGAGACGGCCGAGATCGCCATCCAGGCGTCCCTCACCGGGCACCTCGTGCTCTCGACCATCCACACGAACGACGCCGCGGGCGCCATCACCCGGCTCGCCGACATGGGGGTGCAGCCGTTCCTCGTCGCGAGCTCGCTCGTCGGCGTCCTCGCGCAGCGGCTCGTGCGCGTGCTGTGCCCCGCCTGCAAGGAGGCCTACGCGCCCTCCCGCGAGGAGCTCGCGCAGGCCTCGATCACGCCCGCCATCCTGGCGAGGGCCGGCAACCCGAAGCAGATCTACAGGGCCGTCGGCTGTCCGGCCTGCCAGCGCACCGGCTACCAGGGCCGCACCGGCATCTACGAGCTCATGCTCGTGGACGACGACGTGCGACAGCTCATCCTGAGGAACGTGGACTCCGCGACCATCAAGGCCAAGGCGGTCGAGCACGGCATGCTGACCTTGCTCGAGCACGGTGCGTACAAGGTCGCGCGCGGACTCACGACGGCCGCCGAGGTGCTCTCGGTGACCGCCGAGGATCTCCACTAGGAGCCGCGGATCGTGCCCGTCTTCGCCTTCAAGGCACTGAACGAGTCCGGCCGCCCCGTCGAGGGCCTGAAGGAGGCCGACTCGCCGAAGTCGCTCCGGACCGCCCTGCGCCGCGACGGGCTCTACCTGACGGAGGTCGTCGGGGAGCAGAAGTCGCAGGCGGCTTCCCCCGAGGTGAACGTCCGGCGCTGGGTGGGCGGGCGCATCAGCGCCGACGACGTGGCCGTGGCCACCCGGCAGCTGGCGGTTCTCGTGAACGCCGGCATCCCGCTCGTCGAGGCTCTCACCGCGCTCGTCGAGCAGGTCGACCACGAGCGGCTGAAGCGCGTCCTCTCCGGGGTCAAGCAGCGGGTGAACGAGGGCTCGTCGCTCGCCGACGCTCTCGCGCAGCACCCCAAGGTGTTCGGCACCCTCTACGTCAACATGATCCGGGCCGGCGAGTCCTCCGGCGCGCTGGACGTCGTCCTCTACCGGCTCGCCGACTTCACCGAGAGCCAGGCCCGGCTTCGCGCCAAGATCCTCGGCACCCTCACCTATCCGGCGGCGATGCTCGTCATCGCGAGCGTGATCATGGGGATCCTCTTCACGGTGGTGATCCCGAAGATCACGAAGATCTTCGAGGACACGAAGATCACGCTACCGTGGACCACCCAGTTCCTCATCGCCTTCTCGACCTTCGTCCACGACTTCTGGTGGGCGCTGCTCCTGCTCGCCGGGCTCGGCGTCTTCGCCTTCGTCCGCTGGCGGAACACCGAGGCGGGCCGGTCGCGCTGGGACGTGATGGTGCTGCAAGCCCCCGTGTTCGGGAGCCTGGTCCGGCAGGTGGCGATCGCGCGCTTCTCCCGGACGCTCTCCACCCTGCTCAAGAGCGGGGTACCGCTGCTCACCGCCATGGACATCGTGCGGAACATCGTCGGGAACAGCCGGCTCGCCGAGGTGGTGGACCAGGCGCGCGAGTCCATCAAGGAGGGCGAGAGCATCGCCGCGCCGCTCAAGCGCTCCGGCGAGTTCCCGCCGCTCGTCTACCACATGGTCTCGATCGGCGAGAAGAGCGGCCAGCTCGAGGACATGCTCGCCAACGTCGCGAACGCCTACGACTCCCAGGTGGAGACCCGGATCGCCGCCCTCACGTCGTTGCTCGAGCCGTTCATGATCGTATTCATGGGCGCGGCCGTGGCCTTCATCGTCTTCTCGATCCTCATGCCCATTCTGCAGGTCAACACCATCGCCGGAGGCTAGCCGTGAAGCATCCCCGAACCACCCGCGCCGCGGCGCGCGGAATGACCCTCATCGAGATCCTCGTCGTCATCACCATTCTCGGCCTCATCGCCGCCGCGGTGGCCGTGAACGTCGTCGGGCAGCTCGGCGAGGCAAAGGTGAAGCAGGCCAAGACCGACCTGCACACGATCGAGAACTGTCTCGACCTCTACAAGATGAAGGTCGGCCACTACCCGTCCACCGAGGACGGACTGAAGGCGCTCTTCCAGAAGGACGCCAAGGGGGGCGACGCCCTCTGCAAGCAGTCGAAGCTCCTGAACGGCCTCCCCCTGGACCCGTGGGACCACCCCTACGTCTACATCTTCCCGGGAACGGTCCACCCCGACTCCTTCGACCTGAAGAGCTACGGCGCCGACGGCCAGCCCGGCGGCGAGGGCGAGAACGCCGACGTGGTGAACCAGTAGGGGGCATGGCTCGACAGGCGCGACATCCGAGGGGCTTCACCCTCATCGAGCTGCTCATCGTCATCGCCGTCATCGGCGTGGCGGCGGCGGCCGCCGCGCCCGCCCTCTCGTCCCTCACCGGGACCAACGCGCGCGCGGCCGCCGGCGAGATCGCCGGCGCGTCGCGCTTCCTGTACGACACCGCCGCCCTGCGCCACGAGACCTGCCGCCTGGCCCTCGACATCGACAAGCGCACCTGGTGGGGAGAGTGCACCGCGGCCGCCAGCGACGGGAGGCGCCGCCAGCCGGTCGTGTCCCGCGACGGGCGGGCCGAGGACGACGAAGCCGTCGCCGGCAGCCGCCCCGCGGACGAGCGCGAAGCCGAGAAGCGCCGACCCCTCGCGCGCGCCAAGTTCGCCGCGCTCGATGGAGGCCCGGTGAAGAAGAGGCCCCTCCCTGGCGCCGCCTCCTTCGGAGGCGTGTGGACGCCGCGCCAGCGGGAGCCCCAGGCGAAGGGGCTCGCCTACGTCTACTTCTACCCGCAGGGGCAGGCCGACCCGGCCCAGGTCTCGGTGGCCGACGGGGGCCACGTCTACACGGTGCGGCTGCAGCCCCTCACCGGCCACGCTCGGGTCGTGAGCGGCCCCGTGGAGGTGCCCCGGTGAGCCTGGCGGCAAGGCCGGGCGGGGGGTTCACCCTCCTCGAGGTGCTCATCGCGCTCACGGTGCTCGCCGGGTCGCTCCTCGCCATCTCGGACCTCGCGGGGAACGCCATCCGCAACTACGCCTACGCCCGGGACCTGTCGGTCGCGACGCTGCTCGCACGGGAGAAGATGGCCGAGCTCGAGGAGCGCTACGAGGACAGCGGGTTCCGGGACTTCGACGAGACCCAGGACGGCGACTTCGCCGACCAGGGCCGGCCCGAGTTCCGCTGGAAGCTCGAGGTGCGCAAGCCCGACACGAAGCTCTCGGCCGATCAGCTCCTCGCGGTGTTCCTCGGGGCAAACCCGGACGACGTGAACACGCAGGAGCTCCTCTCGAAGCTCCTCGGGGGCCAGCAGGCGGCAGGGGGCGCAAGCTCGTCGACGCAGCCCGCCGCCGGGATCGGCGGGGCCATGGGGGGCATCTTCCAGACCCAGCTCACCGCCTTCGGCGAGGACATCAAGAAGGCGATCCGCGAGCTCCGCCTGGTCGTCAGCTGGAAGTCCGGCAAGCGGGAGGAGAGCTTCGACGTCTCCACCTACCTCGTCGTCCTGAACCCGAAGGCCCCGGGCGGCGCCCACGGTGCCGATCCCGACATCCCCCCCGGCCTCACGAGCGGCGTGCTCCAGAACCTTCCGGCCGGCGGCCTGCAGGGCCCGAACCTGGGCAAGTGACGCATGCACGCGCGCGCTCCCAGGGGCTTCACGCTCGTCGAGGTTCTCATCGCCGTGGCCATCACGGCGGTCATCACCTCCATGACGCTCGGCGCCTTCTACCGCGCCCAGGCCCTCCGGCAGGCGGTGGACGAGCAGGACGAGCGCGTCGGCGGCGCCCGCGCGGCGCTCTCGCGCATGGCGCGAGAGGTCACGGCCGCCTTCGTGTCCGAGCACTACGACCGCCGCCGCTTCCGGGACCGCCCGACGATCTTCAAGGGAAAGACCGGGGCGCATCGCGACACCCTCCTCTTCACCACCATGGCCCACGTGCGCGGCATCCGGGACGCGAAGGACTCCGACCAGATGCTCGTCGAGTACTCGGTCGACTCCGACCCCGACGCGCCGGGGGAGTACGCGCTGTTCCGCCGCGAGAAGGTGCGCATCGACGACGAGCCCGACCGCGGTGGCAACCGGGCTCCGATCCTGCGGCACGTCACCGGCTTCGACGTCACCTACTGGGACTGGCAGAAGCAGGAGTGGGTCCCGGAGTGGTCCACCGCCCCGGGCGAGCGGACGCTTCTGCCCACCCGGGTCCGCCTGAAGCTCACCCTGCGCATGCCGGACGGCTCGGAGCGACCCTTCGAGACGCAGGCCCGCGTCGCGATCATCCGGCCACTGGACTTCTAGGAATGCTCCCCGGCGCTCCGCCCCGCCCCCGCCCGTCCCGCGTCCGCCCCTCCGGGGAGCGAGGCGCGGCGCTCGTCATCGTGGTGCTCACGGTCGCGGTGCTCGCCGCCCTGGCCGTGGACCTCGCCTACAACACCCGCGTCTCCCTGCAGATCGCGACGAACGCCCGGGACGAGCTCCGCGCCACCTACATGGCGAAGAGCGCCGTGAACGTGGCCCGGCTGGTCCTCCACTTCCAGCAGAAGCTCGACGCGGCGGGCGCCGTGGGCGCCCAGGCGCTCTCCCAGCTGGGCCTGGGCGGCCCCCAGGGGGTGAGCAGCGCAAGCACGTCCACGGCCGGCTCGACCGGGGGCTTCTCCTTCCGCCTGTGGGAGGTGATCCCGGTCGACTCGACCACGGTGTCCGCGCTCCTCGGCGTGCGCCCCCCGGAGGGCACGGCCGGGGCGAAGGGCGCCGCCCTCTCGAGCGCGCCGAGCTTCCAGGCCCGGATCGAGGACGAGGACCGGAAGGTGAACGTGCCGCAGTTCGCGGGCACGTCCAACGTCCAGGGTCCCCAGCTACAACGGTTCCTCCTGGCGGTGCGCGACCCGCGCTACGACGTCCTCTTCGACCGCGAGGACGAGAACGGAAACCGCTTCACGCGACGCGACGTCGCCATCAACCTGAAGGACTGGGTCGACGAGGACTCCACGACCAGCGTGATCGGGAACAACCCCCTGGCGCCGTTCGAGAACGGCTTCGGCGACGAGAACCTGATCTACGACCGCGGGGACGACCGCTACCGGGCGAAGAACGCCCGGTTCGACTCGCTCGACGAGCTCTACATGGTCGGCGGGGTGACGGACGCCTTCATGTCCGCCTTCGCGGACCACCTCACCGTCTACCCGGACGTGAACGCCACGACCAACATCAACACCGACGACCCGGAGCAGATGATGGTGAACGTGCTTCTCATGTCGGACCCCCCGGGCGTGCCCCAGACCCCGGTCCTCGACCCGGCGTTCCAGGCGAAGCTCGACGCCGCGCTGCGCCTCGCGCGCCCCCTGCCGTTCATGACGCTCGGCGTCTCCCAGTTCGCCTCCATCTTGCAGGCGCTCGGCGTGCGCGTGCAGCCGGTGTTCGTGCAGGCGCAGAACTCGGACGCCCGAAATCCCTTCGGAAGCCAATCCAGCACGTTCACCATCCACGCCACCGGGCGCGCCGGCTCGGTCGAGAAGTCGCTCGAGGCGGTGGTCACCCTGGACAACAGCCGCGCGGGGACGCTCGCGACCGACCTCGGCAGGCTGCTCCACTGGCGCGAGGACTGACATGGCGCAACGCATCCTGGGCCTCGACCTCGGCTCCCGGCAGGTGAAGGCAGTCCTTCTCGAGACCACGCTCCGCGGCTTCTCGGTCGCGGATGCCGCGGAGCTCGCGGTGGCGCCGGCGGCGGATGGCGGCCCCCCGCTCCGCGAGCGCCAGGCCGCCGCGCTGCGCGAACTCCTCGCCGCGCGGAGGTGGACGTTCGAGGGCGGCGTGGCCGCGGTCCCCGGCGTCTTGGCCGCCTCCCACTTCGTCACCCTGCCCTTCGCGGATCCCCGGCGCATCGAGCAGACAATCCAGTACGAGGTCGAGGCGGCGATCCCCTTCCCGCTCGATCAGGTGTCCTGGGACTGGCAGGGCCTCGACCTGCAGGCCGGCCGCTCGGACCTGTACGTGGGCGTCCTCAGGAAGGAGGACCTGGCGGGCCTGCTCGCGGCCCTGGCCGGGGCAGGGGTCGACCCGGCGATCGTCGTGCCGCCGGCCCCCACGCTCGCGAGCCTCTGGGCCGCCGGCGTGGTGGAGGACCCGGTCCTCGCCCCCGACGCCGAGATGGCGGTCGACATCGGTTGGGAGCGCACCCACGCGTGCGTGGTCTCGGAGAGGCGTTGCCTCTTCGCACGGACCTTCGCCGTCGGCGCCTCCGCGATCGCCCGCGCGCTTTCGCGCGAACTCGGGGTCCCGGAGGAGACGGCGCTCGCGGCGCTGGCTCCTGCGGGCGACGGGCCGGCGCCCGGCCCCCGCGTGGAGGCCCCGCTCCGGCGGGCCATCGCCCCGCTCGTTCGAGAGCTGCTTGCCACGCGCCGCGCCTTCGACGTCCGCCCCTCCCGCCGCCCGGTCCGCAGGATCCGCCTCGCCGGAGGCGTGGCCGAGTTGGCCCTCCTGCGGGAGGCGCTCGCCGCGGATCTCGGCACGCCCGTCGAGCCCCTCCGGCTCGCCGGGCCCGCCACGGGACTCGCCGGCGGCGCGCGCCTCGCCCTGCCGCTCGCGCTCGCCCTGCGAGGCTGGCTCGGCAGCCGCTTCCAGCGGCTGAACCTCCGGCGCGGGGAATTCGCGAGCACCCGGAGCTTCCGGGACGTGCAGGAGAAGCTCACGCGCTTCGGCGTCTTCGGCGGGCTCGTCCTCCTGCTCGCGCTCGCGAGCTCGGGCGTGAAGGTCGTCGCGCTCTCCCGCCAGGAGAAGCTGCTCGACCAGTCCCTCTGCGACGTCACCCAGAAGGTCGTGGGCAAGTGCTTCGACGACTTCTCCGTGGCGGAGTCGGTCCTCCGCGGCCGGGGTGGGGCCGGAGCCGCGGTCCCGCGGGTGTCGGCGACGAACGTGCTCGCCGAGCTCGCGGCGCGCACACCCGCGGTGCCGCTCAAGTACGAGCGCATCGAGATCTCGCAGGACAAGCTCCACCTGCAGGGGACCACGAGCGCCGCCGAGATCGTCGACCGCGTCGTTTCCGCGCTCCGCGCCTCGCGTTGCTTCGCCGGCGCCCGCTCTGGAGGGGCGCGCCGGCGCGGCGCGGAGGCGAAGTTCGAGTTCACGGTGGACGCCGACGTCACGTGCGAGGGCAGCGCACCGCCCGGAGGGAAGGGGTAGCCATGGAGCTCCTCCGCAGGCTCTGGTCCTCGGCCGAGTCCTTCTTCGCCCGGCTCGCCCCGCGCGAGCGAGTGATGGTGTCGGCGGCACTCGCCTCCATCGCGCTCTTCGTGCTCTTCCTTGCGAGCACCGGCGTGTCCCGGGCGATCGCGGCGCGCGAGCGCCGCGTCGAGTCGAAGACCGAGATGCTCTCCCAGCTGGGGAAGCTCACGCAGGGCTACAGGCAGGCACGGGCCGAGCGTCAGAACCTGGAGGCGCGGCTGCGGGGACCTCCGGTCCAGCTCATGAGCTTCGTGTCCCACGCCGGCAGCCAGATGGGCGTCGAGGTGAACGACCTGCGCCCCGGCACCCCGACGAGCGCCGGAGGGCTCGAGGAGGACAGCGTCGAGGTCAGCCTCGTCCGCATCGACGTGGCGAAGCTCGCCCGCCTGCTCGACACGCTCGAGCGGGGGCCGGGGGTCGTCAAGGTCAGGAAGGTCCGCCTCTCCACCCGCGTCGACGACCCGAACCTCGTCGACGCCACGCTCCAGGTCTCGACCTGGCAGATCAAGGGCTAGCCGGTGAAGCTCTCCCTGCCGAAGCTTGAACTCAAGGGATGGCGGCGGATCGCCGCCTACGCGGCCTTCTTCGCCGTCTCCTTCCTGGTCGCCCTCCACTTCACGTTCCCCATCGAGGCGGTGAAGGAGAGGCTCATCCTGGAGGCGGCCGCCCAGGGGTGGCAGCTGCGGATGAACGACCTCTCGGCCGCGGGCCTCACCGGCGTGCGGGCGCGGGAGGTGACGCTCCAGACCCGGGACGGCACGCGCATCCCGGTGGAGGAGGTGCGGGCCTCGCTCGGGCTCCTGCCCCTGCTCCTTGGCCACCGGTCGCTCGACTTCGAGGCGTTCCTCTTCAACGGAGGGGTGAGCGGTTCGGCGGACCAGACGCGCACGACCCAGCGCCTGAGGCTCAAAGCGAACGGGGTCGACCTCGCCCGCGTGGCCGCGCTGCGCAAGGCCACCGGCCTCGACCTGGCCGGGATCCTGTCCGCCGACGTCGACGTGACCCTGGACAGCGCCACGCCGGCGAAGAGCACGGGAAAGGTCGAGGTGACCGTCAAGGACGCCGCGGTCCGGGGCGGGGAGATCCCGGTGCCGGGCATGGGCGGGAACCTCACCGTGCCTCGCGTGCCGCTCGGCACGGTCTCGGCCCGCGGCACCGTGCACGGCACCCGAGCGGACTTCGACCGGCTCGAGGCGCGGGGGGAGGACGTCGAGCTGTCGGCGGAGCAGCTGTTCGCCCAGCTGCAACCGCAGCTCGACCTCTCGCCGATCGCCGGGCGGGCGCGCCTGCGCCTCTCGGACGGATTCTGGCAGCGCAGCGGGGCCGCGAGCCTGCGGCCCGTCGCGGAGCTCGCGCTGTCGGCCGCCCGCAACCGGGACGGCACCTACGGCTTCCAGATCTACGGCACGCTCGGGAAGCCACAGCTGCGCCCGATGGCGCAGTGAACGCGCTCACGCGGTCTTGAAGCGCCCCACGCTGTCCGAGAGCGCGCGCGTCCGCCCCTCCAGGCGCGCGGCCACCGCGGCGAGCTCGGCCATGGCCACCTCGTGCTGGGCGGCGGCCGCGCCGAGTGCCCGCAGCGACTCGCGGACCCGGCCGGTCGCCTCCCCGTGGCCCCCGGCCGCGCGGTCGACCTCGCCGAGCATGCCCGCGAAGCTCTCCAGGCTCTGCATCTGGCGCTGCCCGAGCGCGGCCTCCTCCTCGAGCGCGCGGCGCACCCGGTCGGCGAGGCTGCCGACGCCGCGGGCGGCACGGTCGAGCGCCGCCACGCTCCCGCCGATGCGCTCGACGGCGTCGGCCACGGCGCGCGACCCCTCGCCGACCGATCCGACGAGGCGGGCCACGGCCCGCGCCGAGTCCACGTGTCCCTGGACGGCCTCCTGGATCCGGGCGGCGTTCCCGTGCCCCTGCACGGTCACGCTGCGGATCTGCAGGAGCGCCTCGGCCGAGCGGCGGGCGAGACCCACGCCCGCACCGGCGAGCTCGTCGCCCTTGGCGATGAGCGTGGCCGTGCCGTCGACGTCCTCCCGCACGGAGCGGATGATGTCTCCGATGGACTTCGTCGACGACGAGATCTGGGAGGCGAGGTCGCGGATCTGGTCGGCCACCACGGCGAAGGCCTTCCCGTGCTCGCCGGCCTGGGCGGCGATGATCGAGGCGTTGAGCGAGAGGAGGTTCGTGCGGCCTGCCACCTCGGCGATGAAGTCGACGATCTGGTCGATGTCGCCCGCGCGGCGGCCCAGCGAGGTCACCCGCTGCTGGGCGTCGCCCACCGCCGCCCGCAGCGCCTCGATGCCCCGCACCGTCTCGGCCACGACCTCGCCGGCTTCGTCGGAGAGCTCCTTCGCCTGCGCGGCATTCAGCTGGCTCGCGACCGCGGCGAGCTCGAGTCCCGAGAGGGACGCGTCGACCCGCGCCAGCGAGTCGCCGAGCCGGGCTGCCAGGGCGTCGAGCCCGGAGAGCGCCTCCCGGGCGCGCTGCCCGGCGCCGGCGAGCCCTTCCACCTCGGCGAGCGCCGCCGCCATGGCCTTCTCGAGCTCGATTCCCTGGCCGCGCGCCCCCTCGAGGCCGCGCGCCATCTCCGCCACCGCCGAGCGGGTCGATCGGGCGTAGTCGCCGAGGCCGGACAGCGCGCGCTCGACCGCGACGATCGAGTCCTGCATCGCCGCCACCGCGGACTCGACGACCTCCATGCCCGCGTGCTGGTCGGCCGCGCCGCTGCGGATGCGAGCGCCGATGTCGGCGAGCTCCCGGCAGGCGTCGTCCACGCCCCGGCTCGCCTCCTGCACCTCCCCGACGAGCCCCGAGAGCCCCTGGGCCATGCGGCGGAAGTCGGACGCCAGGTGGCCGACCTCGTCCCCCGAGAGGATCGGCGGGCTCGCGGTGAGGTCGCCCGACGCCATCCGGTCGGCGGCGCGGCGCAGGAGCTGGAGGGGAAAGGTGAAGGCCCGTGCCGTGATCCAGACCAGGACGGCCGCGACGGCGTAGGTGGCGAGTCCGAGCGTGAGGAGCGCGCGCCAGTAGCTGCCGGCGTCGGTCTCGACCCTCTCCTCGGCGAGGTAGGTGACGAGGGCCGTGCCGCCTCCGAGCCTGCGGGTGAGCGTCCAGCCCCCGCGCTGCTTCTCGATCGCGTCGGCGCCGGGCCTGAGGGAGTCCGCGCCATCCCCGAAGCCGACGAGGAACGAGCCGTCCGCGCCCACGAGCGCCGTCGGGGCCCCCGTGAGCCGCCAGACGAGCTCCGGGGCCGAGGCGGCACCTCCCTGGGAGGGCGCCAGCGAGGCGGCCGTGTCCTGGGCGCCCCAGACGTCGCGCAGGGCCGCGCGCTCCTGCTCCCCGCGGTGGCGCGCGAAGGCCGATGCCGCGAACAGAAGGGCCGTGAAGGTGAGCAGCCCGAGGCCGAAGGCGAGGATCTTCGCGCGAACCGTGGTCCGCGCTCCGTCCTCCAGGCCGGCGCCGAGTTCCCGGACGACGGTCGCGGCGGTCTCGGCGGTGACGGCGTAGCCCATCATGGCCTCGAGCAAGGCGACGGCGAGCCCGAGGCAGGCGAGAGGCGCGGCGAGGTCCTGACGTACCCCCTTCTGGAGCGCGGACGCGATCACCGCGCCCGCGCACATCGCTGCGACGCCGAACGACGTGCCCGCGAACCGGGCGGGGAGGGCCTTCGCCGCGCGGACCCCCGCCGCCGCGGTGGCGAGGTTGCCGCCGTCGCCGAGCGCCGCCTGGACCGGCCTCGTCAGCCGAAAGGCAACCGCGAGCTTCAGGGCGACCCCCCCCAGGTATCCGAGCGGGATCGCCACCCCCAGGAAGGCCAGCTGGGAGTCCGACAGGGGAAAGAACTGGGTGAGCGCCACCCACGCCAAAAGCGGCGCGAGTAGGAAGGAGATCGCGATGTTGCGGGCCAGCCGCGGAAACAGGCGCATCCCGGGCCGAGTCTATCCCCCTGACCGGATTCACAAAGAAAACGGAGGCATGACGCTACACCGCATGTCACGCAACTTCTCGATATTCAAGGAGGTTCTCGCTCCGTGAAAGAAATGTCCGGGGAAATCGAGGGCTTGGCTTGAAAGGCCCCATCCGGCATGCTATCGCACCGCCATGCGCATCCGGCGTCTCGAGATGCAGGGCTTCAAGTCGTTCATGGACCGCACGCTCGTCGCCTTCGACGACGGCGTCACCGGCGTCGTCGGCCCGAACGGCTGCGGAAAGTCCAACGTCTCCGACGCCATCCGCTGGGTCCTGGGCGAGCAGTCGGCGCTCCGGCTGCGCGGACGCTCCATGGAGGACGTGATCTTCAATGGCTCGGAGTCGAAGGCACCGCTGTCGCTCGCGGAGGTGACGCTCACCTTCGAGAACGACCGCCCGTCCGAGCTGCCGCCCCAGTACCGGGGGCACGCCGAGATCACCGTGGGGCGCCGCCTCTTCCGCACCGGGGAGTCCGACTACCTCATCAACAAGGCCCCGGCCCGGCTCCTCGACGTGAACGACCTCTTCTTCGGATCCGGCGTGGGGCGCACCGCCTACTCGATCATCGAGCAGGGGCGCGTCGGCCAGATCGTCTCGTCCCGCCCCGAGGACCGCCGCTCCATCATCGAGGAGGCCGCCGGGATCACGAAGTACAAGAAGCGGCGCGAGGCGGCCGAGCGCAAGATGGAGGCGACCCGCCACAACCTGGAGCGAGTGAGCGACATCGTCGTCGAGCTCGGCAAGCAGCTCGACTCCCTCAACCGCCAGGCCCGCAAGGCCGAGCGCTACCGGGCCGTCCGCGCCCAGGTCCGCGAGCTCGAGCTCCACGTGGCCGCCACCCGCTATCTCGAGCTCACCGTCGGGCGGCGGGAGGCGGAGGAGCGCCACGCGAGCGTGCGCGCCGAGGAGGCGGAGATCGCGGCCCGGCTCGCCCAGATCGAGTCCGGTCTGGAGGCGGACCGCGAGCTGCTCACGGAACGCGAGCGGTCCCTCCAGGGGCTCGGCGAGCGCGAGCACGAGCTGGAGAGCCAGTCGCGGGTCTCCGACGTGTCGACCCAGGCGGCGGCCCAGGAGCTCGCGCAGATCGCCGAGCGGTCCGGGGGGCAGGTCTCGGAGGTCGAGGCCCTCAAGGTGCAGGCCGAGGCGCTGGCCGCCGAGAGGGAATCGCTCCTCCTGCAGCGCGACGAGCTCCAGCGCCTCTCCGGCAGCGACGAGTCGCGGCTCGCCGAGATGGAGGAGGCCCTGCGTGCGGTCGCTGCCGAGGAGGGCGGCCTGGCCGGCGAGGCGGACCAGGCGCGCAGCGCGGCCGCCGACGCGCTGGGGCGGGCCGCGGCCCACCGGAGCGAGCTCGCCCAGCTGGGGCGACAGGGGGCGGACCTCGCGGCGCGCCTCGCCCGCACCCGGGCGGAGATCGAGGAGCTCTCCAACCGGGCGGCCGGGCTCGACGGCTCCCGCTCCACCCACGTCGAGCGGCTGGGCCGCACCCGTCAGCTCAAGCTGCGGCTCGAGGAGCAGCGCGGGGCGCAGGAGGAGCTGCTCGAGCGTACGCGCTCCGAGTTCATCCAGAACGAGGCGAAGCTCATCACGCTGCGTGAGGAGCTCTCCGACCGGCGCGCCCGACTGCAGTCCCTGCTCGAGGTGATGAGGAACTACGAAGGCTACGGGCGCGGCGTGCGCAGCATCATGACCCGGGCGCGCAGCGGGCCTGGCACGGAGGGCGGGATCCTGGGCCTCGTCGCGGACGTCGTGACGGCGCCGGCCGAGTACGAGGACGCCGTCGAGGCGGTGCTCGGCGAGCGGCTGCAGTACGTCATCGTCGAGAGCCACAGCCAGGGCGTGGAGGCCATCGACTGGCTCAAGTCCGCGGCCGAGGGACGGGCCTCCCTGATCCCGCTGTTGCGGCTTCGCTCGGACGAGGGGGGCGCCGCCGAACCCGACCGTGCGCACCCCGGCTTCGTCGCCACCTGCCTGGAGGTGGTTCGCGTCGATCCGGCCTACGACCCGCTCGCGCGCTTCCTGCTCGGCGATGCGGTCATCGTTCGCGACCTGCGCAGCGCCCTCGAGATGTGGCAGGCCGGACGGACGCGCCAGACGCTCGTGACGCTCGACGGCGAGGTCCTCGACCCCCACGGCGTCGTCACCGGCGGGCCCCTCGAGGGAGAGGGTCACGGCGCCCTCCAGCGCCGGCGCGAGGTCCAGGAGCTCCAGGAGACGGTGCGCTCGTTCGAGGCCGAGTTCGCGATGGCGCAGGAGCGCCACCGGACGCTGCAGTCCCGCCTCCTCCAGCTCGAGGGCGCCCTCAAGTCCATCGACCAGGACAACCGCGAGAAGGACCTGGCTCTGCTCACCCAGGAGAAGGACCTCGCCCGGCTCGGCGAGGAGCTCGACCGGCTCGCCGAGCGGACGCGACAGCTCGAGCTCGAGCGGTCGGCCCTGGAGGAGGGCATCGCCGCGCTTTCCCGCGAGGAGGACGCCCGCCGGGTCGAGGCCGCGACCGCCGAGGCCGAGCGGGGGCGCCAGGAGGAGCGGGCGCGCGAGGCGGGGAATCGGCTCGAGGAGCTCCGCCTCCGCGCCGAGGCGCTGCATGCAGGGGTCCTCGACATCAAGGTCAAGGTCGCCGGCGACCGCGAGAAGCGCGAGGGGCTCGGCGACTCCCTGCGCCGGGTCGAGGAGGCCATGCGCGAGATCGAGGACCGCCGCGAGCGGCTCTTCGCCGCGATCTCCTCCGGCAACGCCCGCGCGTCGGAGCTCCGCGCTCGCGTCGAGGAGACCCACCGCGATGCGGGACGGCTCGCCGAGGAGCTCGCCCGCGTCCGCGAGGCCCTCGCGGCGGAGCGGGACGCCCACGAGCAGGCCGTCTTCAAGGCCCGGGCCGTCGAGGCCGAGGCCCGCGACCTCCGGAAGAGGGCAGAGGCCCTCTCCCAGGCGTCGACCGACGCCGCGCTCACGGCGCGCGAGCACGCGCTCGCGCTCGCCCACCTCGAGGAGCAGACTCGCGAGCGGTGGCAGGTGGACGTCCGCGAGGAGCTGCTGCGGTTCCATGCCGAGCGCGCCCCGGGCGAGGCGGAGCGCAAGCGCCTCGAGGAACTGAAGGCCCAGGCGGAGCGCATGGGCCCCATCAACCTCACGGCCATCGAGGAATACGACGAGCTGGCGAGGCGCCACGCGTTCCTCTCCGGACAGAAGGCGGACCTGGAGGCTTCTCTCGCCGACCTCAAGACCGCCATCGCCCGGATCAACCGCGCCTCCCGCGAGCGCTTCCGGGAAACCTACGACCGCGTGAACGAGAAGTTCCAGCAGGTCTTCCCGAGGCTCTTCAACGGCGGCCGGGCCGGGCTGGTCCTCACCCAGGACGGGGAGGACGACGCCGGGGGCGTCGAGATCTTCGCGCAGCCGCCCGGCAAGAAGCTCCAGAGCGTGAACCTGCTCTCCGGTGGCGAGAAGGCGCTGACGGCCGTGGCGCTCATCTTCGCCATCTTCCTCATCAAGCCGTCGCCCTTCTGCCTGCTCGACGAGGTCGACGCGCCTCTCGACGACGCCAACGTCGGCCGCTACAACGAGCTCGTGAAGGAGATGAGCAAGGCCTCCCAGTTCATCCTCATCACCCACAACAAGCGGACGATGGAGATGGTCGACACGCTCTACGGGGTGACGATGGAGGAGCCCGGCGTCTCGAAGCTCGTGTCCGTGCGCCTCGCCGGCCGGGGGCGCTCGGTCGCCGCGTAGGAGCTCCCCGGGGTCTTCACGCTCGCGTTGACACCCGAAGGCGGCGAACCCTATATCGTCTCCTTCCCGTGACCCTCTCCGCCTTCGCCGGAAGCCCCAGCTCCCTTCCGTTGGCGATCTCCGCCCTGGACCTCGCCGGCCTCGCGCTGCTCGCCGCGCTCGCCGCCCTCGTCGTCGCGGCGGCCGCTCGCCTTTTCGCGCGGCACCGGGGTCGGGCGCCCGAGCCCCCGGTGTCGACGGAGGAGATCGAGCGCGAGCTGGAGCGCGAGGCGGGCGTCTCCGAAGGGCCGCCGGCGCCGGCCCCGCTCGCGCCCGGCCCCGCCCCGCCCGCCGTCGACGCGGAGGCCGAGGAGGCGCGCAAGAAGGAGGAGTACCGGCGAAAGAAGGAGGCGGAGCGGGCCGAGAAGGAGCAGCGCCGCCTCGCCCGGGAAGAGGAGACCCGGCGCGCCCGGGAGGAGGAGGAGCGGCGTGCCCGGGAGGCCGAGGAGGCCCGGCGCCGCGAGGAGGAGGAGGAGCGCCGCCGCGTCGAGGCCGAGGCCGGGCGGACGCTCGCCGCCGGCCTCGAGAAGACCCGGGGGGGCTTCGTCTCCCGGCTGAAGGGCCTGTTCGGCGCCCGCGGTCCGGTGGACGAGAGAACGCTCGCCGAGCTCGAGGAGATCCTGTTCACCGCCGACATCGGGGTGAAGACCGCCACGGCCCTGCTCGAGAACGCGCGGGAGCGGGTGCGCCGGAAGGAGCTCGACGAACCGGAGAAGCTCAAGGCTGCGCTCCGCCAGGAGATCCTCCGCATCGTGTCGGTCCCCGACGCCGGCGCGCCCGGGGGCGAGCTCGCCGTGCCGGGCGAGCGGCCCTGGGTCGTCATGGTCGCGGGCGTGAACGGGTCGGGCAAGACGACGACCATCGGCAAGCTCGCTGCCAAGCTGCGGGCCGGGGGCCACAGCGTGCTCCTCGGCGCCGGCGACACCTTCCGCGCGGCGGCCGGCGAACAGCTCGAGATCTGGGCGGAGCGCGTCGGAGCGCCGGTCGTGCGCGGAAAGGACGGCTCGGACCCCGCGAGCGTCTGCTTCGAGACGGTCCGGCGCGCGGTGGACGAGAAGTTCGACGTCGTGCTCCTCGACACCGCCGGCAGGCTCCACACCAAGCTTCCGCTGATGGAGGAGCTGAAGAAGGTGAAGCGCGTGCTCGCCAAGGCCTTGCCGGGCGCGCCCCACCTCGTCCTCCTCGTGCTCGACGCCACCAACGGGCAGAACGCCATCGCGCAGGCCCGGCAGTTCCACGAGGCGCTCGGGGTGGGCGGGATCGTGCTCACCAAGCTCGACGGCACCGCCAAGGGGGGCGTCGTGATCGGCATCTGCGACGAGCTCGGCATCCCCGTCCGGTACGTGGGGGTGGGGGAGAAGGTCGCGGATCTCCGCCCGTTCGACGCCCGCGAGTTCGTGGATGCCCTCTTCGAGTGACCGCCGTCCGGGCTCGAGCCGGGTGCTCCTCTTCGACGTGGACGGCACCCTCGTCCACGCAGGCGGCGCCGGGCGCCGCGCCCTCGAGCGGGTGATGCGGGCGGAGCTCGGCGCCATCGACGGCGCTCTGGCCCGGCTTCGGCTGGACGGCATGACGGATCGACTCATCGTCCGCGAGGTCCTCGAGGCGGTGGGGCGTCCCTTCGACGACGCGCTCTGCGACCGCCTGCTCGCCGACTACGTCGGCGCGTTGCGGGAGGAGATCGACGGCCCGGGCTTCGCGGTCCTGCCCGGCGTCCATGCGCTCCTCGACGAGCTCTCCCGCGCCGGCGCATCGCTCGGGCTGTGCACCGGCAACGTCCCGGAAGGCGCGCGAATCAAGCTCGCCCGCGGGCGGCTGGACGGCTTCTTCGCCTGGGGGCCGGACGCGATCGCCGGGTTCGCCGACGACGGGGAGGCGCGGGAGCTTCTCGTCCGCGCCGCGCTGGACCGGGCCGCCCGGCACCGCGGCCACCCCGTCGCGCCCTCCGACTTCCTCGTCATCGGCGACACGCCCCGGGACGTCGTCGCCGCTCGCGCGCACGGCGTGCCCGTCCTGGCCGTGGCGACGGGGCGCTACCGGGCGGACGAGCTGCGCACCGCCGGCGCCCACGCCGTGCGGGCCACTCTCGAGGGCGCCGCGGCGGAGCTCCTCGCCTGGGCCGAGGGCGGCGTGTGCCCGGGGGACCGGTGACCGAGCATCCGCTCGACGCGGTGCGGATCGTCGCCGAGCCCGCCAGCGACCCCGACGTGCCGTCGCTCCAGGCGGCGCTGGAGGAGGCCCCCGACTATCACGTCCTCGCGGAAGGCTCGCCGGCGCGTCCCGGAGCCGCCGCCGACCTGCTCGCCGACGCCGAGGCGGACCCGGACCGCACCCTGTGGGTACTCCGGCTGCGCGCCGGACGGCAGGTCGCGGGGCTGCTCGACGTCCAGCTCCACTGGCCCGACCCGGGCGCGGCCCACGTGCGGCTGCTGCTGCTGCGGGAACCCTTGCAGGGGCGAGGGCTCGGGCGCGAGGTGGTGGCGGCCCTCGAGGCTCGGCTGCGCGCGGAGGGCTTCCGGGTTCTCCGCCTCTCCGTGACCCACGAGAACCGCGATGCCCGCGCCTTCTGGGAGCACGTCGGCTTCGCCCCTGCCAGCGAGCTGGAGGAGCGCGTCACCCTGTACGAGAAGATGCTGTGAAGCCGGCCGCCTATTCGGCGTCGGGAACGGGCCCCGGTGCGGGCACGAAGCGGGCGAAGACGCCGCGGAGCCCCTCGACGGTGCTCATCAGCCCCACGTAGGCGAAGCCGGCCTGGAACAGGACCAGGAAGGGCAGGGAGTACCAGACGCCGCGGTCGGCCACCCAGATCACGGCGAGCGTGAAGTAGGCCGCGAGCGTGAGCTCGAGCATGGGCTGCAGGCTGACCGCCACCCGGTAGCGGCGGCGGACGGGGGCGGCGTCGCCCCCCTTCACGCCCAGCTTCGGGGTGCGGGTGAAGCCGGTCTTGTAGCCGACGAGCGCCTCGATGACGGCGCGCGCCTGGTTCACCGACATGCCGATGCCGAGAGCCATGAGGAACGGGAGGTACTTGATGCGCTGCCAGGGGGTGGCCCGGATCTCCCGCTGGCTCGCCACGTAGAAGACGCACACGCTCATCGTGGCAGCCGCGAAGAAGGGCAGGTCGAGGAGCAGCACCTCGATCCAGCCGTGGCTCACCCGCACGACCACCGTGATCGGCATGAGCACCGCGAGCGGGATCATGAGCAGGTAGGCGACGTTGGCGGTGAGGTGGAAGAAGGCCTCCTTCTTCACGTCCCTCGGGAGGTCGCTCTTGAAGATCCGGGGCAAGAGCTTGAGCGCGGTCTGGATCGAGCCCTTCGCCCACCGGTGCTGCTGGCTCTTGAAGGCGCTCATCTCGACGGGGATCTCGGCGGGCGCCGCCACCTCAGGAAGGAACACGAACCTCCAGCCCTTGAGCTGGGCCCGGTAGGAGAGGTCGAGGTCCTCGGTCAGGGTGTCGTGCTGCCAGCCGCCGGCGCTCGCGATCGTGTCGCGCCGCCAGATGCCCGCCGTCCCGTTGAAGTTGAAGAATCGACCGGACCGGTTCCGCGCCGTGTGCTCGATGACGAAGTGGCCGTCGAGCAGGATGCTCTGGACCTGCGTGAGCGAGCTGAACCCGCGGTTCAGGTGCTCCCAGCGCACCTGGACCATCCCCACGCCCTGATCGGTGAAGAAGTGGACCGTTCGCTTCAGGAAGTCCTTGTTCGGCACGAAGTCCGCGTCGAACACCGCGACGAACTCGCCGCTCGCGAGGCCCAGGCCGTGCTCGAGGGCACCGGCCTTGAAGCCCTGCCGGTTCGACCGGTGGATGTAGTGGATGTCGACGCCCCGCGCGCGCCAGGCCTCCACGCAGCGCCGGGCGATGGCCCGGGTCTCGTCGGTCGAGTCGTCGAGCACCTGGATCTCGAGGCGATCCTGCGGGTAGTCGAGCTCGCAGACCGCGCCGATGAGCCGCTCCACGACGTACATCTCGTTGAAGACGGGCAGCTGGACGGTCACGCGCGGCAAGGCGTCGAAGCGGGCCTTCGGGACCGGGACGTTGAACTTGTGCCGGTAGTACAGGTACGCCATGAAGTAGCGGTGCGACCCGTACACGGAGAGCACGAGCAGCACCAAGCCGTAGGCGACGACGACCGCGATCTCGAATTGGCTCATCTGGCAGTCTGAGGGGCGAACGCGCCCCCTTCGGGACGCTCGCTACACCTCTCGTGTTCGGTGGGCGGTGGGCCGCTCCCCCGGCTCAGGACCGCGCGGAGTTTAGCGCCCCGCGTTCCGAAGTCAACGCAAAAAGCCGCGCCGCGTCAGAGTATTCCCCGGTGGGATGCGCCCCGCCACCAATGGGCGCCCCCCTCAGGTCCCGGCCGCGGCGCGGGGGGCCGCTTTTCCGCCGGCCCGCAGGAGGTCCACGGCGCGGTCGAGCTGCGGGTCGGCGCTCCCGCTGGCCGGTGGCGCCTTCGGGGCCGCCTGCCGGGTCGGCGGGGGCGGCTCCTCCACGTCGCGCTGCTCGTTCTTCAGGTGGTGCCGGAGGTCGCGCTCGGCCGGCCCTTCTTCGATGGCCCTGCCGGCGGCGTCGTCGACGACCACGTCGGGCGTGATGCCGAGCTCCTGGATGGACCGGTGCTTCGGCGTGTAGTACTTCGCCACGGTGAGCTTCAGGGCGGACCCGTCCTCGAGCTCGATGATGGTCTGGACCGACCCCTTCCCGAAGGTCTGCGTCCCGAGGATCACCGCCCGACCTTGGTCCTGCAGCGCGCCGGCCACGATCTCGCTCGCGCTCGCGCTCCCCCGGTTCACGAGCACCACCATCGGGTAGCCGGGCTCGGTGTCCTTCTCGCGGGCGCGCTCGACCTCCGGAGCCTTCTGCCCCCTCCCCTCGGTGCTCACGATCACCCCGCTCGTCAGGAAACGGTCCGCCACCCGGACGGCCTGATCGAGGAGGCCGCCCGGGTTGTTGCGGAGGTCGAGGACCA
The DNA here is from genome assembly GCA_035543235.1 of Anaeromyxobacteraceae bacterium. Lineage (GTDB taxonomy): Bacteria > Myxococcota > Myxococcia > Myxococcales > Anaeromyxobacteraceae > DATJZG01. The sequence goes on along the minus strand of DATKJV010000071.1, from coordinate 30,794 downwards.
GACCCCGGATCTCCCGCCCCATCTGGGCGCGGGCGTCGTCGAGCGCCTTCTTCAGCTGCCGGTCGGTGCGATCCTGGAACACCTTCACCTTCGCGTAGACGAGGCCGGCAGCCGGATCGACGACCTTCCAGTCGACGCTGCTCGTCCGGACCCGGTCGCGCACGATGGTCAGGCTCTGGGGTTCGCGGAACCCGGGGCGCATGATCTCGAGCACCACCTTGGTCCCGGCGGGGCCCTTCATCCGGTGCACCACCTCGGCGAGCGCCATGTCGCGCACCGCCACCCCGTCCACCTTGGTCACGCGATCCCCGGACCGGAGCCCGGCCCGCTCGGCCGGCGAGTCGGCCACCGGCGAGACGACCACGACCTCGTCGCCGCGGACCGCCACCTCGAGCCCCAGGCCGTCGAACTCGCCCGAGGTCTCGTCCTTGATCATCCGGTACGCGTCGGGCCGCAGGAAGGAGCTGTGCGGGTCGAGCTTCGCGAGCAGGCCCTCGATCGCCCCGTACACGAGCTCCTTCTCCTCGACGCTCTCCACGTAGTTGTTCTCGACGTAGGCAAGCACCTCGGAGAAGACGTCGAGGGAGCGATAGGGCTGGGACGTGTCGCGGCGCGGGGCGGCCCGCGCGACGTGGGCGGCGGACAGGCCTGCCAGGAAGGCCAGCGCCGCGGCGCCGATCGCGGCGACGCGGGAAACGGGGCGGCGGTTCATCGACGGATCATAGCCGTCGGTCAGGGGGCGAGCCAGGACGCGGGATCGACGGGCCTTCCGTGCTCGCGCAGCTCGAAGTACAGGTACGCGCCCTTGAGCGACCCCGTGTCCCCGACGGTCCCGAGGAGGCTGCCTGCCTCGACGTCCTCGCCGGCCGCGGCGGTCATCGACTCGAGGTGGGCGACGAGCGTGTGGAACCCGTCGCCGTGGTCGACGATGACCAGGTTCCCGTAGCCCCGGAACCATCCCGCGTGGACCACCCGGCCGGGCGCCACCGCACGCACCGCCTCCCCGCGCAGCGCGGCGATGTCCACGCCGTTCTGGACCGTCACGGTGTGGAAGCGGGGATTGACGACCCTGCCGAACCCCACCTCGATGCGCCCGACGGCAGGGCCGGGGAGCTTTCCCCGCAGCTGGCCGAATCCTCTGTACGGCACCTCGCCCGACCGCGGCGGCGGAAGCGCCGCGACGAATTCCGCAAGCTTCTTCCCCTGCCCCTCGGCCTCCGCCGCGGCGCGCTCGTGCAGCTCCCGCGCGCCCCGGATCGAGGCGAGCAGCGCCACGCGCGCGGCGCGGCGGGCCGCCGCCTCGGTCCTCCCGGCCTCCGCCTCTGCCGCGAGCCCCCCGAGCCGGTCGGCCTCCGCGCGCCGCTCGGCGGTGGCCTTCCCCCGTTCCTGCAGGGCCGACCGGGCGGCCCGGAGGGTCTCTCCGTCACGGGCGAAGACCCGCTCGAGCAGGGCGCGCCGCCGCACCAGGTCGTCGAGGGACGTTGCCGTGGCGAGGAGCCGGAGCTCCCCGGCCTGCGAGATGCGGTCGATGGCGACGAGGCGCGGACGCAGCTCCCCGATGAGCGCCGTGTAGCGCGCGTCCGCTTCCGCCTCCTCTCGGACGGCGCGCTCGAGCCGAGCGGCCGACTCCGCCCGGCGCACGTCCGCGGCGCGCGCCTCCGACTCGGCGGCCCGCCACGCCCTCTCGACCTCGTCGAGCGCGTCGAGGACGGAGCGCTCCCGCCGGGCGAGCAGGGCCGCCACCTCCCGCTCCGCCGCCCTCCTCGCCTCTAGCGCCTCCAGCTGCGCGCGTGGATCGCTCGCGAGCGCGATGGCGAGGAGCGCCGCCCGCACCTCACACCCTCCTCAGGAAGCGCCCGAGCGCGAGCGCGCTCGAGGCGACGCCCAGCGCGCTCCCCCCGGCGAGGAGCGCGAGGAGGAGCCCGTTCGGGAGGAGATCGGGGCGCGAGAGCCGGACCGCGAGCGGAACCGACGACCGCAGCCAGGGAAGGAGCGCAGTCGTCGCCCCGAGGAGCGCGGCCACCGCGAGGCCGGCCCCGGCGAGCCCCTGCAGGAGCCCCTCCAGGAGGAAGGGGGCACCGACGTGGGCGTCCGTCGCTCCGACGAGCTTCATGATCTCGATCTCGTCGCGGCGGGCGTAGACGGCGAGCCGCAGCGTGTTCGCGACGAGGACCGCGGTCGCGGTCGCGAGCAACCCCAGCAGCGCGAGCCCCACGGCGCGGCCCTTTCGCAGGACGCCCTCGAGCCGCTCTAGCCAGGCGGCGCCGTAGTCCACATCCGCGGCGCCCGGAACGGCGCGCAGGCGCCCCGCGAGCGCGCGGGTGTCCGCGAGCGAACCCCTCGACCAGACCTCCACCGAGGCCGGGAGCACCTCCGGCCCGACACCGTCCAGGACCGTCGCCTGGTCGCCGAGCGAATTGCGCAGCCGACGGAGCGCGTCCGCCGGCGAGACGGCAACCACCCTCGCCCCCGGGGCGAGCCGCACCGCCTCGGCCCGCGCCCGCTCCAGGTCGGCGTCGGCGGCGAGGTACACGGAGATTGGGACGTCCCGCGCCCAGGCGGAGAGGAGGCCCTCCGCGCCGGTGAAGGCTGCGGCGAAGCCGCCGGTGAGCAGGACCGCGACGAAGATCGTCCCGATGGCCACCGCCGAGACGAAAGGGCCCCGCCGGAGCGCGTCGACGGCTCGCCGGAAAAGGAGGACGAGGCGGTGCATGGGCGTCCCGATCAGGAGGCGGCGCGGCGGATGGAGTCCCCGTCGGAGACGACGCGGCCCCCTTCCAGGGCGATGACCCGCTTCTTGTGGCGGGCCAGGAGCGACCGGTCGTGCGTCGCCACGACCACGGTGGTGCCACGGGCGTTCGCTCCCTCGAGCAGCGCCATGACCTCCACGGTCCGGTCGAGGTCGAGGTTTCCCGTGGGCTCGTCCGCGAGCAGGAGCGCCGGGTCGGCGACGAGCGCCCGGGCCACCGCCGCCCTCTGCTGCTCGCCGCCCGAGAGCGACAGAGGGAACTTTCCGGCCTTGTGCTCGAGCCCCACCGCGCGAAGCGACAGCTCCACCCTCCGGCGAACGTCCCGCGGGTGCTGGCCGCGCACCTCGAGGGGGAACGCCACGTTCTCCGCGACCGTCCGGTCGGGGAGGAGCTTGAAGTCCTGGAACACGACGCCGATGTTCCGGCGCAGAAAGGGGATGCCGGACGGCCGGATCCGCGAGACGTTCCGCCCGAAGACCAGGATCTGGCCGGCGCTGGCCGGCTCGGCGCAGAAGACGAGCTTGAGGAGCGTCGACTTCCCGGCACCGGACGGACCCGTCAGGAAGACGAACTCCCCCTTGCGCACCTCGAGGCTCACGTCGGAGAGCGCCGGGGCCTCGGCCCCGTACTGCTTGTAGACGTGGAAGAGCTGGATCACGCCCGGGTCAGGGCTTGCGCTCGCCCAGATCCTCCGCCAGGTACGAGAGGATGACCTCGTCGAGGCTCTTCTCGCTGATGAGGTCCTCGCCGAAGAGCGTCTCGCCGTCGTCCCGCATCGGCGGCGGGGAGGCCTGGCGCGCCGCCGCCACCTCGGGCGCCGGCGGCCGGGCGGCCGGGATCGGCGGCGGGCGCGGCGACGCGGCGGGGCTGCGCGCCTCGGGGGTCCTCGCTGCAGGGGCCGCCCGTGGCGGCGTCGACTCGACGCCGTCGTAGACCCCGTTGATGAGGTTCCGCAGCATCTCCTTGTGCTGCTCCTCCATCAGCTCGCGCACGACCTCGGAGAGGTTGTCCGCCCCGACGATGTCGGCGTAGCTCGTCTTCTTGCTCGCGACGATGTTGCCGCCGACGAAGAGGTGGGTGATGACGTGGGGGTTGTCGCGGCCGGAGTCTTCCGTCTGCACGTGGTAGATGCGCCCGCCGTGCTTGATGTTGTGGTTGAAGCCAACCACCATCTTCCGCGGCCCCTGCTGCATCCGTCGACTGTAGCCACACCTTTGGGGCGCATCAAGTCGGCGCCCGGACACCTACACGTCGACGTGGTCGGCGGCGGCGACGGGGCGCCCGAGGAAGCGCCCGGCCACGCCGAGGAAGCGCTGGGGCGTGTCGGTGACGAAGAAGCGGTGCGCGGCCGGCCCTCCGCTCCCGGCCGCCGGGAAGCTCTCCCGGACCTCCGCAGCGATGGCCTCGGCGCTGTCGACGAGCACCACACCCGGCAGGGCAGCGCCGATGGCCGCCTTGAGGAGCGGGTAGTGCGTGCATCCGAGGACGAGCGCGTCGACGCGCTCCTCCCGCAGGGGGGCGAGATAGCGCTCGGCCACGATCCGGACGACCTCGTCCTCGGGGTCCGTCCAGCCCTCCTCGGCGAGCGGCACGAAGAGAGGGCACGCCCGGGCGAAGACCGTGGCGGCGGGAGAGAGCTCCCGGATGGCTCGCTGGTAGGCGCCGCTCGCGACGGCACCCTGGGTTCCGATGACGCCGATGCGTCCGCTCCGGCTGGCGCGGACGGCCGCCCGGGCACCCGGCTCCACGACGCCGAGGACGGGGATGCGGAAGGCCGCCCGGAGCGCCGGGAGCGCCACCGCCGAGGCGGTGTTGCAGGCGACGACCAGCATCTCGATCCCCTGCCGGGCGAGGAACCGCGCGTTGTTGAGCGAGTACTGGGTCACGACCTCCGCCGACTTCGTCCCGTACGGCACGCGGGCGGTGTCGCCGAGGTAGACGGTCTCGAGCCCCGGGAGGGCCTCCAGGATAGCGCGCTGGACGGTGAGCCCGCCGACGCCCGAATCGAAGATGCCGATGCGGCTCACGACCAGAATCCTACTCCGCCCGGCATCGTTGGCGGATGGCCTGGGTACTTAGGGGCAAGGAGTCGTCGACAGCGTGACGCTGGCGCTCCCAGATACGTTCCCCGGCGCCTGGACCACGGTCTGACCACAGACCTGATACTGGGAGGTCCCGTTTGCGTCGAGCGCGCGCACGAAATTCATGACGTAGGAGTTTGCCGGGAGTGCTGGCACCACGATCGTGCTGCTATTGGCTCCACATGCCAGGGGGAAGAACGTCGTCCCGGCGTTCGCGTAATAGACGGAGCCCAGCAGGTCGAGTTGGAAGCTCATCTGCGCGATCGCCGGCGGACCCGCGCACGTCGCCGGGAGCGTGTAGGAGACGTTTAGGTTGGGGTAGAGCGCCTCCAGAGCCGATTCGAAGGTCGCGTTTCCCGTCGAGTCGGGTGCCACGTTTTGGTTCGTCTCGGTCACGCTGTAGACGACCACGCCGTTCCGAGAGCCGTACAGGGTCCAACTGTAGGTCCCCGCGTAGACATCCGCGTACTGCACGCCGGGAACGCCGTTCGGCTGTACGCAGGGAAAGTTCTCGTCCTGGGTGTATCCACCGGGCCCGGTAATGGATACGTACACCTGGTCGACGTTCGCCTGGCTGCAACCGGGATCGGTCTGGGAGAAGTTGCCGAACGCCGGCTGCCCCTGCCACCCGAGGAACCCCCAGTAGATGTTCAAGTTGAGCAGCGACGGCGGGGGCGGCGATGAGTAGCATCCCGCCGCGAGAGCGAGGGCGGCGAACAAGGGCGTCCGATTCATGGTAGGCCTCCCTGGAGCGGCGGTCCGCTGGAACACCCCTTGGCTCCACGCGTTTGGACAGCCGCCGCGTTCATTGTATTCACGGTTGCGGCCCCCGGGGCGGGAACTCCCCCTCCCTTTTCGGGCTCGCCCCCCATTGTCCACCCGCCGCGCGGCGTCTCCGCGCGACACATGTGGGGGCCGGTGCGCGAGACGGGGAATGGAGGGCGTTTCGCCGGGTTCCACTCCCGTGACGCGTGGGCAACCTCGTGCTAGAAACCTGAAATCCCACGCTTCCCGCGGGGTTTCACCGTGATCGCGGCACTTCCTGAGACACTGGCGCGTGTCGCCCCGGCTGCCGCGCGCGGCGGCGAGATCGACTACGTCGAGATCGTCATGAACGCCGGCCCGGTGGTCGGCGGGGTGCTCCTGCTCCTCCTGGCGGCCTCCGTCGTCTCCTGGGCCATCATCGCGAAGAAGTGGATGGCGCTCCGCCGGGCGCAGGCGGAGTCGGCGAGCTTCCTCGAGACCTTCTGGCAGTCGAAGCGCCTCGACGCCATCTACCAGGCCGCGGAGTCGCTCACCGCGAGCCCCATCGCCGCGGTCTTCCGCACGGGCTACGTGGAGCTCTCCAAGGTGACGGCGCGCCAGAAGGCTGCCGAGGGCGCGATGAGCGAGCAGCTCGGCGGGATCGAGAACGTGGAGCGGGCGCTCAAGCGGGCCGCCGTGGCCGAGGTCACCCACCTCGAGTCGATGGTGCCCTTCCTCGGCACGACCGCGAGCGCCGCGCCCTTCGTCGGCCTCTTCGGTACCGTGTGGGGGATCATGCGGGCGTTCCACGACATCTACCAGGTGGGCAACGCCAACCTGGCGACCGTGGCGAAACCCATCAGCGAGGCGCTCATCGCCACCGCCTTCGGCCTGTTCGCCGCCATCCCGGCGGTCGTCTTCTACAACCTCTTCGTCTCGAGGATCCGTGTCCTCGACAGCGAGATGACCAACTTCTCGAACGACTTCCTGAACATCGTGAAGCGCCACTTCTTCAGCTGAGGACCGAGCCTTGGCTATCGGGACGAGCGGCTCGGGCCGCCAGACCCTCACCGAGATCAACGTCACGCCGCTCGTCGACGTGATGCTCGTCCTCCTCATCATCTTCATGGTCACCGCCCCGCTCATCCAGCAGGGCGTCGAGGTGGCGCTCCCCGAGGTGAAGGCCCAGGCGGTGAAGGGCGAGGAGCAGAAGCTCGTCCTCTCCATCAAGGCGGACAAGAGCCTGTGGCTCGGCACGGACGAGCAGGCGGCCCGCGTCGGGCTCCCCGAGCTCGAGGAGAAGCTCAAGGCGAACGCCCGGGTCGCCCGGGACCGGGAGCTCTACCTCATGGCCGATCGCTCGCTGCCCTACGGCTTCGTGGTCGAGGTGATGGCGACGGTCCAGCGAGCCGGGGTCACGAACCTGGGCATGATCACGAACCCCGCGCCGGAACGGGCGCACGAGGGCAAGCGCTAGATGCGCGCGGTGGGCGAGCTTCACCGCCCGGACCGCCTCTGGCCCGTGCTCCTCGCGTCCCTCGCGGCGCACGCGGCGCTGGTCTCTTTGGGCGTCCTTCGCGGTTCCGGACCCCCGATCGACCTCGGGCAGAAGCCGATCGTGGCGAAGCTCGTCCGGCTCGGCGAGCAGCGCCCGGAGCACTGGCTTCCCCGCCGCGACGTCCCCCCGCCCGAGGCACCCCCCGCTCCCGCGCGGGTGGCGGCGGCCCCGACGCCCGTGCCATTGGCCGTGCCGTCCCCGAAGCCATCCCCCAAGGCCCCGCCGCCGCGCGCCCCCGCTCCGCCGGGCCATGGAAACGACGCCCTCTCCCGGGCGATCTCCAAGGTCCGCCGCGACCAGGCGCTCGCGCGGGAGACCTGGGGCGACCCCACCGGCTCGCCGGAGGGAACCGCCACGGACGCGTCGGAGGGGGATCGGTACCTGGCCCTCGTCAGCGAGGCCCTCCAGGCGAACTACCGCCTCCCCGCCACGATCTCGGACCAGGAGCGGATGAGCCTTCGCGCCACGGTCGTCCTGACGATCGAGCCCGACGGCCGGGTCTCCAGCCTGCGCTTCGAGCGGCGGAGCGGGAACGACGCCTTCGACCAAGCGCTCGAGCGGGCGGTGCACCAGACCCGCATGCCACCCCCGCCACCGGAGCTTCAGCAACGGTACCGAACCGTAGGACTTGGAGTGAACTTCCACATCTGAGCGCGTGCTCCCCACGGAACGGAGAGCCATGAACCGACTCCTCGCCTCGCTCCTCCTCTGCCTCCCCGCGGCGGCTGCCGCCCAGCGCCAGTACATCGACCTGGGCTCTCCCGACTTCCGGCCGCTCGCCCTGGCGGTTCCCCCCTTCCAGACCGGTGCGGACGCGCAGGCCGAGGCGAACGAGACCGCCCAGACGCTGCGGGACGACCTCGCCCTGACGACGGTGTTCGAGCTCCTCGATCCCCGCTCCTTCCTCGCCGACCCGCGCGAGGGATTCGCGGCCTCGGCCATCCGTTTCTCCCGGTGGGCCGACGTGGGGGCCGAGGGCCTCGTCAAGGCGATCGTCCGGCGGGAGGGTTCGCTCCTGACGGGCGAGCTCCACCTCTACGAGGTGCGGGCGGGCCGCGAGGTCCTCTACCGCATCTACAAGGAGAAGACGCCGCGCGCGCTCGCGCATCGCATCGCCGACGACGTCGTCCAGTACTACACGAGGGAGCCCGGGATCTTCCGCACCCGCATCGCGGTGGTGCGGCGGGGCAAGGGAATCCGGGAGATCGTGGCCTTCGACGCCGACGGCAAGGCCTCCGAGGTGCTGTACCGGGACGCCGCGATCCTGCTGTTGCCCCACTGGCGGCCCGACGGCGGGGAGATCCTGTTCACGAGCTACCGCGGCGGCAAGCCCGAGATCTGGGCGCTCCGGGTCTCCGACGGGAGCACCCGGCTCGTGGTCGGCATCGGCGAGCTCTCGAGCGGTGCGGTCTACTCGCCCGACGGCCGGCGCATCGCCTTCACCGCCTCCGTGGACGGGAACTCGGACATCTACGTCATCAACGCCGACGGGTCGGGCCTGCGTCGCCTCACCACCGACCCGGCCACGGATGCGTCGCCCACGTGGTCGCCCGATGGCCGGCGGATCGCCTTCGTCTCGAACCGCTCCGGCCATCCGCACATCTACGTCATGAACGCGGACGGGACGGAACAGCGGCGCCTCACCTTCCAGGGCAACTACAACCAGACGCCCCGCTGGAGCCCGCGCGGCGACCTCATCGCCTTCACCGCCCGCGACGAGCGCAAGGTCTTCGACGTGTTCGTGGTCTCGCCCGAGACCGGGAAGATCTCCCGGGTCACGCAGGACCAGGGCATGACGAACGAGGAACCCTCCTGGGCACCCAACGGGCGGCTGCTGGTGTTCGCTTCCGACCGCACGGGGCGGCCCCAGCTCGTCGTCTCCAACCCGACCGGCGACCGCCAGCACGTCGTCACCTCGGAGTCGGCCCCGATCGGCAGCCCCGCCTGGGGACCGCTGCCGCAGTGAGCACCGTGGACCGGGTCGCCGCCATCGACGTGGGGACGAACACGGTGCTGCTCACGGTCGCCGAACGCCGTGCAGGCCGACTCGCGCCCGTCGTCGAGAGGGCCGAGATCACCCGCCTCGGGCGCGGCGTCGACCGCACCGGTCGCCTCGACGCCGCCGCCATCGCCGCGACGGTCGAGGTGCTCGCCCGCTTCGCCGCCGAGGCACGCGCGCTGGGCGCCGCCCGGATCGCCTGCGTCGCCACCAGCGCGTGCCGGGACGCGTCGAACGGCGAGGAGTTCTTCGCGGCCGCCCGGGAAGCCGCCGGGCTCGTTCCGGAGGTGATCTCCGGGGCAGAGGAAGCGCGCCTCGTGCACTGCTCCGCCTGGTCCGACTTCGGTTCGCCGGATCGCCCGATCGCCGTGCTCGACGTCGGCGGCGGCTCCACCGAGCTCACGTGGGGCGCCGGCCCGGACCCCGCGGGCCGGCGCAGCTTCCAGATCGGCGCCGTGCGCCTGACCGAGCGCATCCCGGCGGGCGATCCGCCCTCCTCCGCGCAGCTCGCCGCCCTACGCGCCGGGGCCCGCGCCGCGCTCGCCGAGGTCGCCGAGATCCGCGCCTCCGGGAGCCTGGCGAGCGCGCGGCTCGTCGGTGTCGCCGGAACGGTGACGACGCTCGCCGCCGTCTCCCAGGCCCTCGCGGTGTACGACGCGCAACGGGTCCACGGGTCCGAGCTGCACCGCGACGCGCTCGAGGAGATCCTGGCACGCCTCGCCGCGATGCCCGTCGCCGACCGCACGCGCGTCCCCGGGATGGAGCCCAAGCGGGCCGACGTGATCGTCGCCGGCGCGCTCGTCGTCCTCGAGGCGATGAGCCTCGGCGGCTTCACCCGGCTCATCGTGTCGGATCGGGGCGTCCGCTGGGGCCTCCTCCGCGACCGCTTCGGGGCCTGAGGGCCAGTCGCCGTGCGCGCTCCTTGGGCCATCGTCTGCGACTTCGACGGAACCGCCCTCACCGAGGACGTGGGCGACGCCGTCTCGCAGCACTTCGCCGGCTACGACACCTGGCAGCTCGCGGAGGACCGGTACCGGGCGGGCGAGTTCGACTTCGGGGAGCTCCTCCGCCGGATCTTCGAGCCCATCACCGCGACCCACGAGGAGATCGCCGCCTTCGCGCGCCGGCGGGCCGTCCTGCGGCCGGGCTTCGAGGCCTTCGTGGATGCCTGTGCCCGGGCGGGGCGCCCGTTCGTCGTCTGTTCGGCCGGTCTCGACGTGTACATCGAGCCGGTGCTGGAGCGCCTGCCCGCGCGACTGCGCGGGCACATCCGGGTCCTGTCGAACCGCGCCGTCTGCGGCTCCGCGGGCATGTCCGTCGAGTTCCACCGTCCCGCACGGGCCGACGGGTGCGGCCGGTGCGGCTTCTGCAAGGGAAGCGTCGTGCGGCAGCTCCGGGAGGAGGGGCACCGCGTCCTGGTCTGCGGGGACGGCAGCGCCGACCGCTGTGCCGCGGACGCGGCCGACTTCGTCTTCGCGACCCGGCGCCTGCTCGAGTACTGCCGCGCGCGCGGCCTGCCGCACGAGCCGTTCGACGACTTCCACCAGGTCATGCGCCGCTTTCCGGCGGCCGGCGGCTAGAAGAATCCGACAGCGAAGTGCGGCGCCATCACCGGGTCGTTGATGGCGCTCTGCGGGTTCAGGTTGAAACCGAGGTCGAACGCGGCAGGGCCCACCGGGGTGAGGATGCGCAGCCCCAGCCCGATGTTCGTCCGCAGCTTCGTGAGGTCCACGAGCGTCGGGTCGAGCCAGAGGTTGCCCCAGTCCACGAAGAGACCGATCTCGGTGATGCGCGTGAGCGGCACGCGAAGTTCGGCCTTGAAGAGGACGATGGCCCCCCCGCCCTCGCTCGGCAGGATGATTCCCTGCCGCACGAGCTGCTGCTGCTGCGAGGAGCAGCCCAGGCCGGAGATCACGCTCGCGCACCGCTGGGTCTGCTCGGCGACCTGCGGGCGCTGGTCCTGGGGGACCATCTCGTTCTCGCCGTAGCCCCGCATGGTCGTCGCGCCCCCCAGGTAGAAGCGCTTGGGCGCGATGGTCTGGGAGTTCTGCTCCAGCGGGAAGATCTGTCCCCACCGCGCCGACAGGGCGAGGACCATCGTCCACAGCGGCACGTAGGTGGTCGCGATGGTCTGCAGCTTGATGAGGTTCACGTAGTTGTCGCTGCCCGGCAGGAACAGGAGCACCTTGTTGCCGGACGACCCGAGCGAGATCGAGTAATCGACGTCCAGCTCCAGGAAGAGCCCGCTCGTCGGTCGCGCGGTGTTGTCGCGAAGGTCGAAGGAGACCCGCGGCTGGATCGACACGAGCGTCGTGACGCCCGGGGGTGCGAGGAGCCGCGACACCTCGGGCGTCTCGCCCAGGCAGAAGGAGGACGTGCAGCCCGTCGTGCTCGTCACGTTGTCGACCTCGAGCTGTCCCGTGAGGGATGCCCCCAGCCTCCCCAGCCGGACGAGGTCGGTGCCGAGGATGAGCGCTCCCTTGGAGAGCAGGTAAGAGGGCTCGACCTTGTGCTGGGCGACGAGGTCGGCGCGGAAGCTCAGGAAGCGCAGGTCGAAGAAGCGCGGGAACCGGAATCCCAGCTCGGCCAGGGCCTCCCAGCGTTCGTCGGCGGGGATCACCTGCAGGTCCGGCCGGAAGATCTCGAGGGGGTAGTTCGCCCGCACCCGGGTCGAGAAGTCGATGGCGTCGCCGAACAGGTTCGGCCGGTCGTACTCGACCGCGGCGCGCGGCCCTTCCGCGAAGGATAGGCCCGCGCTCGCCACGACCGTCTGGTAGGGGCGCTCCTCCACCTCCACCACGAGGTCCTTCACGGCCTGAGGGACCTCCGGCTCGCTCAGGTGGAGCGAGGCCGACCGGAACACGCCGAGGCGAAGGAGCTCGGTCTGCGCGACGGCCGCCTCGCTCGGATCGAAGACCTGGCCTGGCTTGATCCCAACCGTGCGCGCGATGAGCGCCGTGCTCGTCCGCTTGTTTCCCTCGACGATCACGGCGGCGACGTGGACCTCCGGTCCCTCGTCCACGCGGAACCGGAGCATCGCCGTCTTCCGGTCCGGCGCGAAGTCCTCGGCAGCCTCCACGCGCGCGTAGACGTAGCCCTTCTTGAAGTAGAGGTCGAGGATCGCCTGGCGCGTCTCTGCCACGCGCGTGAGAGAGAGCGGGGCTTCGGGAGCGAGCTTGGCCACGCGGGACAGGTCCGCTGCCTTGACGTGGACGTTCCCCTCGAAGTTCACGGACTCCACGAAGGTCCGGATGCCCTCGTGGACCCGGATATCGATGTCGACGAACCCATCCGGGACTGTGAGGACGAGCCGCGACACGTCGGCGGTCGCGTCGAGGAAGCCCTCGTCCCGGTAGCCGTCGACGATCCTCTGGAGCGCCGCCTTCCACGCCTCTTGCCTGTAGACCTCGTTGGGATCGGAGGTCAGGTAGGGCTCAGGGTCCCGGGCGGCAAGGCCGCTCACCTCCGCCATGGCGTCGAGGTCGGCGCGCGGCTGCGGAACGTCGAGCGGGGGCTCGGCGGAGAGCGCCTCCCGCAGGGCGCTCTCGAGCCACTCCCGGGACCGGAAGCCCCCGCCCTCGAAGTGTACGTCCCGCACCAGGTAACGGCGCCCCGCCTCCGTGTGGAACGACACGGTGACCTGCAGGGGCCCGCCCGACTCCTCGGTCCACACCCGGGCCTCGTTGAACCCGAACGCCGCCAGGAAGGTGCGCAGGTGGTCCGCCGCCGCCTCGATGGCCGCGTTGTCGAAGGGCACCTCGCCCTCGTATCCGAGCTGCTGGCGGAGCCGGTGCGACGGGAACGGGGCGTCGCCGACGAACCGGATGACGATCTTGGGCCCCGCCTCGACGGGGAACGAGACCGTGGCCTCGACCCCGGTGACGACGACGGTCGGGTCGCCGACCCGGGCCCGGTAGTAGCTCGCCCTTCGAAGCCGTTCCCGGATGCTGGTGACGTCGGCCTGCAGGGAGTCCATGTCCAGGACCGCGCCCGGGCGCGTCTTGAGGTCCTTCTCGAGCTCGGAGGCCGGGAGCCCGGTGTCGGGACCGAGCGCCAGCGAGGCGACGCGGGTCGGGGAGCCGGGCTCGACCGAGAAGGTGACCGTGGCCTGGAGGTCCCCCTCGGCCCGCACGGAAACGGCCGCCTGCCGGTAGCCGCGGCGCTCGAAGGCCCGGCGCAGGGCGGACGCGGCGAGGTCCAGGCGCCCGGGGTAGATTTCGGAGCCACGCTCCAGCCCCACGAGCTGCTGCATCGCCTCGGGGGTGAACAGCGGGGGCTCTCCGCCCGCGACGTCGAAGCGCGTGGCCGCGACGAGCCGCCTCGGAAGGCACTCGATCACCACCCGGACGGTGCCGGGCGCCGCGGCCGGGGTCGCGTAGATGCGTACGTTCCCGAACAGCCCGCTCTGGTACAGCGCCCGCGCCGTCCGCTGCGTCGCGCGCGGCGTGAGCGGCTCGCCCTCGCGGATGAACACGGCCGACTGCAGGCTCGCCAGGTCCTCGCCCGGGGGAGCCCGCAGCTCCACCGAGGCGACGATCGGGCGCGGTGCCTCCGGCCATGCCGCGCCGGCTCCCTGCGGGGCCGCGAGCAGCGCCGCGGCGAGGAACGCGCACGCGCTCAATCGCTCCACTCCCAGCGCAGCTTGAAATCGGCGCCCAGGTCGCCGCCCGACACGTCGGTGTTGTCGTTGTCCCACTGCGCCTGCAAGGACGCCCGGTCGCTCAAGCGGTACTCGACCTGGGCCTTCTGTCCCCGGCTCTGGTTCGAGAGGGGCGCCTGGTAGCGGATGCGGAGCCGGCTGTCGAGAGCCTTCGTCTCGAACTCCCATCGCGGTTCCACGGTCAAGGTGGTCTTGGAGTACGCGCTCGTCAGGCGGACCGAGACGTCCTGGAAGACACCGGTCTGGGGCATGAAGCGCCGGAGCTGCTGCTCGATGCCGGAGACGGCGAACAGCGCCTGCGCGGCCGCGGCCGTGGCCACCGTGCCGATGGCGCCGGTGACGTTGGTGTCTCGGCTCGTGTAGCCCAAAGACAGCAGGGTCACGATGTCCTGCTGCGAGAGCGCCGGGGTGCTGGAGAGCTGGAGCTTCGGGTCGTCCATGTCTCCGGAGACGTGGAGGAACACCCGGTAGTCGATGTTCTGCGAGCGGGCGACGGTCTCGCCGGTGACGTCCAGCCCGGCGTGGATCTTCGTGCGGTCCGTGAAGTCCAGGACGGCGCGACTCAACGTGAATTCGTTCCCGCGGTAGAAGGCCCGCCCGCCAGGCAGGAGCGCCAGGTTGCCCGTCATCCCGAAGCCCGAGAGGCTCCCGGTCAGGAGGAGCTCACCGCGCGCCTGCCCCCTCACGAGGTCGTTGTCGATCCGGGCGTCCCCGTCCACGACGAAGCGAATGTCGAACCGGAGCCACTCCCCGGAGGGGTCGTAGGCCCGGGCGTCTCCGCGCCGGGAGCTGCCGCCGAGTTGGAGAATCCGCTGCTCGAGGTTGAACCGCTCCGTGTAGCGCGCCGAGGCCACGTGCAGCGTGCCTGCGAGGGTCATGGCCTCCGGGGAGCCGAAGGCCTCGAGCTGGCCGGAGACCACCGTCGGCAGGTAGGCCGGGATTCGCATCGGAACGCGGTCGAGCTCCGCCTCGACGCGGATCCGCGTGGGCACGAAGCGCGACAGGGCGAGCTCCCCGCGCAGACGGGTGGGCCCGCCGTTCAGGGTCGACTGGAGCTGCTCGAAGACGACGAGGTTCTGCGAGAACGACAGGTCTCCCCCCATGTCGGCGAACTCGATCGGGAGCTCCTTCAGGCGGAAGCCCACGGCCGCGACGCGCCCGCTGCCGACGATGAGCGGCTCGTCGAACGTGCCGCTCACGACGGCATCGACCGTCAGCTGACCGTGGGTGCGGGTGATGGCCGGCACGAGCCCCCCGAGGAGGCGCAGGTCGAGGGTCCCGTTGGCGACGAAGGAGAGCGCCCCCGTCCGCTCCCGCCGGCCGCTCAGCGCGAACTGGGTGTTCGTGCCCTCGAGCGTGAACGACCGGACGTCGACCCGGCCGCCCTCGACGACCAGCGAGACCGGGTCGCGGTTGTTCACGCGGAAATCCGCGTAGCCGACGCGGATGCGAGACAGCTCGAGGCGCGCGCTCGAGTCCGTGAGCGCCTGCAGCGTGCCGCGCGCGCTCGCGCGGCCCTTCGCCTGCGCGCGGAGCCCGGCGGGCGGCCCACCGGGGAAGAACCTCGTCAGGTCCTCGGCGTCGACCTCCGCCTCCGCCTCGTAGGGCATGGCGCCCCGGAGCGTGGCGCGCGCCGTCAGGCCCACGCCCGCGGTGGTCGCCTTCAGGGCGAGCTCGCGCCCCCGGACCGTGCCAAGGACGTCGACGACGCCGATGGGGACGCCGACCACGCCAACTCCGTCCCCGCTCCCGGAGAAGCGGATCTCCGGCTCCTCCACCGATCCGAGGAAGGAAGCCTGCCCGCTCGCGGTTCCCGTCCAGCGATTGCCCGGGAGGTCGAGGCCGGCGAGGGGCAGTCCCGAGAACGTTCCATTGAGGTTCCAGGCCATCGGAGCCTCGAACTCCACGCTCCCGGCGCCGGTCGCGAGCGCCTCACCGCGGCGAAGCTCGGCGCGCTCGACAACGGCACGCGCCCCCTCCACCACGCGCGCGCGGATCTGGCCGGCGTCGAACGACCGACCCCATAGCGTGCCCTTCCCCAGCCGCCCATCGAACTCCATGTCCACCCGGGGGACGGGGCCCTGGAAGGGCATGTCGACCTGGACGGCCCCGTCGATGGCGTCTTGGAAGAGGCGCGCGGAGGGGATCCAGGGGATGACGATGTCGAAGAGGTCTCGCAGGCGTCCCTGCGCCGTGGCGCGGGACGGCAAGACGCGAATGGGCTTCGCGCCGAGGTCGACGGCGGTCTCGAGCATGTAGCGGCTCTCGCCCTTATGCCCCGCGCCGTCCCGGAACCGCAGGACGAGGTCGGGTGTCGCGAGTACGCTGCCCGCGAGTTCCCCGAGGTCGAGGTCGAGGAAGTGGAAGGCATGGGCGCGGACGGTCCCGACGACGCGGGGCGGGCCATACGGCTCCGCGTCGACGTTCCCCTGGAAGGTGGCGTGGCCGGCCATCGGAACGCTCGCGATGTGGCGCAGCGCGGAGAGGTCCGCGGTCCCGTCGACGCCCAGGCGGAACCCGCGGTCGTCGAAGTAGATCATCCCGCGCACGGCGAGCGCGTCCTCGCCGGCCACCACGCCTGCGCCCACGAGCATCTCGACTCCGTCGACGGTCACGACCACCGGCGCGGTGACGCGCCCGCGCGGCAGGTCCAGAATGGTCTCCTGGCCCGGCTTCCAGCCTACCCAACTGTGGTCGATGACGCGGAACTCCGCGGCGTCGATGGCGACTTCGCCCGCGAGCCGGAGCGGCTTGAGGGGCCCCTGCACCTTGGCGAGGGCGTCGAGCTTCATCATCACGCGCGCGTCCTGCAGGCCGAACCGCGAGACCAGCTCGGCGAACTGCACCTGCTTGAGCTGCGCCTCCGCGGCGAGGGTCGGCTGCGCTCCCAGCTGCACCGTCGCCTTGACCGCAACGGACCCTCCGCCGGAGAAGGGAACCTCCAGGGACGGGATCTCGAGCTGCTGTCCCTTCAGGCGGAATCGCGCCTTGGCATCCCCCGGCGCGTAGACGTTGACGCGCGCGCCGCCGAGGGTGAGCTCGCCGGAGGCCTCGAGCGCGTCGACGGGGCCGGCGAGGTGAGCCTGGATGGTCGCCTTGCCCTCGGAGCGCACTCCGCGGGCGCGAAGCAGAGCGAAGACGGCGGGGAGCGGCGCCTCGGCGTTCACGTCGAGCCCGAACCGGGGCTTGCAGAGGTTGCTCACGGAGCCCCGGGCGGAGACCGTCACGCCTTCGCCCTGCACGCGGAACTCGCGAACCACGAGCCGGGACATGTCGAACGCGAAGTCCGCGTCGACCGCGCCGTCCTGGAGCAACGTCTCGCGGCCGCCCGCCTCCACGAGCGTGGGGCCGAGGTCCACGGTCACGCGGCTCCTCCGGCCGCCGGCGGCGAGGGAGCCGAGGTCGGTGGGGCGCCACTCCGACCGCGTGTGGACGTCCACGCGCCCGACGATCACCCTCTCCCCGCCGGGCAGGGAGATGTCGGCGGAACCGTCCTCCACCTGGAGGCGGCGGACGTGGAACTGCTCCAGGAAAGGCGGGGGGCACGGCGCCGGCGGCTCGCCGCGCTTCGAAGGCGGGATGCTCAGCGCAACCCGGGGCCGGATCACGCTCACCTCGTCGAGCGAGATTTTCCTGGAGAGCGCCTGCAGGGGAGCGAGGCGTGCCGTGACCTGGTCGGCCTCGAGTATCGGACGCGCCGGGGGGCCGACGCGGACCTGGTCGAGCTCCACCGCGAGTGACAGCGGGCGGAAGAGGCAGGCACCGATGTCGAGTTCCAGCCCCGCAGCGCGGCGGACCTCGTCCTCTGCGATGGCGCAGAGCTTCGCCCCGGCCCACGGGGTCGACAGGAGCGTCAGGGCGCCGCCCGCCGCGAGAGCGAGGAAGGCCAGGAACGCGAGCGCGAGCTTGCGCTTCACAGGCGCATTCTGCCCGTGATTTTGCTTGCTTCCAACTGCTCACCGACGAGCGCCTCAGTCCAAGAGCGAGTCGAGATACCGGTCGATCTCGGCCAGGTCGACGCGCATCGCGCGGTGCGGCAGCATCTCCGGGGGAGGGGGAGCAGGCTCCAGACCCAGGTCCCTCGCCACGCGCTCCACGAGGAACCCGTCCACGTCGTGCGCCCCCGAGACGAATCCCTCGAACAGGGCATTGTCGCAGATGGTGTTGATGAGGCGCGGGGTGCCGCGGCTGAAGCGGTGCACCTCCCGTATCGCGCCGGGCGTGAACGGGACTCGCTGGCCGCCGGCGAGCGCGAGCCGGTGGCGCAGGTACGCCTCGGTCGCCTCCTCGCCCAGCGGATCGAGCCGACAGCGGACGGCGACGCGCTGGGCAAGCGGCGGGTCGAGCTTCAGGTTCTCCTCGATCTCCGGGAGCCCGAAGAAGACGAAGGACAAGAGCTTCTCGCCCGGCACCTCGAGGTTCAGGAGCCCGCGAAACTCCTCCATGATCTCCCGGGTCGCGAGCATCTGCGCCTCGTCGATGAGGACGACCGCCTTCCGGCCCTGGGCGTGGATCTCGAGCAGCCGCTCGTAGAGCTGGGAGAGGATCCCCAGCTTCTCCTCGGCAGGGGCGTCGATGCCCAGCTGCAGGGCGATGCGCCGGAGAAGCCAGTTCGCGGTGATTCCGGAGTGGATGATGACGAGGAGAGCGGCCTCGTAGTCCTTCTCCGGCAGGCTGTCGAGCAGGCGCCGCGCCAGCGTCGTCTTTCCCGCCCCGACGTCGCCGACGAGGAGTGCCAGGCCCCGCATCCCCGACACGGCCCGGGTGAGCCGCAGGAGCGCCTGCGAGTGCTGGGCGGAGTCGTAGTAGAAGCGCGAGACCGGCGCGTTGGAGAAGGGCTCCTGCGAGAGGCCGTAGAATTCCAGATAGCTCACGGCGCGCCTAGATGAACCCGATGTTCTTCTTGGGACCGGGGCCCGGGGGCTGCCCAGCGCCTGGTGGCGGAGCCGGCGGGACGCGGTCGGACGGCGGCGCATCGCCGGCGGGCGGCTGGCCCGGCCCGCCGCCGAGGCGTTCCACGTGCGCCCGGGCGTCGCGGTATCGCGGATCCACCTTGACGATCTTCTGGAAGTACCACAGCGCCACCGCCGGCTCGGACAGGGCCTCGTGGGCCAGTCCGAGTTCGTAGTGCAGGGCCTTCGCCGCCTCGCCGGTCAGGAACTCCGAGTTCAGCGCACGGCGGAAGGCCTGCACGGCCTCGCGGTGCTCGCCCTTCATGCCGTGGCAGAGGCCGACCATGGTGAGGACGTCGACCTCCTTGCGCCGGTTGTTGCCCCCGAGCGCGGTGCGGAATTCGGCCAGGGCGTCGTCGACGAGCCCCATCTCCTTGTAGGCGATCCCCAGGTCGTAGTGGGTCTCGCTGTCCTCCGGGCGGACCGCCTTCTCGAGCCCCTTCTTGAACTGGTCGAAGACGTCCTCGACGGAGTACTGGAAGTCGTCGGTTCCCGCCGGCAGGACCTCGCCGCCCCCGAGCTCGGCCGCGAGCTCCTTGCCGATGTCGAAGGCGTCTAGGGCTCCCGAGAGGTCCGCGGGAACGGCCGCCGGGGGCGGCACCTCGTCGGAAGCGCGGCCCCGCGCCACCTCCGCCTCGAGCTCGCGCAGACGCTCCGCGAGGAGGGAGTGGCTCGGGTACGCGTCGTGGAGGCCGCGCGCGACCTCGAGCGCCTCCTCGACGAGGCCCTGCCCGGCGAGGAAGGCCACTTCCTCGAGCTCTTCGGAGAGGTCCGGCTCGCCGGGCGTCTCCAGCGCCGCGGAGAGCTCGGGCGGGGCGACAGGCGGCGGCGGGGGGACGGCCTCGGCCTGGACCGGCGCGGGGGGTTCCGGCTCGGTGGATGCCGGCTCGACCAGGATCACGGTCGCGGGCGGCGCCTCCGGCTCCGGCTCGATCGGAAGGGGCTCGGCATCGTCGAGCGCCAGCGCCTCCGCCTCGACCGGGTCGAGCTCGATCGGCACCTGCGACTCCGCCTCCTCGGGAACGCCATCCTCCGCCAGCGGAGCGGGTCCCACCGAGAGGAGCTCCGTGACCGGCGGCACGTCGTTCTCCGAGCCCAGCATGAGCGGCTCGTCGTCGAGCGGCGGGCCGAGCGGCTCGTCGTCGAGCGCTCCGGACAGGGGCTCGGATGCCGGGGCCGACGCCTCCGGGGCCGCCTCCTTCGCCGTCGGGCCGGAGACCTCGTCGGCGACGAGCTCCTCGCGCTCCTCGGCGGCATGCGCGAGGGCGAGGTCGTCCTCTCCCGCGAGCGGGGGCGCGTCATCCAGCCCGGCCGCCGCGGAGAACTCGGCCAGCGCCGGGTGCCCCGGATCGAGCTCGCGCAGGCGGAGCACGGCGGCACGCGCCCGATCCTCCGGGCCGCGCTCCAAGAGCGAGCGGACCGCGCGCTCCGCGGCCTCGACCGCCGCTTCCCGGCTTCCGAGCGTCTCGCGAATGTCGCGCATCCGCTCGAGCGCATCGGGACTCTCGGGATCGGCGGTCAGCACCTTCTGCACGTGCTCGAGCGCCTTCTGGTGCAGGCCGTACTTCACGTAGACGTCGGTCTCGGTGATGAGGCGCGACACCGCGTCCGGCCCGACTGGGCGTGGCCCCGGGGCCGGAGGAGCGGGGGTCGGCGGTCGCGGTGGCGCCGCCGCGGGCGGCCGCGCCGCGCCGGGCGGGGGACCGGCGGCAGGCGCCCGCGCCTCCGGCCGCGGTGGCGGGCTCGGCGCGGGCGGCGGGGCGGCCGAGATGCCAAGCGCCTCTTCGGCGTCGGCGTCGCCGGGCGCGATCTCCAGGACCAGCTTCCAGGTGACGCGCGCCTCCTCCTGGCGTCCCCGCTCCGCGTAGACCCGCGCGAGCTCCTTGTAGACCGAGACGGTCTTGGAGTTCTGGCCCAGATCCCGGAAGGCCTGCGCGAGCAGCCGCAGCGTTTCGACGTCGCGGGGATCGGCCTTGAAGCACAGCTGGAGCTTGGCGAGCGCCCGCTTCGTGTCTCCGCGGGACAGGTACGCGTGGGCGAGTTCGCGGGTCAGCTTCTGGTCGTCGGGCGCGAGGAGCGCGATGCGCTCGGCGACCTTGAGGTACTCCTCCACGCGCTTGTTGTCCCGAAGCTGCCCGGCGGCGCGCCGGAAGAGCTCGAGCGCCTCCGCGTTCTTCCCGGCCCTGGCGTTGAGCTCGCCGAGCTTCACGCAGGAGACGACGTTGTCCGGGTCCAGGTCGACCATCCGGCGCAGCACGTCGAGGAGCCGGACCTGGTCGCCCGTCCGCTCGCACACGGCCGCCACGGCCTGCAGCTGGCCCATGGCGTCGTTCATGAGGCCGAGCTGCTGGTACAGGGACGCGAGCCGCTCGTTCACCCGGACGTCCTCGGGCTCGAGCTTGGCGATCTGCTTGTAGACGGCGACCGCCTTGAGGAAGAAGCCCTGCTCCCCGTAGATCTCGGCGACCTGATTGAAGGTCGCGGCGGCGGCGGCGCTGTCCCCCTTCTTCTGCTGGAGCTCGCCCACCTTGAGGAGGATCCGCACCTCCTTCGCGTCCTCGGCGAGGATCTTCTCGTAGGCCTTGATAGCCTTGTCGTACTGGCCCTTCTGGACGAGCCGGGTCGCCTCCGCGATGATCTTGTTCTTGTCGGCCGCCATCGGGCAGTCCGGATCGGGGCCTGGAGGGGGCGCCGCGCGTGCGCGCGAGACTCCGCGGCATGGATGCCGGAGGTGAAGTGAGCGTAACGGAAGCCCCCCCCAGGGTCAAGGAGCCGACCTGGCGCAGGGCTGCGGATTTCGGGGTGATTTTGGCTACGTTGCGCTCGGCGGGGCCTCCGCCGTCTGCCGCTCCGCCGCGAAGATCTGCTCGACGATCCGGGTGTCGTAGCGGCCGTCGAGGAAGCCCTGGTGCTGGAGCACGCGCCGGTGGAAGGGAATGTTCGTCTTGATGCCCTCCACCACGTACTCGTCGAGTGCCCGGCGCATCCGGCTGATGGCCACCTCGCGCTTGTCGCCCCAGCAGATGAGCTTCGCGACGAGCGAGTCGTAGTACGGCTGCACCCGGTAGCCCTCGTAGGCCATCGTGTCGACGCGCACGCCGTACCCGCCCGGCTGGTGGTACCCGGTGATGTCGCCGGGCGACGGGGCGAACGACTTCGGGTCCTCGGCATTCACGCGGCACTCGATCGCATGGAACCTGGGCACGACCGAGTCCTGCGTGCGCTCGAGCTTCTCCCCGTTCGCGAGCTTGATCTGGAGCCGCACCAGGTCGAGGCCGTAGACCTGCTCGGTCACCGGGTGCTCGACCTGGATGCGGGTGTTCATCTCCATGAAGTAGAACTGGCCCTTCTCGTCGAGGAGGAACTCGATGGTGCCGACGTTGTTGTAGCCGATGGCCTTCATCGCCCTGAGCGCCACCTCGCCCATCTCGCGCCGGAGCTCGGCCGAGACCGCAGGGCTCGGGGCCTCCTCGATGAGCTTCTGATGGCGCCGCTGGACCGAGCACTCCCGCTCGCCGAGGTGGATGATGTTCCCGTGCTCGTCGGCGACGATCTGGAGCTCGATGTGGCGCGGCTCCTCCACGTAGCGCTCGAGGTACATGGACCCGTCCCCGAAGGCGGCCAGCGCCTCGGCACTCGCCCCCTCGAAGGCCTTGCGCACCGTGGCGGACTCCCGGACGATCTTCATGCCGCGTCCGCCGCCGCCGGCGGCGGCCTTCAGGATGACGGGAAACCCGATCTGCTTCGCGATCCGCTCCGCCTCGTCGGCGTCGCGGAGCACGCCTCGCGCTCCGGGCAACAGCGGCAGGCCCGCCTTCTCCATCGCCTCGCGGGCCGCCACCTTGTTGCCCATGAGCTTCAGCATCTCGGAGCGCGGACCGATGAACTTGAGGCCGAGCTTCTCGACCACCTCGGCGAAGCCCGGGTTCTCGGAAAGGAACCCGTAGCCGGGGTGGATGGCGTCGGCCCCGGTGACCTCCGCGGCGGAGAGGAGCGTGCGGATGTTCAGGTAGCTCTCGCGCGAGACCGGCGGACCGATGCATACGGCCTCGTCCGCGAAGCGGACGTGCAGGGAGTTCGTGTCCGCCGTGGAGTGGACCGCGACGGTTTCGATGCCGAGCTCGTGGCAGGCGCGAATGACGCGCAACGCGATCTCGCCCCGGTTGGCGATGAGTACCTTCTTGAACATGGCTGCGCCCTTAGGCCGGCTCGATGCGGAAGAGCTTCTCCCCGAACTCAACCGGGGTGGCGTTGGCGACGAAGATCTCCGCGATCCGCCCCTCCACCTCCGCCTCGATCTCGTTCATGAGCTTCATGGCCTCGACGATGCAGAGCGCCTGGCCCTTCTTCACGACCGTGCCGACGTCGACGAACGGGGGGGCGTCCGGGGCGGGCGCGCGGTAGAAGGTCCCGACGAAGGGGGAGGTGACGACCGTTCCCGGCTTCGCGGGGCCTGTCTCGGCCGGCTTCGCCGCAGGAGCGGCCGGAGCGGGAGCCGCCGCGGGAGCGGCGACCGGGGCGACCACCGGTGCCGCCACGGGGGCGGCGACGAAGGGGGCGGGCACCGACACGGGGGCGGCGACCGGGGCGACGACCCGGACGGGCGCCTCCCCGCGGCGGATCACGATCTTCTCGCTGCCCCGGCTCCAGACCAGGCTGCGGACGTCGCTGCCCTCGAGGGACTCCACGAGCTTCGTCACGTCGCCGAGCG
Organism: Anaeromyxobacteraceae bacterium; assembly: GCA_035543235.1. Taxonomy (GTDB): domain Bacteria; phylum Myxococcota; class Myxococcia; order Myxococcales; family Anaeromyxobacteraceae; genus DATJZG01. Next base: position 7,339 of record DATKJV010000071.1, on the reverse strand, counting down.
TGAATCCGCCCGAGTGGCTCGCCTTGTCGGTCTCTGCCTTCTTCGTCGGCATGAACGGTCCTCCCTGCGTGTTTGTGCGCCGCGCGCCGGCCTAGCCGGCCACGCGGGTCAGGTACTCGCCGGTGCGGGTGTCGATGCGCAAGAGGTCGCCCTCGTTGATAAACAGCGGCACCTTGACGGTGTAGCCCGTCTCGAGGACGGCGGGCTTGGTGGCCCCCGAAACGGTGTCGCCGCGGACGCCCGGATCGCACTTCACCACGCGCAGGTCCATGCTGTTCGGGATCTCCACCCCGATGGCCTTGCCGTTGTAGAAGAGGATCTGGGTGGTGGTGTTCTCCTTGATGAAGTTCTTCGCCTCCCCCATCTGCTCCTCGGTGATGAAGGTCTGCTCGTAGTTCTTGTTGTCCATGAAGTTGTAGTGGTCGCCTTCCTTGTAGAGGTACTGCATCTCCTTCTCCTCCAGGTCGGGCTTCCCCACGACGTCGCCGGACTTGAACGTCTTGTCGATCGTGCGCCCGGTGAGCAGGTTCTTGATGCGGGTCCGAACGAACGCGCTGCCCTTGCCGGGCTTCACGTGCTGGAACTCGACGATCTCCCAAGGCTCCTTGTCGATCTCGATCTTCAGTCCCCGGCGGAAGGCCGTGGTGTCGAGGGTGTCTCCCATGTCGTGATGCTCCTTCGATGACTCGAGGCCGCCTCGGGGTGCGGGCTCGGCGGAACCCCGGCTAGAGCTCGGCGAGCACCCGGGGCGCGGTGATGCGCAAGAGGTAGCGAGCCTTGCCCTGGTTCGCTTCCGGCTTCAGCGCCACCACCATGAAGTACTCGGGCGACACCAGCCGCCCGAGGGTGACGAGGCGATCCGTGCTCACGCTGAACTCGGATACCCCCCCGGCCTGGTGGGCTTCCGCGGCGTCCCGCGCGCTGCGCAGGACCCCCGTCAGCTCCACGAGGAGCGACGGGACGTCGATCCCCTCGTCGCCCTGGACGTGGGTGTCCACCTCGATGCCGTCCATTCCCATGAGCGAGCAGGCGATGGCCCCGTCGACGCCCTTGCAGACCTCCTGCAGGTGCTCGCGAAAGGCCATGTCCCGGACCGCCCTTCCATCAAAAAACGCCCGTGGTTCCGGGCGCTGGCTCGTCGAGCCGCGGACCTTGTAGCCCCGGGGCGCGGCCGCGTCAAGGCGGGGCGCGCCAATCGGGGGGGGCGCCGCGCGACGTCCCCCGCTACTGGCAGCTCACGGTGTTCGTCTGCCCGAATTGGGGGCAGACGCCGGAGAGCGTCTTCCCCGAGGGGCACGCGTTCGCGGCCGTTGCGAGGCACCCGGAGCACAGGAGGACCGGGATCTGGAACGTCTGCGTCGTGAAGGTCTGCTGCGACAGGAACTTCCCGCTCGCCTTGATGGTGAGGACCACCTCGGTGAGCGAGGTTCCCGAGACCGGCAGGGAAGAAAAGTAGGCGGCCGGGATGAGCGGGATGACGCCGGTGATGGATCCCGTCGCCGGCACGGTCAGCGTCACCGGCACGTTCACCGGGTTGAGCGCCGCGCCCGCGTAGGTGACGTTGACGTTCTCCACGTAGGCGTCGTTTGCGTTCACGGTCCCGTTCGCGGTGTTCGCGCTCGACACGAGCTGGTTGTCGAACTGGATGGGAAGGACGAAGTCGTACGCCGCGCCCGCCACGTCCAGGACCGGCGGGCCGACGAGGGTGTCCGCGCACGTCGCCTCGTACAGGCAGTCGCCGGTGGTGGTGTCCGGCGTCGGGAAGGCGCAGATCTGGTAGATGGTCACGCCGCTGTACGGCGCGGAGCACGACCCCAAGAGGACGAGGGTCGCAGTGGCGGCGAGGTATCGCGTCTTCATGCCCGTCTCCTAGGTGCCCGACGGCGTCGCGCCGGGGGCCGAGCCCTGGCGATTGAGGATTCGCGGCGTGATGAAGATGAGCAGCTCGGTGTGGTCATCCTCGTTCGACTTGTTCTTGAAGAAGAACCCCAGCACCGGGATGCTGCCCAGGAACGGAACGGACTGCTCGTTCACCGTCGTCTGCCGCGTGTAGATGCCGCCGATGACGGTGGTGTCGCCGTCCTTCACGAGCACCGTCGTCTCCGCCTGGCGCTTGGAGATCGACGGCTGGCCGTTCGCGCCGGTGAGCGCCGGGTTCGGCTGGTTGTTGGTCGCCTTGATCTTCATGAGGATGGACCCGTCCGCCGTCACGTGGGGGGTGACCCGCAGCTCGAGCAGCGCCTCGACGAAGGTCGTGTTCACGCCGGAGGCGGACACCTGCGAGAAGGGGATCGACACGCCCTGCGAGATCGTCGCCTCCTTGTTGTCGAGGGTCGCGACCTTGGGCGCCGAGATGGTCTTCACCGCGCCCTTCGCCTCGAGGGCGGAGATGCGCAGGTTCAGGTTGAACGCACCGTTCGCCGAGCCGAAGACGAGGCCGATGCCGCCGCCCGATCCCTGCCCGATGGGTGCCGGGAGGTTCACCGCGTAGTTCGGGTTGTTCTGCACGCCCGTGGTCGGCCCGCCGCCCGACGCGCCCGTGCCCGTCATGGTGTTCGGGAAGGCGACGGGCAGGCCGTTGCCCGTGGCCGGGCTCCAGCCGAAGTTGCCGCCCCACTGGACGCCCAGCGCCTGCGTGAAGTTCGAGGCCGCCTCGACGATGCGGCTCTCGATGAGCACCTCCGGGGTCTCGGTGTCGAGGTTCCGGACGAGGCCCTCGGCGCGGGCGAGCGCCTCCTGCGTGTCCTTCACGATGAGCACGTTCGTGCGCTCGTCGACGGTCACCGTCCCGCGGTCGGTGAGCACGTCCTTCACCTGCTTTACGAGGTCGGCGGCGTGCGAGAAGTTGACGGGGATGATGCGAACCTTGAGGGGCTGGAGGATCTGCCGGTTCTTCACCGCCTCGAGCTTCGCCGCCTCCTCCTTCGCGATCACGTCGTACTTCGCCACGCGGATGACGTTGCCGACCTCCTGCTTCCCGAGCCCCTTCGAGGTGAGCACGATGTCGAGCGCCTGGTCCCAGGGGACGTTGCGAAGCGAGACGGTGATCTTTCCGCTCACGTCGTCCGCGACCACGATGTTCTTCTTCGACACCTCGGCGAGAAGCCGGAGCAGGTTGCGCACGTCGATGTCGTGGAAGTCGAGCGTGATCCTCTGACCGGTGTACTGCTTCTGCGCCGGGGCACCCTGCAGCGCGTATTCCGGCGCCGCGCCGGAGAAGCCGGCGGCCTGCGCCCCCTCCTCGGTGACGACGACCGGTGCCTCGTCCGCGGTGTGCGTCTCGACCGCGCCCGAGGCGACTGTCCAGAGGAGCCCCTTCCCTGTCTCTACCACCTTGTCCGAGGCCTCGCCGCGCAGCGCGGCGATCACCCGGACCTGCCCGGTCGAGACCTGGTTGAAGGCAGACACCATGAGGAGCGGGCCGGGGAGCGCGCTCGTGTCGAGCGAGCGCTCGAGCTTTCGCGGGAGCTCGGCTCCCTCGAGGACGAGCACGAGCGTGCGCGAATCGGGCCGGGAGACCGTGAACGGGGCCGTCGTGGCGATCTCGATGCGCGCCACCTTGCCGGCCTGGGTCACGCGGAGGTCCTGGATCAGCGTCCGCGCCGGGCGGCGCGGCAGCGCCGCGGGAGGCGGCTCCGCGGCGACCGTGGGCGCGGCCTGCGGCGCCGGCGCGGGCGCGCTCGCGGCGACCGGCTCCGGGCCGGAGAGCCGCACGGAGAGGCCGTCGTGGACGCGCTTCACCTGGCAGGCGGACGCGTCCGACGAGGCGTCGAGCACGACGCGCACCTTGTCCGGGCTCTTGCCGAACCGGATCTGCGTGAAGCCCGCGCCTCCCGCCAGCGCCTGTCGCGGGGCCTTCTGCACGCCGAACAGGTCGATCGCGAGCCGCGGCGGGTCGCGAAGCTCGATGACCTCGTAGGTCCCGACGGGCCCGTTCGTCTTGAGGACGATGGCCCGGCCCTGCACCCGAGCTCCGGTGACGGCGGTGGCGGGGTTCGCGGCGCTCGATTCGTCGACCCGGCGCGAGATGACGTGATCCTCCGCGGCCGACGGGGTCGCAACCGCCACCGGGGCCGTCGGCGCCTCGGGCGCGGGGGGCGGAGGCTTGGCGGTCGCGGGTGGAGGGGTGGGAGGTTCGGCGCTCGCCGCCGTCGCGGGGGCGGCGCTCGGCGAGGCGCCTTCGCCGGTTCCCGGGGACAGCCGCACGACGACCGTGTCGCCGCGAGGGGTCACCTCGTAGCGCGTCCCGGGGTCGATGGCGATGACGATGCGCCCGACGCTCGTCCGCTCGTCCTGGTACTGGGCGGTGCTCACGGCGACCACGCCGCTGCGGTCCACGCGGATGGGAGAGCCGATGCCGGAGACGTCTCCGCCGGAGACGTCCACCACCAGGCGGGAGGGGTCGTGGAGCTTGAAGACCGTGTAGCTCGGGGCGCGCGAGCCGCGGATGCCCACCTCGACGGCGCCGTCGGCGTCCCTGACGTCGATGGCCTGGATCACGTTCGGGGCGGGCTGCGCCGGGAGCGCCCGCAGCGGCGCCGCCGCAAGCACGAGTGCCGGCAGGGCCAGGCCGACGAGGATCTTGGAATGGTTGCGCATCTCGCTACTCCTCGAGGTTCAGCGACTGGTCCCGGGGCAATCGGAGCACGCTCTGGGCCTTCTCCTGGGTTCCGTCCGCCCGGAGGATCCACTCGGTGACGACCACCTCCCCCGAGCGGATGGCCGCCACCACGCCCCCGTTCTTTCCCATGCAGCTGCCCTTGCGAATGGAGTACCCGACCCCGGTCGGCACCTCCACCATCGCCACGGGGTCGGCGAGCCCGGTCACCACCGCCACCAGCCGGAGCTGGTCGAGCTCGTAGCGGCCGAGGGCGGTCCGGCACCTCGGGGAGGTCGGCCCGGACGTGGCACGGAGGTCCGCGACGAAGCTCTTGAACGGGTCCCGCTTGCCGACCGACGAGTAGGGGACCTCCACCTCGGGGCCCTTGGCCGTGCCCGGGCCCGCGGCCGGCTTCGCGCCGGAATCGACCGGAGCCGTCCGCCGCGCCTGCTGCTTCTTCTCGCCGCACGCGGCGATCGCGACGATCGCAAGGACGGCGACTAGCGCTCGGCGGCTCATTTCTTCCCCCCGGGCGCGCCCTGCTTCGGCTGCACGAACATGAAGGTCGTGACCAGGAACTTGCCGTTCAGCATCACCTTGCCGCCGGCGTCCTTCGGGTTCTCGAGGGTGATGTTGTTCACGTTCACGATGCGACGGAGTCTCGCCAGCGAGTCGAAGAACGTCACGATCTCGTGGAAGTTGCCGTTCACCGCCATGTTGATCGGCACGCGCGCGTAGAAGCCCTCGCTGACCTCGGGCTGCGGCTCGATGCTCGCGATCTCCAGGCCCGCCTTGCGGGCCCGCTCCTGGAAGAGCTGGAGCAGCTCGTCGATCTTCTTCTCCTCGGGAAGCTCGGCGAGCGCCTCCTGGAGCCGCTGCTCGAGGAGTTCCTTCTCGCGCCGGAACTGGTTCAGGTTGTTCGCGATGGCGGTCTTCTCGATGAGGTCGTTGTCGAGCCGCTTCTGCTCCGCCTGGGCCTTCGCGATCTTCTCGTCCATGGCCGAGATGGACGGACCGAACAGCGGGACGGCGGCCACGAAGTAGTTGAGGGCCGTGAGCCCGAGCACGACCGCGCCGAGGACGCCCAGCTTGGCCGCGAGCGGCGCCTTGGCGATTCGCTCGATGAGCCGGTCCATGCGCCTATCCCTTCACCGGCGCCGGCGGCGCGGCGGGCGTGTAGTTCGCGTTGGCGACGATGACGAAGTCGACGACGTGGAAGCCCCCCCGCGTCGCGGCGGTGGTCTTCTTGAGCTCGATGCCCGTGAAGTAGGGGGTCCCCTTCAGCGCGGTCATGAACGCCGAGACGTCGTCGATGGTGGCGGCGGAACCGTCGAAGGTCACGACGCCGGCCTTCTCCTCCATCTTCCGGAACTCGAGCTTCTTCGGGACGAGCTGTGCGAGCTGGTCGAGCAGCCGGACCGGACCGGAGCGACCGGCCTTGAGCCGCTCCAGGATGTCGAGCTTCTCCTTCAGGGCGGCCTGCTGCGCCTTGATGTTCTTCACCTCGCCGATAATCCGGTCGAGCTGCGCGATGTCGTCCCGCGTCCGCCTCACCTTGGCCTCGTAGCCGGCGAGGTCGCCGGCGCGCGACGACGACCACAGCCAGTTCAGGATCAGGGCCAGGACCGCGGCGAGCCCGAGCAGCAGAAGCTGCTGCTTACCCGCAACCTTCTTCTTCGAGACACGGACGGGCAGCAGGTTGATGCGGATCATGGCTACTTGTCCCCGGGGCGGCGGAGGGCGAGTCCCACGGCCACGGCGGCGGCGGGCGCTGCGTTCATGATCACGGCCGGGTCGAACTTCCGGTTGTCGACCTCGATCTGCTTGAAGGGGTTCATCACCTCCACGGGCACGCCGGCCCGCTGCTCGATGACCTTGAAGAGTGCGGGGATGCGGGCCGTGCCGCCCGAGAGGAACACGCGCGAGACGCGGCTCTCCGGCGCCGTGGCGGCGAAGAAGTCCAGGGAGCGCTGGATCTCGCCGCCCATCTGGTCGGCGACGCCCTGGATGACCCGCTCCACCTCCTGCGGCACGACGGCGTCGACCTCGCCCTGCCCGCCCACCTTGAGCGCCTCCGCCTCCTCGTAGGAGATGTTGATCTGCTTCTGGATCTCCTCCGTGAAGGCGTTGCCGCCCATGGTGATGTCGCGAGTGAACGTCGCCATCCCGTTCAGGACCACGTTGATGTTCGTCACCGCGGCCCCCACGTTGATGAGGACCACCGGCTGTCCGGGCGTCGCCTCGTAGTTCGTCTCGTAGGCGTTCTGGACGGCGAAGGCATCCACGTCGACCACGGTGGCCGCGAGGCCGGCCTCGGCGCAGACCGACGTGTAGTCGTTGATCATGTCCTTCTTGGCGGCGACGAGGAGGACGTCCATCTGGCCTGCCGCGTCGGCCTCCGGCGTGAGGATCTGCGTGTCGATGTTCACGTCCTTGACGTCGAAGGGGATGTACTGCTCCGCCTCCCACTGGATGGATTCGTCCAGCTCGCCCGCGGACATCTGGGGCATCTGGATCTTCTTGATGATCACGGAGTGGCCGGAGACGCTGATCGCCGTCTCCTTCTGCTTGATGCGCAGCTCGCCGATCAGCTCCTGGATGGCCTGGACGATGGCCGTAGAGTTCATCAGCGCGTTGTCGACGATCGCCTCGGGAGGCAGCGGCTTCATCCCGAAGTTCTGCAGGGAGTAGACCACCTCGCCGCGCCGGCGCGTCTCCTTCAGCTGGATCATCTTCACC
>DATKJV010000070.1:0-100850 GCA_035543235.1 Anaeromyxobacteraceae bacterium | reverse complement strand
CCTTCAGCGCTTCCGCAACGAACTCGCCGAATCCTGCGTCTTGCCGCCTCGCCGTACCGAGCGCCTGTATCCAAGGGCCGTAAAGATCAAAATGAGCAACTACCCCCGCAAGCGACCTGGCCTTAAGTGACCTGCATTGCGGCTAGGGCGGGACCGACGCGTCGCGGCCGGCGAGGAGCTCCGCGACCCGGTCCCGGCGGTAGTCGAAGATGCGCTCGAGCGTCCGCCGGACCGCCGCGGCGTGCGCGAGCTCGCCCACGGGCCCCAGCGGCAACCGGTACTCGACGCGGTCCCAGACGCGCGTGCCCGGCTCGGCGTCCTCGAACCGGTGCTCGTGTCGCCAAAGGGCGAAGGGGCCGCGAAGCTGGACGTCGACGAAGCGCACCCCGGGCTCCCAGGCGGCGATCTCCGTCCTCCACCGGAACCGCCACCCGTAGAGCGACAGGCGGTAGTCGAGGAGCGAGCCCCGCTCGAGCCTCGCCGGGACGGGCGGCAGGATCTCGAAGTGCAGGAAAGGAGGCGTGATCGCCTCGAGGTTCCGCGCCTCGGCGAAGAAGGCGAACGCCGCCGCGCGGGGCCGGGGGACGACCTGGGAGCGCTCGAGCACGTGGGAGGCCAACGGGAGCCCTGCCTGCGGGTCCCGTCGATAAGGGCAGGCGCGGGGCTCCGCAACGGGCGCCCGGCAGGGGCGGGGGGTATCATCGGCCGGGCGGGCTTGAATCCCGCCCCCGCCCCCGATGAGCCGCCGCGGCATCCCCCGGTTCCCCCTCGCCGCCCTCGCGCTCGTCGCGGCGTGCCGTGACCCGGCGGCCGGGCCGGCCAAGCTCTCCGGCTGGGCCGAGCGTCCGGTCTACCGGGTGCTTCGAGCCGACGTGGCCATCGACGTCGACGGCTCGCTCGACGAGCCGGCCTGGCGGCGCGCCTTCGAGCTGCCGCTCGTGGACTCGCTCTCGGGGGCGCCGGCGCGCTACCCCACGGTGGCGAGGCTGCTGTGGGACGACCGCTACCTGTACGTCTCGTTCGAGGGCAAAGACGACCAGGTCTTCGCGCGGGCCGGGCGCAGGGACGGCGACGACGTCTGGGAAGACGAGGTCGTGGAGCTCTTCGTGGACGCGGCCGGGACGGGAAGGGGGTACGTGGAGATCGACGTGACGCCGGCGAACGTCGTGTTCCAGGCTCGTTTCGATCACTGGCGGAGCGACCTCTCCGCCGCGCGGACGTACCGGTCGGGCGCCCGGACGGCCGCGCGCGTGGTGCGCGACGCGCAGGGGGACCGCGGCTTCACCGTCGAGATGGCGGTGCCCCTGGAGTCGCTCTCGTCGGCCCGCCCGCGGCCCGGAGAGCGATGGAGGGCCAACCTGTACCGCATCGAGGGCGTGAACCGCCTCGCCGTGAAGGAGGGCCAGGCGTTCTCGCCGCCCTACCGCGCCGACTTCCACGCGCTCGACCGCTTTGGCTGGCTCGTGTTCGACGGAGGGCCCGCACCGCCCGCCCGCCCGAGGCGATAACGCGCTGCGGCATGAGAGGCGCTCCGTGGGGCTGCCAATCGGCGGCTGCGTACCTCGGATGTGAGCCCCGCATGGGTGAGGACGCCCCGCCGGGGGCATGCCACACGTCCCGGATGGGTTCCACGGGCTGAGCCGGGGCTCGTTCGCGGTTCCTTCCTGGTGCTCCAACAGTTTGTACTTCCACGAGATATTGACGACGCTCAAGGTTCGTGGTACAAATCAACGACCAAGCTCCGCCCGCATCCGCTCGACAATCGGGCGATGGCGGCATCTGCGGCGGGGCGGAGGACCGAATGTCTCTAACGTCGAACCAGTCGGGCCCCACCTTCAAGGTGGGCGATAAGGCCGTTTACCCTGGCCAGGGGGTGGGCGAGGTCATGGGAATCGAGCACAAGGAGGTCGCTGGCCAGCGCCAGTCCTTCTACGTGCTGCGCATCCTCGACAACGGCATGAAGATCATGATCCCGATGAACAAGGTCGGGTCCGTGGGGCTGCGGGAGATCATCGGCGACAAGGAAGTGCGCAAGGTCTACTCCATCCTCCGCGAGAAGGAGGTCTCGGTCGACTCCACCACGTGGAACCGCCGATACCGGGAGTACATGGACAAGATCAAGACGGGTTCCGTCTTCGAGATCGCGGAGGTGCTCCGCGATCTGTACCTACTCCGCTCCGACAAGGACCTCTCCTTCGGCGAGCGCAAGATGCTCGACACCGCCCGCTCGCTCCTCATCAAGGAGCTCGCGATCGCGAAGGACTGCGACGAGCAGGAGGTCGAGACGGAGCTCAAGAAGATCTTCAACATCAACTGAAGCAGCTCCGGCGGGGCGACAGGCCCCGCTCTCGCCTCGGCGAGGCCCGCCGCGCGGTCCCCGGCTCGCGCGGCGGTCGTCTTTGTGGGGGCCGGGTTTGGGCGGCGGGGGGCCCTCCGCCGCCCGGCACGCCGGGGCGTTCCCGGCCGCGGAGGCAGACGTGATCGGCACCGATCGGGTCGGAGCCATCCTGGCCGCGGGCGGATCGGGCACGCGTGCCGGCCTCCCGAAGCAGTGGCTCGACCTCGGGGGCGAGACGGTGCTTCGCCGGGCCGCTCGTGCGCTCGCCGAGAGCGGCGTGGTGGACGAGATCGTGGTCGCCGTCCCGACGGGCGACGAGGCACGTGCGACGGCCGAGATGGTGGGGCTCGGGCGGCCGGGTCGCGTCGTTCGAGGAGGCGCGGCGCGAGCCGACTCGGTTCGGGCGGGGCTCGCGGCACTCGGGGAGTGCGAGATCGTCCTCGTGCACGACGCCGCGAGGCCCTTCGCGACGGCGGCGCTCGTCCGCGAGGTGGCGCTCGCCGCGGCCCGGACCGGCGCGGCGCTCGCCGCCGTGCCCGCGACCGACACCGTGAAGCGCACCGAGGGAGGGCGCGTCGTCGAGACGCTCGACCGGAGCGCGCTGTGGCTCGCCCAGACCCCCCAGGGCTTCCGGACGGCGCTGCTCCGACGCGCCTTCGAGGCGGCGGGGGAGGCGGCGGCGCTCGCCACGGACGAGTGCCTTCTCGTGGAGAGGCTCGGGGAGGCCGTGGCGCTCGTCCCCGGGGAAGCCGGCAACTTCAAGATCACCGGGCCACCCGACGTGGACCGGGCGCGCTCTCTGTGCGCGCCGCCCTTCGCGATGGGGGTGGGCTACGACGTGCACCCGTTCGCGCCGGGCCGCAAGCTCGTCCTCGGGGGAGTGGAGTTCGAGGGAGACGGTTTGCTCGGTCACTCCGACGCGGACATCTGCGCGCACGCCATCGGGGACGCCATCCTCGGCGCGGCCGGGCTCGGCGACCTCGGTCGCCACTTCCCGGACACGGACTCCCGCTACGAGGGGGTGAGCTCGCTCGTGCTCTTGCGCACCATCGCCGAGGAGGCGGCGGCGATGGGGTGGGTGGTCGGGAACTGCGACGTCACGCTGGCCGCGCGGCGGCCCAGGATCGCGCCGCGTGCCGAGGAGATGCGCGCCAAGCTCGCGGAGGCGCTCGGCGTCTCCCCGTCCCGCGTGAACGTGAAGGGCACCACCGGGGAGGGGCTCGGGTTCGTCGGGCGCGGCGAGGGCATCGCCGCGCACGCCGTGGCGCTGCTTTTGCGGAGGGGCGGGTGAGCGCGACCGCTGAGGTCCAGCGGCCGCGAAGGCGGTCCCCGCTCCTCGCGGCCGCGGTCCTGGCGGCGTCCTTGTGGCTCCTGTGGGACATGCGCCTCGACGTCGCCTACTACGCGTCCTCCGAGGCCCCCATCGACCTCGGCGACGTGCGCGCCTTCCACCTCGACCGGGCGCGGCCGAACCGGCTCGTGCGCATCTCCGGGCCGCTCGTCGGATCGGTGGGCGGGGTGGAGGGCAGGGCGGGGGAGCGCCGCAGGGTGAGCGGGCTCTTCGGGACCAACCTCATCGTCGACCGGTCCGCCGCCGCCTCTCCGGCGAACGTATACGAGGGGCGCCTGCTGCCCGCGAACCGCCGCGGCGACTACGCCGCGTTCGCCGCGGAGCTGTCCCGCCAGGGGTTCGGGGCGGGCGATCACTACATGGTGCTGCGCGAGGGCGAGAGGCCGCGCACGCGCCTGCGCGACCCCGCGATCGCGATCGGCCTCGTCGCGCTCGCGAGCCTGAACGCCGCCTTCCTCGTCCGGTCGCTCGCCGCCCGGCGGGGAGCCTAGAGACCGGAGACCGCCCGCATGGCCATCCAGCTGTTCGACACCCTCTCCGGAGAGAAGCGCGAGCTCGTTCCGGTGCACCCCGGCCGGATTGGTCTCTACGCCTGCGGCCCCACCGTCTACGACCACGCCCACCTCGGTCACGCGCGCTGCTACGTGGTGTGGGACGTGGTCGTGCGCCACCTGCGCGCCCGCGGGCTCGAGGTCCGCTACGTCCGCAACTTCACCGACGTCGACGACAAGATCATCAAGCGCGCCCGGGAGCGCGGGGAGGAGCCCGCGACCCTCGCCTCCCGCTTCGCCGAGTCCTTCAGCGAGGACATGGCGGCGCTCGGGTGCCTCGTCCCGGACGTCGAGCCCCGGGTCACCGACCACATCGGCGAGATCGTCCGCCTCATCGAGACGCTCGTCGCGAAGGGCTTCGCCTACGCGCCCGGCAACGGGGACGTCTACTACAGCGTGCGGCGTTTTCCCCGCTACATGGACCTCGCGAAGCGAAACCTGGACGACCTCCTCGCCGGCGCCCGGGTCGAGCCGGGCGACGCGAAGAGGGACCCGCTCGACTTCGCCCTGTGGAAGGCCGCGAAGCCCGGCGAGCCGTCATGGGACTCGCCGTGGGGCAAGGGAAGGCCCGGCTGGCACATCGAGTGCTCGGCGATGACGCTCAAGCACCTCGGGGCGCCCTTCGACATCCACACCGGCGGCAAGGACCTCGTGTTTCCCCATCACACGAACGAGATCGCGCAGTCGGCCGCGGCGATCTCCGACGCGCTCGATCCCGCCGCGTTCGCCCGCTACTGGATGCACAACGGCTTCGTCGAGATCGACCAGGAGAAGATGTCGAAGTCGCTCGGCAACTTCTTCACCGTGAAGGACGTGCTCGCCCGCTACGACGCCGAGGGGCTGCGGCTATTCCTGCTCGGCACGCAGTACCGCAACCCCATCAACTTCTCGGACCCGCTCGTCGCGGAGGCGGAGCAGCGCCTCGGCTACTACTACGAGACGCTCGAGAAGTCAGACCGGCTCGGGGCGGGAGCGGCCCCCGTCGCCGCGCCGAGCGAGTGGCTCGAGAGGTGCGGCGAGGCCCTCGACGACGACTTCAACACCGCGGCGGTGCTGGGCATCCTCGCGGAGGCCTTCTCGGCGGCGAACGCGCTCGCGGACAGGAAGGGGAAGAAGGCTCCCGAGGACCGGGCCGCGCTCGCGACCTTCGCGCGGGACGCGCGGAGGATCGGCGCGGAGCTCGGCATCCTCGACCGTGCGCCGAGGGACGCGCTCCTCGCCATCCGGGCCAAGGCGGCAGCCCGGCGCGGAATCGACCCCGCCTTCGTCGAGGCGCGCATCGCCGAGCGGACCCAGGCCCGGCGCGAGAAGGACTTCGCACGGTCCGACCGGATCCGCGACGAGCTCGCCACCCAGGGCGTCGTCCTCATGGACGGGCCGGACGGCACCGCCTGGAAGGTCGGCTGAGGCGGCGATTGACGCAGCGCGCCTACGGCGCCGGCGTGACGCGCCGCGGCGTCCGCACGCCCCGTTCGGGATCGGACAGGCGCGTCGCTGTAAGACATTATTTCGGGCCACTCTCTCCCCCGCACCGGTTCTCCACCAGAGGTGAAAATGGTCCGCAGAACGATCCCGGCGGTCGCCGTGGCCTTCCTCGCCGCCTGCTCCAGCTCGAGCACCGGCACCGGCTACCAGGACTCCCTGCCCACGACGACCGTCGCCGGGAACGCGCTGCTCGGCCTCGGCGGCGACGTGACGGTGAACTTCGACTCGAACGGCATCGCCTACATCCAGGCCGGAAGCGACAACGACGCCGCGTTCGCCACCGGCTACGTCCACGCCCGAAACCGGCTCTTCCAGATGGACTTCCTCCGCAAGGCCGGGCGCGGGCAGCTCGCGCAGATGCTCGGGCCGGCGGCCGTGTCGCAGGACGAGTCGATCCGGACGCTCTTCACGTCGCAGACCCAGAGCCCGTCGGGTAGCTACAACGTGGTCGACGTCATCTCCGAGACCCTCCCGCCGACCATGCAGGCGTTCCTCGGGTCCTACGCCGCCGGGGTGAACCGCTTCCTCGAGGACCTCGCGAGCGGGGCGAACGGGGCGCAGACGCCCGTCGAGTACGTGGCCCTGAACGTCGCCGATCCCACCCATCCCTACGTCCCGGGGCCGTGGACCATCCAGGACTCGATCGCCATCGGCCGCCTGCTGTCCTTCCAGCTGTCGGAGTCGATCGAGCAGGAGGCCGCCTACGGCCAGCTCGAGCAGGCGTTCCTCGCGGCCTGCGGGTCGATTCCGCCGGCCTCGTGCCCGTACCTCGGCCTCTTCGAGGACCTCACCCGCTTCGCGCCGGCCCGGAACACCTTCATCGTCCCCAACGCGACGACTTCCAACCTCGCCCGGACGCCCGCCCCGGCCGCCGTCCCCGGACTCCAGGAGTCGCTCGCCAGGGCAGCGGCGCTGGTTGCCCGCACCCACTACCTCGGCAGGCGCGGGCAGGTGGGCTCCAACAACTGGGTCCTCGACCACACCATGGTGGAGGGGGGAAGCGGGGCCATCGTCGCGAACGACCCGCACCTCGCCCTCACCAACCCGGCGATCTGGTACGTCGTCGTCGTCTCCACGCCGACCCGCAACGTCGGGGGGGTCTCGTTCCCGGGAACGCCGGTCATCGAGATCGGCCACAACGACTCCATCGCCTGGGGCGACACGGTGGCCTTCTACGACGTGACCGACCTCTACTACTTCCCGGCGGCGACCATCGGAACGCTCGTGCAGCCAGTGACCGTTCCGGCGGGCACGATCTTCGTCCGCGGCGGGAGCCCCATCCCGTTCCACGTGACCATGATCCCGGACTACGGCCCGATCATCGCGGCGGGCAGCCCGACGACGCCCTACATCACGGCGCGCTGGACGGGGCAGGAGCCCTCCGACGAGCTCAAGGCCTTCTTCGACCTGAACGCCGCGACGAGCGTCTACGCCGCGACCTCGGCGCTCACGCAGTTCGAGGTCGGCGCCCAGAACTTCGTGATCGGCGACGTCGACGGGAACATCGCCTACGACCCCCACGCCTACGTCCCGGTCCGCAAGCCCGGGTGCTTCACCCAGACCTCCGTCCCGTGGGCGCCGATGCCGGGCTATGACGGCAGCTGCGTCTGGACGGGCCGTCTGAGCGACGCCGACCTCCCCCACCTCGTGAACCCGCCCGCCCACCACGTCGTCACGGCCAACAACGACATCACCGGCTACACGGAGTTCAACCAGCCCATCCAGTCGCCGAGCGGGACGTACCTCTTCGCCTACACGGACCTCGGATACCGCGCCACGGAGGCGACGGCACGGCTCGCCACGAAGTCCGCCTACACGCTCGACGACATGACGTCCATCCAGGCCGACATCACGTCGCTCTTCGCGGAGGACCTCGTGCCGGGGCTCCTCGCCTGGTACCAGGCGAGCGCATCCGACGTCAGCGCGAAGGGGCTCGGCCCGGCGGTGGCCCTCCTCGCGGCCTGGGCCGATCCGTCGAACCCGTACCAGTACCAGACCCCGACCGGGCTCTCGACCTCCGACCCGTCCGGCGCGCCGACCACGGACGCGCAGGTTCTCCAGGCGTCGAACGCCTCGATGCTCTTCCACGCCCTCGTCCCGAGGCTCGCGAGCCAGATCCTCGATCCCTTCCTCTCGGGCGTGACCTACGACGGCGTGCCGCTCACGGCGGCGGCGTTCGCGTCCGGCGGCAACGACCAGGAGCTCGCGAAGTACCTCGCCGTGCTCTCGACCTACGCCCAGGGCCAGACGCCGACCGTGCCGCTCCTCACCGGGCCCGCGTCCGTGTGCGGGGCGAGCTGCGCCCCGCAGGCCGTCCAGGCGCTGGAGGACACGGTCGCGTTCCTCTCCTCCGCGGAGGTCTTCGGGAGCGCCGCGACGACCGCCTGGGTCTGGGGGGCGCTCCACACCGTCACCTTCGACTCCGAGCTCGCCCAGGGGGGCGTGAACCTCTTCAACTACGGCCCGTTCGCCCGGCGCGGAGGCCTCTACACGGTCGACGTCGCCGACTTCCCCTGGCAGGACGACGGGGCGAGCGGATACAAGGTCACGGAGGGCCCGAGCGTCCGCTTCTCCGCCCAGATGGTGAAGGGAGCCGTGAAGTGGCGCGCCGTCTACCCCGGCGGACAGGCGGACTACCCCGGCACCCCCACCTACGAGAGCCAGGTGCCGGCGTGGCTTGCGAACGCGCCCGGGAACCTTCCCTGGTCGGCGTCGGAGATCGAGGCGGCCACGACCTCGCGCATCGTCCTCACGCCCTGATCGGAGGGGCGCCCGGGGTTAGACTGTCCGGGTGCCCTTCGACCTCCAGACCGAGTTCTCGCCCCGCGGCGACCAGCCCCGCGCCATCGCGGAGCTGGTCGCCGGACTGCACCGGGGCGACCGCCACCAGGTCCTCCTGGGCGTCACGGGATCGGGGAAGACCTTCACGGTCGCGAACGTGGTCGCCCAGGTGAAGCGGCCGACGCTGGTCCTCGCCCACAACAAGACGCTCGCGGCCCAGCTCTACGGGGAGTTCAAGGAGCTCTTCCCGTCCGCGGCGGTCCACTACTTCGTCAGCTACTACGACTACTACCAGCCGGAGGCCTACGTCCCGTCGACCGACACCTACATCGAGAAGGACTCCTCCATCAACGACGAGATCGACCGGATGCGCCACGCGGCGACGCACGCGCTGCTCACGCGCAACGACGTGCTCATCGTCGCGTCCGTCTCCTGCATCTACGGCCTCGGCACCGCCGAGGCCTACTACGGGCTTCTGCAGCAGCTCGCCCGCGGCCAGGAGTTCGTGCGGGACCGGTTCATCCGGTCCCTCATCGACATCCAGTACGAGCGCAACGACGCCGACTTCCACCGGGGAACCTTCCGCGTCCGCGGGGACACGATCGAGGTCTTCCCGCCGTACGAGGAGTCGCGCGCGGTCCGGGTCGAGTTCTTCGGGGACGTCGTGGAGCGCATCCTGGAGTTCGACCCGCTCCGGGGGACGGCCCTCGCCGAGCTGGACAAGGTCGCCATCTTCCCGAACAGCCACTATGTCTCCGCGCCCGAGGTGCGCCGCCGCGCCATCGAGGGCATCCGCGGGGAGCTCCTCCTGCGACTCCAGGAGCTCAAGGCCCAGAACAAGCTCGTCGAGGCCCAGCGGCTGGAGCAGAGGACGATGTTCGACCTCGAGATGCTCGAGCAGATGGGGTTCTGCACCGGGATCGAGAACTACTCGCGATGGCTCTCGGGCCGGCGCGCCGGCGAGCCGCCGCCCTGCCTCCTCGACTACTTTCCCCCGGACTTCCTCCTCGTCGTCGACGAGTCGCACCAGACCCTTCCCCAGGTGGCGGGGATGTACCGCGGCGACCGGAACCGGAAGGAGACGCTCGTCGAGTACGGCTTCCGGCTGCCCTCTGCGCTCGACAACCGGCCGCTGCGGTTCGAGGAGTTCGAGGCGCATTCGCGCCAGGCCATCTACGTCTCGGCCACTCCCGCCGCGTACGAGCTCGAGAAGGCAGGTGGCGTGGTCGTCGAGCAGATCATCCGGCCCACGGGCCTCATGGATCCCGAGGTCGAGGTGCGGCCGGTGGGCTCCCAGGTGGACGACCTGCTCGGGGAGATCCGCAAGCGCGCCGAAGCCGGCGAGCGCGTGCTCGTCACCACGCTCACGAAGCGCATGGCCGAGGACCTGACCGAGTACTACACCGACGTGGGCGTGCGGTGCCGCTACTTGCACGCCGACATCGAGACCCTGGAGCGCAGCGCGCTCATCCGGGATCTCCGGCGCGGCGAGTTCGACGTCCTCATCGGCATCAACCTGCTCCGCGAGGGGCTCGACCTCCCGGAGGTCTCGCTCGTCGCCATCCTCGACGCGGACAAGGAGGGCTTCCTCCGCTCGGCGGTCTCGCTCATCCAGACCATCGGGCGCGCGTCCCGCAACGTCGCCGGCCGCGTGATCCTCTACGCCGACGCGGTGACCGACTCCATGCGCCGTGCGATGACCGAGACCGAGCGGCGCCGGGAGCTCCAGCGCCGCTACAACGAGGAGCACGGCATCACGCCGCAGACCGTGCGCCGGAACATCACCGACCTCTCCATGGCCGTGTACGAGGCCGACTACGCGACCGTCCCGGTGGCGGCGGAGGGGGCGGAGTACCGCAGGGAGGAGATCCCTGCCATCGTGGCCGAGCTCGAGGGGGAGATGCGGCGCGCCTCGGAGGCGCTGGAGTTCGAGAGGGCGGCCCAGCTGCGCGATCGCATCCTCGCGCTCAAGGACCTCGAGCTCGGCGTGGCGCGCCGCACCGCAGGAGCGAAGGGGCTGCTCGGGAGCGGGGCGGTCGCGGCCGCGGAGGCGCTCGGGCGGCCCGGAACGCGGCGGCCCCAGCGGCGCCGGCGGCGGTAGGGGAGCGGGGAGGGAGGAGCCGCCTTCGGGATGGACGCGTCGCTCAAGAAGAGGCTCGACGAGCTCCCCGCCGAGCCGGGCTGCTACCTCATGCGCGACCGGGCGGGGACGGTCGTGTACGTGGGCAAGGCGGCGTCGCTCCGCACCCGGGTTCGCAGCTACTTCGACCGCGGCGGCGACGACCGTCTGTTCGTCCCGCTGCTCGACGACCTCCTCGGCGACGTCGACGTCATCGTCACCCGCTCGGAGAAGGAGGCGGTCCTCCTCGAGAACGAGCTCATCAAGAAGCACAAGCCGCGCTTCAACGTCCGGCTCCGCGACGACAAGGACTTCATCGTCCTGCGCCTCGACGAGCGACACCCGTATCCGCGCCTCGAGGTGACGCGTGCGCGGCAGCGCCGGGAGGATGGCGCCCGCTACTTCGGCCCCTACTCCAGCGCGAGCTCCATCCGAGAGACGCTCCGGGTCGTGAACCGCTGGTTCCAGCTTCGGACCTGCAGCGACCACGTCTTCGAGCACCGGCGCAGGCCCTGCGTCCTCTACCAGATCCACCGGTGCCCCGCGCCGTGCGTCTACGAGGTGCCCGAGGGCGAGTACCGGGAGAGCGTGGCGGACGCGGTCGCCTTCCTGGAGGGGCGAGAGAGCGAGCTCGTGCCGCGGTTGCGCGCGCGAATGCAGGAGGCGGCGCGGGAGCTGCGCTTCGAGGAGGCCGGGCGGCTCCGCGACCAGATCGCGGCCGTGGAGCGCAGCCTGGAGAAGCAGCGCGTGCTCATGGAGGACCAGGCCGACCGGGACGTGGTCGGCATCCACCGAGAAGGGCCGGACCTCGTGATCCAGGTGCTCTCCATGCGATCGGGCAAGCTCCAGGAGTCGCGGGCCTGGCCTTTCACCGGCCAGGAGTTCCCCGGCGAGGAGCTCGTCTCCTCGTTCCTCGGCCTCTACTACGAGCGGGTAGGGCCGCCCGAGGAGGTGCTCGTCCCGCTCGAACCGGCGAACGCCGGGGCGCTCGCCGACGTCCTCTCCGAACGTCGGGGCCGGAGGGTCCGCATCCTCGTCCCCCAGCGCGGCGCGAAGCTCGACCTGCTCGAGGTGGCGCGAAGGAACGCGGAGCAGTCCTTCCGCAGCTGGCGGGAGGAGGGGGAGCGGCGCGAGGAGACGCTCGCGGCCCTCACCCGCGCGCTCCACCTGTCGCGCGAGCCGCGGTGGATGGAGTGCTACGACATCTCCACCTTCCAGGGCTCCCTCGCGGTCGGGTCGGGCGTCTCCATGAGGGACGGCCAGCCGGACAAGGCGAACTATCGCCGCTACAAGGTGCGCGGCGTCCCCGGCCAGGACGACTTCGCCATGCTGCACGAGGTCCTCACCCGGCGGCTCCGGCGGGCGCTCGCGGAGGGCGCCATGCCCGACCTGATCGTGATCGACGGGGGCAAGGGGCAGCTCGGCGCGGCGCTGGCGGCGGCGGGCGACCTAGGCATCCCCACGAAGCCCATCCCCGGCAACCCGGGCGTCCCCTTCGTGCAGATGGTGTCGCTCGCGAAGAGCCGCACGCTCGACGCCGGGGCGCTCGGCACGGCGAGGGTGGTGGGGCGGCGCGCCCCCGGGGGGGTCGCCCTCGCGGCCGCCGCGGAGCGCGCCGACCGGGGCTACGTCGCCGAGGCGGCGCGGAGCCCGGAGCGGGTCTTCGTGCCCGGGCGCAAGGACCCCATCGTGCTGCGGCAGAACTCGGCGGAGCTGTTCGCGCTCGTGCGGATCCGGGACGAGGCCCACCGGTTCGCGGTCGAGTTCCACCGCAAGCTCCGGCGCGCCCGGAACCTGGAGTCGGTCCTGGAGGAGATCCCGGGCATCGGGGAGGGGCGCCGCCGCGCGCTGCTCCGCCACTTCGGCTCGCTGAAGCGCGTCCGGGAGGCGTCTCTCGAGGAGATCGCGCTCGTGCCCGGGATCGGGCCCGAACGCGCGTGCACCGTCCATGGGTTCTTCCACGGGGCGGGCGCGGTGCCCGAGCCGGGCGGGGCGGCCGCGAGGGAGGTGCCGTCGGGCACTCGCGACGGTTCGCGCCGCGATCCTTGATCGGGCGCGGCACCCGGCATATCTAGGTCTCTCCCGGAAGGAGCCCCGATGACCCCGCCCAAGCCCGACCTCGGCATCGCCTCCGTCGTCGACGAGCTGTGCCGCGACGCGGCGCCCATCCTCGCCGGCCACAGCCGGATGGTGCTCCCCTCGCGCGGGCGGGTGATCGAGATCGTCGAGGAGATCCGCTCGGTCTTCTTCCCCGGCTACTTCGGCGAGGCGGACCTCAGGGCCGACACGCTCGCCTACTACGTGGGGTCGACCCTGGACCGACTGCTCCGGTCGCTCGAGGAGGAGATCCGCAGGGCGATCGCCTTCTGCGACAAGCACGACTTCGACACGTGCGCCCACTGCGCGGGCGCGGCCCGGGAGGCCGTGCGGAGGTTCGCGACGCGGCTCCCGGCGGTCCGGCGGCTCGTGGCCTCCGACGTGGAGGCTGCCTACGAGGGCGATCCGGCGCTGAAGACGCGCGACGAGGCGATCTTCGCGTACCCGGGCGTGTTCGCGGTCACGAACCAGAGGGTCGCGCACGAGCTCCACGTCCTCGGCGTCCCGCTCATCCCGCGCATCATCACCGAGTACGCCCACACGCTGACGGGGATCGACATCCACCCCGGGGCGCGCATCGGTGAGAAGCTGTTCATCGACCACGGCACCGGCGTGGTGGTCGGCGAGACGAGCGTCATCGGCAAGGGCGTTCGCATCTACCAGGGCGTCACCCTGGGCGCGAAGAGCTTCCCGCTCGACGAGAACGGCAACCCCATCAAGGGCATCGACCGCCACCCGGTGGTCGAGGACGACGTCGTCATCTACGCGGGGGCGACCATCCTCGGGCGCATCGTCGTCGGGAAGGGATCGTCGATCGGTGGCAACGTCTGGGTGACGCGTCCGGTTCCGCCCGGGAGCCGGATCACGCAGGGAGAGGCCCGCGAGGAGCGCTGGGACAAGGGCGGCGGGATCTAGCGGCTTCCCCGCCCGGGCCGCTTTCGCGGTAGTGTCCGCTCCCGGAGGGGATCCATGGCGTTCCACCCGTGGCATGACGTAGAGCTGCCCCGCTACGTCGAGGAACCCATCCCGGCGGTCATCGAGATCCCGGCGGGTTCCAAGGTGAAGTACGAGCTCGACAAGTCGAGCGGGCTCCTGCGCGTCGACCGCATCCTGTACTCCGCCGTCCACTACCCGGCGAACTACGGCTTCGTCCCGCGCACGTACTGCGACGACGGCGATCCACTGGACATCCTGGTCTACGCGCAGGAGCCGATCGTGCCGCTCGCCATCATGCAGGCGAAGGTCATCGGCGTGATGCGGATGCGGGACGACAAGGGCGAGGACGACAAGCTCGTCGCCGTGAGCGCCGACGACCCGGAGTACGCGGACATCGCCGACATCGCCGAGCTGCCGCAGCACCGGCTGCGCGAGCTCCGCCGGTTCTTCGAGGACTACAAGGCGCTCGAGAACAAGAAGGTGCTCGTCCGCGAGCCGCAGGGGAGGAAGGAGGCCCTCGAGGTGCTGCGGGCCGCCATCCGGCTCTACGACCGCGAGAGGCTCCGCCTGGGCGGGTCCGCCACGCCGAAGAAGCGCCGTCGCCGCTAGCCGCCGATCACGCTCCGGATTGCCTGCTCGAGCTCGTCCGGGCGGAAGGGCTTGTTGAGGCGCCGCTGGGGGCTCTGCGCGAGGAACTCCTGGGCCTCGTCGGTGTAGGCGCCCCCGGTCATGAAGACCACGCGTGCAGCGAGCCCGGGCCGCTGCGCGCGGAGCACCTCGTACATCTCGATGCCGGTCATCACCGGCATCATGAGATCGCAGACGATGGCGTCCACCTCGGTTCCGCCCTCCAGGAGGGCGAGCGCCTGGCGCCCCGAGACCGCCACGGTGACCTCGTAGCGGGGAGCGAGAAGCCGCTCCATCGCCTTGCCCATGCGCGGCTCGTCGTCCACGATCAGGATGCGAGGCTTCGAACCGCCAGCCGGACCCGGCATCGGCCCTCCCCGGCCCCGGGCCGCGCCCGGGGAGTGACGAGCCATACCACGCGCCCCTCGAGCGTGCGAGGGTGGACGCACGAACCCTTTCTCGCCGCATCGGCTCTCACCGGCGGATGCCCATCTACGAGTACGCCTGCAGGAAGTGCGACCGGATCTTCGAGGAGCTCATCGTCCGCAGGAGCGACGAGGTGGCGGTGAAGTGTCCCCACTGCGAAGGCCGCGAGGTCGAGAAGGTCATGTCCCGGCCGGCGGCCCGCGCCGGCGGCGGGGAGGGGGGCTCCCGGGCCGCACCGGGCTGCGGCCCCGTCGGCTGAGCGATCTGACCTCCGCGCGGTCGCGCGGATGAAGGTGTTCTGACCACATCGACGGGCCGCGCCGGGCGCTCGCCGCCGCGCGGGTCCCGCGATAGGATCGCTTCGCGTTCATGCCCGCACACCGAGCGAGCGATTTCAGCCTCGAGTTCGTCGCCGAGGCCCTGCAGCGCCAGGGAATCCTGCGCGACGACGACCGCCGGACCGCCTTCGCCCGGGAGAACGTCCAGCGCGCCAAGCTCCTCAAGGACCAGGCGGTCAGGGGGGGGCGCGCCCTGAGGCGCGCCGACCTGTCGCCGATCGAGCTCCTCGCGTCCTTCCAGTTCCCGGACGCGCGGCGCGACAACGAAGTCGTCGACGAGGACAAGGCCACCCAGGCCGTGGCCCACGCGGTCGGCCTCGGCTACCGGAAGATCGACCCGCTCAAGCTGGACGCGCAGCTCATCACGCGGACCCTATCGCGCCCCTTCGCGCGCAAGCACGCCGTCCTCCCCCTCGAGCGCCGCAATGGCGCCCTCGTCGTGGCAGCGGCCAACCCCTTCGACCGGGAGCTCTTCGAGAACCTCCACGCCCTCACCGGGATGGCCATCGAGCCGGTCCTGTCGGCGCCGGCCGACATCCACCGGGCCATCGCCGAGATCTACGGGTTCCGCGAGCAGATCCGGGAGGCCCAGACCCAGGTCGGCGCGCCCGCGGCGGGCGAGGTTCCCGACATCGGAAACCTCGAGCAGTTCGTGAACCTCTCGGGCCTCGACGCGCTCGAGGCCTCGAGCGAGCCGGTGGTCGCCGCGGTCGAGTACCTGCTCCACTACGCCTTCGAGCAACGGGCGAGCGACATCCACGTCGAGCCGCGCCGCGAGGAGTCGATCATCCGCATGCGCATCGACGGTGTGCTGCACCCCGTCTACCGCATCCCCAAGGTCGTCCACGGCGCCATCTCCAACCGGCTCAAGATCATGAGCCGCCTCGACATCTCGGCGCGGCGCCCGCAGGACGGACGAATCCGGACGGCCCGCGGCGACACGGAGATGGAGCTGCGCGTCTCCACCATCCCGACCGCCTTCGGCGACAAGATCGTGGTACGCATCCTCGACCAGCAGGTCCTCGTCCGAGACCTGTCAGAGCTCGGCTTCCTCTCCGACGAGCGCGAGCAGTTCGAGCGCTGGCTGGAGAGGCCGCACGGGATGGTGATCGTGACCGGGCCGACCGGGTCGGGGAAGACGACGACGCTCTACTCGGCGCTCCAGGCGCTCGCCTCCCCGGAGATCAACATCGTTACCATCGAGGACCCCATCGAGATGGTTCACGAGGACTTCAATCAGATCGCCGCGAACCCGAAGACCGGGACCGGGTTCGCCGAGGCTCTCCGCCACGTGCTCCGGCAGGACCCGGACGTCGTCATGGTGGGCGAGGTTCGGGACGCCGAGACCGCCTCCCAGGCGGTGCAGGCGGCGCTCACCGGCCACCTGGTGCTCACGACGCTCCACACGAGCGACACCGTCGGCGCGGTCGCGCGCCTGCGCGACCTGGGCGTGCCGGGCTTTCTCATCTCCGCGACGCTCACCGGCGTCGTCGCCCAGCGGCTGGTGCGCCAGGTGTGCCCCGGGTGCGCCGAGGACGTGCTGCTCACCGCGGACCAGGTCGCGGACCTCGGCGTCCGCCACCCCGAGGACCACGCCGGGAAGCTCGTGGCGCGGCGCGGGGTGGGCTGCCCGAAGTGCCGCTTCACGGGGTTCTACGGCCGGACCGGGATCTTCGAGGTTTTGACCGTGAACCCGCGCCTGCGCCACCTCGTGGCGGACGGCGCCACGCCGGAGGTGCTCGGGCGCACCGCCCGCCAGGACGGCCTGCGGACGCTGCGGGAGCACGCGGTCCTCAAGGTGGCCGCGGGCGCGACCTCCTTCGAGGAGGCGATGCGATCCACCGCCGACGCCGAGGGGCAGCGGTGACGCCGCTCGCGAGAGAGATCGCCGAGCTGTGGTCGGCCGGGACGCCCATCGTCTACCTCGCGACCGCCGAGGAGGAGCGCGCCGTCCGCTTCTGCGAATCCGCGGCGCAGGCCTTCGACGCGAACGTCGCCGTCTGGTCGGCGGTCCGGGGGCTCGACCCGCTGGCCCCGTCGGCCAAGTCGCCGCTCGCGGCGGTCGAGGCGGCGCTCCAGGCACCTGCGCCGTTTCTGGGTGTGCTCCTCGACTTTCACGAGGCGCTCGCCGATCCGCGTGTGGTGCGGCGGATTCGCGACGCCTTGCCGCGGCTCGCCGCCGAGGGACGGTGCCTGGCGATCGTGGCGCCGCGGGTGCTCGTGCCCGACGGGCTCGCCGCGGACGTGGCGGTGCTGCGCCTGCCGCTCCCGTCGGAGGAGGAGCTCGCGGCGCTCCTCGCCGCGGTGGCACCGGGGCCGGCCGACCCGGAGAACCGCCACCGGGTGCTGGGCGCCGCGCGCGGCCTCACCGAGACGCAGGCGCGGCGGGCCTTCCTTCGCGCCATGCGCGCCGACCCGACCTTCGGCCCTGCCGCCGCAGCGCTCGTCCAGGAGGAGAAGAAGCGCATCCTCTCCCGGGACCTCGGCCTCGAGCTCGTGGAGTCCGGGCGGTCCGAGGAGGACCTCGGAGGCCTCGAGACCTTCAAGAGCTGGATGGCGGAGCGCGCCATGGCCTTCCGCCCCGGCGCGCGGCGCTATGGCCTCCCCACCCCGCGGGGCGTCCTGCTCGTCGGCGTGCAGGGGTGCGGGAAGTCACTCGCCGCGAAGGTGGCGGCCGCCCAGCTCGGGGTGCCGCTCGTGCGCCTCGACCTGCCACGCGTGCTCGGGGCCGGGGAGGGCGCCGAGGAGAACCTCGCCCGGGCGCTCGCGGCCGCCGAGGCCATCGCACCGGTGGCGGTGTGGGTGGACGAGATCGAGAAGGGGTTCGCGGGCAGCACGCCGGGGCAGGGGGGCGACGCCCGCGCCTCCCGTCTCCTCGGGGCGTTCTCCACCTGGCTGCAGGAGCGGGAGGGCGCGGTGTTCGCCGTCGCCACCGCGAACGACGTCTCGCGGCTGCCCCCGGAGCTCTTGCGCCGCGGCCGGTTCGACGAGCTCTTCTTCGTCGACCTCCCGGACGAGACCGCGCGCCGCTCCATCCTGGCGGTGCACCTTCGCAAGCGGGGGCGCGACCCGTCGGCGTTCGACCTCCCGGTGCTGGCGGAGGCCTGCGAGCACTTCTCCGGGGCGGAGCTCGAGCAGGTCGTCGTCGGCGCGCTGCACCGGGCCTTCGCGAGCGGCCGGGATCTCGAGAATGCCGACCTCCGGCGCGTGGCCCAGGACCTCGTGCCCCTCTTCAAGACCTACGAGGAGGAGATCAAGGCGCTCCGGGAGTGGTCCCGAGGGCGCGCCCGCTCCGCGGGTCGCGAGGGAGCGGTCGTCGACCTGTTCCGGAGGGCGCAGTCGTGAGCCCGGCGCGCGTCCGCGACCGGTCGGCGCCCGCCCTGACGTTCGGCCCGCTCACGGCACGGCGCTTCGGCGACCTGGAAAGGCTCTTCGGCCCGAACGGCGCCTGTGCGGGCTGCTGGTGCATGTGGTGGAAGACGACGCGGGCGCAGTACCGGGCCGGGCGCGGCGAAGGAAACCGCAGGGCGCTCGCCCGCCTGGTCCGCTCCGGGGCGGTCCCGGGCCTCCTCGCGTATGCCGGGGCGGAACCCGTGGGCTGGTGCGCCGTCGAGCCGCGCCGGGCCTACCCGCGCCTCGCGCGCTCCCGTCTCCTCGCGCCGGTGGACGACGCGGAGGTCTGGTCGGTCACCTGCTTCTTCGTGGCGCGCCCGTTCCGCCGGCAGGGGGTCACCCGCGCGCTGCTCGAGGCAGCCGCCGCGCACGCCCGGCGGCGGGGCGCCCGGACGCTGGAAGGGTACCCGGTGGATGCAGCCGCCAAGGTGGCGGACGCCTCGGTTTACACGGGGCTCGCCACGGCCTTCCGGGCCGAGGGCTTCGAGGAGGTGGCGCGCCGCTCGCCGAGGCGGCCGATCGTGCGCCTCGCGCTCCGGCCCGCGCGCGCGGAAGGGCCGCGGAAGGGACGCCGCGACTCTTCCCGCGCGAGGCGCATCACTTGAGAATGAGCTGCTGGATCATCTCGTCGCCGAGGATCTTCCGGATCTTGCCGCGCGCGGTCGTCTCTGCGTTGGCCTTCTGGAGGGACCCGGAGAACTTCTCGGTGATCGCGTCCATCTTGGCGGAGAGGCCGTCGAAGGCGGCGAAGTTCTTGTAGGTGACGACGAGGTAGAGGTCGGGCTCGTTGGGGTTTCGCGGGACCGTGGAGTAGACGGCGTAACCCACGATCAGGCCCGCCTGCTTGGCGGCGTCCATCTCCGTCTTCCAAGAGGTGGCGACGAAGGCGAGGTAGTCGTCCCACATGCCATTCTCGGTGCGGATCGCCGTCACGATCGACACCGGGCCCTCCGTGTACGGGCGATCAGCCGCGGCGGCGGTCCCTGCGAGGCCTACGAGGCCGACCGCGGCAAGCAGGGTGAGATGGCGGATGCTCGTCGACATAGTGTGTTCCTTTCCGTGGACGCCGCTATCGCGGGGCAGGCCGAAGGGCCGGCGGCAGCGGGCTTATTCCCCGGGGCCCGGCGCGGCAGGGCCCAGACGGGGTGTGGCGCGCGGCCGAGGCGCGCCGGACCGGCGGCGCCGGCCCGTATCTCGGCGAAGCCTCAGGGGGTCGCGGCGAGCCCGGCGAGCACCGCGGCGTGGACGAGCCCGTTCGACAGTACGCAGTTCCCCGACTCGACGGTCGGCTCGCCCGCGAGGTCCGTGAACCGGCCACCGGCCTCCGCTGCGAGGATCGGGAGCGGGGCGAGGTCCCAGATCTTCACCCCGGCCTCGATCCAAGCCTCGGCGCGCCCCTGCAGCACCATCGCCGCTCCGGCGAGGTCCCCGTAGCAGCGCACCTGGGCGGCCGATCGTCCGAGGTCGACGAGCCGCGCCTCGCGCTCGGGCGTGAAGATCCCGCGGAACTCGCCGAGGGAGAGTGTGGCCTCGCCCCAGTCGCGGACGCCGGACACCTGGAGCCGCACCGCGGGCTCGCCTCGGCGCTGCAGGTGGGCCCCGCGCCCGCGCGCCGCCCAGTAGACCTCGCCGAGCGCCGGCATCGCCATGGCGCCGACGACGATCGCGCCCTCGTGCTGGAGCGCCACGAGCGGACCCCAGAAGGAGCCCCCGCGGGTGAAGCCCCGGGTGCCGTCGATGGGGTCGACGATCCAGCGCGAGTCGGCCGCCCCGGCGTGGGCGCCGGTCTCCTCCCCGAGGACGGCGTGGCCCGGGAAGGTCGCGCGGAGCACGTCCAGGATCGCCGTCTCGGCATCGCGGTCCGCGGCGGTGACGGGCGTCCGGTCCGGCTTCACCTCGACGCGGACGCCCCGTCGGAAGTGGCGGAGGCTCGCGACCGAGGCGGCCTGCACGGCCCGCCGGGCGGTGTCGAGAGCGAGGTCGAGGTCGAGGGCCATGGCGATACTCTAGCAGCGCTCCAACGAGAACGGCCGCTCCGCCGGTGGCGGAGCGGCCGTCGGACCGCGAGCGGCGGGCGCCTACTTCTTGGGGCGCATGTCGCCGGTCTTCAGGTACCGGGTGTGGAACGCGAAAGCCTCTTCGAACATGTGCGGCGAGTGGAGGCCGGCGCTGGGGTTCTTCATGGCGCGCTTCACGTAGTCCCAGAGGATCGGGCGGTACTCGGGAGCGGCCGCCTTCTCGATGACCTCCTTCGCCTTCTCCTTGGGGCTCTTGCCCCGGAGGTCGGCGAAGCCGTACTCGGTGACGATGCCGTTCACCTCGTGCTCGGTGTGGTCGATGTGCGTCGCGAAGGGGACGATGGCGGAGATCTTGCCGTCCTTGGCCGTGGCCGGGGACATGAAGATCGTGTAGGCGGAGTTGCGGGCGAAGTCACCCGACCCGCCGATGCCGTTCTCGATGCCCTTGCCGGCGATGTGGGTCGAGTTCACGTGGCCGTAGATGTCCGCCTCGACGAACCCGTTCATCGCGATGCAGCCGAGCCGGCGGATGACCTCCGGGTTGTTCGAGATCTCCTGCGGGCGCAGGATGATCTGCTTGCGGTAGCGGTCGATGCTCTTGTTGAACCGCTCCTGCCCTGCCGGGGAGACCGAGAAGGCCGTGGCCGACGCGATCTTGAGCTTGCCGGAGTCGAGCAGGTCGAGCATGCCGTCCTGGATGACCTCGGTGTAGCTCGTCATGTTCTCGAAGTGGCCCTCGTTCAGGCCGACGAGCACGGCGTTCGCGATGTTGCCCACGCCGGACTGCAGCGGCGTCAGGTTGTTCGGGAGGCGCCCCGCCTTCACCTCGCCGTCGAGGAAGTCGAGGATGTGCTGGGCGATGCGCTTGTGGATCTCCTCGGGCGCCTTGAAGGGGGCGTTGCGGTCCGCGTTGTTGGTCTCGACGACCGCCACCACCTTCGAGGGGTCGATGACCTGGTACGGGGAGCCCACGCGACCGTCGGACGTGAGCAGCGGGATGGGCTTGCGCTCGCCATGCTTGGGGTTCATCGAGAAGACGTCGTGCATCCCCTCGAGACGCTCGTCCTGCCAGTGGTTCACCTCGAGGATGATCTTCTCGGCGTGCTCCAGGTAGACGTTGTTGCCGCCGCACGACGAGCTGTAGATGAGCGAGCCGTCCTCGCGGATCTTCGTGACCTCGATGACCGCGAAATTGACCTTGCCGTAGTACCCGTACCGCACGAGGGTGCCGACGTGCGACAGGTGCATGTCCTGGTACTCGATGAGGCCGCTGTTGATCTTCTCGCGGGCAGCCGCGTCGCCCTGGTAGGGGAAGCGGAACTCCTGTGCCTCGGTGATGCTCATGATGGTGTCCTGCTCCGGGCCCGTGGAGGCGCCGGTCAGGACGCGCAGTCGATACTTTTGCCCGCGGATCCGCTCGTCGAGGGCGCGCTTGGCGAGCGCCATCGGGACGGCCTTGGGATAGCCAGCGCCGGTGAAGCCCGACATGCCGACGACGGCACCGTTCGGGATCAAGGCAGCGGCGGCCTCCGCCGACATCACCTTGCTCTTCAGGCCCTTGTGAAGAATCCTATCACCCATCGCTCTGTCTCCTGGGGTCCGAGTGAATTCCTGAGAGGTGACTGCGCAAACCCTCGCCCCGGTCGAGCGGGGGGGAGGGAACGGGCAGGATAGCCCGATCGGGAGAGCCAAAGAAAGAGGGGAAGGATGCACCCTTGACCGGGGTCAGGACGCGAGGAGCCGGCCCAGGGTCTCGACGAGGTGCGTCGAGGACTCCCCGCGCCACTCCTGGGCGACCGTGCGGCGCCCGGACGCGTCTGCGGCGAAGGCGCCCTGGCCGGAGAGCCACTCCATGGCGTTCTCGAGGGTGGCCTTGGACAGGGATTCGCGCAGCAGGATGCGGCCGGCGAGGAAGTCGGCACGGCCGCGCTCCAGCCCCGCCTGCACCAGGGCCTTCCTGTCCGCCGGGTGCCCTTCCTCCCCCGCCGCCCGGACCGTCTCCGCGGCGAGCCGGTAGGCTTCGAGGTAGGGGCGCACCATGTCGGCGAGGAAGTCGAGGGTCTCCCGGTCCTTCCCCAGCCGGAGCACGCCGTCCTCGACGCTCGCGACCCCGAGGCGGGAGAGCACTCCCAGCTTCTCTCGGAAGACCGATTCGAACGTGGTCCCGGCGGGGTACATGAACTCGAGCTGAAAGAGGCGCGACAGCCAGCGCACCCGGTCGCGCACCTCCTCGAGCGGGGCGGCCTGGCCCGACGCGCGAACGGCCTGGGAGGCGAGGCACAGCGCCACGAAGCGATTGAGCAGGGCGTTGCGGTGGAAGTCGAGGAGCGGCCGCTTCTCGTCCACGACCTGGTAGATGACGTGACCGGCCGCCTCCCGGACGGCGACGAGGCGCTCGGCAGCGAAGGTGGCGAGCGCCTTGCCCACCGGGCCTGGCTGCTGCGGGTCCGGGGAGGCGTCCACCAGGTCGGCCGGCACGCGAGCGTTCTCCTCGGCGGCGAGGTCGCGGAGCAGGCGCACGCGGCGGCCGACCTCCTCGGCGCTCACCCCGCGGCGGACGTGGGCGAGAAGGGCCGTCGCGACCAGGCTCACCGGGGTCACCGTGACCACCTCCGCGATGCCGGAGGTGACGCGGTTCGCGAGCTGCTCGACAAGGCGGCGCTTGGAGTCCGTCTCGCGGTCCTGCTCGTCGAGCGTGAGGCTCGCGGCCCCGAGTTTGCGCCGCTGCTCGGCGAGCTCGCGCAGCGAGACCGGCGCCCCGAACTGGACGTAGATGCGGCCGTAGCGCCGCAGGAGCACGCGGGGCGTCCCGAGGAGGTCGCCGAGGCTCTCCTTCTTCTTCTCCCCGCCGGAAAGCTCCCGGACGTAGCTCGAGCCCTCGACGAGCCGCTCGTAGTCGACGGCGATGGGGACGAAGAGGACGTCGTTGGCGGCGCCGTCGAGCCAGGCGTCGACTTCCATGGAGAAGAGGCCGGTCTTCGGGAAGAGGAGCTTCCCGGTCCTGGAGCGCCCCCCCTCGGGGAAGAACTCCTGAGTGAATCGCTCCCGCAGGAGGTACTTCACGTAGGCGCGCAGCGTGGCACTGTAGATCTTGTCGCCGCGGAAGCTGCGGCGGATGAAGAAGGCCCCGCCCCGGCGGGCGATGGAGCCGAAGGGCCAGAAGGCGAGGTTGATGCCCGCGGCGACGTGCGGGGGGGTGAGCCCGTTCTCGTAGAAGACGTAGGAGAGGATGAGGTAGTCCACGTGGCTCTTGTGCGACGGGCAGAGCACGAGCGGGTTGTCCGCAGCGACGCGGCGCAGCTCCGCGAGCCCTTTCTCGTCGACCTCGATGCGCTCGTACAGGCGCCGGAAGGTCCACTTGAGCACCGGGCGCATGAACTCGATGAAGAGCGGCGCGTACCGGCTCGCGATCTCGCGCAGGTCGCGGCGCGC
Organism: Anaeromyxobacteraceae bacterium; assembly: GCA_035543235.1. Taxonomy (GTDB): domain Bacteria; phylum Myxococcota; class Myxococcia; order Myxococcales; family Anaeromyxobacteraceae; genus DATJZG01. The sequence goes on along the minus strand of DATKJV010000070.1, from coordinate 76,958 downwards.
CTCTCGCTCCGCCGACGCCGCCGAGCGCCCGCCCTGCCGGGAGACGTGGGAGACGACCTGTCGCAGGTGGCGATCGCGAAGGACCTTCTCCTCGACCCGGGACGGCGCCTTCAGGGGAGGGCCGACGGCGGCGCGGAGCTCCTTCGCGAGGTGGTGGTGGAGGGTGCCGCGAGCCTTGCGCGCGAGCGAGGCGTCGCTCTCGTCGGCCCGATCGACGACGAAGGACCGCAGGTCGACGGGGCGCCCCACCCGGAGGAACGCGCGCCGGTAGTTGCTGAGGAACGCCACGGCCGCGGGGAGCGTCGTCGGGGACTCCGGCGAGCCCCACACCGCCTCCCAGATGGGCGGGCGCAGGCGCTGCGCCCGCCGGCTCCAGACGAGGATGAGCGGGACGAGGTACACGGGCCGATCCATCTCGCGCTGGAGCCCCACGAGCGCGGCGAAGGGGTCGCGCTGCGGCTCCGGCGAGTTCAGGAACACGACCGCCGACGACCCCCCCCGGGAGGCCGACTCGAGCAGCGCCCGGCGGCTGCGCCAGACGGCGGCGAGCCACCCGAAGAGGCCCACGAAGTTCACCGCCACCCGCAGCGGCGGGAGGCGCAGCCGCCGAAGCAGCCACTTCAGGTACAGGTAGTTGATGAGGCCCGAGGAGCGCATCGCGAAGACCAGGCTGCCCCGCTCTGCGAGCGCCCCGAGGTCGCGGCCCAGGTCCGCGGGAAGGCGGATGGAATCGAACCAGCGGTCGAGGAGGCTACGCCGCGCCCGCGGCGGACGGGGCGGTGAGTCGCTCTCTCTCGCGTCCACGGCGGGAGTCTATCCGTTTCGAGGCCAAGGCCCTAGCCGCCGCGCTTCTTCACCCGGCCCTCGCGGTCCAGATAGAAGGGCTCGACGAGAAGGGCCTCGACGTCCGGGCGGTGCCCCTTCACGTCGGCCCCCAGGCCCGCGAGCGCCGCGAGGACCTCGCCGCGGACCCGGGCGTTTTCCCGGTCCCGGAGCAGGAGGGCGATGAGGGCGTCGCGCCGGGCCTCGGCGGGTGCCGCCGCGCCGAGCACGCGGGTGGCGCCGATGCGCACGTCGTCGACGAAGTCCTCGAGGAGCGGCAGGACGCCCTCGTCGACGGTCGGACCGCCCGCTGGGGTGCGCCCGAGCAGGTCCGGGTGCTCGAGCAGCCAGGAGAGGAGCACGAGCTTCTTCTCGGGATCGCGGGTGTACTCGCCGGAGAGGCGCTGGAGGAGCGAGAGGACGGTCCCGAGCACCTCCTCGGGCGGGGCCAGCGCCGCGAGGACCCGGAGCCCCCAGGCGACCCCCGACTCCTGTTCGGCGATGAACTCCTTCACGGGGCGAAGCGCCTCGGCCCCCGCCTCGACGAGGAGCGCGCGCGTGCGCTCCTTCTCCTCGTCGTCCTGGATGCCCACCTCGGAGCGGATGGTGAAGCGCAGGCACAGGGTCTTCAGGGCCGCGGGCGTTGCCATCTCCCCGAGCTGCTCGATGACCTTCTCCCGGTTCTCCGGCGGCCCCCATTTCTGCGTGAGCTTCTGCGCGAGGCGCCTCATCGCCGCCTGGTCCCGGGACTCCCGGGAGCCGAAGATGTCGAAGATCCCCATGGGCCCCTTCTACAACGAGAGGGCGGCGCGCGGATCGCCCTTGTACAGGCGCTCGAGGGGCCGGACGGCCTTCTCGAGGTCGGCCGTTTCCTCGGGCAGGACGATCTTCGCGACCGCATACAGGTCCCCGCGCGGGCCCCCCTTCAGGTCGGGGAGCCCCTTCCCGCGCAGGCGCAGCTGCTTGCCAGACTGGAACCCGGGCGGGACGCGCAGCTTCACGGGCCCCTCGAAGGTGGGCATGAGGACCTCCGCCCCCAGGGCCGCCTCGGGGACGGTCAGGGGGAGGTCGACGTACAGGTCGCGTCCCTCCCGCCGAACCGAAGGGTGGTCCCGCAGCCGGACGACGAGGTAGAGGTCTCCGGCCGCCCCGCCGCTCGCCCCCGCCCCGCCCTGGCCGGCCAGCCGGATGCGGGAGCCGTCGGTGACCCCGGCGGGGATCTTCACGCGGAGCGTTCGCTGGTCCACGCGGAGGTCCCTCTCCGCGCCGAGCACGGCGTCCTTCAGGTCCACCTCGAGCTGCGCCTCGGCGTCCGTCCCGGCGGTCGGGCCGGCCCTCCCGCGCCGGGCGGTGCCGCGGCCGCGCCCGAAGAGGTCGCCGAAGAGTTCGCCGAAATCGAAGGACCCGAAGCCCCCGACGTTGACGGTTTCGAAGTCCCCGAGATCGAAGGGAATTTCCTGGCCTTGCCGCCCGCCCTGGCTCTTCCACTGTCGGTACGCATCCGCGGTCTTCTCGTCGAACCCCGTGCGGAGGGCGTCGGGCCCGAACTCGTCGTAGAGCTTGCGCTTCTTCGGGTCGTTCAGGACCTCATGGGCGGCGGTGATCTCCTTGAACTTCTCCTCGGCCTGCTTGTTCCCCGGGTTCATGTCGGGGTGGTACTTCTTCGCGAGGCGGCGGTACGCGCGGCGGATCTCGTCCGTCGAGGCGTTCCTCGCCACGCCCAGGATGGCGTACAGGTCGCGGTCGGGCACGGCGAAAACGTAACGCCGCCGCGCCCTTCGTCAACGTTCGTTCTCGCCGCACGCCCGGCCCGGAGCTAGAATCCGCCGGTGTTCGCGGCCGCGGGGACCCTCAGGCGAGCGGCGCTCTCGGTGCTCGCCGCCGTCGCCGGTGACGCCTGGGCGGGTCCCGGGGCGCCCGACGGCGGCGTGGCCCCGGGGCGCCTCCTCGACGAGGTGGTGGCCGTCGTCAAGCCTTCCCGCGGCGAGGCCCGCGTGGTCACCCGGTCCAAGGTCGCGGAGGAAGGGCGCATCGCGCTCGTCTCGGCAGGCGGCCTCGAGGCGGCCTACAAGCCCCTCGACGCGGGCGCCCTGGCCGCCTCCCTCAGCTGGTACGTGGACCAGATCCTCCTCTACGAGGAGGCGGTGCGCCTCAAGGTCTTCGAGGTCGAGCGCGCGGACGCGGTCGCCGCGCTGGCGCGGTTCCAGAAGCGGTTCCCCCGGCCGGAGGACTACCGCGCGTTCCTCTACGACCTCGACATCACCGAGGAGGAGCTCCTCGGGACGCTGCGTCGGACGCTCCGGGTCCAGCGCTACCTCGAGTCGCGGCTCGGTCGGATCCGGGTGAGCGACGCGGAGGCGGAGGCCTACTACCGCGCGCACGTCGCGGATCTCGGGGGTGCGGCCTTCGCGGAGGTGAAGGACGCCGTGAAGGCCCGGCTCGGCGCGGAGCGGGCCGAGGCCGACACGCGCGCCCTGCTCGCCGACCTGCGCGCGCGAAGCGAGATCCGCGTCCTCGTCGAGTTCGCAGGGAGCCCATGAGGCCGGGCTCGAAGGCGCCGGCGCTCGCGTTCCGGCGCATGCGGGCCGCCGACGTCCCGCGCATCATGGAAATCGAGCGGGCGGCCTTCTCGTACCCCTGGTCCGAGGACCTCGTGCGCCGCGAGCTCACCCACGAGTTCTCGACGGTGCTGCTCGCGGCGGAGCCCCGCCGCGAGGCCTCCGGCGAGCGGATCCTGGGCTTCGTCATTAGCTGGCTCGTGTACGACGAGTTGCACGTGCTGAACGTCGCGGTGGCGCCGGAGGCCCGTCGCCAGGGCGTCGCCCGAGCGCTCCTCGGCGAGGCGGAGGCGAGCGCCCGGTCCCAGGGCGCCCGCATCGCCACCCTGGAGGTGCGCCGGTCGAACCGCGCGGCCATCGCCCTCTACCGTTCGCTCGGGTACCGCGACGCAGGGGCGCGCCCGCGCTACTACGCCGACGGCGAGGACGCGCTCGTCATGGACAAGGAGATGTAGCGGGTGCGCCGCCCGTGGTAGAGAGCGCTCCATGCTCCCGTTCCCGGCCGTCGCGCTGGCGCTCGCCCTCGCCGAGTCGCCGTGCGGGGAGGGGGGGGCGCCCGCGCCCCCGGCCGTCCCGTTCCCGCGCCTGTACGCCGAGACCCGGGGCTTCCGCGCCGGCCGCCCGGTCCGGGCGGAGGTCGCGCCCGGCGGCCGGGAAGTGCTGTTCCTGAGGTCCGGCCCCCGCTCGGGCGTGCAGTCGCTGTTCGCGACGGACCTCGCGACCGGCGAGACACGGCTCCTCCTCGACGCGGAGCGCCTGCTCGCGGCGGACGGGGCGGGGCTCACGGACGCCGAGGCGGCGCGGCTCGAGCGCCAGCGCATCACCGCGCGGGGCGTCACCCGCTACGAGCTCTCCCGCGACGGGCGCACCCTCGTCGCGGCGGCGGGCGGTCGCCACTACGCGGTGGACCGGGAGAGAGGGTCGGTGCGCCGCCTCCCGCTCCCGCCGGGGGCGATCGACCCGCGGCTCGCCCCCGACGGCCGACAGCTCGCCTTCGCGAGCGGGGGAGAGCTGCGCGTCCTCGACCTCGAGGGCGGCGGGGAGCGGGTGCTCACCACCGGCGCCTCGGAGTGGAAGACGCACGGGGTCGCCGAGTTCGTCGCCCAGGAGGAGATGGGACGCAGCGAGGGATACTGGTGGTCTCCCGACTCGCGCGCCATCGCCTTCGAGGAGGTCGACGACGGCGGCGTGGAGAAGCTCTCCATCGCCGACCCGGCCCACCCGGAGCGCTCCCCCGTGCGCTTCGCGTATCCGCGCGCCGGCCGGACGAACGCCGCCGTGCGCCTGGGGATCGTGCCCGCGAAGGGGGGAGAGGTCGCGTGGGTCGAGTGGGACCGTTCGCGCTACCCGTACCTCGCGCAGGTTCGCTGGGACCGTTCGGGGCTCTACGCGCTCGTCCAGAGCCGCCCGCAGACCGAGGAGGTCCTCCTCCGGATCGATCCGGCGACGGGGCGCACGAGGGCGCTGCTCGTCGAGGAGGACCGGGCCTGGCTGAACCTCCAGCCTGCCTTTCCCCGCGCGCTCCCCGACGGCGCGAGCTTCGCCTGGTTCACGGAGCGCAACGGAGGCGCCGAGGTCGAGGTCCGCCGCCCGGACGGGTCGCTCGCGGGCTCGCTCGTCCCGCCCGCCTGGGGATTCACCGCCTGGGCCGGCGCCGACCCGGCGTCGGGCTTCGTGTACTTCGTCGGGTCCCGCGGCGACCCGACGGCCGACTGGCTGTACCGGGTGAAACCCGGGTCGGCGCCGGAGGAGGTGCCGCTCCCGCTCACCCGCCCGGCGGTCCTCTCCGCCACCGTCGCCGAGGGAGGCGGGCCCATCGTCGTCACGTCCTCCGAGCCCGCCGGGGGGACGCGAACGGCCGTGTTCGCGCCCGACGGCCGGCGGCTCGCGGACCTTCCCGCGGAGGCCATCGCGCCGCCGGCGTGCGCCCGTCCCGAGGTCCGGCGGGTGGGTCGCCTCGGCTGGCCGGCAGCGCTCATCCGGCCGAGGGACTTCCGCCCGGGGTGGAGGTACCCGGTGATCGTCGAGGTCTACGGGGGACCCACGCACCTCGCGCCCCTTCGGCTCCGGTCCGAGGCGCCGCTCCTCCAGTGGATCGCCGACCAGGGGTTCCTCGTCGTGCGCATCGTGAACCGGGGCGAGACGATGCGCCTCGGGCGCGACTTCGAGAGGGCCGTCAAGGGGAACTTCTCTGGCCCCACCCTGGACGACCAGGTGGAGGCCTTGCGGGCGCTCGCCGCCGAGGTGCCGGAGATGGACCTCGGTCGGGTCGGCGTCCGGGGGTGGTCGTTCGGCGGCTACATGGCGGCGCTCTCGGTGCTGCGGCGGCCCGACGTGTACCGGGCGGCGGTGGCCGGCGCGCCGGTCGCGGACTGGCTCGACTACGACACCCACTACACCGAGCGGTACCTGGGACTCCCCGCCGAGGACCCCGGCGCCTACCAGCGCAGCTCGCTCGCCGCCTGGACGAGGGACGCGAAGCGCCCGCTCCTCGTCGTCCACGGCACCGCCGACGACAACGTCTACTTCCTCCACTCCCTGAAGCTCGCCGACGCGCTCGCGCGCGCGGGCCGCCCGCCGGCGCTCGTCCCGCTCCCGGGCGTCACGCACCTGCCGGCCGACCCGGACACCGCCGAGCGCCTCGCGACCCTCGAGCTTGCCTTCCTGCGGGAGCACCTCGGGGGACCGCTTCCCCCCGGGCACTAGAGGAGCCGCCCGTGCTCTGGCGCATCCTGCGAGCGCTCTTGTTCCGCTTCGACCCGGAGCGCATCCACAAACTCGCGACCGCGCTGTTGCGCCTCGCCGGAAGGCCGGCCGTCCGGAGGCTGCGCCCCCGACCGCCCCCGGCCCTCGCGGTCCGGTGCCTGGGCCTCGAGTTCGAGAGCCCACTGGGACTCGCGGCGGGGTTCGACAAGGGCGAGGGGGTCGCGGCCGGCATCAGCGCGCTCGGGTTCGGACACGTCGAGGTGGGCACCATCACGCCGCGCCCCCAGCCGGGGAACCCGCGTCCGCGGCTGTTCCGTCTGCCTGCCCACCGGGCGCTCGTGAACCGCATGGGGTTCAACAACCAGGGGGCGGAGGCCTGTGGGGCCCGGCTCGCGGCCCTCGGCGGCCCGGAACGCGGCTACGTCCTCGGCGTGAACATCGGCAAGAACAAGGACACGCCGAACGAGAGGGCCGCGGACGACTACCTGGCTTGCATCGACCGGCTCGGCCCGCTCGCCGACTACCTCGTCGTGAACCTGTCGTCCCCGAACACCCCCGGGCTGCGCGCCCTGCAGGAGCGGGAGCCGCTCGAGCGGCTGCTCTCCGCCTGCGTCGCGCGGGCGCGCCCGCTCCGGCGCCCGCTGCTCGTGAAGCTCGCGCCCGACCTCTCCCCGGAAGCGCTGGACGAGGCGGTGGACGTGGCGATCGCGGTGGGGGCGTCCGGCGTGGTCGCGACGAACACCACCGTCGCCCGCCCCGGGGAGGTGGCTTCGGACCCGCGGGCCGGGGAGGCCGGCGGGCTCTCCGGGGCGCCGCTCGCGCCGCTCGCCCTTGCGGCGCTGCGGCGGTGCTACACGCGCGCCAGAGGGCGCATCCCCATCGTCGGGGTCGGGGGCGTCATGAGCGGCGAGGACCTCTACGCCCGCATGCGGGCCGGGGCGTCGCTCGTGCAGGTGTACACCGGGTTCATCTACGGGGGACCGCTCTTCGCGCGCCGCGCGCTCGCCGACCTCGCCGCCTGCCTGCGGCGGGACGGCTTCGCGAGCCCCGGCGAGGCCGTCGGCGCCGACCACCGCCCCCGCGAGGGGCGGCCCGGGTGGGCCGATGTGGGAAGGAGCGCTTGACGGGGATGACGCGCTGCGTTATTCGTACCGGTAGAGGGATTCCAACCAACACCGGGAGGGTCATATGGCCGAAGCCAAGAGCGCCCGAAGCGCAGCGAAGGTGCAGGAACTCATCCGCGACTCCATCGAGGCAGCGCAGGCGCGGCTCGAGTCGCTGGAGGACGACGCCCAGAAGCTCATCCACGACCTCTCCGCGCGTGTCCAGAAGGTTTCGAGGAAGGACTTGCGCGAGCTCCGAGGCCAGGTCGAGAAGCTCCGCAAGGCCGGCCTCGAGGCTGCGGGGGAGTGGCGGGATCGCGCGCAGACGTTCCGCGCGGACGCGGTGGAGCGGCTGCTCGAGCTGCAGGTCCGGACGATGAAGTTCCTCGGCGTCGCGACCCGCGAGGAGGTCGAGGAGCTCTCGAAGGAGATCAACAAGATCCTCCGCCGCCTCGACGAGGTGCAGAAGCGGCGCGCGCGGCGGCCCGCCCGCAAGGCCCCGCTGGCGCAGGCTTAGGGGAGGGTTTCCATGACGGACATCCAGGAGATGTTCAAGGAAGCCTGGTCGCAGGCGCTCGTGGGCCTGAACGCCGCGGAGGCCGAGGCGGAGAAGGTCCTCACCCGGCTCGGCTTCTCGCCCGACGACGTGAGGCGCCACGCCCGGGAGTTCGGGGAGCGCCTCACGCAGCAGCGCCGCGAGGTCGAAAAGGCGGTCGACGACGCGGTCCGCCGCGCCGCTGCCCGGTTCCGCTTCCCGACCCGCGACGAGATGGAGGCGGTGCGCAAGCGCCTCGACGAGATCTCCGAGCGGCTGGACGCGCTCGCCGAGGAGCGGTCGCGAGGGCCGTAGGGACGCGCGGGCGGGACGGCGGGCGCCCCGCCCGCTAGGATCCGCCCCGTGCGCGTCACCGAGATCTTCTTCAGCATCCAGGGCGAGGGGACCCGCGCCGGACGCCCCTGCGTCTTCATTCGCCTCACCGGGTGCGACCTGCGCTGCAGCTACTGCGACACGGCCTACGCCTTCGCCGGTGGGCGCGAGATGTCGCTCGCGGAGGTGATCGCGGAGGCGGACCGTCACCCGTGTCGCTTCGCGCTCCTCACGGGCGGTGAGCCCCTCCTCCAGCGGGACGCCCCCGGACTCGCCCGGGCGCTCCTCGCGGGAGGATGGGAGGTGGCCGTGGAGACGCATGGCCAGCGTCCCCTCGACGAGCTGCCCGAGGAGGCGATCGTCATCGCCGACGTGAAGACCCCGGCCTCCGGCGAGGAGGCGCGCGACTTCTCGTGGCTCGAGCGGCTGCGCCGGCACGACGAGGTGAAGTTCGTCGTCGCGGGCGAGGAGGACTTCCGCTGGTCCCTCGATGTCGTCCGGCGCCACGGCCTCGACCGGCGGGTCGCGGTCCTGTTCAGCCCCGTGCACGGCAAGGTCGAGCCGCGCGACCTCGCCCGGTGGATCCTCGACAGCGGCGTGGAAGCGCGCCTGAACCTCCAGCTGCACAAGATCGTGTGGGGGCCGGACGCGCGCGGGGTGTAGCCGCGCCCTTGACGAAGGCCTCGGCTCGGGGCTAGCTACGCTGTGACAGCATCGCCAGGGCGAGGTGCGGGGCGCGAGGTCCGCCGCGGCCGCGCACCGGGAGCCCGGAGGAGGGGCAGCGCCGTTCCACCCGCTCGCGCTCGACGAGGCACCGTGTTCCAGCCCGACGCAGGCATCCGCTTCATCCCGGCCACGCGAGAGCAGCTCATCGCCCTCGTCGAGAGCATCAACCAGCCGCAGGTCTCGATTCCGGGCAAGGCTCCCCAGGCGGTGCAGGGCTACCTGTGCGGCGTGCGCAACGCGAACGGGAGCTTCTCGATCTTCGTCGCCCTCCACCTCCCGAAGTCGGCGGAGAACGTGGTCTACCTCCACCCGCGTCGCGAGCTCTCCCTCGAGGAGTACCGCGAGGTGGAGATCGAGGGGCTCCACTTCCTGGAGTCGATGGGGTTCATGCTCGACAACCTGAACTTCCGGAACCTGGGAGCGGCCCAGCAGGCCGAGACGCTGAAGCGCGTCCCGGTCTTCCACCTCCCGGGCAGCCCGCCCGCAGCCGGGGAGGGGGCGGAGCCGAAGGCCGGGCAGGCCCGCCTCGCCCGCTTCCTCGCGAGCGTGTAGGGATGCGCCACGAAAGCCTCTTGGCCCTCCTCCTTCCGGTGCTCGTGGCCTGCGCCACCGCCCCGAGCGCGAAGGACAAGAACACCGCGGTCATCCACCACGACCTCGCCGCGGAGGCGCTCCGCGCCGGCCGCATGCAGGAAGCGCTGCGGGAGTACGACGAGGCCCTGAAGCTCGATCCGGACCTCGCGGAGGCGCACCTCGGCCGGGGCGTGGTCCTCGAGTTCGGCTTCGACAAGCTGGACGAGGCCGAGGTGGAGTACCGCCGCGCTATCGAGCTCAAGCCGGGCCTCGCCGATGCCCACAACGACCTCGGGCAGCTGCTCGCCCGCACCGGGAGGCTCGAGCAGGCGCTCGCCGAGTTCGACGCCGCGCTCGCCGTCATGCAGTACCGGGAGCCCTGGGTCGCGCGATGCAACAAGGGGCTCGCCCTGTGGAGGCTCGGGCGGAAATCCGAGGGGCTCGCCGAGATGAGGACCTGCCTCGGCCTCGCGCCGCGCTACTGCCAGGGGTGGCGGGAGCTCGGTCGGGTCCAGCTCGCCGACGGGATGGCGAGGGACGCCATCGCGTCGCAGGAACAGTACGTGAGGAACTGCGACAAGGCCCCGGACGCCTACTACCAGCTCGCCCTGGCGCAGCTCAAGGCGGGTCAGGCGGAGCGGGCGCGCGAATCCTTCGCGCGGTGCGCCGAGCTCGCACCCGGAACGGCGCTCGGGGACGAGTGCCGGAGCAGCGGCGAGAAGCTCCGGTGACGACGGGCGGCGCGCCGGACCCGGGCGGTGAAGAGCGCGCCGGCGAGGCGCTGCGGACGTTCGGGCGTTACCTCCTGCGGGAGCGCGAGCTCCGCGGGCTGAGCCGGGAGGACGTGGCGCAGTTCACGAAGCTCGCCCCGGCGGTCATCGCCTCCCTCGAGTCCGGCGAGCCGGAGCGGATCCCGCCGCGCGCCTACCTCTTCGGCTACCTCCGCAGCTACGCCGCGGCGGTCGGGCTCGACCCGGACGAGGTCGTCCTGCGCTACCAGGAGGCCGTGGACCCGGACGGCGCCGAGGGCGCGGAGGGAGGGGGCGCCTCGCGGCTCGGGCGGCGCGGCGCGCGCCGCCGCTGGATCGCGGCGGCGGTGGTCGCGTTGCTCGCGGCCCTGGCGGTCGCGGTCGGACTCCTCCGCAGCCCCCGCGGGTCGAGCGAGATCCGGGGACGCCGCTCGCCCGAGCGCGCCCCCTACCAGGTCCCCGCCCCGTAGAGCCGTCGCCCGTGGCCCGCTCCGTGAAGATCTCCGCCGTCGTCCTTCGCACGGTCGACTACGGGGAGCGCGATCGCATCGTCTCCCTATTCTCGCGGGAGCGCGGCAAGCTCTCTGCCTTCGCCAGGGGGGCGCGCGTCTCGCGCAACCGCTTCGGAGGGACCCTCGAGCCCTTCAACCTCGTGGCCGCCGAGGTGCGGGAGCGCGCCGGCGCCGAGATCTGGGAGCTCGAGAACGCCGCCGTGGACCGCGCCTTCGGCGGCCTTCGCGGCGACCTCGCCCGCATCGCCTGCGCCGCGTACGCGAGCGAGCTCGCGCGCGAGCTCGTCCGCGACGCGGAGCCGCACGAGGACCTGTTCGACGACCTGGCCGCCTACCTCGCCCGCCTCGACGCGGCCCCGGCCGCGCCCTGGGAGCTCCGGCGCTTCGAGCTCCGGGCGCTCGACGCGGCGGGGCTGCGCCCCCGGCTGGACGGCTGCGCGCGCTGCGGCGAGCCGGCGGGCGAGGGCGCCATGCGCTTCGACCCGGCCCACGGTGGCGTGCTCTGCGGCCGCTGCCGGGCCTTCGCGTCGGAGCACGGGCGCGACGCCCGGGCCGAGACGCTCGAGGGGCTCCGGCGGCTGCAGCGGGGCGACGCCGGGGAACCGCCGGGTGCGGCGGCGGCCGCCGAGGCTCGGGACCTCCTCACCGCCTACCTCGAGCACCAGCTCGGGCGGCGCCTGAAGGCGCGCCGCTTCCTCGACGAGGTCGGTCCGGTCCTCGGCGGATGACGGCGGTGCCCCACGTTCCGTTTGACAGCCGGCGGCGGTCGGCCCTACGAAGAGGGGCTCCGCCGCGGCCGGGGCGGCGAGAGGGGAGCCGACGCGTGACCTTCCAGGACCTCATCCTGAAGCTGCAGGGCTACTGGGCGGGCAAGGGCTGCATCCTGGCCCAGGGCTACGACCAGGAGGTCGGCGCGGGCACCATGAACCCCGCGACGTTCCTCCGGGTCCTCGGCCCCGAGCCCTGGAACGTCGCCTACGTCGAGCCGTCGCGGCGCCCGGCCGACGGCCGGTTCGGCGAGAACCCCAACCGCCTCTTCCAGCACCACCAGTTCCAGGTGATCCTGAAGCCCAACCCGCCCGACACCCAGGAGCTCTACCTGGGCTCCCTGCGGGCGATCGGGATCGACCCGCTCGCCCACGACATCCGGTTCGTCGAGGACGACTGGGAGAGCCCGACCCTCGGCGCCTGGGGCCTCGGCTGGGAGGTGTGGTGCGACGGGATGGAGATTACCCAGTACACCTACTTCCAGCAGGCGGGAGGCTTCGAGGTGAAGCCGGTGGCGGCCGAGCTCACCTACGGCCTCGAGCGCATCGCCATGTACCTGCAGGACGTGGAGAACGTCTTCGACGTGGAGTGGGTGAAGGGCGTGAAGTACCGCGAGGTCTTCCACCGCAACGAGGTGGAGATGAGCGAATACGCCTTCCGCGCGAGCGACGCCCAGATGCTCTTCGGCCTCTTCGGCACCTACGAGGCCGAGTGCAAGCGGCTCCTCGCGGCGAAGCTGCCCTTGCCCGCCTACGACTACTGCCTGAAGTGCTCGCACACCTTCAACCTGCTCGACGCCCGCGGTGCCATCAGCGTCACGGAGCGGGCGGCCTACATCGGGCGCGTGCGCGCGCTCGCGCACCAGTGCGCGAAGGGGTACCTGCTGTCGCGCGAGGAGCTCGGCTTCCCGCTCCTGCCGGCGCGGGAGCGAGCAAGGGCGGTCGCCGAGGCGCGGGCCGTCCGAGAGCAGTCCGAGGCCCGGCGATAGAGGGAGCTCCACATGGCGGACCTACTTTTCGAGATCGGCGCCGAGGAGATCCCCGCGGGGTTCGTCCCCGGTGCGCTCGCGCAGCTCGAGCGCGACCTCGACGCGGCGCTCGGCGCGGCGCGCCTCGGCCACGGCCAGGTCCGGGCGGTCGGCACCCCCCGGCGCCTCGCGGTGTGGGCGCGCGCCGTCGAGGCGAGGCAGGCGGACGCCCGCAGCCAGGCGCTCGGGCCCCCGGTGGCGCAGGCCTTCGACGCCGCGGGGAACCCGACCCCGGCCGCGGCCGGATTCGCGAAGAGCCAGGGCGTGGAGGTGGCCCGGCTCGAGCGGGTCGAGACGCCGAAGGGCGAGCGGCTTGCGGTCACCCGGGTCGAGAAGGGCCGGCGGGCCGAGCAGGTCCTCCCCGCCCTCCTCGAGAAGCTCGTCGCCTCGCTCCGCTTCAAGAAGGCGATGCGGTCGCGCTTCGACGAGGTCACGTTCGCCCGGCCGGTGCGCTGGATGGTGGCGCTGTACGGAGGGCGCCCGCTCAAGGTCCGCCATGGCGAGGTGACGAGCGGCAAGGTCACCTACGGCCACCGCTTCCACGCTCCCGGGGCCATCGCCCTCAAGGGAACGCCCGAGGACTACCTCTCCAAGCTCAGGAAGGCGCGCGTCATCGCGGATCCCGCCGAGCGGCGCGCCGCCGTCCTCGCCGAGGTGGCGGCCGCGGCGAAGAAGGCGGGCGGCTCGCCCCGGCCCGACGACGACCTCGTCGATCAGGTGACCTTCCTCGTCGAGCACGCGACCGGCGTCCCTGGGGCCTTCGAGGAGTCGAACCTGGAGCTGCCGCCGGAGGTCGTCATCTCGGAGATGCGCAACCACCAGCGCTACTTCGCGGTGGTCGACGGGAAGGGGCGGCTCAAGAACCGCTTCGTCGCCGTGTCGGGGACCCGCGTGCGCAGCGCGGCCACCGCCCGCCACGGCTACGAGCGGGTGCTCCGGGCGAGGCTCGCGGACGCCCGCTTCTTCTTCGAGGAGGACCGCAAGCGCCGCCTGCGCGACCGGATCGAGGACCTCGGGCGGCGCACCTACCAGGCGCGGCTCGGCACCGAGCTCGAGCGCGTCCACCGCATCGGCGCCATCGCCCAGGCGCTCGCCCGCGCCGGCGGCCTGGAAGCCCTCACCTCCGACCTCCTCGAGGTGGCGCGGCTGTGCAAGACCGACCTCACGACCGGCATGGTGGGCGAGTTCCCCGAGCTGCAGGGCACGATGGGCGCGCACTACGCGCGGATCGAGGGCCTGAAGCCGGAGATCGCGGACGCCATCGAGGACCACTACCGTCCGGTGGGGGCCTCGCCGGCGATGCCGCGCAACGACCTCGGCGCCCTGGTCGGCCTCGCCGACCGGCTTCACGCGCTCGTCGGCATCCTCGGGGTCGGCGAGAAGGCGACCGGTGCGGCCGACCCGTTCGGGCTTCGGCGGGCGGCGATCGGGATCCTGCGGATCCTCCAGGACCGCGGATACCACCTGTCGCTCGCTGCGGCCGTCGAGGCCACCCTCGACTCCCTGTCCGGCGTGAAGCTCGCCGCGGACCGCGCGGTGGTGGCCGAGCAGGTCCTCGACTTCGTGCGCGGGAGGCTCCGGGCGCTGTGGGCCGAGGAGCACGACGCCGACCTGGTCGACGCCGTGCTCGCCGCCGGGGTCGACGACGTCGTCGACGCGCGGAAGCGGCTCCGGGCGCTCTCCGAGGCGAAGGCGCGTCCGGACTTCGTGCCGCTGGCCGTGACGTTCAAGCGGGTGGCGAACATCCGCGAGAAGGCCGGGGAGGGCGGGGGGGCGAAGGTCGACCCCGCGCTCTGCCGCGAGTCGGCCGAGTCCCAGCTCGCGGGCGAGCTCGAGCGGGTGGCGGGCGAGGCGGCGGACGCCCGTCGCACGAGGGATTTCGGCGCGGTCTTGCGCGCCGTCGCCTCCCTCAAGCCGAGCGTCGACCGCTTCTTCGACGAGGTGCTCGTCATGGCCGAGGACCCGGCCCTGCGCCGGAACCGCCTCGCCCTCATGAAGGGCGTCTCGGACCTCTTCGCCGACCTGGCCGACTTCCGGAAGATCCAGGCGGAGCAGCCGAACCCGACAGGCGAGGGGCGCCCGGTTTCCCCTTGACCCGCCGCCGGGGCGGGGGCTAGGGTTCGCGGCCCGGTGTCGAGAATCGCCAAGAGAGTCGCGGTGCTGGCCTGCCTGGCCGCGGCGGGCTGTCTCGACACCTACCCCGTTCCGCAGACGCCGACAAACCTCTTTTACCTGCCGTCGGGCATCGCCGTGCATCCCCTCCTGCACGCCGCGGGGACGGTGCACCCGGCCTCGGTGCTCCTCGTCGTGTCGACGAACTTCGACCTCCGCTACGACCCGCAGAGCGGCGGTACGGTCCTCTCCGTCGACCCGGACGCCGCGCCCGACCAGCTGTCAGAGAACCCGGAGTTCGTGCCGATCGGCAATCCCCTGCGGATCGGCAGCTTCGGCGGGGAGATCTCCCTCGTCGAGCCGGGCTGCCCGGCCGGGTGGCCGGCCTGCCGCAGCGGGTGCCCGACGATGACGTTCCCGTCGGGCGTGGACGCCTTCGCGATCACGAGCTCTCGCTACGACGACGTCGTCTACGCCATCGAGGTCGACCCGTCCGGCGACCTCACCTGCGGCCCGGAGTGCACGATCCCGCTCCCCTCGCAGTACCTCGACCCCTACGGCGTGGGGATCGTCTGCAGCGACCGGGCCGGCCGCAACCTGGCGAACGCCTTCGTCACGCAGATCCGCGCCGCGAACAACCAGGGGCTCCTCACGCGCATCGACCTCGCCACGCTCGGCCAGGAGACCGTCGGCTTCGACACCGTCGCGCTCGCGGCCCCGAACACCTACACGACCGCCTTCGACCCCGGCACGGGCCGGCTGTTCTTGAGCACCCAGATCGGCCTCACCGAGCCCCTCCGCTGGTTCAACCCGCTCACCCTGCCGGCGGTCTCGCTCGGGACCTTGACGGCGCCGACCGTGAACCAGATCAACCTGGGCGCCTACCTGCGGGCGACGCTCACGCAGGACCTGGCCGTCTCGAACGACGGACAGCACCTCTACGTGCAGCTCGAGCAGGTCGACGGGGACCTGCTGCAACAGGGGGTCGTCGTCCCCAAGGGAGGGGCGCTCGCGGTCTTCGACCTGGCGCCCGACTCCTACAACCAGCCGAGCATGCTGCTCGAGCGCGCCGTGAACACGTGCCAGGGCGGGGGCCAGCTGCGCGTGCTGCCCCAGCGCGCCGGGAAGCGCGACCTCGTCGCCCTCACCTGCGACACGCAGGCGATCCTCATGCTCTACGACGATGAGATCGGGGACGTCGTGAGCTACGTGTGGCTCGACCCGGGCACGGGGCAGCCGCTCCTCGGACGCCAGCCCTTCGGCATGGCCGTCGAGCCCATCGACCCCTCGCGGGCCATCACGTCGCCGCAGGTCCCCTACGCCCCCGGCGTGTCCTCGCCGTACACCCCGTCGCCCTGCACCCTGGGGAACAGCTGCGTGCGGATCTACGTCGCCTCCTTCGCGCAGAGCTGGGTGAACCTGGTCGAGCTCGACCCGGCCTCGCCGCAGCAGATGAGCCTCGTGAAGCGCATCGGGATCCCGAGTTCACAGTGAGAGCGACCCCCGCCATCCTGATCCTGGTCCTTGCGACCGCCTGCCACTCGGCCGGCCCCGGCACGCTCGCGGACCTTCGCGACCCGCAGGCGGTCGCGGCCTTCGTCGGCCAGAACCCCAGCGCGCTGGGGACGCCCGTGCCGCTGCTCGCGATCACCGCCACGAACGGCAACGTGCTGCGCATCCTCGATCCCCAGGCGGACCTGCCGGTGCGCGGCCCGGCGCTCTTCTCGGCCCTCTCGGTCCCGACGATCTCGCGGCCGACGTCCGTCGCCGCCTCGCCGCTCTACGACCTCGCCTCCGACGTCCTCCTCGTTGCCTCGGGCACCACCTACGTGCAGCTGGTCGACACGTGGAGCACCACGCCCGGCGTCTACGGGGTCGCGAACACCTGGGACCTGTCGCCCATCGTCGGGTCGGGCTGCCAGATCCTGTCCATGGCGGGCCTTTCCGTCCCGTCGGCGACCGTCTCGGGCCAGCCTCCGGTCTGGCAGCCCACTCCCGGCGTGGCCCGGGTGGTCGTCGGCCTGTCGGCCCCGAGCGTCACCCAGGGCACCAATCCGGGGTGGCTCGTGGTCCTCGACTTCGCGCGGGCGCCGGACGGCTCGATCTACCTCGCCGACCGGCCCACGGCGAAGCCCCTCGCCTTCCGCCCCCTCTCGATCGCCGCCTCCCCGGACCACGTCCACGTCTACGTCGCGTCCCGGGACGCAGTCGGGTCCTCCTCCTCCGGCGCCCCGATCTACGGAATCGCCGAGGTCGACGCGCGCGCCGCCGACGCCTCGACGTGGCCGGCGCGCGCCTTCGACGGGCACGGCCCGACCGCGTCGGTGGCGGCCGCGATCCTCGGCGAGCGGACGCAGCTCAGCCCCATCGACTTCGGGCCCCCGCAGCTGCGGGTCTACGCCGCGATCGACGCGGCCAAATGCGGCCCCACCCAGCCCGTCGCCTGCGGCATCGCCACCTTCGACCCCGCGACGGGCGGCCTGGCGGCCGACCCGTCGCCGCCGCCGTCCCCCATCGGCCCGAAGGTCCCGAACCCGCCCTACCGCTCGCCCCTCTACGCCCCGGCCTTCCCGCTGCACCTGGCCGTGGGGCTGCCCGCCGTGTCGGGTCCGACCCAGTGCACCGGGCCCTTCACGTGCCCGCCCGGCGACAACGACCAGGGAGTGCCCCAGCCCCTCCAGATCATCGTCTCGGCGGTCGGGGCGCAGTGGACGACGGCCGCCGGCGCGGCGCCGAGCTCCGACGGGTTCGTGTACCTCGAGGACCTGGGACGGTTCGGGCCCGTCGACAACTCGGTCCTGCTCGACAACGACCTGTCGCGCACGGCGGTGATCGCGGCCCTGAGCGTCCCGGCGACGAGCTACCCGAACGGCCCGTACCTCGGGCTCTTCTACCCGCCCGGCCTCGGGGACGCCGCGGACCCCGGTGCCGTGGCGGCGGCGGACGTCGCCGACCTCCTGAACTCGATCATCGTCTGGCCCGGGTTCACGACCAACGACACCTGGACGCTCGTCTACCAGGGCGTCCTGCCCGGGTTG
Organism: Anaeromyxobacteraceae bacterium; assembly: GCA_035543235.1. GTDB lineage: Bacteria > Myxococcota > Myxococcia > Myxococcales > Anaeromyxobacteraceae > DATJZG01. The sequence continues at coordinate 59,396 of DATKJV010000070.1, read as the reverse complement.
AGCTTCCTGCGCGGCAGCCTCGGCCGGCTCGCGACCGGAGAGGTCTACCTCGCCGTGGAGGAGGCGCTGAACCCGCTCGCGGCGCCCTCGGGGTCCGCGGACTACTGGGTGGTCGGCGCGTACGTCGCGGCACCGGACCTCGCCATCCACACGGCCGACGTGTTTCCGGCGGAGGGCGGCGACATCACCCAGTTCTTCCTCGACGTGGATCCGACGGGCTGTGCCGGCATCCCCCCCCAGACGGTCGAGGTCTACGAGGCCCGGATCGCTTCCTTCCTCTCGCCCGACCCGACCTACTTCCCCGGCGGCGCCCTCGAGCTCACCATCGCCCCCGGGTCCATCGCCGAGTGCCTCGTGAACCGGCTTCCCCTGTCGCCGGGGGCCTTCGTGCCCGTGAGCATGAGCGTGCGGGCCTCGGGGCTCGTGCTCACCTCCGCCGCCGTCGGGTACGCGGGCCGCCCGGAGGTCGGCCGCCGCTACAACCTCGCCTGGGATCCCGTGGCGGACGGCCCGCCGAGCGAGGCGCAGGTCCTCGCGCGGAAGGCGCGCCGGCTCTTCTACCCGGGCGGTCCCTACAGCGACCAGTACCTCGGGGGTCCGTGCCCGGGAGCCACCGCTTGCTACCAGGGATACCCCGAGATGACGGACCCCATGCAGCCCGGCCCGGTCGTGGGGTTCCGCCCGGCGCTGCTGTGCACCGTCAACTCGGTCGTCGCCGAGTGCCCCGCAGGGACCGTCCCGCCGCGGGACGCCTACATCTACTTCCAGACCCAGAGCGGGATGACGCCGCTCGCGAACCGGCCGGCGGACGTCGCCACCCCGACCGCGGTGGTCTCGTTCGACAAGAGCGTGTTCACGGACTCCACCTCGCAGGGCCTCGGGCAAGTCTTCTACTCGACCTTCACCGGCGACACCCTGTTCATGACCCCCACCTCCCAGGTGGGCTCCTCGACGACCATCCGCTGACGCCGCCCCGCTTCCGGGCGGGGGACCCATCTGCTAGCGTCCACTCCCTCCCGGAGAGCGGGGCCGCCGCCCGGGGAGCCAACGTGCCCACCCTGACGCTCATCGACGGCTCCGGCTTCGTCTTCCGCGCGTACCACGCCGTCCCGCACCTCTCGACGACGAAGGGCGTTCCGACGAACGCCGTCTACGGCTTCACGACCATGCTGCTCAAGGCGCTGCGGGAGCACGCGCCCACGCACGCGGCGCTCGTGCTCGACGCCGGTCGCAAGAGCTTCCGGACGGACCTCGACCCGGCCTACAAGGCGAACCGGCCGGAGCCCCCCGAGGACCTTGCGCGCCAGTTCCCCCTCGTGCGCGAGGTGGCGACCGCGCTCAACGTCCCGCTCATCGCCGAGGAGGGCGTGGAGGCCGACGACGTCATCGCCACCCTGGCGAGGCGCGCCAGGAGGGAAGGTTACGACGTCGTCATCGTCACCGGCGACAAGGACTTCGCGCAGCTCGTCGGGCCGGGGATCGAGCTCTACGACCCGATGGCGGAGGCGGCGGGGCGGGGCGGCTGGACCCGGGACGAGGACGTCGAGAAGAAGCTCGGCGTCCCGCCCTCGCAGGTCGTCGAGGTCATGGCGCTCACCGGCGACAAGATCGACAACGTCCCCGGCGTGCCCGGGGTGGGCGACGTGACGGCAGCGGCGCTCATCCGCCACTTCGGCACGGTGGAGGCGATGCTCTCGCGCCCCGAGGAGATCCCCGGCGCGGTTCCGCGCGGCGGTGAGAAGCTGCGCGAGAAGGTCGTCCAGCACGCGGACCGCATCCGGCTGAACCGGCAGCTCGTCTCGCTCCGGGAGGACCTCGCCCTGAAGGAGAGCGTGGAGGAGCTCGCCCGCCGCCCCCTCGATCCGGAGCGGGCGCGGGCGCTGTTCGCCGAGCTCGAGTTCGCGCGCCTGCTCAAGGAGCTTCCGCCGCCGCCGCGGGCGCCGGCCCCCGGGAACGCGCCGACGGAGGTCGTCGGGACGCGCGCGGCGCTCGACAGGGCCGTAGCCGAGGTGCGCGCGCACGGGGACGTGGGGATCCGGGCGGCCTTCGCCACGCAATCGCCGCGCACCGCCGCCCCGGTTGGCCTCGCCTTCGCGGCGCGGGGACGCTCCTTCTACGTCCCCGTCTCGCACCGCTACCTCGGCGCGCCGGCCCAGCTCGGAGTGGCCGACGTCCGCGAGGCCCTCGGCCCGCTCCTCGCGGACCGGTCCCTGGCGAAGCACGCCCACGACCTCAAGGCCGAGATCCACGCGCTCCGCCGCCTGGGGCTCGAGATCGCGGGGCCGGGCGTCGACACCGACCTCGCGAGCCGGTTGCTCGTCCCCACCCGGCGCGAGCACGATCTCGCGGACGTGGCGCGGGAGCGGCTCGGCGTCGAGGTCCCGGCGCTCCCGGCCGGGCAGGCGAAGCGGGCCGTCCCCCTGGACGAGCTGCCGGTCGAGGTCGTGGCGGCCCACGCCGGCGCCGAGGCCGCGGCGCTGCCGGCGCTTGCCGCCGAGCTCTCCCGCGCCCTCGCCGAGGCGGGGCTCGAAGCGCTCTACCGGGACGTGGAGCGGCCGCTCGTCCCCGTCCTCGCGGCCATGGAAGAGTCGGGGATCGCCGTCGACCGGGCCTCGATGGAGGCGATGAGCGCCGAGTTCGGGCGCTCGATGCAGGAGCTGGAGGCGCGGATCCACGAGGCCGCCGGCCACCCGTTCCACATCGCCTCCACCCGGGAGCTCGCGCAGGTCCTCTTCTCCGAGCTCAAGCTTCCCGTCGTCAAGCGGCTGAAGACCGGGCCGTCCACCGACCAGGACGTCCTGGAGAAGCTCGCGGAGGAGCATCCGCTGCCCCGCCTCGTCCTCGAGCACCGCTCGCTCGCGAAGCTCAAGAACACCTACGTCGACTCCCTCCCGCTCCTCGTCGACCCGGCGGACGGGCGAATCCACACCACCTTCAACCAGGCCGGGGCGGCGACCGGACGGCTCTCCTCGCAGGAGCCGAACCTCCAGAACATCCCCATCCGCACGGAGCTCTCCAGGCGCATCCGGGCGGCCTTCGTCGCTCCCCCGGGGTCGCTCCTCGTGTCGGCCGACTACTCGCAGATCGAGTTGCGCATCCTCGCCCACTTCGCGGAGGACCCGGCGCTGCTCGAGGCGTTCCGGACGGGGCAGGACGTCCACGGAAGGACCGCCGCCGAGACGTTCGGGGTGGCGCCGGGCGACGTCACCGCGGACCAGCGTCGGGTCGCCAAGGTCCTGAACTTCGGCATCGCCTACGGGCTCTCGGCGTACGGGCTGTCGCAGCGGCTCGACTTGCCCCCCGCAGAGGCCCAGGCCATCATCGACCGCTACTTCGCCCGCTACGCCGGGGTGCGCCGCTGGCTCGACGAGACCATCGCCCGGGCCCGCGCGGAGGGGGCGGTGCGCACCCTGTTCGGGCGCAAGCGCGAGCTTCCCGAGATCCGATCCCGCAACCCGGCCCTGCGCCAGGCGGCCGAGCGCATGGCCGTGAACATGCCCATCCAGGGCACCGCCGCCGACATCGTGAAGCTCGCGATGTTGCGGGTGGACGAGGCGCTGCGCCGGGAGGGCGTGCCCGCGCGGCTCCTCCTCCAGGTCCACGACGAGCTCGTCCTCGAGGTCGAGGAGCGGGCGGCCGGCGCCCTCGACGCGCTCCTGCGTCCGGCGATGGAGGGCGCCGCCCGGCTGCGCGTGCCGCTCGAGGTGGAGGTGGGGCGGGGCCGCAACTGGGCCGACGCGCACTAGCCCGGACCGTCGGTCGCGCCCTTCTTCCGGCCGGCCAGGAACTCCACGGGGTCCTCGCCGCCCGCGTCGCGGAAGGCGGCGAGCAGCTTCGAGTGGCTCTCGACGAGCGAGCGAAGGCTCGACTCGAACTGCAGCCTCTGGCGCTTGAGCTCGTGGATGTCGTCGACGATGCGCAGGAAGCGCTGGTGGGCGCCCTGGACGATCTTCTCCCCCTGCAGCTCGGCCTCGGAGAGGGCGATCTCGGCCTCCTTGCGCGCTGCCTCCCGGATCTCCTCGCTCGCCTTCTGGGCGGTGACGAGGGTCTCCTGGAGCGCGCGCTCCCGGCTGCGGTGCTCCGCGATGGTCTCGTCCTTCCGCTGCCCGTCCTCGCGCAGGGACATGTTCTCCTTCACGAGATCCTCGAAGGCGGTGGCGACGAGCGAGAGGAAGGCCTCGACCTCCTCGCGGTCGTACCCGCGCAGCGCACGCCGGAAGCGCTTCTGCTGCACGTCGAGCGGGGTGATCCTCATGGTGCGACCTCCGCGGGCGAGGGTAGCACGGAGGGGCGGGCCGTCCATTCGGAGCCTGGGCCGTCCCTTCTTGCCATCCCGCCCGCGGGGGGGGAACATGAGGAAGGCCGCGGAGGCCCATGAAACCCGACCCGCGCAGCCTCGTGCGCAACCTGGAGATGCTCGCCCGCGCCTCGGCGGAGGCGGCGGCGTTTCTGGGCGCCGCGGTCCTCGTCGGCTGGGCGCTCAACCTGCCCCTGCTGCGCTCCGGCGTCCCCGGGGCCGTCACCACCAAGCCGAACACGGCGGTGTGCTTCGTGCTGGCGGGCCTCGCCGGGCGGCTGCTCGCGTCGCGCCGGACCGGCGCGCGCGGGAGGTGGCTCGCGAAGCTCGCCGGGGCGACCGTGGCCCTCGTCGGCCTCCTCACGCTCGTGGAGTACCTGACCGGGGCGAACCTCCAGGTGGACGCGATCCTGCTCCGGGAGGTCCCCGGCGCGGCGGGCCCCGTCCACTCGGGGAGGATGGCTCCCAACAGCGCGCTCGCCTTCGTGCTGCTCGGCCTCGGGCTCGCGCTCTCGGACGTGGAGACGGCGCGAGGCAGCCGTCCCTCCCAGCTGCTCGCGCTCGCGGCCGGCCTCGTGCCGCTCCAGGCCGTCATCGGGTACGCCTACGGGGTCGAGCCGCTGCGGGGGTTCGCGGCCTACACGCGGGTGTCCTTCTACGGCGGCATCGGCTTCGCGCTGCTCGTCGCCGCCGTGCTCTTCGCGCGGCCCGAGTCGGGGCTCATGCGGGTCTTCACCGGCCCCGGCCTCGCCGGCTTCATGGCCCGCCGCCTCACCATCGCGGTCCTCGTCATCCCGGTGGCGCTGGGGTGGATCTTCCTCGTGGCGGGCCTCCGGGCCGGTCAGTACGAGGCCCTGCTCGGCGCCTCCTTCGTCGTCATCAGCGCCGTGGTGGTGGCGGCGGCGGTCGTCTACTGGAACGCCCAGGCGCTCGCGGAACTGGAGGCCGAGCGGCTGCGCGCCGAGGACACCGAGCGCCAGCAGCGCGAGTGGCTGCGCACGACGCTCGCCTCCATCGGGGATGCGGTGGTGGCGACCGACGTCGTGGGCACGGTGACGCTCCTGAACGCCGTCGCGGAGAAGCTCACCGGCGCAGGGCAGGGGGCGGTGGGCCGGCGGCTCGAGGAGGTCTTCCGGGCCGTCGACGAGGAGACCGGCGAGCCGATCGACGACCCCACGGCGCGGGCGCTCCGCGAGGGAGGCCTCGTCGTCCTCCCGCCGAGGACGAAGCTCGTGGCGCCCTCCGGGGCCGAGTACCCGGTGGGTGGGTCGGCCGCTCCCATCCGCGGGGAAGGGGGAGAGGTCCTCGGCGTGGCGCTCGTCTTCAGCGACATGACCGAGCGCCGGCGCCACGAGGCCGAGCGCGCCGCGCTCTTCGTGCGCGAACGAGATGCGCGCGCCGAGGCGGAGCGGGCGAGCCGGGCCAAGGACGAGTTCATCGCCACCGTGTCGCACGAGCTCCGCACGCCGCTCAACGCGGTGCTGGGCTGGGCGCGCCTGCTTCGCGGGGGCCGGCTCGACGCGGCGGCGACCGCGCGCGCCATCGAGGCCATCGAGCGCAGCGCCATCACCCAGGCGCAGATCGTGGACGACCTCCTCGACGTCTCCCGCATCGTCCGGGGGCAGATGAAGCTCGACGTCCGGGAAGCCGACCTGGCCGCCGCCGTCGAGGCCGCCGCCGACACGGTGCGCCCCGCCGCGACCGCGAAGAGTATCGCCCTGTCGCTGGACCTCGAGCCGGGCGCGGGCTCCGTGCGCGGCGACCCGGCCCGACTCCAGCAGGTGGTCTGGAACCTGCTCGCGAATGCCATCAAGTTCACGCCCCCGGGCGGGCGCGTCGAGGTGCGGCTGGTGCGGCTCGTCGACCGGGTGCGGCTGGTGGTGAAGGATACCGGGGCGGGGATCGAAGCCTCGTTCCTCCCGCACGTCTTCGAGCGGTTCCGCCAGGCCGACTCGAGCCCGACCCGGACCCACGGAGGGCTCGGCCTGGGGCTCGCCATCGTGCGCCACCTCGTCGAGGCGCACGGCGGAGCGGTGGCCGCCGAGAGCGAGGGCAAGGGGCGAGGCGCGTCCTTCACCGTCGACCTGCCGCTGCCGCAGCCGGGCCCGGCGCTCGCCGGGGACCGGCCCGAGCGGTCCGGCTCGCGCGCCCCCGCCGCCCCGGCCCCCGCGGTGAGCCTCTCGGAGCTCCGCGTCCTAGTGGTCGACGACGACCCGGACACGCTGGAGGCCCTGCGCCAACTCCTCGAGCAGGCCGGCGCCGGGGTGGTCGCCGCCGCGTCCGCCGGGGAGGCGATGGCCGCCCTGCAGCGCGCGGCGCCGGACGTGATCCTCTCCGACATCGGGATGCCGGGGGAGGATGGCATCTCGCTCATCCGGCGGGTCCGCTCGCTCGAGGCGGGGCGCAGCATCCCGGCGGCCGCACTCACCGCCTACACGCAGGCGGAGGACCGGGACCGCGCGCTCGGCGCGGGCTACCAGGTGTTCCTCGCGAAGCCGGTGGACCCCGGCGTCCTCACCGCCGCGCTCGCCCGCCTCGCCGGCCGCGCCTAGAGGCGCCGGCCGCGCCTATCGCGGGGGCGGCCGCCTCCGCGCCCCCCCCTTGTGCTATCGTCCGCTCGCCCCATGCCCTTCTCCGAGATCCTCGGCCAGGACCGGGCCGTCGGCTCCCTGCGCGCGGCGCTCCGGCGCGGCGCCCTGCACCACGCGTACCTGTTCGCCGGCCCGGAAGGGGTCGGGAAGGGAACGGCAGCGCGCCTCCTCGCGCAGGCCGCGAACTGCGAGGGGGGGCGGGCCGACGACCCGTGCGGCGCCTGCGCGCCCTGCCGCAAGATCGCGAAGGGGATCCACCCGGACGTGGTGGTCGTCGAGGAGGAGCGGACCATGGCCCGGGCGGGCCGTTGGGAACCGAAGGCGGGCCGTGCGCCCTCTCGCGACATCGTCGTCGACCAGATCCGCGAGCTCGTCGACCGGCGCCTCTCGCTTCGACGCTTCGAGGGACGACACCGCTTCGTGATCCTCGACCCGGCCGACGCGATGAACCCGCAGGCCCAGAACGCGCTGCTGAAGACTCTCGAGGAGCCGCCCCCGGACACGACGCTCGTTCTCGTCTCGGCCTCTGCGGACGCGCTGCTCGCCACCGTGCGCTCGCGCTGCCTCCGGGTCGGCTTCCCGCCGCTGCCCCAGGCGCTCGTTTTGGACTGGCTCGTCGCCGCCGGGCGGAACCCGGCGGAGGCGCGCCTCGCGGCGTCACTGTCGGGCGGGTCGCTCGGCCGGGCCCTGTCGCTCGACGCCGGGGCGCTCGCCGACCGACGCGCCGCCGTGGAGCAAGCGGCCCGGCTCCCGGAGGACGACGCCGGGGCCTGGATCGCCTTCGCGAGGGAGCGGGCGGGGGACCGGGAGGCGGCCCGGGAGACCTGCGAGATCCTGCTCGTGTGGCTGAGGGACGTTCTCGCGCGGGTGGCGGCGGGGCCGGGTGCCCCGCTCGCGCTCCTCGACCTCGAGCCGGTGACGGCCGAGGCAGCGAATGCGCTGGGGCCGGCGGACGTCCTCCGGCGCGGGGACTCCGTGCGGCGGGCGCTCGCGGCGCTGCGCCACAACGCCGCCCCGGCGTTGGCGCTCGAGCGCATGCTCATCGGATGGTTCCATGGCTAGGGTGCAGAGGGCGGCCGCGACGCTCGAAGGGGAACTCTCCGAGATCCGCGCCGGGCGCGGCGCACCGGTGTATCTCCTCGAGGGCGACCCCTTCCTCGCGCTGCGTGGCGCGCGGCGGATCGCGGAGGCGCTCGTGCCGGAGGCCGAGCGCTCGCTGAACGTCGTGGAGCTCGACGCGGCGGCCACCCCCTCGGAGGTCGCCGCCGAGGTCGCCACCGGCGGCCTGTTCGGGGGCGCGAAGGCGGTGGTCGTCGAGGACCCGGCCTTCCTCAAGTCCCGCGAGGACGCCAGGGAGGCCTTCGACCGCGCTCGCGAGATGTGGGCCTCCGGACGGCAGCGAGAGTCCGCGCGGAGGCTCGTGGCGCTCGCGGCCCGGCTCGGGCTCGAGGCGGGGCGGGAGGGCGCCTCGCCCGAGGAGTGGTGCCGGGAACTCGGGCGGGAGGCGCTCACCCCCGCCGACGCCGACTTCCTGGACGGCGCCCTCCTCTACGCGGCGGAGCGGGACATCCGGGCGGGCAAGGAGGACGCGGCGCCGCTCGAGGCCCTGCTCGCGGGCGGCCTTCCCCCGGGGCGGACGCTCGTCCTCGCCTGCGGCAAGGTCGACGGGCGCTCGCCGCTCGTGAAGCGGCTCGAGGCGGCGGGGCGCAGGCTCGTGCTCGCCATCCCGGTGGAGGGGCAGTGGGACGAGGAGCGCCCGGTGCTCGGTCCGCTCGCGGCGGAGCTCCTCGCCGGGACCGGCAAATCGCTCGACCGGCAGGGAGAGGATCGGCTCGCCTCGCTGGTGGGGGCCGACGCGCGCACGCTCGCGGCCGAGCTCGAGAAGCTCGTCGCCTACGTCGGGGAGCGCGAGGTCATCGGCGCAGCCGACGTCGAAGCGCTCGTGGCCCGGGTGGCGTCGGATCCCTTCTTCGCTCTGGGCAACGCCGTGGAGGGGAGGGACCTCTCCCGGTCCCTCGAGGTGCTGCACCGGTCGCTCGCCGACGGGGCGAGCCCGCACATGCTCGTCGCGTCGCTCGCGGCGACGGTCCGGCGGCTCCTCGTCGAGCGCGAGCGCGGCCGCGTGGCGGCGCGGGGCCGGCGGATCGGGTCCTTCTCGGAATGGAGCGCGCTCGTGCTCCCGACGATTCCGGAGGAGGAGCTCGGAAAGAAGAAGCCCTACGGGTTCTGGATGAAGTACCAGGCGGCGGCGCGGTTCTCCCGGGGCGAGCTCCTGTCCGCGCTCGCGTCGCTCGCCGAGGCGGACCACGCCATGAAGACCGGGGGGGACGGGGTGCTGCTCATCGAGCGGTGCCTCTTCGCCCTCTTCGGCACCGGGGACGCGGAGAGGAGGACCGCTTGAGCGAGCGATTGATGGTGACGAGCGCCCTGCCGTACGCGAACGGCTCGATCCACCTGGGGCACCTCGTCGAGTACATCCAGACCGACATCTACGTGCGCTACCGGCGATCGCTCGGCGACCATGTCACCTACGTGTGCGCCGCCGACTCGCACGGGACTCCCATCGAGGTGAACGCGGCCAAGGCGGGGGTGAGCCCGCGCGCGTTCGTGGAGAAGTACCGGGAAGAGCAGCATCGGGACTTCCAGAAGTTCGGCGTCGGGTTCAGCACCTACTACACCACCGACTCGGACGAGAACCGAAGGTGGGCCTGGCGGATCTGGGATGCGCTGAAGGCGAAGGGGCTCATCTACCGCAAGTCGGTCGAGCAGCTCTTCTGCGAGAAGGACGGACGATTCCTGCCGGACCGCTTCGTCAAGGGGACCTGCCCGCGCTGCGGTACTCCCGACCAGTACGGCGACGTCTGCGAGCGCTGCGGGAGCACGTACGACCCGCGCGACCTGAAGGAGCCGCGCTGCGCGCTGTGCGGGACGCCTCCGGTGGTCCGCAAGAGCGACCATGCCTACGTCGACCTGAAGAAGGTGGAGCCGGTGATCCGGGAGTGGGTCGAGGCCGCCGGCCATCTCGACCCGGGCGTGCGCGAGCAGGTGAAGGGGTGGCTCGCCGAACTCCAGGACTGGTGCATTACCCGGGACGCTCCGTACTTCGGGTTCCCGGTCCGCGACCCGGACTACCCGGGCAAGTTCATCTACGTGTGGCTCGACGCGCCCATCGGCTACCTCTCCTCCGGGGAGCACTATTTCGCCGAGGAGGCCCCCGCGGGCGAGAGGCTCGACGCCGCCGCCTACGAGGCGCGCTACCTCGCCCCCGGCGCGCCCTCGGGCCTCGAGCACTTCATCGGGAAGGACATCCTCCGCTTCCACGCGGTGTTCTGGCCGGCGATGCTCTGGGCAGCGGGACTCAGGCTCCCCGACCGGATCGCCGTGCACGGCCACCTCACCGTGAACGGCGAGAAGATGTCGAAGTCGCGTGGGACCTTCGTCACGGCCCGCGCCTACCTCGACACCGGGCTCGACCCGCAGCTGCTGCGCTACTACTACGCCGCGAACCTGGGCCCGGGCGTCGCCGACCTGGACCTCTCCCTCGAGGAGTTCCGCAACCGGATCAACGCCGACCTCGCGAACAACGTCGCGAACCTCGCCTCGCGCGTGTCCGCGCTCCTGGAGCGGGCCGGCGCCGACCTCGAGGAGGCTCCCGAGGAGGCGCTCGCGGAGGCGGCGCGCGAGGCGCTGCGGCTGGGTCTCGCCGCCTACCGGGAGCTCGAGTACCGGGAGGTGGTCCGCCTCGTGAACCAGGTGGCGGCGCTCTGCAACAAGCGGCTCCAGGAGGCGAAGCCCTGGGAGGACCCGTCGTCGCAGGCCGCGAGGCGGCTCCTCTTTAGCTGCGCGAAGGCGCTGCGTGCGGTCGCCGTCCTCCTCTGGCCGATCGCGCCCACCTTCGCGGACGGGCTCGCCTCGGCCTTCGGCCAGGCGCGGCCGCCGGCGTGGACGAAGTCGTTCGACCCCTTCGCCGGCCCGGCCGTCTCTCCCCGGCACAAGCCCCCGCAGGTGCCGCGCCTCGACGCGAAGCAGGTGGCGGGCCTGATCGCCCCCCCGGCCGAGGGCGCGGCGCGCGTGTCGAGGTCGCCGAGCCCGGCGGAGGCGGCGACCCGGGCCTCGGCGGCGCCCGCTCCGGCCTCGACCATCGCCATCGACGACTTCGCGCGGGTGGACCTCCGCGTCGGGGTCGTGTCGGCAGCCGAGCGCGTCCCCAAGGCGGACAAGCTCCTCAAGCTGACCGTCGAGCTGGGGGAAGCCGCCCCGCGGACCGTGGTCGCGGGAATCGCCGCCTCCTACCCGCGCCCCGAGGATCTCGTGGGGCGCCGCGTGGTGGTGGTGGCGAACCTCGAGCCGAGGGCCCTGCGCGGCATCACCTCCCAGGGCATGCTCCTCGCGGCGGGGGATCCCCCGCGCCTCGTCGCCCCGGAGGATGCGGTCCCGGCCGGGACGCGGGTGAGGTGATTGGGCGCCGTCCATGGACCTCGTCGACTCGCACGCCCACCTGGATTTCGAGGATTACCAGGGGGACCTCGAGGGCGTCCTGGCGCGCGCCCGCCAGGCCGGCGTCGGCCGGGTCGTCCTCGTCGGCCTGTGGCGCGGACCGGGCGACTTCGGGAACGCCCTGGGCCTCGCCGCGGCGCGCCCCGGGACGTTCGCCGCCACGGTGGGGATCCACCCGCACGAGTGCGCGAGGGTGCCGGCCGAGGACTGGGAGCGCTGCGCGCGCCTCGCCGCGGACCCCCGGGTGGTGGCGGTCGGCGAGACCGGCCTCGACTACCACTACGACCACTCCCCGCGCGACGCGCAGCGCGACTCCTTCCGCCGGTCGATCGGGATCGCGCGCACGGCGGGGAAGCCCGTCGTCGTCCACGTGCGCGAGGCGGAGGAGGACTGCGCGGCGATCCTGCGCGCGGAGGGGGTGCCCGAGGCGGGGGGCGTCATCCACTGCTTCACCGGGGACGCGGCGGCGGCCCGCGCCTACCTGGACCTCGGGCTCCACATCTCGGTCGCCGGCGTCCTGACCTTCCGGAACGCGCAGGGGATCCGGGACGCGGTGCGCATCGTGCCGCGCGACCGGCTCCTCGTGGAGACGGACAGCCCGTTCCTCGCGCCCGTGCCCCACCGCGGGCGGCGAAACGAGCCCGCCTACGTGCGCCTCGTCGCCGAGAAGGTGGCGGAGCTGTGGGGCACGACGCTCGACGAGGTCGCCCGGGTGACGAGCGACAACGCGACGCGCCTCTTCCGGCTCGGGCCGGCCCCGACCTAGCCGTCCCAGCTCTCCCACTCGTCGGCGAGATCCTGGGTGAGCCCCTTGTTCCGCTCCTTCCACTCCACGACCTGCCAGCCGCGCCGCTCCGCCGTCGGGCGGAACGTCTCCTTGGGGTTCACGACCACCGGGTTCCCGACGACCTCGAACAGGGGCACGTCGGCCTGGGAGTCGGAGTAGAGCCAGCTGCGGCGCAGGTCGAGGCCGTAGGCCTCGGCGAGGCGCTCCACCGCCTCGCGCTTCCCCTCCTGGAAGACGACCGGCGGAAGGATCTCGTCGGTGGCCCGGCCGTCGACGACGCGCGTCCGGGTGCCGAGCGCGCCGTGGACCCGGAGGTGGCGCCCGACCTCGTCGACGATGGCCTGCGGGGAGCCGGACGCGATGGCCACGAAGTGGCCGGAGAGCAGGTGCTTGCGGATCTGGCGCACCGCCCCGGCGGTGATGCGCTTGCGCAGGTGCCGCTCGAAGCAGGTGTGCGCGTGCGCCCTGAGGTCGTCGACCCACAGCCCCACCTGGCACTTGGAGCCGAGCTCCACCATGTCCCGCTCCGTCAGCCGGCGGCGCGCGTACTCGTAGATGAGCCGCGGCACCCGCGACCGGATCTCGGGGCGCATGATCTTCTCGCTGTAGAGGTACCAGCTGAAAATGGTCCCGGCGTTGCCGTCGAGGAGCGAGTCGTCGACGTCGAAGACGGCGGCAGTGCGGCCGAACGGGACCAAGGCCTCAGCCGGGCGCCGACTCGCCTCCGGACGGCGTGGTCGCGGGGGGCGCCGGCTCCGCCGGAGCGGCTTCCTGCGGCGCCTGGGGTGCGGGCTCGGGTGGCGACTCCGGCGGACTCGCCTCGGAGCCGGGTTCCTGCGTCGCCTCGACCTTCGCGGCCAGCGCGGCGAAGGGGTTGTGCGTCAGGTTCTTGGGCTTGTCCGGGCGGGCCTGGGGGCCCCTGTCCCCGGGAAGCCGCGGCCCCATGTAGCGCGGCTTGCGGTCGCCCGGGCCCCGCGGTCCGCGGTCGGGCCGGGGGGGACGGTCGGGTCGCGAGGCGCGCTCCGGGGGAGCGGCGGGCGGGGCGTCGGGGCGGGGCGCCTGCGCCGCGCCCTCGGGCACCGGCCCGGGCGCCGCCTTCTCCTCCACGCGCTCCGGCCGGGGCGGCCGCGGGGCCTGCTTCTGCCGGCGCGCCTGCTCCCGCCGCCGCGCCTCGGCGGACGGTCCGGTGTCGCGGGGCACGTAGATGACCGGAGCGAGGAGCTCGGCGGGCGGCGGCTTCTTCTCCACCTGGACCGTCGGCAAGGTGCCCCGCCACAGGTGGTGGCCGTAGATGTTCTGGGCGTCCGTCCACCGGCGCGTTCCCCCGTCGTGGGCCATGAGCCCGAGCCAGGAGTTGAGCCGGCTGTCGAGGTCGTCGATGAAGTGGGTGACGAGCGCCTCGAGCGTCATCGGGACCTTCGGCGACCCGTAGTCGAGCCGGCCGTGGTGGGCGAGCACCAGGTGGACGACGTGCTGTTCGAGGTCGCGCGGCACTCCCACCCTCCGCGCCTTGTCGTGGATCCACTGGGCGGTCATGACCAGGTGGCCGACGAGCCGCCCCTCGTCCGTGTACTCCACGCTGCGGTCGTAGGAGAGCTCCCGGACCTTGCCGAGGTCGTGGAAGAAGGCGCCGGCCGCGAGGAGGTCGCGGTCGAGCTGCGGGTAGTGGTCGGCGATGCGGTGGGCGAGCTTCAGGCACGAGACGGTGTGCTCGAGAAGCCCACCCGCGTAGGCGTGGTGGACGCTCTTCGCCGCCGGGGCGCGTCGCAACCTCGCCGCCACGTCCTCGTCGTCGAGGAACGCCTTGACGAGCTCCTTCAGGTGGGGGTCGGAGATCGCATCGACGAGGCCCGCGAGCTCCCGCCACAGGGCCTCGGTGGCCTCGTCCGGCGCGTGGCGCTCGGGCTTCTTCGGCTCGGGCGGCGGAACCCAGGCGAAGTCGGCGGTGTCGAGGCCCGCCGCGGCCGGGTCGACCTTCGAGGCGGACTCGATGCGGAGCTGCGGCTTGCCCTGGAACGTCCCGACCGCGCCCTCCACCTCGACGAGGTCCTTCTCCTCGAAAAGGGCCGACAGCTCCTCCACGCGATCGAAGGACCGCGCCTCGAGCTCCCCGGTCCGATCGACGAGCGTCACGGACAGGTACGCCTTGCCGCTCTTGGCCGTGGGGACGGCCTTTCGGGCCACGGCGAACAGGCTCTTCACCCGCTCGCCATCCTTCACGTCCTTGACCCAGATCTTCTCCATATGGGCGCGCACGCTAACCCAGCCCGCCGCTCGACACAACCGCCATGCCGCGGCGGACGGGACCTATTCGGGAGGGTTCCCGGCGTGCGCTTCGGGAGTAATCTCTCCTCGAGGCACCTCCCGCCTCGGGCACGGGGAGGCAGAGATGGCAAGATACCCGGTGCGGCGGTACATGAGCGCGGACCCGGCGGTGATCTCCTCCCGGCGGACCCTCTTCGAGGCACACCAGGTCATGCGCGAGAAGGGCATCCGCCACCTCCCGGTGGTCGACGAGGGGCGGCTCGTGGGGGTGGTGTCCCAGCGGGACCTCTACCTGCTCGAGACGCTGCGCGGGGTCGACGCGGCGCGCGAGCTCGTCGAGGAGGCGATGACCGACGAGCCCTTCGCGGTCGCTCCCGACGCGGCGCTGCTCGAGGTGGTCGAGGTGATGGCGGCGCGGCGGCGCGGCTCGGCCGTCGTCGTCGAGGCGGGGGCGGTCATCGGGATCTTCACATCCACCGATGCGCTCCGGGCGCTCGCCGGGCTGCTCCGCGAGACGGACGCCCCCGGTGAACCCGCCGGGTGACCGGCTCGCGCAAGCCGTGCGCGAAACGGGCACCGGGTGCGCAAGGGGCGCGCCTCCGCCCCCAGGAAAATGGCCAGGTTGGCCGCGGGCATGCCCCGTGAAAAGGTTCGCCGCGGGAGGACCCCGGCAGCGGGGGGAACATCGCCCTTTTGAGCACGATCGAGACAGAGGCCCGCGCGCTCCTCCTGAAGCGCCGGCAGGCGCTGCGCAGGACCCAGGCCGACGGGCGGCCGCTCGAGATCTCCGCCGGCGACGACCCGCCGGCGAGCGACAGCCTGCGCACCGAGCTCGCCGAGATCGACGCCGCGCTCGGGCGCATCGAGCAGGGGAACTACGGGACCTGCGTCTCCTGCGGCGGGCCGCTCGGCCTGCAGCGCCTCCGCGCGCTCCCGGAGGCCCGCTACTGCATCGGCTGCAGTGGCCACCGGCCCGCCGACGATTAAGAAACCCCGGTGAACGCCGGACCGGCGCCGACCTACGCCTACGAACTCGGGGAGGCGCTCTACCTCAACGTGACGAGCGCCTGCACCCTCGCCTGCGTCTTCTGCCCGAAGATCCGCGACGACAACTGGGTGGTCGGGGGCTTCGACCTCAAGCTCGCGCGGCCGCCGACGGCCGACGAGGTCTGGGCGCAGGTCACCCGGCACGGCCTCGCCGGGCGCCCCGAGGTCGTGTTCACGGGCCTCGGCGAGCCGACCCGGTCCCTGGCCGTGCTCCTCGACGTGACGCGCCGCCTCAAGGCGGCCGGGGTCGGGCGCGTGCGCCTCGACACGGACGGGCTCGCCAACCTGCGCGAGGGACGGGACGTGACCGCGGAGCTCGCCGAGGCGGGGCTCGACGCCGTCGTGGTCTCGCTGAACGCCCCGGACGCGGGCACCTACGTCCGGCTGTGCCCGAATCGGCACGGGGAGGCGGCCTGGCACGCCGCCCGGGCCTTCCTCCGCGCGGCGATCCCGCGTCTCGCGTCGGTCGAGGCGAGCTTCGTCGCCGTGCCGGGGCTCTCGGAGGACGCGTGCCGCCGGGAGGCCGAAGGGCTCGGGGCACGCTTCCGCTGGCGCCCGTACGACCGGGTCGGGCGCCTCCGGGAGCTCGGCGGGAACGCCTAGTCCCCTCCCTTCGCGTGAGCTTGCCAGTAGACCGCGGCCCGAAAAACGTGCATAAGGTGCGTCCTCCCGCATTCCTTGCGTCGGGGTGCGGGGTCGAGAAAGGCAGGGAATGACCCAGAGCCGCAGCGGACCGCGCGGGGCGAGGGAGCGCATCCTCGTCGTCGACGACGAGGCGAACGCGCGCGTCGCCCTGAAGACTCTCCTCTCGGAGGAGGGCTACGAGATCGCCGAGGCCGCCGACGGGGAGGAGGGGCTCGCCCTGCTGCAGTCGTTCGCCCCGGCGGCGGTGCTCACCGACGTCCGCATGCCGCGGATGGACGGGATCACCTTCCTCCGGAAGGCGCGGGAGGAGGGGTCGGACGCGGTCTTCGTCATGATGACGGCCTTCGCGAGCGTGGAGGCGGCCGTCGAGGCCATGCGGGCCGGCGCCGAGAACTTCCTCGTGAAGCCGCTCGACGTGAACGCGGTCCTCGTGGTCCTCGAGAAGGCCCTCGAGAAGCTCCGGCTCCAGCGGGACACGCAGAACCTCCGGGAGCGGGTGCGCGAGCGCTATCGCTTCCACAACATCGTCGGCGACGCGCCCGAGCTCCAGGCGGTCTACGAGGTGGTGAAGCGGGCCGCCCCTACCAAGGCGACGGTCCTCATCCTCGGGGAGTCGGGCACCGGCAAGGAGCTCATCGCGCAGGCCCTGCACGAGGAGTCGCCGCGCCGCGACCAGCCGTTCATCAAGGTGAACTGCGCGGCCCTCTCCGAGACGCTCCTCGAGAGCGAGCTGTTCGGCCACGAGAAGGGCGCGTTCACCGGCGCCATCGGGCGCAAGGAGGGGCGCTTCGAGCTCGCCGACGGCGGGACGATGTTCCTCGACGAGATCGGCGACATCTCGCCGGCCCTGCAGATCAAGCTGCTCCGCGTGCTCCAGCAGAAGGAGTTCGAGCGCGTCGGCGGGACCCAGACCATCCGGGTCGACGTGCGGCTCGTCGCCGCAACGAACCGCGATCTCGCCGCGGAGGTGAAGAGCGGGAAGTTCCGCGAGGACCTCTACTACCGCCTGAACGTGGTGGCGGTGACGCTCCCGCCCCTGCGCCAGCGCAAGGGCGACATCCCCGCGCTCGTCAGCCACTTCGTGGAGAAGTACGGCAAGGCCTACGGCAAGGAGATCCGGGGGCTCGCCCCGGGGACCCTGAACGCCCTCCTCGCCCACGACTGGCCGGGGAACGTCCGGGAGCTCGAGAACGTCGTCGAGCGGGCGGTGGTCCTCTGCAAGGGGCCCGAGCTCACGGCCGACGACCTGCCCCCCACGCTCCGCGGGCCGCGCCCCCGGGAGCGGAGCCCCGGGGCGCTCATCCCCGGCGCCACCCTCTACGAGATCGAGCGGGAGGCGATCCTCCGCACGCTCGAGATGGTCGGCGGGTCCACCTCGCGCGCCGCCGAGATCCTCGGGATCAGCGTCCGGAAGATCCAGTACCGCCTGAAGGAGTACGCCCAGGGCGACGGAGGTCCTCGCCGGGACGAGGGCGAGGACGGCGAAGACGACGCGCCCGGGTCCTAGACCCGCCCGCCGCCAGGACCTTCCTCCGGTGCGACCCGTCCCCGGCGGCCGGGCGGCGGCGCCTCCGGGATGACGCTCAGCGGTACCGGGGGATGCGCAGCGCGAAGCGCGCCCCGCCCTCCGGGGCATCCTCCACGGAGATCGTGCCGCCGTGCTGGGCGACGATGGCGTGGACGATGGGGAGGCCGAGGCCGGAGCCCTTGGCCTTCGTCGTGAAGAACGGCTCGAAGACGCGGTCGCGGATCTCCGCGGGGACGCCGGGCCCGCAGTCGTCCACCAGGATCTCCACCGAATCCGGGTCCTCGGCCGGCTGGCAGACGACGCGCAGCCAGCCGCCGTCCGGGACGGCCTCGAGGGCGTTCAGCGCCAGGTTCATGACCACCTGCCGCAGCCGCTCCTCGTCGCCGGCCACCGGAGGGACGGGGCTGTAGGCGCGGATCACCCGCACGGCGCGCTCGTGGGCCGGGCCCTCGATGAGGTCGAGGACGCGGTCGAGGACCGGGACGACGAGCATCTTGTGGGGGCGGAACTCCCGGGGGCGAGCGAACTGGAGGAAGTCCTCGAGGATGTGGTCGAGGCGGCGGATCTCGTCCCGGACGAGGTGCAGGGGCTCGGTGAGCGGCGGCCGCTCGGCGGGCGGCAGCTTCTGGACCCGGCGCTCGAGCACCGAGAGCTGAAGGACCGCGGCGTTCAGGGGGTTGCGGATCTCGTGCGAGAGCCCGGCCGTGAGCGTGCCGACGGCGGCGAGCTTCTCCGCCATCTGGGCGCGCTGGGAGAGCTCGCGCTTCTCCGAGTGGAGCCGGACCTGGCGCATGGCCTGCTCGACGGTGACGAGGAGCTCCTGCGGCTGGCAGGGCTTCACGAGGTACGCACAGGCCCCCGCGCGCACGGCGGCGACCGCGGACTCGAGCGTCGCGAACCCGGTGAGGAGGACGACCTCGCCGTCCGGGTTCTCCTCCTTGAGGCGGGGGGCGAGCAGCGTCCCGTCGCCGTCGGGGAGCCGGAGATCGACGAGCGCCACCTCGAAACCCTCGTGGGCGGCCGCGAGGGCCTGGCCGCAGGTGGTGGCCGAGCGGACCGCGTAGCCCGCCGCGACGAGGATCTCCCGCAGGTTGTCGAGGAGATCGGCGTTGTCGTCCACGACGAGGACCCGCGCGAGCCGCGGGGCGTGCGGAGCGGCGGTCATGGGTGGCCCCCGCCCGGGCGGACCCCCGGCGGGCGGGGAAGGCGGACCGAGAACCGCGCCCCGCCGCCCGGGCGCGCCTCGTAGGAGACGGAGCCTCCGTGCCGCTCGGCGATGCGCTTCACGAGCGCGAGGCCGAGCCCGATGCCGGTCCGCTTCGTCGTGACCAGCGGCTCGAAGAGGCGGCCGCGGATCGACTCGTCGACCCCCGGCCCGGAGTCCTCGACGCTCACCGTCAGGAAGCCCTCGTCCGCGCGCGCCGCGAGGGCGACCTCGCCGGAGGGCGAGACGGCCTGGACGGCGTTCTCGACCAGGTTCACGAACAGCTGGCGGAGCTGGCCCGGGTCCCCCTCGACGTCCGGCAGCCCCTCGAGCCCGTCGGAAAGCATGCGCACCTCGGCCGGCCGCTGAACCGCGGCGGCCGCGTCGAGGACCACGGCGCCCAGGCGGACCGCGGCGCGCTCGAGCGGGCGGTCCCGGATGATCTCGAGCAGGTCCTCGATGATGCCTCCGGCGAGGCGGAGCTGCGCGCTCAGGCGGTCGACGTGCTTGCGGACGACCTCGTCCTCCCCGGCCCGGTTGCGGAGCAGGAACACGGAGGTCTCCATCACGGCGAGCGGGTTCCTGAGCTCGTGGCCGATCGTGCCGACGAGCTGGCCGAAGGTGGCGAGCCGCTCGGAGCGTGCCGCCCGGGCGACGAGGTCCTGGCGGTAGGTGTGGAGCATGACGGCGAGGTCGAGGTCGAGGACCTTGTGGAGGGCCTCGAGCATGCGATCCCGCCGCGCCGGGTCGAGGCCGGGCGCCCCCGAGGCGATCCGGGCGAGCGCCTCGCGGACGACGTTCATCGCCGCGAACATGTAATGCTGGGGAAGGTCGATCTGGACGTGGATGCGCCCGATCCGGCAATGGGACGCGAACCACGCCTCGTCCCAAGGGCCGCCGAGCACCTCGCCGAGCCAGCGCCCGAGGGTCGCCTTGAGCCGCTCGACCTGCGCCTCGCCCCCGGTGATCGCCCGTCGCGCCTCGGAGTGCCCGAGGATCCGCGCGTAAAAGGCGTCGGCGATCGCGGGGAAGGACGGCCGCGCAAGGTCGTGGAGCGCGCGCAGGGACGCCTCGTCCGCCTCGCCGAATGCCACGTACCGCTTGAACTCCTCCAGAAAGGACCCGGCCATCCCTGCGGCGGATCTAGAACCAGGGGTTCCCGGGGTCAACGGGAAGCCGTCGAAAGCGCTCGCGCCGTCCGCCGTCACGACTCGGAGGTGCCGGCCACCGCGTCCTGGACCAGGTCGAGGTCCCGGACCACGTCGGCGGCGAAGCGGACGAAGTCGCTCTCCGTGATGATGCCGACGAGCCGGTCTCCCTCCTCGCAGACCGGCAGGCAGCCGTACTTGTGGCGCAGGAGCGTCCGGGCGGCGTCCGCCAGCGATCCCTCGGGGTTGGCCGTCACGGGGTCGCGGGTCATCACGTCCCGGGCGAGCAGCGCTCGCGCCGCCGCCCCCGGCACCCCGGCGCGGAGGAGGTCGCGCTGGGTGATGAGGCCGACGAGGCGCCCCTCCCGAACCACGGGGAGGTGGCGGATCCCGCCGAGCCGGAGGATGGACTCGGCGAGGGACAGGTCGTCGGTCTCCTTTACGGTGACGAGGTCCCGGGTCATGAAGTCGCCGACCTTCAGCATGCGGAGCCCCTAGTGGACGATCAGGATGGGCTTCGGGCAGATATGGACGAGCCGGTCGGAGACGCTGCCGAGGAGCATCCTCTTCACGGCGCCGATCCCGCGGCTGCCGACCACGACGAGGTCGACGTCGGGGCCCTGGGCGGCCTCGGCGAGTGACTCCGCCGGCGGCCCGGAAAGCACGCTTGTCTCGACCTCGACGCCCGTCCCGCCGAGCTGGAGGAGCGCCTGGTGGACGAGCGTGTCCGCGTGCGCGCGCTGCTCTCGCTCGACCTCGGCCACGGTGAGGCCGTAGACGTCGGGTGGAAGGAGGAGGCGCGGGACGACGTAGGCGAGCGTGATCCGCGCTCCGAATCGCAGCGCCACGTCGGCCGCCATGCGCGCGGCCCGCATCGACGGTTCCGAGCCGTCCACGGCGACAAGAATCCTCTTCATTTTTTGCACCTCCACGTCCATCCTACCGCGCAGCGGCACTTCCACGGGGCACCCTTTCCGGGTCCGCGAGCCAAGGGACGGAAATCGGACCTCCGGCTTTAGTAGCTTCGCGCCCGGTCCGGAGACGAGAAGCGATGACGCTCAGCCCGACGCCAGAGTCCGTGACCCTGCTCGAGGGGGCAGGGGAGGCCCTTCCCAGGATGCTCGAGGCCATCCGGCGCGCACGCCACGTGGTTCACCTCGAGGTCTACCGCTTCGCCCGCGACGCGGTCGGGGAGGAGTTCCGCGCCGCCCTCTCGCAGGCCTCGCGCCGCGGGGTGCGGGTGTCGGTGGTCCTCGACGGGTGGGGCACGCCGCTCAACGGCCGCTGGCTCGCGGCCGTCTTGCCGGACGACTGGTGCCGGGTGCGGACCGACCACTCGCTCGCGGCGCTCCTGCGCGGCCGCCTCCGCCGAAGTCACCGCCAGATCCTGATCGTGGACGGCGAGGTGGCCTTCCTGGGCGGCGTCGACATCTCAGCCGAGCGGCCCGGCGGAACCGGCCGCGCACGCGGCGAACTGGCGGTCGAGGTGCGGGGACCGGCCGCCGCGTGCCTGGAGCGCCGTCTGCGGGGCAGCCGCGATCGGCCGCTGCACGCCCGCGTGAACATCTGGCTGTCGGAGCTCCGGGGCGGCCGCTCCATGGTCGGGCGCGAGCCCGAGGCCCTCGGCGCCGCGCGCGGCGAGATCCTCGCCGCCTACTCGGACTCCCTGCCCGATCGCCGTCACGTGAGGTCGCTCGCCGCCGCCGCGCGCCGCGGCGTCCGGGTGACGCTCCTGCTCTCCGGGCCGGGCGAGGTCCCGCCGGCGCGCGCGCCGACGGTTCGGCTGTACCGCAAGCTGCTCGGGGCCGGCGTGGAGGTTCGCGAGTGGACGCGGTCGGTCCCCCGCGCCAAGGTGACCGTCGTCGACGGCCGGCGCCTCCTCGTCGGCGGCTTCGCCGGCGACGCGCTCGCCCCCCGGGGTCTCGACTCGCTCGTGGACGCCCACGACTCGCGCCTCGCCGCGGCCGGCCGCGCCTGGGTGCAGGAGCGCCTCGCCGACTCGAGGCCCGTGGACCTCCGGGAGGTCCGGCGGCGGCAGCCGGCAGAGGGCGCCGTCCCAGCGGGGCTCCTGCCCGCCGTGGCGAGGTCCGCCCAATGGGTGGGTCAGCTTCTCGCGCGACGCTAGACTTCGGAGCTTCCGACTCTCCGATGGAAGAGACGTGGCCAGAGGATGGCAGCGCTGCGTCCACTGGCGCGGCGATTGCGCCGGATGCGGGAGTCGAAAAAGGCAGGGACGCAGCCCGCGCAAGGTCTCATTCCGAGCCCGCCGCCCAAACGGGCAGCCCCGCAGCCATGTGCGGGCGCTCTCCCCGTCGACTGCACGGGTGCGTCCCCGATCTGAAACTAAGCAATCGGCTTGCCACGGCGATGTGGCGGTCGCAGGAAACTCGGGGCGACCCCAATGGCGGGTCCCTATGGGGGCTAGCGGTCCTGCGGCTTCGGCGGTTCGTCGGGCCGGGCCTCGCGGAAGGCCCTGCGGAAGCTCTTCAGGCCCTCGCCGAGCCCCTGTCCGAGCTGCGGCAGCTTGCTCGCCCCGAAGAAGAGGACGAGGACCACGAGGATGACGAGGAGCTCTCCGAAGCCGAGTCCGAACATGGTCCGGGTGCCGCGGCCTCCGGCTAGGCCGCGACGTCCTCCATGGCGATGGCCGCGAGCCGGCGCTGGTCGATCACCCTCACGCCGCGCGACGCGTCGAGGACGCCGTCCTTCTCGAGGCGCGTGAGGCAGCGCGACAGGGTCTCGGGGCGCATTCCGAGGAGCCGTGCGACCACCTGCTTGCGGACCGCGTTCGGACGGTCGGCGAGGAACTTCGCGTGGGCGAGGGCGAACCGGGCGACGCGCGACAGGCAGTCCCCCTGGCGGAAGTTCACCTCGTCCCGCTGCATCTTGGACTCGGCGAGGAGGAGTTCGAGCACGACGCGCGCCGGGCTCCGCTCCGGGCCGATCCACTGGTTCATGGCGTCGCCGGAGAGGCCGCAGAGCTTCACCCGGGAGAGAGCCCGCACCTCGTAGGGCGACGGTTCGCTGTTCAGGGCCTCCGTGCACAGAAGCGAGGTGGGCCCGCGCAGCGTGAGCACGAGCTCGGCGCCCTTCGGGCTCACCGCGGAGAGCGCGACGAAGCCCTCCTTCACGAAGTACACGGTTCGCGGCCGCTCCCCCTGGGCGCACAGCGTCGCCCCTGCCTCGCGGGTGGAGGGCGTGAAGCGGCATCGCCCCTGGGAGGCGATTCCGAGGGAGCAGGAGGAACAGTCGGACACGGGGACGGTGGAGAGCATTCGAGGGGCTCCGGTGAAAGCTTGACCTAGGTCTGCTTGCACGAGCTAGGCCCGCGTTTTGAGGGGGTTTTGCCGCAGAGTCTGCGCATGCCAGGGATCAAGAGCGCAATGTGCGCAAACAATGCGATTCGCAATGGGCGGGGCGGGCGCGTGGCGCGCTGCGCCACGACCTCCGGATATCATGGCCGGGTGACAGCGCCCGCCTTCGCCGGACTCGCCCGTAGGGAGGAGGCGTAGCCGTGGGCCGCCGCCGCGAGGCGCCGGTCGTCGCCTTCATCGGGCCGAGCGGCGCCGGGAAGACCACCTTTCTCGAGCGCCTCCTGCCGCTGCTCGCGGGGCGCGGCCTCGCGGTCGCCGCGCTCAAGCACTCCGGCCACCCGCACTCCTTCGACGTGCCCGGCAAGGACAGCGACCGGCTCCGGCGGGCCGGGGCCGTGGCGGTGGCGGTCGAGGGGCCCTCGGGGCTCGCCTACTTCGGCCCGCCGATCGGGCGCGGACCGCTGGCCTTGCTCTCCCTCCTGCCGCGCGTCGACCTGGTCCTCGCCGAGGGGTGGAAGGGCGGGGGCGTTCCCTGCGTGGAGGTCCACCGCGCCGCGGTGAGCCGGGAGTTCCTCTGCGAGCGCCATCCGGGGGTCATCGCGGTCGTGGGGGCCGGGGCGCCGCCGCGGCGGATCCCCGTATTCTCCCCGGACGACCCGGAGGGACTCGCCCGCTGGCTCGTCGACCGCCTGGGACTCAGCGCCGGTAGGCGTGCGAGGCGCGGCGGCCGAGGGAGGCCTTCGAGAGCTTCTGCGACAGCTCCTGCCGAGCGCCGACGGCGGCGGCCTCGGCGCGGCGGTAGGCCTCGAGCAGGCGGTCGCGCTCCGCGGGAGTGATCCCGCCGCCGGCCTTCCGCGCCTCCTCGCAGACGCTCGCCGCGAGAGCCGCGGCCTCCTCGGCGAGCGCGGCGTCGCCGGCGGCGAGCGCGTGCGCGGCCGCCGCGAGGGCTCCCTCCAGGCGTGCGGCCAGGCTCACGGCGCGGCCTGGGCCAGGCTGTCGACGGCCCTGGAGAAGGCCTGCGCCACCGGGGCGAAGACCCGCTCCGCCTCGCGGGCCGGCGCCGAGCTGCGGCGCAGCTTGGCCTCTCCGAGCCGCAGGCAGACGAAGAGGTACAGGTCGCTCAGGTTGTCGCAGAGGTCGGGGTAGACGGGCCGGTTCAAGGTGCCCTGCAGATGGGCGACGATGTCGAGCGCGCGAGAGAGGTCCCGGTTCGCCTGCTCGTGGCGGCTCTGGTCGAGCGCGGCGATCCCGGAGCGCATGCAGGCCACGGCCTTCTCGAAGAGCATGACCATCGTCCGCTCCCGGGAGGCGGTCTGCACCGCGGACTTCACGTAGCGGGTGGCGTAGGTCATGGGCTATCCGGAGCTTGAGGAGCTGGAGGAGCTCGAAGAGCTCGAGAAGAGGCTCGTCAGGTAGTTGCCCGTCGTCTTGAGCGAGCTGATGGTGTTCTCCATCGCGTTGAACTCGTTCTGGAGCGTCTGCTGGTAGGTGGCGAGCTGCGCCTGCAGATCGGTGATCTGGCTCTGGATGTTCGTGACCTGCGTCTTGAGCGTCGCCTCGTCGGTGGTGAGGATCCCGGTGCTCCCGTCCGTGTAGAGGCCGACGAGGTTCGTGATGAGCGCCGAGATGCCCGTGCCGGTGGTGCTGAAGAGGGAGTTCACGGCTCCCGGGCTCTTGGCGATGGCGTTCGCGAGCGTCGTCTGGTCGATTGCCAGGGTCCCGTCCTCGTTCGTCTTGAGCCCCAGCTCGGCGAGGGAGTGGACCGAGGACGTCCCCGGCACGACGGAGCTGATGACCTGCTGCATCTGGGACTCGATCCAGCGGATCGAATTGTCGTCGGCGAGCGACGCGCTGCGGCTCCCGGTGGGGTTGAGCTGCTGGTTCAGCTCGCTGACGATGCCGTTGTAGGCGGTGACGAACGACTGGAGGTTCGACTGGGTGGCGGTGGGGTCGTTCGCGAGCACCAGCGTCTCGGGGCTCTGGTCCACCGCCTGGAGCGTGAGGGTGGTGCCGGGAAGCACGTCGTTCACGACGTTGCTCTGGCGGGTGAAGGTGAGCCCGTCCACGTTCACGGTGGCGTTCTGTGCGGTCTGGACCGTCTGGAAGGAGAGCGCCTTGCCCTGCGTGCCGGTCGTGGTCTCGGAGATGGTGAGCGCGTCGCTCGGCGAGCCACCCACCGGGTAACCGGTGTTCGTCGAGGTGAGGGAGAGGTAGTTGTTCGTGCCGTCGTTCAGGACGACCGCCGAGACCGGCGCGCCGCTCTGGTTGATGGCGGTGGCGATGTCCCCGAGCGTCGCGCCGTCGTTGACGGCGATGCTGTAGGACGTGCCCTGGACCGTCAGCGCGAGGGTGCCGCCGGTCACCACGTCGGTCGCCGCGAAGGCCTGCGACCTCTCCTTGGCCGCCTCCGCCAGCGCGGTCACCTGGACCGCGTAGGTCCCGGCGACGGCGCTCGACCCGGCCGTGGCGCCGAAGCCGCTGTAGGTGCCCTGGGCGGTCACGCCGAGGACGCCGTTCGTCGCCAGGTTCTGGGTCGCCGTCTGCAGCGAGTTCAGCTTCGAGACGAGGTCGCCGAGGGTCGAGATCTGCGTGTTGAGGTCGCTCTGGTTCTGCTGCAGCGAGGTGATGGGCTGCTGGGCGATCGCCACGAGGGAGCTGATGATGCTCGAGGTGTCGACGCCCGACGCGAGTCCGCTCACCTGGAACACGGGCGACGCGGAGGAGCTGCTGATGGTCGCGGTGGTCGACATGGAAACTCCGCGTCGCCCCGCGGCTCGGCACCGCGGGGCGACGCTCTAGTTCAGCGCGTTACTGCAGGAGCTTCAGCGCGAGCTGCGGCATCTGGTTCGCCTGGGCGAGCACCGAGACGCCGGCCTGGGCGAGCACCTGCTCCTGGGACAGGTTCGAGGTCTCCTGGGCCACGTTCACGTCGAGGATGCGGCTGTTGGCGGCGGAGAGCGCCTGGCTCATGGCGGAGATGCTCTGGATGGTGTCCTGGAAGCGGTTGCCGGCCGCGCCCAGCGTGGCGTTCTCGGTCGCGATCTGCTGCATGGCGGTGTCGATGATGGCGAGGGCCGACGTGGCGCCGAACGCGGTCGTGAGGTCCAGCGTCGCGCCGCCGAACAGCGTGCTCACGGTGGCGTCCAGGGTGGCGAAGCTGATCGAGTCGGCGGTGGTCGCGCCGATGCCGACCTGGAAGTTCAGCGTGACGGTGGCGCCGCTCAGGAGCGAGGTGCCGTCGTACTGGGTGACGACCGCGGACCGCTGCATTTCGGCGGTGAGGGCGTTCGCCTCGGTCTGAATGTAGCCGCGCTCCGAGGAGCCGACGCCGTCGGAGGCCGACTGCATCGCGAGCTCGCGGAGGCGGGTCAGGATGTTCGAGGCGTTGCTCAGGCCGGCCTCAGCGGTCTGGATGACCGACAGGCCGTCGTTCGCGTTCGAGGTCGCCTGGTTGTAGCTGGCGATCTGCGCCTGGAGGTTCGTGCTGATCGCGAGACCCGCGGCGTCGTCGCCGGGGCTGTTGATCCGGTAGCCCGACGACAGCCGCTGGATCGACTGGTCGAGGGCGTTCTGGGTGTTGTTCAGGTTCGCCTGTGCGTTGAGCGACGCGACGTTGGTGCGAATGGAAAGCGACATGCAGTTCTCCTCTGTGTTGGTTCGGCGAACCTGCGTCCGCCTCAATTTCCTTTTCGGCTCTCTTCTCCACCCCGATAAGGGCGCGCCTCCCGCCGGATGTGGGTGGCGAGGCGCCGAAGTGCGACGGACCGGGCGTAGAGGACGACGAGGCCGTTTCCCGTTCCCCGGGGCGGTATCGCCCGGGCGCTCTTGCAGGCCACCCGGCCCTCGTAGCCGGGAGTCCAGCGGGCCGTGGCGGCGAGCGCGGCGGCCGTCCACCCGGGGCGCCCCGCGCCGCCGCCGAACGATTCGCCTCCCACCTTGACCTGCAACCCGAGGGGGAGGACCCCGCTCACCGCCACCTCGAGCCGTTCCGCCGCCGGGGCGACGCCGGCCTTTCGCAGCGCAGGCTCCATCTCGTGGTCGATCCGCAGCGCGAGCACCGCCCCGGGCTGGGCCTCCTGGAGCGCCACGCGGGCGTCCCGGAGGTGCTCCTCCAGGAGGCGGAGCGGCACGAGCTCCCGGAAGTGGACGCCGGTGCCGTCGGCGTAGAGGACGGCCGCGGTCTGGGGATCGAGGAGGTACACGCGGGCCTGGATCATCCCGGCCGTGGGCCAGCGCTGCCCCTTGCGCTCCCCGGGGCCGAGCGACAGGTCGGGGGCGTCGGGGTCGGCGGCGAAGAGCCGAGGCCGCTCGAGGAAGCACCCGAGCGAGAAGCGGCGCAGCCGGCCGCCGCCCGACAGGTATACGCGGCCGCCGGCCTGGATGGCGACCGGCCCCGCCGGCGCCGGGGCCTCGACCCCGTCGACGCGGGCGCCGAGGAGGGCCGCCACCCGCGCGAGGCGCACTCCCACCGGACGGGCTTCGCTGCGCGACGGGACGACCTCGACGTCCTGCCGCCGGTGCGCGGCGCGGAGGAACGTGTCGACGGCCTCGTCGGCGCCGAGGACGCGCGCGGAGGGTTGCCGCCCGGGCCCCAGGCGGGCGAGCAGCGCCGCCGGGAAGCCGAGCTCGCGGCCCGGTCCGCGGTTGATGGGGTCGAAGGGCGGTTCGCTGCCCGTGGCGGGCTCCGCGACGAGCAGGAGGGTCCCCCGCTCGCGGGATCGCAGCATCCGGGTCGCGAGAGCGCGCCACGGCGGGACGATGCGGGCGAGCAGCGGCTCCCCGCCGGACTCCGCCGCGAGGGCGAGGGCGCGCACCCTGGCCTGGACCGGAGTGGCGCCGTGGCCGAGGGCGGTGCCGTCCCGGAGCCGGACCTCGAAGCCGTGGACGGCCGGGACCGGGTCGAAGTCGAGCGAGCCGAGGGACTCGAGGGCGAGCAGCAGCTGTCCGAGCGCCGGCAGCAGCACCCGCGGGAAGCCGGGCCCGAGCGCGGCGCGCCAGCGGGGATCGGAGCGCAATGTCCTCGAGCGGCGCGCGGCCCGGAGGTAGCCCGCGGCGAGGCGGCGCCCGAGCTGGACCGCCGCCCCGGGCTCCACCGGCTCGCTCGCGTCGGTGCTCGCGGCCGCGCGGGCGAGCCGGAGCGCCGCCTCGAGGTCGGCGCGGGCCGGCGCCGGCGCCGCCCAGGTGACCACGGCGGTGTCCGGATCGGAGAGGTGGCGGGCCGGCACGCCTGCGGCGAGCGCATCGGCGAGCGCGGCGAGCGGGCCGGGAAAGGGCGCGGGGCCGAGGAGCGCGATGCCGAGGGCCGAGAACGGGGTCGGCGAGGCCTGCGCGAGGCGCGCCAGGGCCTCGGCCCCGACGAGGGCGCCACAGGCCTGGGTGAGCCCGCTCCAGGTCGGGGGAGCCGGTCTTCCGGCCACGAGCGCCCCGAAGAGCATGGCGCGAAGCGCCGACTCCCAGGCGGCCAGCTGCACCGGGTCGAGGATGGCCGTGATCGTCGGCACCCCGCCGCGGCGCAGGACCTCCGCCGCGCTCCCCACCCGATCCTCCAGGCGGAGGCGCTCGTCGGCCATGAGGCCGCGGGGCACGAGCACCAGGAACTCGAGCCCGTTGGTGCCCGGCACGGCGACGACCGCCTCCGCGAGGCACGTTCCGCGCTGCGCGCGCCATGGGGGAGGAAGGTCGAAGGCGCGCGCCGCGGCCGCCCAACTCCGGCGGTATCTCATCCCCGCCACCCCCGGCGCCTCGCTGTCGAGCCCCGGCCGCTGGAAGCTCGCGTGCAGCAGCACGGGGAAGAGGCGGGCGGCCTCGCGCACGTTCGGCGGGGCGTGGCGCTCGAGCCACCGCACCCGGAACCGCAGGACGGCTTCGAGCGCCCGCAGCCCGTCGCCGGAGGGGCGGGAGGAGGGCAGGGGGCGCGCGCCCGCTCTCTGCGGTGCGGCCACGGCTTACTTGAGGTAGTTGAGGAGGGAGAGCTGGAAGCTCTGGGAGGTCGCGGCGAGGGACGCCTGGAGCGCCTGCTGCGCCTGGGCGAGCGCCGTGGCGGACTGGACGATGTCGGCGTCGCTCATGCTGGACGCGCGCGTCTTCTCGGCCGTGAGCGCCGCCTGATTGACGGCCGCAGCGGTGTCGAGCGCGTTCATCGAGTCGCCGATCTGCGCCCGCGCGGTCGAGACCTGCGAGATGCCCTGGTTCAGGGAGGCGATCGCCGCCTGGATTCCGCTCGTGTCGTTCGACTTCAGCGCGGCGGAGAGGGACTGGAGGGCGGAGAGCACGTCCGTGCCGCCGCCGACTCCCTTGAGCGCGACGTCGGCGCGGACCGAGGCCGCGGTCGTCACACCGGGCGCGATCTCGACCTCCCGCACCGCCGTGTCGCCCAGGTAGTTGCCCGACGCGTCGAACGGGGCGCTGCCCGTCTGGTCCCCCCCGAAGAGGTACTGGTCTCCCACCTGCGTGTTCAGCTCCGCGACGATCTGCTGGAGGTACTGGTCGACCTGGCCGCCGGCTGCGGCGCGGTCGCTCGCCGAGTAGGTCGAGTTCGCCATCTGGAGGGCGAGCTGGCTCGCGGTGCCGAGGGTGCTGCTGACCTGGGACAGGGCCGCGTCCGCGGCGCTCAGCTGGTCGGCCGCCTGCGTCGCGGTGGAGGCGATGCCCGAGAGGCGGGCCTGCGTGACCTGGCTCTGCGCCAGCATGCCGGCCGCCGTGGGGTCGTCCCAGGGGTGGACGACCCGCAGCCCGCTCGAGGCGGTCTGCGTGGCCTGTTCCACCGCGGACATGGCCTGCCCGTTGGACTGGTTCGCGAGGTTGAAGATCATCTGATCGCTGATGCGCACGGGAGCCCCCTCTAGCCGGCCGCGGAGATGCTGCTGAGCAGCGCGTCGAGCATCGCGGTCGTGGCCTGGATCACCTGGGAGATGGCCTGGTAGGTGCGCTGCGCCTGCTGGAGCCCGACGAGCTGCTCGTCGACGGAGACGCCCGACGCCGAGGCGCGGAGCTGCTGGAGCTGGCTCAGCACGCTGGCGTCCTGCGTCGACGCCGCCTGCGCCTGGCTCGCGGCGGTGCCGTACTGGGTGGTGATGTCGGCCACGGTCCCCGCGGCGGTCAGGCCGCCGGTGAGTCCCTGCTGCTCGGTGTTCACGATGGCCTGCAGGGCGGTGGCGTCGCCCGGGACGCCCGCGGCCGTGGAGGCCGCGGCGAGGGCGCTCGGGTCGTTCGCCACGGCCGCGTCCACGGCGATGCTCGAGGCCGCGCCGGAAGCGGTGGCGCCGACGTCGAAGAGCGGGCGGCCGGTCGCGCCGTCGAGCCCGTAGCCGGTCTCGTGGACGGCGTTCACGGCGTTGGCGAAGTCGTAGGCCAGCTGGTCCAGCCGCTGGGCCGCGCCACCGAGCACCTGGTCGCGCGCGGCGATCTCCCCGCCGATCGAGCCGCCGACCGCGCCCGGGGCGAGCGCCGAGGCGGACGAGCTCCCCGGCAGCGAGATCCGAACGGCGAGGTGACCGCCGTTCGAGGCGTCGGCGACCGTCGAGAGCGAGCCGGCCAGGGTCCCGGTCACGAGCGCGAGCCCCCCGCCGAGCATCACCGAGACGTTCCCGCTCTGGTCGCTCACCCAGGTGGCTCCCGCGATCTGGGCGAGCTGGTCGAGCGCCGCCTGGCGCTCGTCGAGGAGGCTGTTCGGCTGCGCGCCGCTCGCCTGTGCCGCCTGGATCTGGCCATTCAGCTTCGCCACCTGCGCGGCGAGCTGGTTCACCTGGGTGACCTGGCCCTGGATCTGCGTGTCGAGTCCGCTTCGCGCCGAGGCGATGGACTGGCTCGTCGTCTGGAAGGAGGTGGCGAGCGCCTGGGCGGAGGCGACGGCGGTCTGCCGCAGCTGGGTGCTGCCCGCGTCCTGGGTGAGGGCCTGCATCGAGCTGTAGAAGCTCGCGAGCGCGCTCGCCAGGTTGCCCTGCGTTGAGGGATCGAGCGCGGTCAGGCCCTGGAGCGCCTGGGCCTCCGCCGAGGAGCTCGAGGCGCTGGAGAACGCGGAGGGGAGCTGCGCCTCGACGAAGGGGTTCCGGTTCTGCGTGATGGAGGCGACCTGGACGCCCGACCCGATCGCGCCGGTTCCGACGATGTAGGCGGGCGTCCCCTCCACCAGGTTCACCTGCTGCTGCGCGTAGCCGGGCGTGGACGCGTTCTCCACGTTGTTGCCGTCGACCGCCACGACGGTCTGCTGCGCCTGCAGGCTGGAGGTGGCCGACGAGAGGATGCCGAGGAGGTTCATGGCTACACCCGGGTCGAGAGGACGGCGCGTTGGCTGGCGGTGGCCCGCTGCCCCATCCGGTCGTAGGCGCGGGGCGCGGGCGCGAGGGCCTCGACGTAGCCCCGCACCACGCGGAGGGCGCGCTGAGCCAGGAACTGGTTCAGGCGGTCGAGCTCCGCCATCGCCGAGGCCAGGGCGCGGATCTCGGCGAGCGACCGGGAGAGGGCGCGAGCGCCGGCGGGGTCTCGGGCGGCGAGACCGGCGATGGTGACCTCCGCCAGGCCGAGCTTCGCCGCCGTGGCGGCGAGGGTCCTCTTGAGGGTCCCGTCGAGGCGCTCGATCCGCTGGTTGAACTCGGCCCGCGCCGTGGCGCGCCGCATGAGCGCGGGCGCGTCGAGGGCGCGCAGCAGCGCGCCCTCCTGCTGGGCTTCCTCGACCTCCGCCGAAAGCGCGTCGCGCAGTTCGCTGGCGGCTCGCACGGCCTCGTCGAGGACCATTCCTCCTCCAACCCGCCGCCCCGGCTACTTTGCGAGCATCGCCTGCAGGCGTGCCGACACCTCGGCATCCTGCAGGATCTGCTCCGCGATCCGGGCGGGGTCGGGGCGGTAGGTCCCCTGCCGGACTGCGGCTTCGATCGCCGCCAGCCGGGCGCTCTGCCCCTCCCCGACCTGGGCGCGGACGGCGGCCACCGTCTGGGCGAGCTGGGCGCTCTCCTGGGTGGTGACCTTGTCCGCCTGGGCGGAGGGAGTTCCAGAGGCCGGAGCCTTGGCGGCGTCCACGGGCTTCTGCGCGTCTACTGGCCTGATTTCACTTGTTCCGTCGACCTTCATGGGGTCCTCGCAGCGGTAAGGACGCCGCTATCAACGAAGGTATCGGTACGATTGCGGTAGGCACTAAGTGCCCGCTGCGGGTCGACGGGGATTCCCTGGGTGCGCACCTCGAAGTGCAGGTGGGGTCCTGTGGCACGGCCGGTCTCGCCGACGCGCGCGATGGCCTGGCCCCGCTCCACTCGCTGGCCCGGCTCGACGAGGAGCTCGGAGGCGTGGCCGTAGAGGGTCGAGACGCCCCCGCCGTGGTCGATCTCGACGGCGAGGCCGTAGCCTGCGCGGGGACCGGCGGAGACGACCACGCCCGGCGCCGAGGCCCCGACCGGCGTGCCCTCGGGGGCCGCGAGGTCGAGGCCGGAGTGCTGCGCCGGCCGGCCGGAGAACGGGTCGGACCGCAGGCCGAACGGGCTCGACGTCGGCGCGCCTGCCACCGGCGCCGACAGGGCGAGGGCGGCCGCCGGGGATGGCGGGGCGCCGCCGCCGCTGGCGGAGGCCTCCCCGGTCCCCAGGGCCAGTTGCGGTGCGGGGCCAGAGGCCTGCGCGCTCGCCGGCGAGCCCGCGAGCGACCGGACGAGGAGGTCGGCGAGCCCGATGCCGCCGCTGCCCGCGAGCGCGTCGGCGAGCGTCTGGGCGAACATGTCCGCCCGCACCACGGAGCCCGCGCTCTCGCCCCCGCCGAAGGCCTTGCTGGCGGTGATGATCTGCTTGAGCAGCATGGACTCCATGGCGTGCGCCGCCTGGGAGAGGCGGGGATCGGCCGGGGGCGTCCCGGGCGGGGTGGCGCCGCGCTGGATCACTGGACCTCGAGCTCCGCGTCGAGCGAGCCGGCCGCCTTGAGCGCTTGCAGGATGGCGATGAGGTCGCGCGGCGTGGCGCCGAGGAGGTTCAGCGCCTTCGCCAGGTCCTCGACGCTCGATGTCGCCGGCAGGGCGACGGCGGCGCGCGACTCCTCGCGCGTCGTCGTGTTGTACTCGGCCGCCTTGGCCGTCGTCCCGTAGGACCACGGAGCCGGCTGGGAGATGATCGGGGTGCGCTGCACGGACACCGAGAGCCCGCCGTGCGCCACGGTGGCCGGCCGGATGCGCACGCGCTCGCCGGCGACGACGGTGCCGGTGCGTTCGCTCACGACCACGCGCGCCCGGCTGTCGGCCTCGACCTCGAGGACCTCGAGCTTGGCGACCAGGCCGACGGCGTCCTGCCTGAAGGCGTCCGGCACCTTCACCTCGATCGACGCCGGGTCGACGGCGCGTGCCGCGCCGGCGCCGAGCGCCGTGTTCACGGCGGCCGCCACCCGGCTCGCGGTCGTGAAGTCCGGGTTGTGGAGCCCGAGGACGAGGGAGTCGCTCGCGAGCGCCGGCGCGACCGAGCGCTCGACGATCGCCCCGGCGGGGATGCGGCCCGTCGTCGGGGTGTTCTTCACGGTGTAGGACTGGCCGCGGACGCCGGCGGCGTAGCCGCCGACCTGCACCGGCCCCTGCGCGACCGCGTAGACCTGGCCATCGGCCGCCGCGAGCGGGGTGAGGAGCAGGACCCCGCCGGCGATGGAGGTGGCGTTGCCCATCGAGCCCACCGCCACGTCGACCTCCGCCCCGGGGCGCGCGAAGGCGGGCAGGCGCGCGGTGACCATGACGGCCGCGACGTTGCGGGCCATGACCTGGGCCGGGTCGAGGCGGATGCCCAGGCGGCCGAGGAGGTTCGCAATCGACTGCTGGGTGAAGAGCACGCGCTCGGTGTCGCCGGTGCCGGCGAGGCCCACGACGAGGCCGTAGCCGAAGAGCTGGTTCTCGCGCACCCCCTGGACGTCCGCGAGCTCCTTCACGCGGACCGACGCGCGGGCGGGCCCGGCGAGCGCGGCGAGGAGTGCGGCGAGGAGAACGGCGTGCGCGCGGCGAGCCATGGCTGCCACCTAGAAGGGCCAGATCCAGCCGAAGTAGCGGGAGAGCCACCCCTGCTTCTGGTTGTCGGTGAGCAGGCCGCGGCCGGTGAACTCGATCTCGGCGTCCGCGACCTTGGAGGAGAGCACGCTGTTGTCCTGCTGGATGTCGATGGGACGCACCACGCCCGAGATGTAGAAGTGCTGCTCCTCGTTGTTCACGAGGACGACGCGGTGTCCCTCCACGAAGAGGTTCCCGTTGGGGAGCACCTTGCGGACCACCGCCGGCACGGTCGCCACGAACTGCTCGGTGCGGCCGGTGGCGCCGTGTCCGCTGAAGGCCGAGTCCGAGCCGCCGCCGAACTGGAGGGCGGTCCCGGCGCCGGAGGTGTAGGGACTCGAGCCGCCGGTGAGGGGGCCCGTTCCCTTCTGGTAGTTCGCCTGCGCGCTCATGTTGCTCGAGCGGGTGATGTCGGTGGTCGCGCCGTGCAGCGCGTCCGCGTTCTCCTGGATCTGGATGACCACCAGGTCGTTTTCCCGGAGCGCTCGGGCGTCGGCGAAGAGCAGAGGCGGCGCGCGCCCGGGCCACAGGCTGCCGGAGGAGGCGGGGGCGATGGCCTCGGCCGCCGCGGGCGCCTCGTAGTCGCGCTTCTTCGGCTGGTAGGAGGAGATGTGCGTCGTGCCGCACCCGGCGAGCACCGGAGCGAGGCACAGCGCCGCTCGGAGGCTTCGTG
The DNA here is from genome assembly GCA_035543235.1 of Anaeromyxobacteraceae bacterium. Taxonomy (GTDB): domain Bacteria; phylum Myxococcota; class Myxococcia; order Myxococcales; family Anaeromyxobacteraceae; genus DATJZG01. The sequence continues at coordinate 24,403 of DATKJV010000070.1, read as the reverse complement.
CGTTCATGGCGTGCTCACGAGGATGCGGCCGTCCTGCCAGGAGCCCTCGACGCGCTTGCCCGTCGCCGTGAGCGCGCAGACGTGGCCCCGCTCGCAGGGCACGGCCCGCCCGGGCTGCTCGACGCGGAGGGCGCCCATCTGCACGACCAGGGTCACCGCCTCGCCGGGCGCGGGGCCCACCCGGACGTCTGCCTCGCTCAGGGCCTGGCCCGCCGGGACCGGACGGGCGGCGACGGCCTCCGGGGCGAGCTTGGTGGCCGAGAGGCGGCCCGGGGCGAGCTCGCGCTCCTCGGCGGCCACGGCCCCGGAGAGGGGCTCGCCGGCGCGGAGCGCGCGGGAGGCGACGAGCACCGGCGCGAGGAGCCGGACCTTCGCCCAGGCCCACCCGTCGCAGATGGCGCCGCCGGGCAGTCGGCCGGCGAGGCGCAGCGCCACGCGGCCGGAGGAGGAGAGCGAGCCGGACAGCTCCGCCCGGGCCACCTCGCAGCCCGCGGGCAGGGTGGGGCGGTAGTCGGAGATCTCGACGTGGCCGTCCGGAACCGGCACGGCGCGGCGCAGCGCTTCGGCCACCGCCGGCGGTGCCCCGGCGGGGAGCGCGGCGGCGAACAGGGCGAGCGTGGCGAGGGCGGTCATCAGCGGATGGTGGTGACGCGCTGGAGCATCTGGTCGGCGGTCTGGATGACCTTCGAGTTGAGCTCGTAGGCGCGCTGCGTGGCGATCATGTCGATCATCTCGGTGACCGCCGTGACGTTGGAGTTCTCGAGGTAGCCCTGGATCACGGTGCCCGTGCCCTGCTCGCCGGGCTTGGCAGAGATCGGCGTGCCGGAGGCGACGGTCTCGTTGAAGAGGTTGTCGCCCGTGGCCTCGAGGCCGCCGACGTTCGGGAAGGTGTAGAGCTGCAGGGACCCCACCTGCGTGGGATTCGTCGTGGTCGCGGTGGTCGCCCACACCGAGCCGTCGGCCTTCACGGTCACGGCGGTCGTGTTCGAGGGGATGGTCAACCCGGGCTGGAGCAGCTCGCCGTGCTGGGTCACGATGCGGCCGGTCGAGTCCAGCGCGAAGTTCCCGGCGCGGGTGTACGCGAGCTCCCCGTTCAGACGCTGCACCTGGAAGAAGCCCTGTCCCTGGATGGCGAGGTCGAGGGGGTTGTTGGTGTTCACGAGGTCGCCCTGGGCGAGGTTCCGGGTCGTGGCGACGGTGCGAACCCCCATTCCCACCTGCATGGGCGCCGGCTGGGAGCCTCCTCGGGCATCCGGCGGCGTCACGCCGCGGAGCGTCTCCGAGAGGAGGTCCTCGAACTCGGCGCGGACCTTCTTGAACCCGGTCGTGCTGACGTTGGCGAGGTTGTTCGAGATGACGTCCATGCGCAGCTGCTGGGCGTCCATCCCGGTGGCGGCGGTGAAGAGTGTCCGCATCATGGTGCGCTTCTCCTTTTTGCTACTTGACGCGACCGACGGCGTTCGCGCTCTGGTCGAGGCTCCGGTAGACCTGGATCGCCTGCATCGACGCCTCGAACGACCGCTGGGCGCCGATCATCTGCACCATCGCCTCGAGCGGGGAGGCGTTCGCGAGCTCCACCTCGCCGACGCGGAACCGCGTGTCCTCCGTCTCGTCGGCCGACCCGCCCTGGCCCGGGGCGACGAGCGCGGGCCCGAGCTTGTCGACCGCGCCGCTGAGGCGGAAGGTGGCGAGCTGGCCGAGGTCGGCGCCCTCCGGGCGCGTGGCCCGCTCGGACGTGCTCTGCAGAACCGCGCGGACGCGCCCCTCGTCGTCCACCTCGGCGGCGGAGTCGAGCGGAACGACGATGGGCTGGCCGTTCTTCGCCAGGACGGGATTGCCGCCGATGACGAGCCGGCGCTCCGCGTCGAGGGTGAGCCGGCCGTCGCGCGTGTAGGCGACGCCCCCGCCCGAAGTCTGGACCGCGAGGAAGGCGCCGTCCTCCGGCACCACGTCGAGCGGGTTGCCGGTGGTCGTCGAGGGCCCCGGCCGCAGGTCGAGGGAGGTCGCCACGGCGGCGGGGTAGGATTTGTCGTACTTCCCCCCCAGCGGGAGGAAGGCCTCGAAGGCGGGCCGGGCGGCCTTGAACCCCCGGGTCTGGACGTTGGCCAGGTTGTCGGCCACCGACTCGAGCTGGTCCGAACGTGCGGCAGCGCCGCACATGCTGACGTAGATGCCGTCTGCCATTGGCTTCTCCTGTCCTCCTCCGCGAGGCACCGGGAGAGCTCCCTCAGCAAAGGGCAGGCCACGCGACCGGGCGCGCCGATTGCAGCGAAATCCGGGTCGTCGCGGGGGCGGGGGCGCAGCCACCCGGCAGAAGCTGCCGGGCGAGCGCTTAACCACCCCGGACCACGTGACGAGGACTTGGGTGCGATGATCCTGAAGACCCGTCTCGACAAGTTGGTGCAGGTCCGGGAGCGCTCCGAGGACCGGGCGCTATCGAACCTCGCGAAGGCGCGGGAGGTTCTCGGGCGTGCCCAGGAGAGCCTGTCCCGGGCGGCCGCGCTCGCGAGCGCCGATCACCGCGCGACGAGCCACGCGGCGCACTGGGAGGTGGAGGAGGCGGCCCACGTGCGGGCCCTCCAGGTCCTGCGGGCTGCGCGCACGGACGTGACCCAGGCGGCCGCGGGGGAAGCGCTCGCGCGGGCGGGCTACGTCGAGGCCCGCAAGGCGGCAGAATCTGCCCGGCGCGTGGCCGACCGCAAGCGCGCGGAGATGCTCCGCGGCCTCGCCAAGGCCGATGCGAGGCGCCTCGACGAGATCGGGACCCTCGCCTTCAACCGGGACCGGAAGCCGTCAGGGGCCTGACGGCCGGCGGCCGTCCTGACGCGCCGGCGTCAGCCCGCTGACTGCCTTGGGGCCCGCTCCGCCGCCGGAACGGCGCGCCGGGGCCGCGTCCAGTCCATCGGGTCGGCACCCGCATTGCTAGAGTCCTTCCCGTGCCCCGGATCTCGCTCTGCATGATCGCCCGGAACGAGGAGCGGATGCTCCCCGGGTGCCTGGAGTCCGTGAAGGGCGTGGTCGACGAGATCGTGCTCGTCGACACCGGCTCCACCGACGCCACGAAGGACATCGCCCTCCGACATGGTGCGCGGGTGTACGACCGCCCCTGGGACGACGACTTCGCCGCGCCGCGGAACCTGGCGCTTTCGCACGCCAGGGGAGACTGGGTCCTCCACCTCGACGCCGACGAGCGCCTGGCCCACGGCTCCGCCGGGGCCATCCGCCGCGCCATCAAGGGGACCGACCGGGACCTGTTCATGCTGAGCCTGCACGACGCCTCCCGGCTCGACGCGCCGGAGGCGGACGTGCTCTCGGGGGCGGCCCGCATCGGGGCGCCGACGCTCGTGCCGCGGCTCCTGCGCAGGACGCCCGACCTCGAGTACCGCGGGGTGGTGCACGAGAGCGTGGAGGACTGGCTCGTGCGCCGCGGGTACCGGCTGGCGGTGCTCGACGTCCACGTCGTTCACCTCGGCGCGGTGGTCGCCGTGCGCGCGGCGCTCGGCAAGCGCGGCCGCAACGTGGCGCTGCTCGAGCGCCGCTGTCGCGAGGAGCCGGACTCCATCGTCCCCTTCGGCTACCTGGCGATGGAGCTCTGGCACGAGGAGCGCTTCGAGGACGCCCGGCGCGTCGCCGACGAGGGATGGAAGCTCCTCGATCTCCAGCCGCGCCATCGGTCGGCGCACCTCCTGTCGGTGGCCCGGGCGCTCGGCTTGGGGCGCGCCGGCGAGTTCGAGGAGATGCGCGCGACCGCGGAGCGCGTCATCGCCCGCGAGGGGCTCCAGAGCGACCAGGGATTCCTCCGCGGGTGGGCGATCGAACGGATGGCGATGGCGGCGTCGGGCGAGGCGCGGCGCGACCTGCTCGAGAAGGCCGTGCGCGCCTACCGCGACGTGCTCGGTCCCCGCGCCCGCGCCGACGATCGCGTGGTCGTCGACGGGTCCCCGTCCTGGCTCACGCGCACGCGGCTCGGCACGACCTTGCTCGCCCTCGGCAGCCCCGCGGAGGCGCTCGCGGAGTTCCGCGCCGCCCGCAAGGAGGTGCCCGGCGACGAGGCCGCGCGCCTCGGCGAGGCCGAGGCGCTCCTCGACCGGGGCGATGCCGCGGCGGCACAGGACCTCCTCGGGTCGATCCTCGGGGAGAAGCCCGACGCCTGGACCCTCTCGGCGGACGCGGCGCGCGTCCGCGGCGAAATCGAGGATGCGAGGCGCTACCTGCGCGGGGCGCGCGAGCGATACCGCGCCGGCTTCCTCGCGCCTCACCGGAGCGAGCGTCTCGCGGCGCTCGTGAAGGCGCTCGCGTCCCGCACCGAGGAGTCCGCGGAGCTCCTCGACGCGCTCATGCAGCGACGGCCCCCCCCGGATCGCCTGTGCGGGGCGGAGCTCGACGTGCGCTTCCTGAGGCGCGTGGTCGAGGACTTCCTGCCGGCGGGCAAGGCGGACCTGCTCGTCCCGCTGCTCGAGCCCGCGGCGGAGGCGGCCTGCCCCGGGCTCTCGGCGCGGATGCGCGCCATCCTGGCAGAGCTCGGCGCCGAGGTGGTCGAGGATCCCCCGGCGCCGCCGCCCTCGCGGTAGGCTCGGGCCCGGCAGGGACTAGCGGGGCCCGGCGAGCGCGGCCGGGAGCCAGGGAAACGCTTCCGCAGCCGGCGCGGCGGCGACCAGGCGCGCGCGCACCTCGGGCCGCGCTACCCGCGCGAGCACGGTGGCCATCCCCCGCAGCGCGCTCTCCGCGTCCTCTCGATCGAGCGCGAGGGCGAGCTGGGAGTCCCGCCCCTCGCACAGGTCGCACAGCAGCTCGACGAGGCCGGCCTCCGGGAGCGAGGGGGAGAGCCGGTCCGCGATGGCGCGCGCCGTCGGGACCTCGCCGGCGGCGAGACGTGCGAGCGCGAGCCGCAAGGCGGCGCGCCCTTGGGGCGGGTCGCCGGCGGCCCGCGCGAGCGAGGGGATGGCGAGCGACAGGTCTCCCGCCAGGAGCGCCTCCTCCCCGACCGCCTCGTGGAGCTCGTCCGGGTCGCCGTTCGCGCCGGCGTGGTCACGGGCGAAGGCGCGGACCGCGTCCCGGCCGCCGCGCGCCCGTCGGAGCGCCGCCGCCGCGAGCAGAGCCTCCGGATCGCGGGGCGACAGCGACAGGGCCTCGTCGGTGAGCCGCAGCGCCTCCCCGAGGTCGCCGCGCGCGAGCGCGAGCCGCATGAGGGCGAGCGTCGGCCGGACGGTGGCGAGCTGCAGGTCCTGCGTCTCCCGCGCCAGCGACCGGCATCGCTCGAAGTCGGCGGCCGCGAGGTCGGGGCGGCCGGCGACCTCTCGGAGCTCCCCGCGGCGCAGGTAGAAGGCGGCGGAGGGGCGGATTCGCCCCTCCCAGGCGTCGAGGAGGCCCAGGGCCGCGAGCGGAGAGCCGCGGTGCAGGCCGTCGGCGACGAGCGCCACGAGCGAGCCTCCGTAGTGGGCACCACAGACCTTTTGCGGGGCGCTGCGCAGGGCGGCGGCGGCCGCCACCGCGGCGCGGTGCCACAGCGAGCGATCCCCCCAGAAGCGCGCCTGCTCGAGGAGCTTGAAGTGGGAGTAGAGGTCGGCCGGGTCGGACGCGATGCACCTCTCGAGCAGGCCGACGTCGCGCGACTTCTTGTCCTTCGCCGCCGCCCGGCTGCGGACGTAGCCGAGGTGGTCGAGCCGCCCGCCGATCGGGACGAGCCGGCGCCCCGTCCTGCGAAGGTAGCAAAGCACCGACTCGCTCGCGTCCTCGTGGATCGCGTGCTGGAAGCGGATGCCGGGGTCGCGCCGGAACATGCGCAGCAGCCGCGACTCGCCGTAGTTCCCGTGGGGGAGCCGGTTGCGCACGGCGACGGTGGCCGCGCCCGCGGCCTCGTCGGCGAGGAGCGTGCGCGCCGCCGCGACGAATGACGGCGACGCCATCTCGTCCGCGTCGAGGACGAGGACCCAGTCCCCCTCCGCGAGGTCGAGGGAGGCGTTGCGGGCGGCGGAGAAGTCGCCATCCCAGGGGCGCGAGGCGACGCGCGCACCGGCCGCGGCCAGGATCGCCGGCGTCGAGTCCCTCGACCCCGTGTCGACCGCGACGAGCTCGTCCCACAGCCCCCGCGCGTGCTCGAGGAAGGCGGGCAGCATCTCCGCCTCGTCCCTCACGATCATGCACAAGGAGAGGCGGCCACCCATGTTCGCGAGCGCCTCCCTCAGGCGGTTCGCCGGAGCGACTGCTGCAGGAGCTTCACCGCCTCGGCGTGCAGCTGGCAGACCCGCGGCTGGCTGACGCCGAGCACCTCAGCGATCTCGCGGTAGGTGAGCCCCTCCTGGTAGTGGAGGCCGAGCAGGACCTGCAGCCGCTCGGGGAGCCTCGCGATGGCGTCGGCGAGCGCCCTCTGGGTCTGGGCGTCGGCCATCCGCAGGTCGGGCGGGCCGCTCGCGTCCGGGAGGTCGGGGCGGATCGGCACGTGGGGGCGCGCGAGCGCGGCGAGCCCGTCCACGTCGGAGGGGTCGAGGCCGGTCGCGTCCGCCACCTCGTCGAGCGTCGGCTCGCGCCCCAGATGCTGGCCGAGGCGGGAGCTGGCCCGCTCCACGCGCTCGACCTGGGCGCGCAGGCGGCGGGGGAGGTGGTCGCTGCGCCGCATCTCGTCGAGCATCGCCCCGCGGATGCGGTGCTCGGCGAAGGTCTCGAACTTCACGTTCTGGCTCGGGTCGAACCGCCGCGCGGCATCGAGGAGCCCGAGCGCCCCGGCCGACCAGAGGTCGTCGGGGGTGATGGCGTGCCCGGCGCGCGAGCAGATGCGCCGCGCCACCCGGTCCACGAGCGCCCCGTGCCGCGCGAGGATCGCGCGGTCGGATTCCTCGGCGGGGGCGTAGCGCGGCCGGGCCTGGTACATGGCCTCTCGTTCCCTCCTCAGACGGCGGGTTGCTGATCCCGCAGCAGCCGCTGCCACATGAGCTTCATCCCGCCGTCGACGGTGGCCGGGGGCGTCCAGGCGAGCAGCCCCTCGGCCAGCGCGCCGAGGGCGCGGCTGCAGGGGGCCTGCGGGTAGAGATCGACCACCGGCTGCTGGGCCATGACCGAGCGCTGTACGTTCTCGTCCCGCGGCAGGCTGCCCGCGTAGGTCACCTTGGCCTGCAGGAAGCGATCCGTGACCCGGGCGAGCTTCTGGAAGATGTCCCGGGCCTGCTGCTCGTCGTGCGCCCAGTTCACGACCACCGAGAAATGGCGCACCCCGGCCCTCTGGGAGAGGACCTTGACGGCCGCGTAGGCGTCCGTGAGCGAGGTCGGCTCGGGCGTCACCACGAGCAGCGTCATCTGGGCCGCCCCGGCGAAGAAGACGACGTTGTCGCCGATGCCCGCGCCGCAGTCGATGAGGACGAGGTCGAAGCGATCGTCGAGCGGGTCGAGGGCGGTGACCAGGCGGAGCTTCTGGGCGTCGTCGAGGCGCGTCATCTCCTGCACGCCGCTCGCCGCCGACAGCACCCGGAGGCCGTGCGGGCCGGGAGCGAGCACCTCGTCCACGCCGACCGTGCCGTCGAGGAGGTGCCCGAGGTGGTAGCGCGGGGCGATCCCCATCACGATGTGCGAGTTCGCGAGGCCGAGGTCGGCGTCGATGAGCAGCACGCGCAGGCCTTGGGCCGCGGCGAGGGCGGCCAGGTTCACCGACACGTTCGTCTTCCCGACCCCGCCCTTGCCGCTCGTGACGGCGATGACGCGCAGGGGGACGCCCGGCCCGCGAGGCCTCCCGAGCAGTTCGCGAAGGGTATCTGCCTGGTCCAAGGGTGCCTCCTGTCAGGGGACCCGCCCGGTGGGCGGGGAATCGACTGCGCCGGTGACGAGGTCCACGAGCTGCGGACCGGTGACCGGGTGCAGGTCCTCGGGGACCCGCTGGCCGTTGGTGATGCAGGCGACCGGGCGGCCGATGCGGACGGCCGCGGAGAGGATGGCCCCCGGCGCGGCGGCCTCGTCCACCTTGGAGAAGACCAGCCGGTCGGGCTTGAGCTCCCGGTAGCGGTCGGCGACCGCCGCGAGCTGCTGGGGGCCGCTCGCCGCGCTCACCACGAGGTGAAGGAGGATTCCCGGCACGCTGCGGACGAGCTCGGTCTGTCGGGACACGTCTTCGGTGCTCGAGCGCCCGGCGGTGTCGACGAGCACGAGGTCGCTGTCCCGCAGCCGCTCCATGGCCGCCCGGATCTCGGTCCGGTCCCGGGCGACGAGGACCGGGACGTTCATGATCTCGCCGTAGCGCGCGAGCTGCTCCTGGGCGCCGATCCGGTAGACGTCGACGGTCAGCAGTGCGACGCGCTTCCGCGTCTCGAGGATGGCCCGGGCGGCGATCTTCGCCAGGGTCGTGGTCTTCCCCACGCCGGTCGGGCCGACGAGGGCCACGACCTGGCGCTCCCCGTGGAGCCAGGGTGCCCGGCACGGCAGGAGCTTCTCCTCGACCAGCTGGCGCACGCCCTGGGCGACTCCCTCGAGCGGGTGGGCGGCCATCGCCTGCCGCGTGAGCTCCTCGGCGAGCGCCGGCTCCACGCCGCGCGCGACGAGCCGCGCGTAGGTGTCCGCCGCGTCCGGCGGAAGTTGGAGCTCGCGGGCCACCCGGGTGTCGCGCACGACCGACGCGAGCTCGGTGCGGGCGGCCGCGATCTCCTTCAGGAGGCGTCGAAGGTCCGTGGCGACGTCGTCGGGAACCGGAGACGCGGTGGCGGGCGCGCCGGTGGAGGGTGCGGCCGAGGCGGACGAGGAGCCGCGGCGCACGGGGCGGCTCCGCGGGCGATCGAAGGGGAGTCCCCCGGGGGTGGGGCCGAGGGCGGCCGTCACCTCGACCTCCGGCCGGCGGAAGACGCCGGTGTGGACGGTCCGGGCGTCGAGGACCACGGCGTCGGGCCCGAGCTCCTTCTTGGCGGCGGCGAGCGCGGCGGCCGAGTCGGCTCCTCGGAAGGTTCGGACGGTGGCTTGCATGCGCGGGGGCTCCTCGGGTCAGGGTCAGGCGGCCTGGGGCAGGGCGAGCTGGACGGTCCCGGCCGGCTCGACGGTCGTCCCGGGCACGAGTTCGCGCGCGGTGACGACCCACAGCTCCGGGACGAAGCGGACGGCGAAGTCGTAGAGAGGGCGGCGCAGGTCGGGCGGGGTGAGCACGACCACGGCGTGACCGGCGGTCGCGAGCCGCGCCGCCTGGGCCTCGAGCGCCGCGATGAGGCGGCGGGCGGTCTCCACCTCCGGCGCGAGTGCCGCCTCGCCGTCCGAGGCGCCGAGGCTCGCTCGCAGCGCGTCCTCGAGCCCCCGGTCGAGGGTGAGGGCGCGGACGACCCCGTCCGGGCCGGCGACGCGCGCGGTGATCTGGCGGGCGAGCCTGCGGCGGGCCTGCTCCACGAGCCACGGGGTGTCCTTGCTGCGGGGTGCCGCGTCGGCGACGGCCTCGAGGATCGAGCGGAGGTCGCGCACGGACACTCCCTCGCGCAGCAGGCCCCGGACGACGCGCACGAGCTCGCCGAGCGTGACCGTCCCCGGCACGGTGTCCTCGACGAGCTTCGGGGCCTCCTTCGCGACCACGGCGAGGAGCTCCTGCACCTCCTGGCGGCCGACGAGCTCGTGGGCGTTGCGGCGCAGGAGCTCCGACAGGTGGGTGGTGACGACCGAGGAGGCGTCGACGAGGGTGAGGCCCATCGACTCGGCCCGTGCCCGGTCGGCCTGGGAGATCCAGACGGCCGGCAGCCCGAAGGCCGGGTCCTGGCCGCGCAGCCCGTCGATGGCGGGCGTTCCGCCCGACGGGTCGAGCGCCATGAGCCGGTCGGGATAGGCGGTGCCGCGGCCGATCTCGGCCCCGCGCAGCATCACGCGGTAGCCGTTGGCGTCGAGCTTCAGGTTGTCGCGGAGGTGGACGGACGGGAGCACGATGCCGAGGTCGGTCGCGATCTGCCGGCGGAGCGCGGTGACGCGCCCCGGAACCTCGCCGCCCTTGGCGAGGTCGATGAGCGGGAGGAGGGCGTACCCGATCTCCACCTCGAGGGCCTCCATCGCGAGCAGGTCCTGCACGCGCTCGGGCTTGCGCTCCTCGGCCGCGTCGGCGGGCTTCGGCGAGGGCCGCTGCTGGGCGCGCTCGGCCCGCTGGGCGGCGAGGAGCATCAGGCCGGCGAGCAGCCCGAAGGCGAGGAGCGGCATGCCGGGGAGGAGGCCGAGGGAGGCGAGGACCGCCGACGCGGTCTTGAGCACGCGCGGGCGCCCGAAGATCTGGGAGCCGACCTGCGTGCCCATGTCGGCCCCGGCGGCCCGGGTCACGACGATGCCGGCGCCGGTGGAGACGAGCAGCGCCGGGATCTGCGAGACGAGGCCGTCGCCCACGGTGAGCAGGCTGTAGGTCTCGACGGCCTGCGCGAGCGAGAGGTGGTCGCGCAGGACGCCGATGGCGAGCCCGCCGACGAGGTTGATGGCGGTGATGACGAGCCCGGCCACCGCGTCCCCGCGGACGAACTTGCTCGCGCCGTCCATGGCGCCGAAGAACTCCGCCTCCTGCGCGAGCTCGTCGCGGCGCCGCCGCGCCTCCCGGTCGTCGATGATCCCGGCCGCGAGATCGGCGTCGATGGACATCTGCTTGCCGGGCATGGCGTCGAGGATGAAGCGGGCCGCCACCTCGGAGACGCGGTTCGAGCCCTTGGTGATGACCGTGAAGTTCACCACGAGCAGGATGAGGAAGATGACGAGCCCGACCACCAGGCTCCCGCCCACCGCGAACCGCCCGAAGCTCTCGATGAGGTGGCCGGCGGCGCCGGCGCCCTCGGCGCCGTGCAGGAGGATGAGCCGCGTCGTCGCCACGTTCAGGGAGAGCCGGTAGAGCGTGACGATGAGCAGCAAGGACGGGAAGACGTTGAACTCGGTCGCGCGGGTGAGCCCCAGCGCGATGAGGAGCATGAGCACCGCCACCCCGATGCTGAAGGCGAGCAGCACGTCGAGGGCCGGGGCGGGCACCGGCACGACCAGGAGGGCGAGCACCCCGAGCACCGCCACCGCCATGAGCGTCTCCGCCCGGGCGGTCCCGTTTCCCGGGGCGTTCATCGGCGCGCCTCCGCGGCGGTGCGGCCGGTGATGCGGTAGACGTAGGCCAGGATGGCTGCCACCGCCTTGTAGGTCGCCGCCGGCACCTCGCGTCCCACCTTCACCTTCCGGTAGAGGAGGCGCGCGAGCGGGATGTCCTCGACGATGGGCACGGCGTTCTCCCGGGCGAGCTCGCGCATGTACTCCGCGAGCGCGCCCTTGCCCTTCGCGGTGACGCGCGGCGCGCGCCCCTCGTCGCGGCGATAGCGGATGGCGACGGCGACGTGGGTCGGGTTCACGACGAGGGCGTCGGCGCGCGGCACCTCGATCTTGGCGAGGCCGCGGGAGATCTCGCGGTGGCGCCTGCGGCGCTTGCCCTTCACGAGGGGGTCGCCGTCGTCCTCGCGCGCCTCTCGCCTGGCCTCCTGCTTCGTCATCCGCATGCCCTTCATGAACCTGCGGCGCTGCAGTGCAAGGTCCACGCCCGCGAGCACGACGGCCACCGCCAGGACCCTGACGCCGGCCTTTCGCAGCAACTCGAAGGTCCGGGCCACCTGCTCCGGAGCCGGCATCCCGAGCAGGCGGGGGAGCGCCAGGAGGTCGTCGCGCACTGCGCTCCAGGCGGCCCAGGCGAGCGCCAGGACCTTGACGAGGTTCATCCCCAGGTCGACCGCGAACTCGCGCCGGAAGAGCCTGCCGAGGCGCGCGCCCTGGAAGACGCGGGAGAGGTCGGGCAGGGCGCGGTGCGGCCAGAAGCCGCCCCCCGTCTGCGCGAGGGTCGCCGCGAGCGCCCCGGCCGCCCCGAGGAGGCAGCAGGCGATCGCGGCGCTGGCCGGTCCCGCGGCGAGGGTCGGCAGGGTGCGAAACGGGGTCTCCGGGAGGGTGCGGAGCGACGCCGAAAGCAGCGACTGGATGCCGGTTCGCAGCGAGGAGGCGAGGAGCCACACTCCGATGCCGGCGGCCGCGGTGGCCGTGACGAGGGTCGCGTCCCGGCCCATCGCGATCGAGCCTTCCTCGCGCGCCTTGCTGAGCCGCCTCCCGCTCGGTTGTTCTGTCCGGTTCTCCTGGTCGTCCATGGGTCACCGGGAGAAGGCGGCGACCGTCGTGCGGGCGACGGCCTCCGCGGCGTGGGGGACGACGAGGTAGAGGGCTCCGCCGCCCGCGAGCACGGCCACGGAGAAGCCGACGGTCGCGAGCGAGAACTGCGGGGCGGCGCGGCTCAGGACGCCCATGAGCGCGTAGCCGACGATCACGGCGGCGAGCACCGGGAAGGCGATCCGGACGGCGAGCGTCGCGCCGAGGACCGCCTGGCCGATGGCGTGGCTCGCGAGCGCCTCCATGGGGAGGGCGGCGCCGGGGGGCCACATGCGGACGGAGCGCGCGAGCCACCGGATGGCCTCCCGGTGGATCCCGAGCGCCAGCGCCGACATCTGCGCGATGGTGAGGATGAGCTCGCCCGGGGCATTCGACTGGGCGCCGCTCGTCGGGTCGACGAGGGCCGCGAAGCCGATGCCCATGGAGATGCCGATGATCTGGCCCGCCGCCACCGCGGCCTGGAGCACCCAGGCGGCGGCCACCCCGGCGAGCACGCCGAGGGCGGTCTCCGCGGCGACCCCGAGCACGAGCTGGGGAAGCCCGGCGGGCGGGTCGACCCGGGGGGCGCCGGCTCCCTCGAACACGGCCACGGCGAGGACGATTGCGATCGCGAGGCGGATGCGGACCGGGATCGTCCGTGCCCCGAGGATGGGCGCGGTCACGAGCAACCCCGCGGTGCGCAGCAGGACGAGCAGGTAGGCCCAGGCCTGGGGCGCGAGCACGTCCACGTCACATCCCTCCCGCCATCTTGAGGATCGAGCGGGCCAGGAACCCCGAGAGCCGCTCCAGCATCCAGCCGCCGGCGAGCCAGAGGACCGCTCCCCCCACGGCCACCCGGGGCAGGAAGGAGACGGCCGGGTCGTTCACCTGGGTGGCGGCCTGCAGGATGCCGAGGACCAGGCCGGCGACGAGCATGGTGAGGAAGAGGGGCCCCCCCACGCTCGCGACGAGCAGGAGGCCATCCCGGAAGAGTGCGCCAGGCATGCCCGGGCTCACGAGAAGCTCCTGACGAGAGAGGCGACGACGAGCCGCCACCCGTCGGCCATGACGAAGATCCCCACCTTGACGGGCAGCGAGATGAGCGGGGGCGGCACCATCATCATCCCGAGCGACATGAGGATGCCGGCCACCATCACGTCCACGAGGAGCAGCGGGATGTATAGGTAGAGCCCCATCCGGAAGGCGGTGGTGAGCTCGGAGACCATGAACGCCGGGGCGGCGATGGTGAGCGGGATCTCGTCCCCGTGCGCCGGGCGCGGCCGCCCCGAGATCTCGTAGAAGAGCATGAGATCCTGCTCGCGCGTCTGCCGGAGCAGGAAGGTCCGCACCGGGCCGCTGGCGCGCTCGACGGCCTCGGACGCGGCGAGCCGGTCCTCCAGGTACGGGGCGAGCGACTGCTCCCAGACCTTGGTCCCCGTCGGGGCCATGACGAAGCCCGAGAGGACGAGGGCGAGCCCGATCATCACCTGGTTCGGGGGCAGCTGCTGGGTCCCCAGGGCCTGGCGCAGGAACGAGAGGACGATGACGATGCGGGTGAAGGAGGTGACGGAGACGAGCAGCGCCGTCGCGAAGGAGAGGGCGGTGAGCAGCAGGAAGAGCTTGACCGCCGCGGAGCCCCCTCCCTGGAGGCTCAGCGTGACCGCCGACTCGGGCGCCCCGGCGGCGGCGAGCACGGGAATCATGCGACCCTTCCGGCGAGCCCGCTCGCGAGCTTGCGGCGGAGCTCGAGGTCCTCGGAGCGCTCCTCGAGCATCGACTCGAAGGCGCTTCCCTCGGCCGGTGGCGGAGCGTCTCGGCGCCGCTCGAAGAGGCGCGTCACCGCGGCCTGAAAGCGCCCGGCCGGGGCGTCGGCCGCGGCCGGGGGCGAGGCTTCTGCGGCCTTCGCCTCGGCCTCCACCTCGGGGGCCGCCGGTCGGCTCGCGAGCAGCGTGATGCCGGACTCGCTCGAGCCGAGCAGGAGGATCTGGCCGTCCATGCGGGCCACGACGAGCTGGCGCTTCGGGCCGAGGTGGGCCGTCTCGACGACCTGCACGAGGCGCCGGCCGGAGCCGCCGCGGCGCCGGGAGAGCAGGAGCCCCACGGCCCCCAGCGCGGCGAGCGCCGAGATGGCCGGCAGGGCCGAGACGAACGAGGGGAGGGGGGCGGGTTCCGGCGTCGCGGGAATGGCCTCTGGCGCAGGGGCGGGCGGGGCCGGGCGCGTCGGCTCCGCGGTCCGGGCCTCGGCGGCCGGCGCGGTCTCGGCCGCGGTGCGCGGGGCGGGATCGCCGCCGGCGGGCGTCTCCGCGGGAGAGGCGAGCGTGGCGAGGGCGAGGAGGAGGGCGGTCATGGGCAAGGGGTCAACGCAGGCGCTGGATGCGCTCCTGGGGGCTCACGATGTCGGTGATGCGGATGCCGAACTTGTCATTCACGACGACGGCCTCGCCCCGCGCGACCAGCCGGTCGTTCACGAGGATGTCGAGGGCCTCGCCTGCGACCTTGTCGAGCTCGATGACCGAGCCCGGCCCGAGGGTGAGCAGGTCCTGGATGGTCATGCGGGCGCGGCCGAGCTCGACGTCGACGTGCAGGGGCACGTCGAGGAGGAGGTCGAGCCGCCGGGCCGGGGCTTCGCTGCTCGTCTGCTTTCCAGGTTCCATGGACGTGCTCCTCTAGAGTCCCGCGGCGGCCAGGCCGGGCGAGGGGGCGAGGGGGCGCTCGACGACGAGCGCCAGGCTTCCGGCGGACACGCTGGGCGTGCCGCGCAGCTTCTCGCGCCCCTCCACGAGCACCGGCAGGCTCCCGACCTCGTTGCTGTCCAGCATGAGGACGTCGCCCTGCTTGAGCTCGAGGAAGCGCGCGAACGGGACGGTGGTGCGGCCGAAGATGCCGCGGATCTCGACGGCCACCTGCTCCACCTCGCGGGCGAGGGCCTCGGCGAAGCGCTCGTCGGCGCGCTGCGACAGGCGGCGCGGCGACGCGAGGCGGGTCTTCGCGGGCTCGACGGCGGCGTAGGGAATGACGAGCTGCAGGCGCCCCTCGAGGCCCCCCTTCAGCTCGAAGGCGGAGACGATGCCCACGTCGCTCGGAGGCGCGATGGTCGCCATGCGCGGGTCGAGCTCGAAGCGGAGCACCTCGGGCTGGAACGGGATGACCTGGCTCCAGGACGTGCTCATGGCGTCCGTGAGGATCCCGAGGAGGCGCCGGAGCACGAGCTGCTCGACGGAGGTGAACTCGCGGCGGCCCTCGGGGAGCGCGTCGGCCGGGCGGGCGCGCCGGTCGCCGAGCGCGGCCGCGAGGAGCGCCTCGGCCAACCCGGGCTCGAGGACCGCGAGCGCGAAGCCGTGGGCGGAGCCGAGGCCGATGACGCACACCGACGCCGGGGGGGCGAGAAGCGGGGTCAGATCGGCGAACTTGAGCAGCGTGGCGGGGGTGGAGGTCACGCGGATGGCGAGGCGCGTCCGGCCCGCGAGGCCGATCCCGAGCATCGAGGCGACCTGCTCGTTGATCGCGTCCAGGGTCGGCATCTGGCCCCGGATGATGCGGTCCTGGCTGGTGAGGTCGTAGCCGACGACCTCTCCCTTGTGCTCCGGGGTGTCCTGGGGAACGCGGCCCTCCTGGACCGCGCTCATCAGCGCACGGACTTCCTCGGGTGTCAGGGTCGCGGGCACGGTCCCCTCACTGCACCACGATGTCGGTGATGTAGAGGCCCTTCACCGGCACCTCGGGCACCGTCTTCTCGAGCTGCTTGAGCAGCTCCTCCTTCGCGTGGCCGAGCCCCTCGCTGCCGCGGAGCTCGTCGAAGGTGCGGTCGGAGAGGTAGGCGATGAACTGATCGCGGACCCGCGGGAGGGCGGCGCCGAGCCGCTCCTTGTCGGCCTCGGAGCCCACCTCGATCTCGAAGGACACCCGTGCGTACCGGTCCGAATCGGTGTCGCGCAGGTGCACGATGAAGTCCGCGAGCCGCTGCGTGGGTCCGACGAGCGGCGCCTTGGCGCCGGCCTTGGCGCCGGCCTCGTGCCCCTCGTCCTTCGCCGACCCGGCTGGCTTGACGCCCCCGGAGGGGTGCAGCAGCAGCACGGCCAGGACGCCGGCGAGCATGAGGCTGTTGAGCACGAGCAGGGCGGGCAGGATCTTCGAGCCGCCCTTCCTCGAAGGCGCCTCGGCGGCGGGCTCGGTTCCTTCGTTCGTCTCGGGAGCTTCGGCCATGTCAGGTCCCCTCGGCGGGACACGGGAGCAAGGCGCGTGCCGCGTCGGAGCAGCCGAAAAGCCCGTGCGCCGGCCGGTCCTGCGTCAGGTGGCTGACGGGCGGCGGCCTGCGGCCCGCCGCCGGGTCATCGCCGTGACGGCGCGGCCGCGCGGATGACGGGCGCACATCGGGGGCGAGGGTGGAGGCGGGTGCGACACGGACGCAGGGTCAGTCGTAGAGGCCCGCGACGCGCTCCTTCAGGCCGCGCGTCAGCGTCTTGATGATGTCGTCGTTCGCTCCGATGATGGACCGGCCGATCATGACGAGGGCGTCCACCTCGTCGCCGTCGATGGGCCCGGCGTAGATTCCGGTCTTCTTCGCGAGCGAGTTCGAGAAGCAGACGATGTTCACGAGCGAGGCGCGGTCCGCGTTGTCGTACTCGGCGCAGTCGCGGATGCAGCGGGTCACCTGCTCGGGCATCTGCCACTTCTCGGCGAGCGCCACGCCCACCGGGCGGTGCGTCCGGCCGATCACCGAGACCCACTCGGCGGAGTCGATGAAGGGACGGTTGTACACCTCGGTGACCTGCCGCTCGAACTCGAGCAGGATGGAGGCCACGACCGGCTTGCCGACGTCGTGGAGGAGCCCGGCCAGGTAGGCCGCCTCCGAGTCGGCGTTTCCGGACAGCGCCAGGACGTCGCGGGAGAGCGTGGCCACCGCCACGGAGTGCTGCCACACCCGCTTCATCGAGTCGGCGATCTTGGGGTCGCGCGAGACGAACACGCGCTGCGCGGTCGCCTCGACGAGGAGCGTCCGCACCGACTTCCCGCCCAGCCGGGCGAGCGCCTCGGGCAGCGTGACCTTCTTCGTCCCGCCGGCGAAGGCGGCGCTCGTCGCCGCCCGGAGCAGCCGGGCGGCGAGCACCGGGTCCCGCTCGATGATCGTGCCGACCTGCTTGAAGGAGACCTCGGGGTCCTTCAGGACCTCGAGCGCCTTCGTGACGACCGCCGGGAGCGTCGGGAGGACGAGCGAGTCCTCCGCGATGCGCTTGAGCACGATCTGCTCGAGCTGCTCCGAGAGCTTCTCCGCCCCCATCGCGCCCCTCGCGTCAGGCCTGGGACGCGGCCTGCGCCTCCGCGACGGACGAGTGGAAGCGGAGCTCCTTCGTCTCGGTGTAGCTGTTCAGGATCTTCTGGAGGTCGGCGGTCCCGACCACGGCGAAGCGGATCCCGACCTGCTTGGCCTGCTCGGCGGCGGTGAGGAGGAACTTGGCGAGCTTGTCCCCCGTGGTCGGGGCGGCGCTGACGTCGAGGATCACGTCCTCGAAGCAGGCGGCCGCCACCTTGGTGAGCAGCGCGCTGAAGCTGTCGCCGATTCGCGCGTAGTACTTGTCGACGCGGTCGGCGCGCCCGGCGAAGGGCGCTGCCTTGAGCACGTTCTCCTCGGCGGAGAGCAGGTCCTGGTTGTCGAAGTACTGCGCCAGGAAGTCGTCGATGTTGTCCTGGTTGAAGGGCTTGAAGAGCACGTTGTCGAAGCCCTGGGCGCGCGCCTCGCCGACGACGTCGTTCGTGGTTCGCAGCGCCAGAGCCACGAAGGCCGCGTGCGGCTGGAGCACCTTGAGCTGCTGCGCGAGCACGGCGCTGTCCACGTCCGGGATCTCGGTGTCGACCAGCACGACGCGGTAGACGCGCTGCCGGCAGGTCTGCAGCGCGGCCTGGGCGCTCGTCACGCCGTTCAGGGAGACGTGGTTGGGAAGCATCGTCCGCAGCTTCTTGTGCACGTTCTCCATGTCGTCGACGACGAGCACGTCCATGAACTGCTTGCCGGCCTCCACGCGCGCCGCGGGCTCGGCCGGCGCGGGGGCGGCGGGCTCGGACGAGACGGCGAGCACCTCCTCGGCGCCGCCCTCCCCCTGCAGCACGGAGAGGACCTTGGCCTTCAGCTCCTCCGGCTTGAAGGGCTTCAGGATGTAGTCGGCGATGCCGATCTTCATCACGCCCGAGACCACCGAGCGCTTGGACTCGGAGGTGAGCATGATGACGGGCGTCTTGTTCCCGCTCTCGCGCATCTTGGCGAGCATGCCGGGGCCGTCGAGGTTGGGCATCGTGACGTCGAGGAGCACGAGGTCGTACTCCCGCTCGCCGAGCTTGCTGAGCCCCTGGACGCCGTCCTCCGCCTCCTCCACTTCGAAGCCCAGGTCCTTCACCTGCTTCGACACGATGGTCCGAACGGACCGGCTGTCATCCACGGTGAGAATCGTCGCCATCGAGGTCCTCCTAGAACAGCCCTTCGAAGATCCACAGCACGAGACCGATCTCCTTGCCGCGCAGAACGACCGAGTGGCCCGCCTCGCCGCGCGGGTGGGGCGGCACCTGCTTGCCGTCCACGATCGTCGGAAGCCCGAGCGGCTGGTCGAGGGCCATCGTGCTCTTGAGCAGGCCGGCCGTCATGTTGACGAGCTCGCGCAGCGAGTCGTCCATCATGCTCTGGTCGACCGACTGGTTGTCGCAGCCGAACATCGCCGCGGAGAGCTGGGCGCAGCCCTTCTGGTCGGACGAGAGCCCGACGGTGAGCGGCTGGCTGCCCGGGATGGGAAGGACCGCGGTCCGCCAGACGAGGGCCTCGCCGGGGGTGGCGTTGCCGTCGGGCATGAAGGACAGGCCGAGCATGGTCTCCGTCACGCCGGACACGAGCGCAGCCATTCGATCGGGGGTCGGCAGAGGTCGCATAGGTGGGCGAGGGTCGCCCGCGACACACCCAGTGCAATCCGCGATCCCGATCGGGGATCGCGGGACGGCACCGACGGCCCCGGCGAAAGTCGCGTCGAATCCACTGGTTGCCCGACCCGGGGCGGGGGGATGAGGTCGGCTTCGCCCCGGGGCCGATGCGTCCGGCCACACCCGGGTCGGACCGGACACCCTGCTACATCGCCTTCGCGAGGGCCTCGCGGAACCCGTCGGGCGTGAAGGGCTTCGCGAGCACGAACAGGGCGCCCGCCTGGTGGGCGCGCTCGAGGATGTTCGGGTTGCGCTCGGAGGTGACGAAGCCGACCGGGACGGAGCAGCCGCCGGCCCGGACCGCCTCGACGAACTCGATCCCGCTCATCTCCGGCATGTTCCAGTCCGTGAGCACGAGGTCCGGCGGGCTCGCCCGCACCGCGGCGAGCGCCTCGGCCCCGTTCGTCGCCTCCTCGATGGCGACGTTCGCGTAGCCGGCGGACCGGACCGTGCGGATGATGAGGGTCCGCATGGCCTTGCTGTCGTCGACGATGAGGAGGCGCATGGGGTCTCCTGTCGGCCCTAGCGAGCGCCGAGCGCGAGGGGGGCGCCTTCGCGGGCGACGGTCGCCCCCGAGGACGGGAGGCGGCGCCTCACGCCCGCGCCTCGCGGTGGGGCGGATCCGAGGACGCCGCCGGAGAGGCCGCGAGGCGGACGATCTCGTCGGCGATCGCCGGAAGCGGGAGGACCATCTGCGCGGCACCGAGGTCGATGGCGACCTTCGGCATGCCCCAGACCACCGAGGTGCCTTCGTCCTGGGCGATGGTGGAGGCGCCGGCCTTGCGCATGGCGAGCAGGCCGTTCGCCCCGTCGCCCCCCATGCCGGTGAGGATGACGCCGATGGCGTTCTTGCCCGCGGCCTGGGCCACCGACTGGAACATGACGTCCACGGACGGGCGGTGGCGGTTCACGCGGGGACCGTCCTTCACCTGGACCACGTACCTTGCCCCCGACCGGCGCAGCACCAGGTGGCGGTTCCCCGGTGCGACGAGCGCGACGCCCGGGACCACCGAGGCGCCGTCCTCGGCCTCCCCGACCCGAACGTGCGACGTCTGGTCGAGGCGATGGGCGAGGAACTTCGTGAAGGTCTCGGGCATGTGCTGCGTGATGACCGCGCCGGGCGCGTCCGGGGGGAGGGAGCGCAGGATGACCTCCAGGGCTACGGTGCCGCCGGTCGACGCCCCGATGGCGAGCACCTGGTTCGTGGTCCGGCCGAGCGGCCGGACCTCGGCGGGCGGGTGACCGCCCTTCGCCGGCGCGCGGTGGCGGCGGACGTCGACCCGCGCGGCGGCCTTGATCTTCTCGATGAGGTCGCCGGTCATGTCGCCGACCGTGTAGGCCCCGCCGGGCTTGCACATGACGTCGACGGCCCCGGACGACAGCGCCTCCATCGCGAGCTCGCCGCCGGCCGGGGTGAGGGAGCTCACGAGGATGACCGGGAGCGGGTGGTAGTGCATGAGCTTGCGGAGGAAGGTGAGCCCGTCCATCCGCGGCATCTCGACGTCGAGGGTGACCACGTCCGGCTTGCGCTCGACGACCATGTCGCGCGCCACGTAGGGATCGGGAGCCGTGCCCACGACCTCGATCTCGGGGTCCTTCGAGAGCTCGGTCTGGAAGATCTGGCGCACGACCGCGGAGTCGTCCACGACGAGCACGCGGATCACGGCGATCTCCCGAGCGCGGGGCGCAGCCACACGTCGAGCCGGTCGCCTTCCTCGGTGGAGAGGTGGGCGAGGCACTCGGGGGGAGGGGGCTCGGTCGCGCCGCCCTTGACCGCCGGCACGCCGATGCTTGTCTGGGCGGCGGGCCCGAAGAGCTCGAGGACCACCGCGCCGGCGAGCATGTTCACGATCTCGCCGAGCGCGTCGCGCGAGCGGGCGCCGATCTCGGGATCGCCGCGCTCGGTGCCGAGCAGGTTCGCGGCGAGGCCCACCGCGAACTCGCTCGAGGCGCGGAGCGCGAGCTCGCCGCGGGAGGGGCCCGAGAACTGGAGGCGCGCCTCGAGCACGTCGCCCTCGAAGGGCGGGGGCGGATCGGCGGGCTCGCAGAAGACGAAGGCGGCCTCCTCGAGCGTCTCGGTGACGAGCTCGGCGAGGCGGTCGGCGCTCATCTCAGCCGGCATGGCTCTCCTCCTTCGGACCGTGCAGGACCTCTTCGACGATGGCCCGGAACCCCTCGGGCCGGAACGGTTTCTTGAGGTAGGCGCGCACGCCGAGGCGCCGGAGCTCCTCGACGCGAGTCTCGCTCGGGTCCGAGGAGACCACCACCACCGGCGTCGTCGCGAGCACGCCGCTGCGCGCCATCGCCTCGACGAGCTCGATGCCGGTCATCTCCGGCATGTGGAGGTCCGTGAAGACGATGTCCACCCAGTGGCTCTGCAGCTTGTCGAGCGCCTCGCGGCCGTTGCAGGCCTCGTGGACCTCCTCCACGTCGAGGCCGGCCATCGACACGGCCTTCTTCACCATCGAGCGGACGACCGAGGAGTCGTCGACGATGAGTACCCGGTAGCTCATTTTGCCTCCCGAACCTCTCCGAGCGCGGCGGCGAGCTCCTTCACGGCTTGGAGCCCCTCGCCGGCCACGTGTTCCAGGCGCCGGACGCGCAGGCCCAGGCGGGAGAAGGCCTCCTCGTCCACGCTGCGCGCGAGCTCTCCGGCGTCGCAGCCCAGGCCCAGGGAGATGGCGAGGACGTCGGCGGCGTGGACGAGGTCCACGAGCGTGCGGTCCACCCCCTGCGGGGCCTCCGCGGGGCGGTGGTGCCAGCGCGCCGCCCAGGCGACGGGCTCGGGCAGCCGCCAGGCGGCGGCGACGTGCGCTCCCACCTCCGCATGGTCGACGCCCAGCACCTCCCGCTCGGCGGCCGAGAAGTCCATCCCGTGCC
Source organism: Anaeromyxobacteraceae bacterium (assembly GCA_035543235.1). Classification (GTDB taxonomy): domain Bacteria; phylum Myxococcota; class Myxococcia; order Myxococcales; family Anaeromyxobacteraceae; genus DATJZG01. The sequence goes on along the minus strand of DATKJV010000070.1, from coordinate 2,482 downwards.
GGGCGCGGACGAGGATCGTGGGGGACTCCCGCTGGACGAAGGCGGAGATGACGAGCTTGCCGACGTCGTGGAGGAGCCCCGAGGTGAAGAGGAGGTCGGGCGACTGGGCGCGCGCCTCCTTTGCGAGGCGCTCCGCGAAGACGGCCACCGCGACGCAGTGCAGCCAGAAGGCCCGGGCCTCCATCTCGTAGCCGGGGAGCTTCGCGGGCAGGAGGGAGGCGAGCGCGGCGCCGGTGGCGATCTCGAAGGTTCGCTTGACGCCGAGGAGCGTCACCGCCTGGCGGACCGTCTCCGGTCGGCTGCGGGGGCTGAAGTACGCGGACGCCGCCATGCGAAGGAGGTTCGCGGTGAGCGCCGGGTCGGGGCGGATGACCTTCTCGACCTCGGGCGCCCCCGCGCGCTCGTCGTGCAGGAGCTCCCCGAGCTTGGCGGCGCTCGCCGGGAAGGCCGGCAGGCGGCTGATTTGGGAGAGGATGTCGCGGGATGCGTTCACAGCTCCACCTCCTCGCCCTGGCAGGCGATGGTGCAGCGACCGGTCCCCACCCACAGGCGCGCGGTCCGGGACTTGGCGCCGCCCACGTCCTCGGAGGAGATCATCACCCCCGCCTTCCAGAACATCTTTCGGAGCACCGTGTAGTTGCGCTTCCCGATGTTGAAGAGTCCCTTGTCGTCGTAGAGCGCGCCTCCGCCTGCGACCTTGACGACGATGTTCTTCTTGTCGCAACCCATCCCGTACATGGAGCGGAACAGCTCCGGGATGCCCGTGTCGGCGAACATGGCGGGCTTCTCGGTGGCCTTGTCCGGAGCGATCTCCGAGAGCGGGAGCATGTAGTGGATCATCCCGCCGACCTTGCGCACCGGGTCGTAGACGATCACGGCGATGCACGAGCCGAGCGCGTAGGTGACGATCACGTCGTCCGGGTTCGCGCTCACCTTGAGGTCGGAGATCTCGACCGTGAGCGTGCTCATCGGGCGCCTCCGCCCTCGTCCTTGCGGAACACGGACGGGCGCACCATCCGGAAGCGGCTCCTCACCCCGTTCAGGGTCTCCGTGTGGCCGATGCAGAACAGCCCGCCGGGCGCCAGGAGGCGCTCGATCTCGAGCACGAGCCGCCCCCGGGTGGCCTGGTCGAAGTAGATGAGGACGTTGCGGCAGAAGACCACGTCGAGCGGCCCGCGCATCGGGAACGGCGGGGCGGCGAGGTTCAGCCTCTGGAAGAACACCCGCTCCCGGACCGGGGAGGCGACCTCGCAGTGGGCCGCCCCCGCGCCGGCGGTCAGGTAGCGCTTGCGCTTGGGCGGCGGCACGTTCTCCACGCGACCCGCCGCGTAGCGCCCGGCCCGGGCCTCGTCGAGCGTTCCCACGGCGATGTCCGTCGCGAGGATGCGCCAGTCGACGCCCGCGAGCCCGGGGACGTCGAGAAGCGTCATGGCCATCGAGTAGGGCTCCTCCCCGGTGGAGCACGCCGCGGACCAGATGCGGACCCGCTTGCGCCCCTCGGACGCCCATCGCCGGCCCTCCTCCTCGAGCAGGTCGAAGTGGTCGGGCTCCCGGAAGAAGCTCGTGAAATGCGTGGAGATGAGGTCCAGAAACCGGGTGAGCTCCTCGCCAGTCTGGTCCTTCTCCAGGTAGTCGATGTAGCTCTCGGGGCTGTCGAGGCACAGGGCGCGCAGTCGCTTCGCGACGCGGGCGTTCACGAGGGCGACCTTCTCGGGCTTGATGGCGATGCCCGCCTTGTCGTAGGCGAGGCGGGCGAAGCGCTGGAAGACCGCGGGTTGCATCGGGGCGGGTCTCGCTCTCCCTAGGCCCGCCCGGCGTGGCGGGGAGATTCGACGGCGCGTCCGTGCGCCGACCGCGGACGGTCGGCGCCCTCGATCCGGAACGTGCCGAGCAGCCCGGAGAGCGCCGTCGACTGGGAGTTGAGCTCGGCGGCGGCCGCGGAGGACTCCTCCGAGGAGGCGGCGTTCTGCTGGGTGACCTTGTCCATGAGGGCGACGGCCTGGTTGACCTGCTCGATGCCCTTGGCCTGCTCGGAGGCGCTAGCGGCGATCTCGCCCATGATGTCGGTCACCTTGGAGACCGAGGAGGTGATCTCGCCGAGCTTCTCGGAGACCCGCTTGCTGGTCTGCTCGCCCTGGCTGGCCTCGGTGACGGACTGGCGGATGAGCTCCTCGGTCTTGTTGGCGGCCTGCTTGGAGCGCAGCGCCAGCGAGCGGACCTCTTCGGCGACGACGGCGAACCCGCGGCCGGCCTCGCCCGCGCGGGCGGCCTCGACGGCGGCGTTCAGGGCGAGGAGGTTGGTCTGGAAGGCGATCTCGTTGATGTCCTTGATGATCTGGGAGGTGCCCTCGGCGGAGGCGCGGATGCGCCCCATGGCGCCGACCATCTGCTCCATGGCGCCCGAGCCGTCGACGGCGGCGTCCTTGGCCGAGCGGGCGAGCGCGTTCGCCTGCTGGGCGTTGTCGGCGGCCTGCTTGGCCAT
>DATKJV010000069.1:0-25528 GCA_035543235.1 Anaeromyxobacteraceae bacterium | reverse complement strand
CACTGCCCGTGATCAACAAGGGGGTTGGTCGGCACTACACGCCACTTCCGCCACGGCCGGCCCAGTTCTCTCGCTCGCTTGGCTAACGACGAAATCGTCCTCAGCCGCCTGCCCGACCCCGAACTGCGGAAGTTGGGCTAGCTCTCCTCCTACCCGTGCGAGCGACGTCCGCCTCCGCGGCTCGCTCCCGCCCCGGCAGACGGCGAACCCACGCCGCGCGGGGCGAAGGCGAACTGCGTCGCACCGCCTGGCGCCGCCCGCCGATCGATCGCCGCGGGCCGGGGCGCGGGCGCCTGGCGCCCCGCCCCTCCGTACGCGGGGCGCGGAACGCTCTCCGGGCCGCGCGCCTCGAGCGGGAGCCGCGTGCGCCCGCCGGGGAATGCGCTCCCGAGGGTTGGGCCGGCCGGCCGGGGCGCCGGGCTTCCGTGCACGGGCGGCGGAGCGGGGCGGTAGACGGGGGTCGCGACCGGCCGCCCGCTCGCCGGAGGAGGCGCGGCGACGGGGTGCACGGGCGCCGGAGCGCGCGGGAAGAGGCCCGGGGCAGGTCCGCCGAAGGCAGGCGCCCGCGCGCCATGGGGTGCCCCGCGCGGCGGCGCGGGTAGCGTCCCGCGGAAGCAGGTGGCGTACGCGCTCAGCGGATACGCGTGGCGGTAGGCCGGGTATCCGACGAAGGCCCCGCCAGGCACGAACGTCCAGGCTGCGTACAGGGCGGGTGAGGTACCCACGTAGAGCGAGGCGCCGGGCAGGAGCGGCGCCCATCCGACGACCCCTGCGCTGTAGCGCCAGCTCACCCAGGCGGGCGCCCACTGGTAGCCGGGCACCCAGAACCAGCCGAGGGCCGAGTCGAAGCCCCACCGGCCGTAGTGGTAGGGGGCCCACCCCCAGGGCTCCTCGGACACCCACGTCCAGCCGGCGTCGCTCCAGGCCCAGTGCCCGTAGTAGTACGGCTTCCATCCGGGCGCGACGGCGGGCCGCCACACCGGCCCGTAACCGCCAAGCTCGGTCCAGGTGCCGTAGGGGGCGAGCGCCCCGCGGAAGGTGTCGAGGCTCACCTCGGCCGGTGGCTCCGCTGCCGCGGCGGGCGCCAGGGCGGCATCGTCGGCCGCGAACTGCGCACGCGCCGGAAGCGGAACCGCCAGGGCGAGCAGCAAGGCGAAGGCGAGAGCGTTCTTCATGGCGTCCTCCTCATTCGCAGAGGGGACGCGCGGGGAGCCCCGGCTCTTCAAAAATCGGTGCGCCCGCCAGGGCGGGCGCGCAAGCATCCAGAACCACTCGTGGTTCGGGCGGACCTAGGCCGACTTCTTCTCCTTCTCGAAGGAGAGCAGCGGAGGCTCCTTGTGCAGGATCACGCCTTCCGTGATCTTGCACTCCTTTACGCCCTCCCGGTACGGCACGTCGTACATGATGTCGAGCATCGCCTGCTCGAGGATGGACCGCAGGCCGCGCGCCCCGGACTTCCGGCGCATGGCCTCGCGCGCCGTCGCGCGGAGCGCTTCCCGGGTGAAGGTGAGCTTCACCTTCTCGAGCTCGAAGAGCTTCTGGTACTGCTTCGTGAGGGCGTTCTTCGGCTGCGTGAGGATGGTGACGAGGTCGTCCTCCGTCAGCTCGGAGAGGGTGGCGATGATGGGGATGCGCCCCACGAACTCGGGGATCATGCCGAAGCGGACGAGGTCCTGCGGCTCGATCCGCGCGAGCAGCTCCCCGAGCGACGCTTCCTCCCGACCCTCGATGCGCGCTCCGAAGCCGAGACCCTTCACGCCGACCCGCCGCCGGATCGCCTGCTCGATGCCGCAGAAGGCGCCGCCGACGATGAAGAGCACGTTGCTCGTGTCGACCTGGATGTACTCCTGCTGGCTGTACTTCTTGCCGCCGCGCGGCGTCACGTTCGCCCGGGTGCCCTCGACGATCTTGAGCAGCGCCTGCTGGACGCCCTCGCCGCCCACGTCGCGGGTGGCGCTCGGGGTGTCGCCCTTCCGCGCGATCTTGTCGATCTCGTCGATGTAGACGATGCCTCGTGCCGCCTTCTCGACGTCGTAGTCGGCGTTGTGCAGCAGGTTCTGGATGATGTTCTCGACGTCCTCGCCCACGTACCCCGCCTCGGTGAGGCTCGTCGCGTCGGCGATGGTGAACGGGACGTTCAGGAAGCGCGCCAGGGACTGGGCGAGCAGCGTCTTGCCCGCTCCGGTGGGCCCGACGAGCAGGATGTTCGATTTCTGGAGCTCGACGTCCTCGCCCGGGCGGCCGCCGACGGGTCGCTGGCCGCGCCCCGACTTTCGCGCGTAGACGCGCTTGTAGTGGTTGTAGACCGCGACCGCGAGGACCTTTTTCGCCCGGTCCTGCCCGACCACGTAGTCGTCGAGGAAGGTCTTGATCTCCGCGGGGGTCGGGAGCGACACCGCCGGACGGCCGTCCTCCCGCTCGCCCTCCTCCGCGATGATGTCGTTGCAGAGGCGGATGCACTCGTCGCAGATGTAGACCGTGGGGCCGGCGATGAGCTTGCGCACGTCTCGCTGCCCCTTGCCACAGAAGGAGCAGCTCAAGTGCCCTTGTTGCTCTTTCCGACTCACGATACCCCCTTCAAGGGGATGCTACACCAAACCGCCGGGGCCGACAAAAAGGGCCTGACCCGGCTCTTAACCGGGCCGCGGCGGCCGCGCAGGCGCCCTATTCCTCGGCGATCCGGGCGAGCGCGTCCGCGAGTTCGCGGGCGTGGCGCTTGAGCGCCGCCGGAACCTCGCGTTCCTCCTCGCACGCTTCCGCGAGCCGCCGCGCAGCCGCGGCGAGGCGGGCCAGCCGCTCGGCCGGCTTGGGCGCCGGCGGCGCCGGGGCGGGACCGAACCGCTCGGCGATGCGCCGCACCACCTCCGCGCGCCCTGCTTCGCCGTCGAGGACGCCGTCGCGCATCTCCGCCCAGGCCTCGTCGTCGAGGCGCCCCGAGGCCTCCGCGCGCGAAAGGACCTCGATGACCTCGAACGGCGGCGCCTCTGCGACGCCCCTCGAGCGGGCGACCTCCGGCTCCCGCCGCTCCAGGAACGCGTAGGACGTGGTGAGCTTGTCCGAGGTCGCGCGGGTGAGGAAGAGCTCCTTCGAGCAATAGCTCTCGAAGCTGTCGAAGCCCCAGGGCCGCCACGCCTCGTCCGCGCGGACGCGCGACAGCAGCCGTCCGAGCTCGACCCACGAGGACTTGAATCGGCGCGCGCTCTCGAGCACCTGGCGCCGGAACGATCCCTCCGGCAGCTCGTCGATCCGCTCCTGTAGCCGCGAGACGACCTTGGTGGGCAATGTCCCCTCCGTCACCGTGCGCCGACGCGGAACGAGAGCGACACGACCGGTCGCTCCCCCGGAAAGGGCCGGAACGCCCAGCGCGAGAGCGCCGCGAGCAGGCAGGATCGCAGGTCCGGCGACTCCTTGCGCGGTCCGTCGATCCAGAGCTGGGCCACCCGGCCGTCGTTGCCGATCGCGAACTCCAGCGGGATGTCTCCGGACCAGCCGCGGCTGCGCTCCGCGTCGGCGCGGATGCACGGGACGAGCGTCCTCTGCTCCTTCGCCACCACCGCCTGGATCTGCGAGCCGTCCCAGCTCGACTGCACGAGCCCCTCCGCCGCCCGGCCCGCGCCCGCAGCCGGCTGGGACCGGGCCGGTGGCCGCGCCTCGGCCCCGGCCGGGGGGATCTCGACCTCGTCGGGCTCGCTCCGGCGCGCGCCGCCCACGCGCACCGGCGCCGCGATCGCGATCCCGCCCCCGAAGTCCTCGAGAAGCGCGCTCTTCGCCTCCCAGGGCCGCTCTCGCGCCATCCGGAACGCGACCCAGCCGGCGCCGCCCGCCGCGGCGGCGGACAGGGCGACGAGGGCGACCGCACGCCTGCGGCGCCTGCGCCTCGCGAGCTGCCGGGCGCTCGTCACCTCCTGCTCGACGCGCCGGCGCGCGGCGGCCATCCGCACGTGAACGGCGAACTCCGGGACCTCTGCCAGGGGCCGGAAGGCCCCCTCGCCCAAAGCGACCGGGGTCGCGCCGTCGACCTCGCCGCGGCCGAGCAGTTCCACGAGAACCGAGCCGGGGACCGGGCCGTAGACGCGCCCGTCCTTCTCGAACAGCCATTCGCCCGGGGGGGCAGCCTCGAGGGGCGTAGGGGGAGGGCGCATGCGGTGGGGACCCCGGCGCGCTTCCTTCACGGGCGCCGCCGTGGTGAACTTAGCACGGCGTGGAACGGCGACGGTACGCCCTGCGGCTCTGCTACGACGGCAGCCATTTCCGAGGCTTCCAGCGCCAGCCGGGCCTGCCGACGGTCGAGGAAGCGCTCTGCACGGCGCTCGTCCCGCTCGGACTCTCCCCGCGGCTCGAGGTCGCCGCCCGGACCGACGCGGGGGTGCATGCGGCGGGGCAGGTGGTCTCCTTCGCGGCCCGCGCCGAGATCGATCCGGCGGAGCTTCGCCGAGCCGTGAACCGGTCGGCGCCCGAGGGCCTCACGTGTCTCGACGCCTGGCTTGCGCCGAGGGGCTTCCACGCTCGGGCGAGCGCATCGTCGCGCACCTACCTGTACCTCGTCGGATGTCCTCCGCCCGAGGGGCTCGAGCGCTTCGCGTGGACGCTCCCGGACGAGCGGGCCTTCCCCAGCGCGCGCGCGGAGCGCCTCGACGTCGCCGCGATGGCGAGGGCGCTCGCCTCGGCGGTGGGCGAGCACGACTTCGCGGGCTTCGCGAGACCCGGGGAGCAGCGCGGGACGGTCCGGACCCTGCTTCGCACCGAGGTGTCCGAGGCGAGCTGGGCGCCGCTCTACGCCCTGGAGCTCGAGGGGCGTGGATTCCTCCGCGCCCAGGTTCGCAACCTCGTCGGCACGGCCGTCGCCGTCGGCCTCGGCCTCGCCCCCGCCTCGCGCGTCGAGGACCTGCTCCTCGCGCGGGGGCGATATCGGGGCGTGAGGGCACCCGGTTGGGGGCTCACGCTGTTGCACGTGAGCTACCCTTCCGGGGGTATCACCTAGGGAATCGCTGCGCCGTCCGTGTCCTGGCTCGACAGGTGGCCGTACTTCGCGAGCAGGTCCGAGACGGCCTCGCGAAGGTAGTCGGACTGGCGAATCCGGGTCGATCGGGCGAGCTGGCGGAGCCGGCTGGCCAGCTCCGGGGGCAGCCTCACCAGCATGGGCTCCAAACGGCCCGGATGGGGGCTATTGGGGGGTGTCGGCGGGTTCGTTGGTCCGGTGCGGATGAGCTCGATGGGTCGCATGTAGGTTCGCGCCTCCCTTGACGCACGTTTACCTACACGCTACCACCTGATACCCTCCTGTCAAAAAATCACCCTTGACTTTTTATTCTCGAATCCCCTAGGACGGCCAGCGCCACTGGAACCCGAGCCCCAGCCCGATCGAGAACCCCCGGAACTCGCCGAAGGCCGTGGAGGCGCCCAGCGACGCGAAGGCGCCCGCGGCGCGGCTGAAGTCGTACATGAGACCGAATCCGAGGCGCGGGCCGACTGCGACGCGCGGCGCGACCGGCACCACGATACCGGCGTCGAAGAACGTCTTCAGCTCCTCGTGGCCGAAGAAGCCCCGGTAGCGCGCGTCGAGCACCCAGGCGCTCGCCGCGCTCCCCGAGTTCACGAGCGGGCTGTAGGAGACGCCGAAGAGGAGCTCGTCGCCCTCCCCGGTCACGTCGAAGGAGAAGGCGAGGCGGAGCGCGAGGAGGTCGTAGGAGGAGCGGGAGGCGCCCTCGCTCACGGTCGCCGTGGTCCGGCTCCCGTCCACTTCGGCGACGATTCCCATCTCGTCGCGGTGGTCGTAGCGAGGCTCGAGGGCGGCCGCGGCTGGCACCGCCGCGGCGAGCCCGAGCGCGGCGAGCGCCGCTCGGGCGCACCACCGACCGCAGGCGCCCCCCGCCGCGCCCTGCCTCAAGCGTCCACCACCGGCAGGCGCACCCCCGCCACCTCGTTCATCCGCCCGGAGCGGAATGGCTCGAGGTCGAGCGCGGCGATCGCGAACCCCGCCCCCTTCACGGCGGCGAGGATCGCCTCGCGGGCCGCGAAGGCCCTGTCCATCTCTTCTGCGGCCACCTCCACCCGCCCCACCGCCCCGTGGTCCCGCACCCGGAACTGCCGGAGGCCGGCGCCGCGGACGCCCGCCTCGGCCGCCTCCACGCGCGAGAGGCGCTCTGGCGTGATCGCCGTTCCGTAGGGGATGCGCGACGCGAGGCAGGCCATCTGCGGCTTGTCCCAGGTCGCGAGCCCGTAGGCCTCGCTCCAGGCGCGGATCTCGACCTTGGCGAGGCCGGCCTCGGCGAGCGGGGAGCGAACGCCGGCCTCCTGCGCGGCCCTGTGACCCGGCCGGTAATCCCGCCGGTCGTCGGCGTTGAACCCGTCGAGCACGGCCGCGCCTCCCTCCGCCCTCGCCGCCTCCGCGCACAGGCGGTACAGCTCGGCCTTGCAGTAGTAGCAGCGGTCGATCGGGTTCGCGAGGTACCGCGGGTCCTCCGCCTCGTGGCTCTCTCGCTCCAGGTGTCGCACGCCGATCTGGCGCGCGAGCTCGCGTGCCGCGTCCCGCTCCGATCGCGGGACGGACGGGGAGTGGGCAGTGAGCGCCGAAACCCGGCCCCGAAGGACCTCCGCGGCGACGGCGAGGAGGAAGGTCGAGTCGACGCCCCCCGAGAAGGCGACGAGCGCCCTGTCGAGCGTCCCGAGGAGCGCCTTCAGCCGGGCGAGCTTCTCCGCCGAGGCGGCGCGGATCCGCTCCCTCTCCCGCTGGCTCTCCTCCATGCTGCCTCCGCTCCGGAGGGCCGACGTGGCCCGTCCTGGGCGGATTCTATCTCCGGGCCCGCTTCGCCGCCCGAGCTGGCTTCGCCTTCGCGCTTCCCTTGCGCGCCTGCGCCCCCTTCTTCGCCCCCTTCGCGGCCTTCGGAGGTGCGGCGCGCTTGGGGCGCTGCCCCCCGCTGAGCCTCACGAACTCCGCCGGAGCGAGCAGCTTCATGTCCACGAGCTTCTGGAAGAGGCGGCTCGCGGCGGCGTCCGGCTTCTCCTGGTCGGTCCGCACGACGAGCTCCGGGTGCGACGGCGGCTCGTAGGGATCGTCGATGCCCGCGACGTTCGTGAGTTCGTGGGCGAGGGCCTTCTTGTAGAGCCCCTCGCCGTCGCGCGCGAGCAGGGTCTCCATCGGAGCGTCGACGAACACCTCGGCGAACCGGCGCACGTCGCGCCGGACCGCGTCCCGGGCTTCGCGGTAGGGGGACAGCGATGCGACGACGACCGCCGCGCCGTGGCGGGCGAGCATCTTCGCGACGACGCCGAGGCGGCGGACCGCGGTGTCGCGGTCCTCCTTCGAGACCCCGAGCCCCCTCGTCAGGATCCCGTCGGGGTCATCGCCGTCCAGAAACTCGACCGGGCGGCCGGCGGCGGTGAACCGCTTCACGACCTGGTTTCCGAGCGTCGTCTTGCCCGCCCCCACCATGCCCGTGAGCCAGATGACGAAGCCAGTGACCTGGTGCGCGTCCATGCTCCCTCCCGGTCCCTTGCGACGGACCGATGACCCCGCAAGATACCCGAATCCAGGGCAGAAATCGCCCCCTCGCACGGGGGCGCCTTTCCTCAGGGTGCACGGCGCACGGGGCTCGCGGGTGGCGGCCAGCCGAGGGCCTCACCCTCGAACTCCCTGCCGTTCCAAGAGAATTTCCGGATTTCTCCCGCCGCCCCCGCGCGCACCGCGACGACCAGGTAGTCGAGCCCCGGCCAGAGGGGCGCACCGCCCGAGGTGGCGAACTCGCGGTCAACCTCGGAGAACTCTGCGTCCCGCCCGGGGTGGGAGTGGTAGGCGGCGACGAGTCCCCCGCCCTCCCGGCGCAGGCGCTTCGCGAGCCGGAGGTGCGCCAGGGGATCGGCCAGGTAACCTCGAGCCGGGTCGTCGGGCAGCCCGGGCGGCGCGCACCCGCGCCCGAGCACGTTCGGGATCGGGGCGACCTCCAGCGCCCCGTCGGCGCGCCGCACGACGAATCCGCACACCTCCCGGTCCGGCTCCGCCTCGGCGAGGGCTCGGATGCGATCGAGGACCCTCGAGGTGTAGACGGTGTGCCCGGGCGGGCGCCGGGGCGTCAAGGAGGCGAAGCCTTCGAGGCGCCGCAGGCGCAGCCCGGCTGGCGCACGCTCGCGCGCGTGAGCGGAGCCCCCCGGAACACCTCGATGCGGCGCCCGCCAGGCTCGGAGGCGGCCCCGGCGAGCAGGAGCACGAGCTCCAGAGCGGCGAGCGCGCCCACCGTCGCCGCCCCCGCGGGCGTCGGGTCGGCGCCGATCCCGGGCCGGACCGCGCACGCGTAGCAGGGAGCGCCTGGCGGAACCACCGTGACCGCCCCCCCCTGGCCGTCCACCTCCGCCACCACGTGGGGCAGGCCGAGGAGGCGGGCCTCGTCGGCCACCGCCCGGCTGACCTCCGGCGACCCCGCGCTGACGAGAACGCCGGTGGGGCGCGCTCCGGGCCGCGGCAGCTCGGCCTGCACGAGGCCCGTCGCCGCCCTCACGGCCTCCGCGGCCGCGACGCCCCGGGGGCGCCCGATGTCCGTCGAGTGGTAGAGGAACCCGACCCCGTCACCGGCTCCCACCGGATCCGGGTCGTCGATGAGGAGCGTGCCGATGCCGGCCTCCGCGAGGTAGGCGATCGCCGGCCCGGTGGCTGGCCCGCCGCCGACCACGCGGACGCGGGCGGCGCGAAGTCGCTCCTGCCCTGCCTCGCCGAGCCCCGGCAAGATGAGCTGCCTCGCGTACCGCGCCACCTCCGCGTCGGTCAGGGCCATGGCGACCCCTCTCCCTCCGCGCCGCGCTCGAGCCGGAGGCGCCAGTCGCCGGCCGCCCCCGGAAGCCGATCGAGTGCGACGACCCGGTGCCCCTCCTCCGCCGCGGTGCGGGGCACGTTCTCGAGCGGCTCGCCCTCCCGGAGCAGGACCTCGAGCAGGTCGCCGGGCCGCAGCCGTTCGAGCGCGATGCGTGTGCGCACCCAGGTGAGCGGGCACGCGATCCCCCGGATGTCGATGCGGGCCGCGGGGGCCGCGATCGCGATCCCTTCCTTCACGCTGCTCCTCCCCCCGGGCCGCCGCCGACCGCCAGGCGCCCCTCGCAGGCCGGGCAGCCGGCCCGGGTACGCACCGGCACGATCCGGGTGCGCGCCGGGCGCGCCTCGTAAACCACGAGCCGCCCGGCGTAGGCACCTCGCTCGCCGGCAAGGAGGCGCAGGGCCTCGGCGCCCATGAGCGCGCCGGCGAAGCCGGCAAGGGCGCCGACGATGCCGGCCTGGGCGCAGGTCGGGACCGTGCCGGGCTCCGGGGGCCCCTCGAAGAGGCAGCGGAGGCACCCCGTCTGCCCGGGCATGACCGTGAGGAACTGCGCCGTGTAGCGCAGGACGCCGCCGTGCACGAGCGGCCGCCTCCCCTCCACCGCCGCGTCGCTCGCGAGGAACTTCGTCTCGAAGTTGTCGGAGCCGTCGACGACCACGTCGACGGAGCGGACCGCCTCGAGCGCGCAACTGGCGTCGAACCGCCGGTCGTGCGCGTCGACCCGCAAGGACGGCCATTGGCGCCGCAGCCGGGTGGCGGCCGAACCAGCCTTCCTGCGCCCGACGTCCCCCTCGCCGAAGAGCGGCTGGCGGTTCAGGTTGGAGGTCTCGACGACGTCGTCGTCGAAGATCACGAGGCGCCCGACCCCGGCCGCGCCGAGCGCGAGCAGCGCCGGGCCGCCGAGACCGCCGGCGCCGACGACGAGGACGCTCTTGCCCGAAAGCTCGCCCATCCGACCTCCCCCTTCTAACCCACCCTCGGCCGCCGGGCAGCACCCGGCTCCGGTCAGAGGGCGAGCACCCGCCCACGGCGCGCATGCTGCCAGATCTCGGGGAGGCTGCGAACCGCGTCGAGCGCGGGACCCACCGCCGCGGGGTCGAGCCCCGCGACCCGGATGGCGGTCTCGCAGGCCACCACCTCGAGCCCGAGGCCCTGCCGCCCCTCGTCGAGCATCCGGGAGAGGGAACCGACGGGGGAGCCGGACGCCGGCGCTCCGTCGTCGAAGCGCCCCGCGGCGAACGCCCGCAGCGCGTCCCCGAACAGCGCCACCACGACCCGGTCGCCGAGCGCCGCGGCGGTGACGGCGAGCGCGGTCGCCTCGAAGCGCGCCTCCCACCCCGGCGAGCGCAGGACGACGAGGAGCGCCCCGCCCGGAGGTGGGTCGCCGGCCCGCTCGCGGTCGCCTTGGGCATCGCCCACCCGCGGATTGTAGCGCCGGGCGGCCGCCCGGAGGAGAGCGGGCGGCGCGCCGGCGGCCGCGTCAGCCGCTTGCACCCCGCCCGACCCTCTGCTACAAACCTGCCCGCTTTCCCGCCCAGGTGGTGGAACTGGTAGACACACCATCTTGAGGGGGTGGCGCCGTAAGGCGTGCGAGTTCGAATCTCGCCCTGGGCACCAACCTAGACACGGACGACCGAAGGGACCCGTCGCCGGGTCCCTTCGCCTTTTTGGCCCGCGCTTCGGGGCGCCTTACCTGCCCGGCGCCGGGGCCTGCGGGGCCGCCGGGACGGGTGCCCCGGCCGCCGGCGGCGGCGCAGCCGGCGCCTCCAGGGGGGGGACCGGCGACGCCTGGAGGGGCGCCGCACGGACCACCGACGCGGAGCGGGTCGCGATGTACGAGAGGGTGAGCGAGGTCAACATGAAGACCCCCGCGGCGACGCTCGTCACCTTGCCGAGGAAGGTCTGCGCGCCGCGTCCTCCGAAGACGGACTGGGCGCCGCCGCCGAAGGCGGCGCCGAGGCCGCCGCCCTTCCCCGCCTGCAGGAGGATGACGAGTACGAGGACGAACGAGACGACGACGTGGATGACGGTGATGAAGACGGTCAACGCAATGCTCCCTTCACGATCTGGACGAAGTCGGCGGCCTTGAGGCTCGCCCCGCCCACGAGCGCGCCGTCGACGTCCGGCTGCGCCATGAGCTCGGCGGCGTTGTCCGGCTTCACCGAGCCGCCGTACTGGATGCGGACCGCGTCGGCCGCCGCAGGCGCGATCTCCTGCAGGACGAGGCGGAGGGCCGCGTGGACCTCCTGCGCCTGGCCCGAGGTCGCGGTCCGGCCCGTCCCGATGGCCCACACCGGCTCGTAGGCGAGCGTGAGCCGCCCCACCTCGGCGGCGCCGAGCCCCGAGAGGCCCTCCCGCACCTGGCGCCCCACCACCTCGAGCGTGCGCCCGCTCTCTCGCTCCGGCAGGGTCTCGCCCACGCAGACGATGGGGTGGAGCCCGGCCGCGAGCGCCGCCCTGGCCTTCCGGTTCACGGTCTCGTCGGTCTCGCCGAAGAACTGCCGCCTCTCGCTGTGTCCGACGAGCACGTATCCGCAGCCCGCGTCCTTGAGCATCGCGGCCGAGATCTCGCCCGTGAAGGCCCCCTGGGCCTCCCAGTGGACGTTCTGCGCAGCGAGCCCGATCCGGGAACCCCCGAGCTCGCTCGCCGCCGCCGACAGCGCCGTGAACGGCGGCGCCACGGCGACGTCCACCCGGTCGGTGAGCGCACCGACCGCCGAGCAAAGCTCGCGCACGAGCGTGCGGGCCTCGCCGGAGGTCTTGTGCATCTTCCAGTTGCCGCAGACGAACTTTCGCCGCGCCACGGTCACTCCTCGAGCACCTTCACGCCCGGGAGCTCGCGACCCTCGATGAACTCGAGGCTCGCGCCGCCGCCGGTGGAGACGTGCTTCATCTTGTCGACGAGGCCCGCCTCTTCGACCGCCGCCGCGCTGTCGCCGCCCCCGACGACGGTCACCGCCGGGGACTGGGCCATGGCGCGGGCGACGCCGAACGTGCCCTCGGCCCACGGCTTCTGCTCGAAGAGCCCCATCGGCCCGTTCCAGAAGACCGTCTTCGCGGCGAGGATGCGCTGGCGGTAGCGATCGAGCGTCTTCGGCCCGATGTCGAGGCCCATGAGCCCGTCGGGGATCGCCGCCCCGTCCACGACAACCCGCTGGGCGGTTTCCTTCGCCTCCTTCGCGCAGACGTGGTCGACGGGAAGCTCGAGGTCCACCCCCCGGGCGGCGGCCTTGTCCAGGATCTGGCGGGCGAGCTCGAGGCGGTCCTCCTCCACGCGGCTCGCGCCCACCGCCACGTTCTTCGCCTTGAGGAAGGTGTAGGCCATCGCCCCGCCGACGAGGATCGAGTCGGCCTTGCCGATCAGGTTCTCGAGGACCTTGATCTTGTCGGACACCTTCGCGCCGCCGAGGACGGCCACGAAGGGCTTCTCGGGCCTCGCGAGCACGCGGCCGAGGTACTCGACCTCCTTCTGGATGAGGAAGCCGCCGGCCTTCTCCTTCACGAACTTCGCCATGCCGGCGGTGGAGGCGTGCGCGCGGTGCGCGGTCCCGAATGCATCGTTCACCCACACGTCGGCGAGGCTCGCGAGCTCCCGGGCGAAGGCCTCGTCGTTGGCCTCCTCCCCCTTGTGGAAGCGCAGGTTCTCGAGGAGGAGCACCTGGCCGTCCTTGAGGTCGGCCACGGCCTTCCTCACCCCGTCGCCGATGCAGTCGTCGGCGAGGATCACGTCGGCGCCGAGCAGCTCCGACAGGCGCTGCGCAGCCGGCTCGAGCGTGAACTTCTTCTTGTCCGACGGGTCGCCCTTCGGACGTCCCAGGTGCGACGCCAGGATGACCTTGGCCCGACCCTTCAGCGCGTGCTGGATGGTGGGCAGCGCGGCCCGGATCCGGGCGTCGTCGGTCACGCGCCCCTTTTCGTCGAGCGGGACGTTGAAGTCCACGCGGACGAAGACGCGCTTGCCCGCGAGATCGAGCTGGTCGATGGTCCGGATTCTCCCCGCCATGGCGTCCCCGGACCGCTACGCGGAGAGGTACTTGGCCACGTCCACCATGCGGTTGGAGAAGCCCATCTCGTTGTCGTACCAGGCGAACACCTTCACGAAGTTGCCGTCGATGACCTGGGTGTTCGTGCCGTCCACGATGGAGGAGGCCGAGCTGCCGTTGTAGTCGATGGAGACCGTCGGAGCCTCCGAATACTCGAGCACGCCCTTCAGCGCGCCGGAGGCGGCCGCCCTGAAGGCCGCGTTGATCTCTTCGGCGGTCGCGACCCTGCCGAGCTCGGCGGTGAGGTCGACGAGAGAGACGTTCGGCGTCGGCACGCGCACTGCCGTGCCGTTCAGCTTCCCCTTGAGCTCGGGGATCACCTCGGCCACCGCCTTGGCGGCCCCCGTGGTCGAGGGGATCATCGAGAGCGCCGCCGCGCGGGCGCGGCGGAGGTCCTTGTGGGGCAGGTCGAGGAGGTTCTGATCGTTCGTGTAGCTGTGGATGGTGGTCATGAGGCCGCGCTTGATGCCGAAGCTCTCGAGGAGCACCTTGGCGACCGGCGTGAGGCAGTTCGTCGTGCAGGAGGCGTTCGAGATGACGAGGTGCTTCGCCCGGTCGATCTTCTGGTGGTTGATTCCGTACGCGACGGTGATGTCCGGGTTCTTGGCGGGCGCGGAGATGAGCACGCGCTTCGCGCCGGCCTTCAGGTGCCCCTCCGCCTTCTCGCGCTCGGTGAAGAGGCCCGTGCACTCGAGCACGAGGTCGATCCCGTTCGCGCTGTGGGGCAGCTCCGCGGGGTTCTTGATGGCCGTGACCTGGATCTCCCGGCCGTTCACCATGATCCCCTTGTCGCTCGCCTTCACCTCGCCCGGGAAGACGCCGTGCACCGAGTCGTACTTGAGAAGGTGCGCGAGCGTCTTCGTGTCGGTGAGGTCGTTGATGGTGACGAAGTCCAGGGTCTTCTCGCCCCGCTCCAGCGCGGCGCGAACCACGCAGCGTCCGATGCGACCAAACCCGTTGATGGCGATGCGCGTCATGGCAGGACCCTCCCAGCCCCTCTCGAGAGGCGAATGTGCGTTTTCGGGGGTGGCATAAGCTACTTGCGGGTCCGCAGAGTGTCAAACGGAAAGCGGGGGTGCCCAGAGCCGAAAAACGAGAAACGGCGCCGGGTTCAGCCCGGCGCCGCCATCGTTGGGGAAAGCCCGGAGCGTCCGCGCTAGACCGCGGCAGCGCGCTGCAGACTCTCCCCGGCTCCCGCCTCTCCACCCTGGGAGCGCAGGTCCTGGGTGACGAGGTCGATGAGCTCGGTGGAGAGGCTCAGCACCTGGTTCGCCGTGTAGCCGCTCGCCCGCAGTTCCTTGAAAAGCGACTTCGCCAGGATCCGGGTTCCCTTCGCATCAAGCATGGGTGCAAGCATCGGCTGACCTCTCTTTGGGCGCTTCTGCCCTTCGATTCGGAGACGCCGTTCGCCAAAGCAATCACCGCGCCAGGACTGCCCCAAATTTCCATTTGTCGTATTGATATGGATAGTTGCGCGATTGACGCGATGCGGTGACCCGGCTTTCGGCGCGTAGTCCGGTTCGCGGTCTCCCTCCGATGCCGCGCCCGGACGCGAAGGGTGCTTCGCAGCGCCGGGCGCTCCCGAAGCGAGTAGATACGTGGGTTCGTGCGGTACCGCGTGCTCGACCTCCACCTCTGGCTCGACGAGGACCCGTCGGTCCTCGCCGGCCGAGTCGCCACTCGCCTCTCGGTCTCGCCGGAGGCGATCCGGGACCTGGTGGTCGTCCGGCGCTCGCTCGACGCCCGCAAGAAGGGGCACCCGCGCTGGGCGATCGAGGCCGAGGCGACCGTCGAGGGCCCCCTGCCCGCGCTGCCGGCGCAGGTCGAGCCCGTAGCGGGTCCAGCACTGCCGCAGCCACCGGTCCGCGAGCCGGCCCTCGCCCC
Source organism: Anaeromyxobacteraceae bacterium (assembly GCA_035543235.1). Classification (GTDB taxonomy): domain Bacteria; phylum Myxococcota; class Myxococcia; order Myxococcales; family Anaeromyxobacteraceae; genus DATJZG01. The sequence goes on along the minus strand of DATKJV010000069.1, from coordinate 10,800 downwards.
CGTCGTCCTCGGAGCCGGCCCGGCGGGGCTCTTCTGTGCCTGGGGCCTCCTCGAGCGCGGCGTGCGGTCCGTGGTGGTCGACCGGGGCAAGACCGTCGGCCCCCGGCGTCGCGACGTGACCCGCCTCATGCGATCGGGCGAGCTCGACCCGGAGTCAAACATGAACTTCGGCGAGGGTGGCGCCGGCGCCTACACCGACGGGAAGCTCTCCACCCGCATCCGCCACCCGCTGGTGCGCAAGGTCGTCGAGCTCTTCGCTCGCTTCGGCGAGGTGGAGCGCATCCTCGTCGAGGGCAAGCCGCACGTGGGGTCGGACGTCCTGCCCGCCGCCGTCGCCGCGATGCGCGATGACCTCGAGCGGCGCGGATGCCGATTCGAATGGGAGGCCCGCGCCGTCGACCTCGCCACCCGCGGCGGGCGCGTCACCGGGCTTCTGCTCGCCGATGGCCGGTGCCTGCCCTGCGATCGCCTCGTGCTCGCGCCGGGCAACAGCGCCCGCGAGATCTACGAGCTCTTCGCGGCGCGCTCCTGGCCCATCGAGGCGAAGGCGTTCGCGGTCGGCTTCCGCGCCGAGCACCCCCAGCCCCTCATCGACCGGATCCAGTACGGCCGCGCCGCCGGCTCCCCCGGCCTCCCGCCCGCCGACTACCGTCTCGCCGACAACCCCACCGTCGGCGGCCACGCGCGGGGGGTCTTCTCCTTCTGCATGTGCCCCGGCGGGGTCCTCGTGCCCACCCCGACCGAGCCAGGGCTCCTGTGCACGAACGGCATGTCCAACTCGCGCCGGTCCTCGCCGCTGGCGAACGCCGGCATCGTCGCCGCGGTCTCGCCGGAGGACTTCGCTGCCGAGGGGTTCCGGGGCGCGCTCGCCGGCCTCGAGTGGCAGCGCAAGTGGGAGAGGGCGGCCTACGAGATGGGCGGGGGTGGTTACCGTGCCCCGGCACAGCGCCTCGCCGACTGGATGGCGGGCCGCCCCGGTGCGGCGCCCGGGCGGACGTCTTACCGGCCGGGCGTCACCCTCGCGGACCTCTCCCGCCTCTACCCGCCCCAGGTGAACGAGGCGCTCCGGGCGGGGATCCGGTCGTTCGAGAGGCGCATGCGCGGATTCGTCACCTCCGAGGCGCTCCTCGTCGGGGTCGAGACGCGCACCAGCGCGCCTTGTCGGCTGGTCCGCGGCGACGACCTGCAGGCGCCAGGGCTCGCCGGGGTCTACCCCGCTGGCGAGGGCGCCGGCCACGCGGGTGGCATCGTCTCCTCCGCCGTGGACGGGCTGAAGGTCGCCGAGGCGATCTGCCGGGAGCTCGGAGGCTAGGGGATGCGCTACCGAGTCCGGAGCGAAAAGGGCGAAGAGCTCGAGTGCCCGTCGCTCGGCGACCTCCACGCCCTCTACCGGCAGGGTTTCCTCGCGGACGACGACCTCGTCCGGCAGGAGAGCGCCGTTCGGTGGGAGCGGGTCGGCGACTTCCCCGCACTGCAGGGCGAGCGGGGTCGCCGTCGCGAGGGGCGGGGCGCCCTTCTCCTGCTCGGCGTCGCCGCGCTCGTGGTGCTCGCGCTCTGGCTCGCGCTCCGCGGGCGCTGACTACTTGCCGGCACGCCCGTAGGCGTCCTCGAGCCGGACCACGTCCTCCACCTCCGGGGTGGAGACCTCGAGGATGTCGCAGTCGGTGATGGCCACCATGCGGTGCTTCGTGAAGGGGCGCACCCGGTAGCTCTCTCCGGGCTTCATGCGGTGGGTCTCGAGGCCGCCGCCCTCGTCGAGCACGAGCTCGAGCTCGCCGCTCCACAGGTGAATCGTCTCGTCCTTGCGCTCGTGGTACTGCAGGGACAGCTTGTGACCTGCCTTCACGTGAAGGAGCTTGCCCACGTAGCGCTCCGTGTGCGCCCACCAGAGCTCGTGGCCCCAGGGCTTCTCCACGCGCTTCGGATTGTCGAACCTCTTCATCGCCGCTCCTTGCCTCTAGTTGAGGGTCGTCACGAAGCCCTTCTGCCCGGTGTCCCGCTCGAGGTCCCGCAGGTAGCGCTCCGCCGCCTCCCGGGTCTTGAAGGCTCCGACGCGCACGCGGTACCAGCGCCCCTTCCCCGGCACGTCGGCGGCGCTCACCCGGGCCCCCCGCCCCGGGAAGCGCTGCGCGAGGCGCTCCGCTTCGCCGCGGTCCGTCGTCGATCCGACCTGGACCGTGAACGCGCCCGTTCCGCCCAGGGACGAGGCTGCCGCGGGGGGCGCAGGGGCCACCGGGAGCGCCTCGGGCCTCGGCGGCGCGGCCGGCGTCCCCGCGGCGGCGCCGGCGGTCGTGGCGGCGGCGACCACCGAGGCGACGACGACCGGGCCCACGCGTGGCGCCGTCCCGGACGCCATCGGCGGCGGGGGAGCGGCGGGCTTCGCCGCGGCCGGCGCCGAAGGCTTCGGGGGCGGTGGCAGGGTCTCCTGCGGCGGCTTCGGACTCGTCAGCTTCTCGTGGAAGGAGAGCTTGGGCGGGGCCTCGCCTCCGTCCGGGTGAGCGCTCTGGTCGAGCACCGTGAGCAGCTCGCTCGAGGCCTTCGCGGAGGAGGGCGCCGACGCGGGCGGGCGCTCGCGTACGCGATGACCGAGGGAGTAGCCGAGGAAGAACGTGATCCCCAGGGACGCGAGCGCCCCGAGGATCACCGAGGCCACTTGCCTCGCGTCGAGCGAGAACTCGAAGCGTTCTCTGGCAGGTCGGTTTCCGCGCATCGTCCGCCGCGACCCGGTGCCGGGGCGGCCCGATTCTAGACGTCCTCGCCGATATCTCTACTTTCCATGCGCTCCGGCGCCCCGACCCCGAGGATGGCAAGCCCGTTCCTGAGCGCCTGCTTGAGCGCCCGCGCGAGCAGCAGGCGGGCAGCCGTCTTCGCCGGGTCCGAACCGATGAAGCGCTCGCCGCTGCGCTTGCCCTGCGTGTAGTAGGAGTGGAAGGCCCCGATCGTCTCCTGCAGCCAGAAGGCCACGCGGTGCGGCTCGTAGGCGAGCGCCGCCCCGGCCACGAGATCCGGGAGCGCAAGGATTCTCTTCACGAGATCGAGCTCCTCGGGACCGGTGAGGGCGCGGACGGTCTGGAGGTCGAAACGCGGCTCCGGCACGCCCGCCGCCCTCGCCTTCTCCAGGATCCGCGCGAGTCGCGCGTGTCCGTACTGCACGTAGAAGACGGGGTTGTCGAGCGTTTGGCGCTTCGCAAGCTCGAGGTCGAAGTCGAGCTGGGCGTCGGCGCGTCGGGTGAGGAAGATGAAGCGCGTGGCGTCGCACCCGACCTCCTCCACCACCTCGCGCAGCGACACGACGTTTCCCGCGCGCTTCGACATCTTCACGGCCTCGCCGCCGCGCGTCAGGTTCACCATCTGGATGAGGACGACGTGGAGGTCGTCCCGGGAGCCGCCGAGGGCCTCGAGCGACGCCTGCAGGCGCGGGACGTACCCGCCGTGGTCGGCCCCGAGGACGTCGACCAGCGCGTCGGCGCGCTGACGCTTGTCCCAGTGGTAGGCGATGTCGGCGCAGAAGTAGGTGGGCGTCCCGTCCGCCTTCTTCACCGGCCGGTCCACGTCGTCGCCGTGCTGCGCGGAACGGAACAGCCACAGCTCGTCCGTCTCCGAGACCCCCTCCTCGACGGGCGCCGTCTGGCCCTTCTTCGACTTCGGGGGCGGGAGCCGTCCCCGGTAGACGAGCCCCTGCGCCTCCAGGTTGCCCAGGAAGCGCTCCACGGTGCCGGAGTCGTAGAGCTTCTTCTCGGACGACCAGACGTCGAAGGAGACGTGGATCGCGTCGAGATCCTCCCGGATCATCGCGAGGACGTGCGCGACGGCCCGGTCGCGGAACAGCGGGAGCCAATCCTCCTCGGGGGCGTCCAGGTACCGCTCGCCGAACTCGCTCGCCAGCTCGCGGGCGATCTCGCCGACGTACTCGCCCGGGTAGCTCTTCGGCGGCATGGTCACGGCGCGCCCGAAGCGCTCCTGGTAACGGAGGTGGACAGAGCGGGAGAGCGTCTGGACCTGCGCGCCGTAGTCGTTCACGTAGTACTCGCGCACGACCGAGTGGCCGGTCCAGTCGAGCAGGCTCGCCACCGCGTCGCCGATGACGGCGTTGCGCCCATGCCCCACGTGCATGGGGCCCGTCGGGTTCGCGGACACGAACTCGACGTTCACCTTCCGGCCGCGGCCGACCTGGCTGCGCCCGAAGGCGTCCCCCTCGCGCTCGACCTCCGCCAAGGCCGCGAGCCACACGTCCGTGCGCAGCCGGAGGTTCACGAAGCCGGGCCCCGCCACCTCGAGCGACTCCACCTCGCGTCCCCCGTCCACCTGGCGAATGAGGTCCACGAGCACGTCCGCGATCTGCCGCGGGGGTCGCCCCGCGGGCTTCGCAAGCACCAGGGCCGCGTTCACGGCGAAGTCTCCGTGGCGCGGGTCTCGGGGCGGCTCGACCGCAAACGGCGCCTCCACCGCCGGGAGGCGCCCCTCGGCGCTTCCACGTGCGAGGGCCGCGCGGACGATCTCGTGGACTCTCTCGCGCATGGGGGTCCCGGTCATACCCGCGCCGGCGCGCGAGGGCAAGCGATCGCCGTCACGGGTAGGCGTCGAAGGCTCCGCAGCGCGGGCAGCGGAAGGCGCGGACGGAGGCCCCGGCCCGGCAGCTCCGGCAGCGCAGCAGCCGCGCCTGGCGGACGAGCGCGGCCACCACGAGGTCGTGGCGCGCCGCGAGCTCGGACGGCGAGGGCGCCCGCGCCTCGCGGAGCAGCTCCCGGAGCGCGAGCGTCGCCTCCCCGTCCTCGTCGCGCTCCATGGCGCGCCGCAGGTCCGCGAGCGCCTCCGCGGGCCGGCCGGCCTCGTACAGGAGCCGGCCGCGGAGAAGCAGGAGGCGCGGGTCGCCCGCCCGCTCCGCAAGCACGCCGTCGACCGCTTCCAGCGCCCGGCCGGCCGGCAGCGCCGAGAGAGCGGGCCAGGCGAGGAGCGCCGCGGCCGGCTCGGCCCGGAGCGCGAGCCTCGCGGTCTCGGCCGCCTCGCCGGCCCCGATCGCGGCCTCCGCCTCGGCCCGCGCCATGAGCGCGTCGGCACAGCTCGGGTCGGTCTCGACGGCGCTCCGCGCCGCGGCGAGCGACTCCGCCCCCGCCGTCGCCCGCGCCTTCGACGCGAGCAGGTGCGCCATCACGCGCCGGTCCGGCGGACAGTCGCGCGCGTGGACCTCGATGGCCTCCCCGAGGCGGCCCTGCGCCACGAGCACGTCGCGCAGCCCCTGCGCCGCCAGGGAGTCTGACCCGGCGAGAGGCCGGTACGTGTCCGCGGCCTCGGCCAGCATGCCGGCGCGGCGGTAGTCGTCGGCGAGCTCCCGCTCCACGAGGGATCGCCGGGACGGGTCGAGCCCCGGTCGGTGGAGCATGTTGCGATGCAGCCGGATGGCGCGCGGGAGGTCGCCCGTCCGCCGAAAGAGCTCGCCGAGAGCGAGGTAGGTCTCCACCGCCTCCGGGCTCCCGAGGCGCGCCGCGTCCGACAGCGCCTCGATCGCCGCATCCGGGTCGTTGGAGATCATCGACCGGACGCCCTTCAGGTAGGCCTGGGCTTCCTCGCGACGGCGCCGGAGCCGCGTCGCCAGCACCGCGGCCACGACCGCGAGGAGCAGCGCGATGGGGAGCCAGTGCATCGGGACGCCGGGCGGCCGCCTACCGCCCGAAGCCGTCGCGGATCTTCCGCCACGACTCGTCGAGGTGCTCGATCATGACCTTCGTGTCGGCGAGGACCGGCATGAAGTTCGTGTCCCCCGCCCAGCGCGGGACCACGTGGTAGTGGAGGTGGTCGGCGATGCCGGCGCCCGCCACGCGGCCGAGGTTCATGCCAACGTTCAGCGCGTCGGGGCGGTACACCTTCTTCACGACCGCGATGGCGCGCCTGAGCTCCTCGTGGAGGTCGGCGAAGTCCGCCGGGGGCAGGTCCTCGAGGGACGCCGCGTGCGCCCGCGGGATCACCATGACGTGGCCGTTGTTGTAAGGGAACCGGTTCAGCATCGTGAAGGAGTGGGCCGACCGATGGGCGAGCAGGTTCGCGCGCTCGCTCTCCTCCCCCTCCTCCTCCGGGAGGTCGCAGAAGATGCAGCCGGCGCGGCGCGGGGCCTCGATGAACTCCATGCGCCACGGCGCCCAGAGCGGCTTTTCCAACCCGTCCTCCTCCCGGCGCCCCGAGGGGCCGCCTAGCGGGCGAGGTAGTAGACGCCCGGCGCTCCAGCGGCGGCCGATTCGCGCTGGAACTCGGCGCGGACCGCCTCCGCCACCGACTCGGCGACCCTCTGCGCCATTCCGCCGAAGAGCTCCTCGAAGAGGCGGGCGCGCTCGTCCGGCGGGTAGACGAGGCGCGGCTCGCCCTTCAGCTCCGCGAGCTCCTTCGCGAGGTCGACGGCGTCCTGGAACCCCCCGAGCTCGTCCACGAGCCCGAGCTCCTTGCCCTGCTCCCCGGTGAGCACGCGTCCGTCCGCGAACTTCTCGACGTCCTCCACCGGGAGGTTGCGACCCTCGGCCACGGCCCGGACGAACTGCTTGTGCGTCCGGTCGACGAGGTCCTGGTAGTAGGCCCGGTCCTCCGGGGTGAAGTCCTTGAACGGGCTGCCGGCGTCCTTCAGACGGCCGGCCGTCACCGTGTTCATCCGCACGCTCCAGCGATCGAGGAGCCCCTTCACGTTCGGGAAGGCCATGATGACGCCCACCGATCCGGTGAGGGTCCCGGGCTCGGCCACGATCCGGTCGCAACCCATCGCCACGAGGAGGCCGCCCGACGCGGCCACGTTCCCCATGGCACAGACGACCGACTTGTCCTCGGCAAGCCGCCGGATGCCGTCGAGGATCTCCTGGCTCGTCCCCACCGCGCCGCCGGGAGAGTCGATTCGGATGACGACCGCCTTCATGTCGGCGTCGTCGCCGTATCGCTTGAGGAGCCGCAGCACCGGCTCGGACTCCACCGAGCCCCGGCCCCCCACCCCGATGACCCCCTTGATGTCGACGACGCCAATGCGCGGCCCCGAGGCGAGCCGCGGCGCCTCGCCCTTCACGGCACTGTAGGCGAGCCAGAGAAAGGCGAAGAACACGAGGAAGAGGCCGCCGAAGACGAAGAGCACGACCGCGAGCGCGGCGCGGTCGCGCCGAGGGGGCGGCGGCGGCGGCATCGGAGGCCCGCCCGGCGGCGGGAGGCTCCCCCAGGCGGGCGCGGCCGGCGGCGCGGAGACCGGGGGTGGCGGCGGGGCGGGCGGCACCGGCGTCGTGGGCAGCGGCTCGTTCTGGCTCTCTTCGCTCATGAGGCCCTACAGGTAAGCACGCGAGAGGGGGAGCCGCAACCGCACCCCGCCCGGAAATGGAAGCGGGGGGCCGGCGAACCGGCCCCCCGTCCCGTGAAAGCCGGCAGCGGCCGCTAGCCCTTGCGCCGGTTGAACTTCTCCATGAGGTCGCCGAGGCGGGCACGGGCGTCGCCCTGCTTGCGCAGGTACTCGCGGTAGTCGTCGTCCCCGTCGCGCGACAGCGCCTTGATGGACAGGGCCACCTTGCGCTCGTGCGGGTCGATGTCGATGACCTTGACCTCGACCTCCTCGTTCTCCTTCACGACGTCGTGCGGGTTCTCGACCCGCTCGTCGCGCATCTCCGACACGTGGACGAGGCCCTCGATGCCGGGCTCGATCTCCACGAACGCGCCGAAGTCGGTGACCTTCGTCACCCGCCCCTTCACGCGCGAGCCCACCGGGTGGCGCTCGGAGAGCGTGGTCCACGGGTCGCTGTGGATCTGCTTGATCCCGAGGCTGAAGCGCTCGTTCTCGACGTCGATGTTCAGGACCACCGCCTCGACGACGTCGCCCTTCTTGAACTTCTCGCCCGGATGCTTGATGCGCTCGGTCCAGGAGATGTCGGAGACGTGCACGAGGCCGTCGATCCCCTCCTCGACGCCCACGAAGACGCCGAAGTCGGTGACGTTGCGAACCTCGCCGCGGATGACGGATCCGATCGGGTACTTGTCCTCGAGCAGCGTCCAGGGGTTCGGCTCGATCTGCTTCATGCCGAGGCTGATGCGCTTCGCCTTCGGGTCGATGTCGAGCACGACCGCCTCGACGACCTCCCCGGCGTTGAGGAGCTTCGAGGGATGCTTCACCCTCTTCGTCCAGCTCATCTCCGAGACGTGGACGAGGCCCTCGACGCCCTGCTCGAGCTCGATGAAGGCCCCGTAGTCGGTGAGGGAGACGACCTTTCCCTTCACGCGCGTGCCCACCGGGTACTTCTCGTCCGCCCGGTGCCACGGGTCCTCCTGGATCTGCTTGAGGCCCAGGCTCACCCGCTCGCTCGCCGGGTCGAACTTGAGCACGACGACCCGCACCTCCTGCCCGACCTCGAACATCTCGCTCGGGTGGCCGATGCGCCCCCAGCTCATGTCGGTGACGTGGAGGAGGCCGTCGATCCCGCCGAGGTCGATGAAGGCGCCGTAGTCGGTGAGGTTCTTGACCACGCCCTTGAGGACCGCGCCCTCCTTCAGGTTCTTGAGGGTCTCCTTCTTCAGCTCCTCCCGCTCCTTCTCGAGGAGGACCCGGCGCGAGAGGACGATGTTGCCCCGCTTCTTGTTGAACTTGATGACCTTGAACTTGAACTTCTCGCCGATGAGCTTGTCCAGGTTGCGCACCGGACGGATGTCGACCTGGGAGCCGGGGAGGAACGCCTTCACCCCGATGTCCACCGAGAGGCCACCCTTGACCCGGCCGACGATCACGCCCTCGACGAGCTCGTCGCGCTCGCACGCGGCCGAGATCTCGTCCCAGATGCGCATCTTGTCGGCCTTCTCCTTGGAGAGGACGACCATGCCCGTGTCGTTCTCGCGGGACTCGACCAGGACCTCGACCTTGTCGCCGACCTTGACGCCGGGCTCGCCGCCCGGCTGCGGGGCGAACTCGCTCATGGCCACCTGACCCTCGGACTTGTAGCCGATGTCGATGACCGCGTAGTCCTTGGTCAGCTGGATGACGGTGCCGCCGACGACCTTGCCCTCCTCGATGAGGCCCGCCCCCGCCTCGCTCTGGGCGAACAGGGTGGCGAAGTCCTCGGTCTCGGCGTCGGGCGTGCGGGTAGTCTGGTTCTCCATTCGATCAGGCCAACCTTTTCCTGGGGAAGCGCCGCGTCCAGGCGGGATCGCCACCGTACCGGTGCGCGCGTGTGAAGACGCCGGCGTTGCCGCTGCTTGCCCCCTCGCCTTGCTGCCACGCCTGGCCCCGGGGATCGAGGGCTCGGCGCCCGCCGGGCCGGGCCCGGCGCTCCGTCCGGATTGACGGAAGGCGCACGCTACACGTACAAAAACGCGCGGTCAAGGCGTGTGCGCGGAGTCGCCGCGGCCCCCGGCCGCCTCCCGGGAAGCGCCGCCGGCCCGCAACCAGGCCGCCACCCCTTCGACCACCCAGTCGGGCGTGGAGGCTCCCGCGGACAGCCCCACCGTCCGGCAGCCCTCGAACCAGCCGGTCTCCAGCTCCGCCTCGGTCTCCACGTGCCAGGTGCGGGGCTGGATGGCCCGGCAAATCTCGGCCAGGTGCCGGGTGTTGGCGCTGTTCTTCCCCCCCACCACCACCACCGCGTCGACCTCGCGGGCCAGGGCCCTCGCGTCGGCCTGCCGCTCCTCGGTGTCGTTGCAGATGGTGTTCACCGCCCGGACCTCCATGTGCCGGAGGGCGAGCTGCCCCACCACCCGCTCGAAGTCCGCGCCGACACAGGTGGTCTGCGCCAGCACCGCCACCTTCTTGGCCTTGAACTCGGGGACCGGCCCGCCCGGCTTCACCACCGTCACCGGACCCTGGGCGTAGGACACCACCCCCTTGATCTCGGCGTGCTTCTCGTCACCCACGATGACCAGGTGGTACCCCTCGGCCGAGAGCCGCCGGGCCATGGCCTGCGGGAAGATCACGTAGGGACAGGTGCCGTCGACCACGGTGAGGCCGCGCGCCTGCGCCCGCTCCAGCTCCTCGCGCACCGCGCCGTGGGTGCGCACCACCACGGTGGTGCCGTCGGGCACGTCGGAGACCGACTGCACGGTTCCGATGCCCCGCTGCTCGAAGCGGGCCACCGCCTGGGGGTTGTGGATGATGGGGCCGAGCGTCACCACCGGGCCCACGGCCTCGTCGGCGACCTCGTTCACCTTCTCGACGGTCCGGCGGACCCCCCAACAGAAGCCCGCGGTCCTGGCGATCTTCACGTCCACGCGGCCGCCAATATAACGGCAGCAGGCCCGCACGCCACCTGCTACGCCTTCTCCCCCACGAACTTGTCCCGCTCCTCCCTGAACAGCACGTTGAAGGTGGTGAGCGACCCGTAGCAGCGGGTGACGTACTGCTGCATGTCCACCTTCTCCGCATCCGAGAGCTTCTCGTGGGCGTTGATCTTCTGCTCCAGCACCCGAAGCCGGTCGCGGATCATCACGATCTTGTGGAGCAGGCTGTCGAGCGGGATCTCCTTGGGTTGCGTGCCCGGATCCCCCGGCTTGAGGGTCACCGTCCCACCCTCCCAGCGGGGCGCCAGGCGGACGGGCGGGCCCTCGTCCCGCAGGGCCTCGCGGATGGCTTCGACGAACTCCTCGCGGGTCATGGCCATCACCTCCTCGGGAAGCTGCGACGGGAGCGGAGCCGGTTCCGGGCCGGGCGCCGGGCCCTGCCGCTCCTCGGCCGGGGCCTCGTCGGCCGGCGGGCTCTCCGGCGTGCGGACCCTCGGCCCGGAGGGGCGCGCGACCCGCCGGCGGCTCGGCTCCGGCGGCGGGGCGGCGGGCACGGCCTCGTCGACCGAGAGGTACCGCTCGCAGGCG
>DATKJV010000068.1:0-17099 GCA_035543235.1 Anaeromyxobacteraceae bacterium | reverse complement strand
ACCGGGGGATCCGCGCCCCCGTCCTGCCCTCGGGCCTTCCTCGGCTCGAGGAGCTCCAGGTGGTCGAGGAGCTCCAGGTGCTCGAGGAGCTCGAGGTTCTCGATCACCTCCAGGTCCGGGTCCCCGGGCTTCGGCGGCGGGCCGCCGTCCGGGGTCTCGGTGCGCGGGGGGCCGCCGGCGGCCAGCGCAGCGGCGAGGATGGGCGCGAGCGGGATCACGGGGTGGTGAGGTCGACTCCCAGGATGAAGCGGCGACCCAGTCCCCGCGTCGGGAAGAAGTTGCCCTCGGCGAGGAAGTCCGCCTCGCCGAGCACCGCGAGCCACGGCCACGGGGACCAGGACGCGTTCAGGTCCAGCTCGGGACCATACACCCGGCCGCCGTACGGGCTCGGGGTATCCGACCAGAGGAAGGCGGCCTTCGCGACCACATCCACCGCCGGGGTGGGCGTCCACCCCGCCTCCATGCCCGGGGTGATCACCCCGCGCGCGTTCACGCCCGACGACGAGAGCTCCCGGTCGGCGTAGGCCTCCGAGATGCCGCCCTGGAAGAAGAGGTTCGTCGTGGTGATGAAGGGCGAGATCGAGAGGAAGCCCGAGTAGCTCTTCGGGACGCCGAGGGCCGCCGCCTGCTCCTCGGCCGGGTCGTCCCCTGAGAGCCACAGGAAGAAGGGGCTCACCCGGAATCCGCCGCCGAGCACCGAGAGCCACCGCAGCGACACCTCCCAGCCGAGCACGGGCACGTTCACGGCATTCGGGAGGGTCGAGGAGTTCGTTGCCGCGTACGAGCTCACGCTCCCGAAGCAGGCGCCCGCCGTGAAGCGCGCCTCGTTCCGGTCGCCCGCGTCGATGTGCCCGGACACCCCCGCCCATCCGATGTTGGAGGTGCCGCGCGGGGGCGACGCGATGAGGAGCGCGAGCGCGCGCGACGAGCGGATGTAGGCCGTCGATCCCGGCGCGTTCGCGAGCAGGCGCCCCACCTCGGTCGCGATGAACCCCTCCCGGAGGACCGCGTTCGCGTCCCCGGTGTCGTCGTGGGAGAAGGCGCCCCACAGGCCCACCCACTCGCCGAGCGAGGGGAGCCAGTCGAGCGTCGCCGCGACGACCGGGCTCGCCCACTGGCTCGGCGAGGGCCAGCCGCGGGTGGGGTAGAAAACGGACAGGCTCGCGCCGACGGGAGGGCCGACGGCGCCCGCGTCGACGTCCAGGTCGACGCCGAGCCCCCAGTCGTCGTAGACGATGCCCTCCGCGACGCGGAGGCGCTGGCGGCCGACCCGGGCGCGGAAGAACCCGGCCCGGCCCGCGGTCACGTCCGCGTAGAGCTGCCGGATGAAGAGGGTGCTGTCGAACTCGGTCAGGATGGGCTGCCCGTTGGAGGTGATCTGGGCGGGGGCGAGGAGCGTCGAGGGCAGCGAGCCCTGGATGACCGTCAGGGCGCCGCCCGTCCCGGGCCGGCACGTGGTCGGGGACACCGTCTCGAGGCCGGAGAGCGTGCGGCTCGAGAGGCACACCTCGACCGAGGCGGGAAGCTGCTGGCTTCGGACGAGGCCGCTGTCCACGTCGAGCCGGAAGTCGAGCCAGCTCGCGGCGTTCAGGCCGACGGAGACGAAGGCGAGCGCCGAGGGGTAGCTGTCCGCGGGCTGCGGGGCGAGGAAGCCGGACGCCGCGAAGAGGTTCGTGGCGGGGTCGAAGAGCACCGCGTCCGTCGGGACGGCGGCCTCGGCCGTGAAGCGCAGGCGCAGGCCGGCGCGCGCCCACAGGGGCTCTCCCTCGAGCTCGGGCGGCGCGAGGTCCTCCGGCGGCCCGGCGGCGAGCGCCGCGGCTGCGAGTACGACCGGGGCGAGCACCTGGAGAGGTTAAGGCCGCTCGTGACGCTTTTGCCAGGACTCCTTGAGCGACTCGCGCTGCGCCGGGGTGAGCTGCCTCCAGGTGCGCAGGTTCTCCAGGTAGTGCTGCCGCACCTCGGGTGGCGACTGCACGAGCTTCTGGAAGATGCTCTGCACCTGGGCCTGGCGCTCCGGCGACATCTCCCGGAAGCGGCGGAAGAGCTGCAGGATGTCGTGGCGCTCGTCCGGCGGGAGCTGGCGGAAGGCCTTCCAGAGGGCGAGGATCTCGTCGCGCTGTGCGGGCGGCATCGCGCGCCAGCGCTCGAGCCGCTCCCGGATCTCCGCCTGGCGCCCTGGCGACAGCTCCTGGAAGGCCTGCCAGCGCTGCCGGAGCGCCTCGCGCTGCTCGGGCGTCAGCTTCTCCCAGCGTTCGCGGGCGGTCTCCGCGCTCGCCGGCGGCGCCGTCTGCGGGAAGGCCGGCGCGGCGAACGCCACGAGGAGCGCGGCGGCGAGGACCCTCACGGCTTCGCCCCCCGGAGCTCGTCGAGGTGGATGACCACCTCCACGTCCTCCGCCGATTCGACGCTGTCGAGGCTGGCGACGACCACGTAGTTCTCGAGCAGGTCCAGGTGCTCGGCCATCTCCATGCGGTCGGCGCGGACGTGCAGGACGGCGACCGCCGCGGCGGCGGCGGCGGAAAGCCCCGCCGCGAGGACCGCCCAGCGCCAGCCGCGGCGGAGCCAGGAGAGCGGGGAGCGGAGCGCCTCCTTCTCGCGGGCGAGGCGGGCGTAGAAGCGCTGCTCGAACCCGGGGGAGGGCGCGGGGCCGGCCGGAAGGGCGTTGCAGGCCGCGACGACCGCGGCGAGGCGGTCCCGCTCCGCGCGGCAGGACGCGCACGAGGAGAGGTGCTCCTCCACCGTGGCGCGCCGCCCGGGCTCGAGCGCGCCGTCGACGAGCGCCGTCAGCTCTTCGCGGACGTGCGTCACGCACCCTCCTCCGCGCCCGTGGGGGGCACCCACGGCGCGAGCGCCTCGGCGGCGGACACGGTCGCCCGGTGGACGAGGGACTTCACGGCCGGGACCGTCGTGCCGAGGACGCCGGCGATCTCCTCGTAGGCGAGCCCTTCGAAGCGGGCGAGGACGAAGGCGGCGCGCTGCTTCTCCGGCAGCCGGTCGAGGAGGTCGCGGACGGAGCGCTCGAGCGCTCGCCCGTGGACCTCCTCCTCCGGCGTCGCGGCAGATCCGGAAAGCGAGTCGGGGTCGCGCGGATCGGATCCGTCGCTCGCCGGGTCCCGGTCCGGGCGGAGGCGGTATTCGCCGCGCCGCACCTCGTTCAGGCAGTGGTTCGTGGCGATGCGGTAGAGGAAGGTGCTGAAGCGCGCGCTCGGACTGTAGCGGTCGGCGGACCGGTAGAGCTTCAAGAAGACGTCCTGCGCGAGCTCCTCGGCGCGCGCCGGCTCCCTCACGAATCTCTGGCAGAAGGCCATCATCGCTCGACCGTACTTCTCGAAGAGTGCCCGGAACGCGGTCTCGTCTCCACTTTGGAACGCGACCATCAGCGCCGCGTCCGGATCCGGGGCCATCTGGAGCTTGTAACACGCGGGATCCGGGCCGGTTGCGCGCTCCGGATGTCCCGCGCGCGCGGTCCGGCCCGGGCCGGCTTCTTCGGTGAAGTCCAGTGATTCTAATGGGTTGGCGCGCTGCCGCGATGCCGCGGCGCGGCGTCAGCGGGCGAGGTGCACGGCGAAGCGCGTCGCGAAGTAGGCGAGCGTCGCGACGAGGGCCGAGCAGGGGATCGTGAAGATCCACGCCCAGATGATGCGCCCGGCCACGCCCCAGCGCACCGCCCGGAAGCCCTTCGTCGAGCCGACGCCGACGATGGCGCCGGTGATGGTGTGCGTCGTCGAGACCGGGATGCCGGCGTGGGAGAGGGCGAGGATGGTGACGCCGCCCCCGGTCTCGGCGCAGAAGCCCCCGATCGGCTGGAGCTTCGTCAGGCTGTAGCCCATGGTGCGGACGATGCGCCAGCCGCCGAAGAACGTCCCGAGCGCGATGGCGGTGTGAGTGAGGACCACGACCCACCAGGGCACGTGGAACTGCCGATCGGCCCAGATCGTCCCGTAGAGGACGACCGAGATGATGCCCATCACCTTCTGCGCGTCGTTCGAGCCGTGGCTGTAGCTGAAGATGCCCGAGGAGACGAGCTGGAGCTTGCGGAACCACGTGTCGACGCGGGCCGGGCGCATGCGCCGCACGATCCACGCGGTCCCGACCATCATCCCCGCCCCGAGGGCGATCCCGATGAGCGGCGAGAGGACGATGAAGAGCGAGATCTTCAGGATCCCGGAGAGGACGAGGCCGTCCACTCCGAGCGCCGGCAGGGCGGCGCCGACGAGCCCGCCGGCCAGCGCGTGCGAGGAGGAGGAAGGCAGCCCCCACCACCAGGTGAGGAGGTTCCAGACGATGGCGCCGACGAGCGCCGCGAAGATGACCATGAGGACCATCTCCACCCCGTGGGCCTTCAGGAGCTCGAAGCGGATGATCCCCTTGCCCATCGTGTTCGCGACCGCGAGCTCCCCGCCGAAGAAGACGGGTGCCGCGGCGACGAAGTTGAAGAAGGCGGCCCAGCCGACCGCCTGCACGGGCGCGAGCACCCGCGTCGACACGATGGTGGCGATGGAGTTGGCGGCGTCGTGGAACCCGTTGATGAAGTCGAACACCAGGGCGACCGCGACGATGCCGACGACGACGGCGAGGAGCATATGGCGTTGGACCGGCCCGTCTTCGCTCAGGTGTTCTCGAGGACGACGCCCTCGACGATGTTGGCGACGTCCTCGGCCCGGTCCGTGGCGGTCTCGATGAGGTCGAGGATCTCCTTCCACTTGATGACCGTGAGGGGGTCGACGCCGCTCGAGAAGAGGTGCGCGAGCGCGCGGCGGAGCAGCGTGTCCGCCTGGTTCTCGAGAACGTTGATCTCGAGGCACGCTTCCAGGATCTGCTTCTGGTCCTTCACGTTCCTGAGCCCCCGGACCGCGTCCTGCATCTTCCGGGTCTGGGCGAGCAGCACGCCCGCGAGCTCGCGGGCCTCCGGCACGACCGGGCCCACGTCGTAGAGGCCGAGCCGCTCCGCCGCGGCGTCGGCGAGGTCCAGGACGTCGTCCAGGCGGGTGAGCAGCCGGTGGATGTCGGCGCGATCGAAGGGCGTGATGAACTGCGTGTAGAGCAGCGAGAAGGCGCTGTGGGTCACGTCGTCGGCGAGGTGCTCGACGTCCTTGATCGCCTTCACCTTCCTCTCCACGTCGGAGAAGTCCTCGAGGAGTTCCTTCAAGAGGCGCACGCCCTCGACGGTGAGCGCGGTCTGCTTCTCGAAGAAGTCGAAGAACGTGTCCGACTTCGGCATCATCCTTTGCAGAAAAGACACGGCTCGCTCCTGGGGGTCCCGGGCTAAGGGCGCGCGGACCATACCGTTTTCCCGGTCCGGTGCAAACGACGCCGTGCGTCGGCATGAAAACGCCATGTCGGACGGGTACTTCGCCGCTTAGACTCGGTCGGCGTGGGCGAGAGAATCGACCTTGAGGACCCCTACCAGGTCCGCTTCGACGCACGCGTGGTGCGGGTGACGGATCGCGACGGGCGCCGCGCGGCGGTGCTCGACCGCACCGCCTTTCACCCGGACGGCGGAGGTCAGCCCGCCGACCGCGGCACGCTCGGCGGCGTTCCGGTCGTGGACGTCGTGGAGGAGGGAGGGGAGGTCCTCCACGTCCTCGGCGGCCCGGCACCGGAGGGACGCGTCGAGGGCCTTGTCGACTGGGAGAGGCGCTTCGACCACATGCAGCAGCACCACGGCCAGCACCTCCTCTCGGCGGTGTTCGAGCGGCTGTGGCAGGCGAGGACGACCTCCTTCCACCTGGGGGAGCGGACCTGCACGATCGACCTCGACCGGCCGATCTCGGAGCTCACCCCGGATCGGCTTCGCGCCGCGGAGAAGGCTGCGAGCGATCTCGTCTTCCGCGACCTCCCGGTGACGGCGCGGGACCGCACGCCCGAGGAGCTCGCGGGGCTGCCGCTCCGCCGCGAGGCGCAGAGGGGCACGCGGGTCGTGGTCGTCGCGGACGACCTGCCGGGCGGGACCGGCGAGGTCGTGGACGCCTCTCCCTGCGGCGGAACCCACCCCCGGCGAACCGGGGAGGTGGGTGCCGTCGCCGTCCTCGGCGCGGTGAAATGGGGGAACGGCGCTCGCGTCGAGTTCGCCTGCGGCGGGCGTGTGCTCCGGCTCCTCGCCGAGGGACGGGACCTGCTCGCGGAGGCGAGCCGCGCGCTCCGCTGCGCCCCGGCGGAGCTCCCGGCGGCGGTGGAGCGGCTCGGCTCGGAGGCGGTCGCCCGCCGGAAGGAGGCCGACCGCCTCCTCCTCGCCCTCGCCGCGGCCCACGCGGAGCGGCTCGCGGCGAAGTCGGCGCCGCCGGCGCCGGTCGTCGCCGAGCTCGAGGCGCCGCTCGCCTCGCCCGAGGGGCTCCGGGCGGTCGCCCAGTCTCTCGCCGCGCTCGGGAGGACGGCGTTCCTCGGGTGCAAGGCGGGGTCCGGCGCGCAGGTCTGCATCGCACGCCCGCGCGGACCCGGTCCGCACCTCGGCGAGGCGCTCCGCCAAGCCACCCAGGCCTGCGGGGGAAAGGGCGGCGGGGCGCCCGACCTCGCCCAGGGAGGCGTCCCCGATATCGCCGACCTCCGCCGCATCCTTTACTCGGCTCCGGGGAGCGTCGAGGATCCGAAGGCATGAGGACCTTCTTCGCGGCGCTGGCGCTCGCGCTCGCCTTCCCCGGAGCGGCGCGCGCCGCCGACCCGCTCACCGAGGCGGTGACCCCCCTCGATCCCGCGGCCCCCATCCGCTTCGGGATGAGCCAGCCGAACGGGCCGAAGCGGGCGGCCGAGGGCAAGGCGGTGCTCGAGCCCTACCTGTCCGAGGCGCTCAAGCGCCCGGTGACGGTGATCGTGTTCGAGAGCTACGACGATCTGTCCCAGGCGCTCGCCGCCGGGAAGGTCGACCTGGCCTGGGTGGAGCCGGCCGCCTTCGTCGCCGCCCAGGAGCGGAACCGCGACGTGCAGGCGATCGCCAAGGCGCTCCGCCACGGCAAGCTCTTCTACCGCGCGGCCATCATCGTCCGCGCGGACTCGCCGGCGCAGGCGCTTCCGGACCTGAAGGGGAAGGCCGTCGCCTGGGTCTCGAAGACCTCCGCGTCGGGATACCTCTTCCCGCGGGCGCTCCTCGTCGCCGACGGCATCGACCCCGCCGCCTTCTTCAAGTCGCAGACCTTCGAGGGCGACCACCCGCGGGTGTGCGCCGCCGTGCGGGCCGGCCAGGCCGACGCGGGCGCGACCTTCGCCGACGAGCGCCCGAAGGGCGAGTCACCCGTCGCCGACGGGTGCGCCGAGAGCCCGCCGGTGAAGGACTTCCGCGTGCTCGCCGTGTCGGCGCCCATCCCGAACGACGTCGTGGCCTCGCGCCCCGGCTTCGACGAGCGCCTGTCCCCGCTCGTCCTCCAGGTGTTCGCCCGGATGTCGCAGTCCGAGGCGGGACGCCGCGTCCTGCGCGACGTCTTCCGCGTCGACGGCTGGGGCGTCGCCGTCGAGGGAGACTTCGTCCCGGTGGCCGAGGCGATGCGCGCGGCCGGCGCAACGGCGGCGCCCGCGAAGGCGAAGAAGGCGGCCAAGCAATCGAAGTAGCGCGATCGCCCGGGCTCGCCGATCCCGGGAGGGAGACGTCCATGGACCCCGCCGAGGCAGAGCCGCGCAGGGGACTCCCGGCGAGGGAGCCCGCCGACCACGAGGTCGCCGCCGGCGCGATCGGCGGCCTCACGGGGGCCGTCGTCATGTGGCTCCCCGCCATGCTCGTCTCGCCGCCGGAGGTGGGCGCGCTCTTCCCGCTTCGGCTCGTCGCAGCGAGCATCCTCGGGCCCTCCGCGCTCGACTCGGACGCGGGTGCCTTCGCCGCGCTGCTCGGTGCGATGCTCGCGGCGCTCGTCGCGGTCCTCGGCGGGCTCGTCTTCGTGAGCATCCTGCCGCAATCCGCGACCTCGCTTCCGGCCGTGGCCGCCGGGGCGGCCTACGGCGCCGTCCTCTTCGGCCCCGCCTGGTACGGCCTCGTCCGCGTGGCCGACCCCATCCTCTACGCCGCCGGCCTCGAGCGACCCATGTTCGCCCTCCACGTCGTCTACGGGGCGATGCTCGGGCTGCAGGTGCCCTTCCTGCGGAAGGTCATGCCGTAGTCGAACGCGCGCGGAGGCGGACGAGGGTCGCGCCGCGCCCGCCCGCCGTCTCGTCGGCGAGCCGGAACGACTCCACGAGCGGGTGGCGCCCGAGCACGCGCTCGACGGTTCGCCGGAGCGCCCCGATGCCCTTGCCGTGGACGATGCGCACGTCGAGGACGCCCGCCTCCGCGCAGGCCGCGAGGTAGGCGCGGACCACCTCCGCCGCCTCGCCGGGCCGGAAGGCGTGCAGGTCGAGAGAGCCGTCGATGGCGAGCCGATGCGCCACGGCACGGATGATAAGCTCGCGCTGTGACGAAGTGCCGCGCAAGGTTCGCGCTCCTCGCCCTCGCCCTCGCGGTCCCCGCCCGCGCCCAGGAGCTCACCCCCCTCTCGTACGACTGGGCGGTGGACGGGACGGTGACCGGGGTCGCCGCCGCGGGCCTCGCGACGCTGCTCTTGCTCCGGCCCGAGCTCGCCCCGAGGAGGTGCCACTGGTGCGATCCGGGGCCGGTCGACGGCTCGGTGGCGCGCTCCGTCACCTGGTCGAACCCGCGCCTCGCGAACACCCTCTCGGACGTCCTGCAGTACGTCGTGCCCGCGGGCATGCTCGGTTTCGGCCTCGTGCAGGGCTACCGGCTCGGCAATCCCACGGCGGGCTGGTCCGACGTGCTGCTCGTCGCCGAGGCGACGAGCATCGCCATGCTCGTGAACGCGAGCGTGAAGTACGCCGTGGGCCGGGCGCGCCCGTACGTCTGGAAGGGCGAGGACGCCTACGACAGCCCCGAGGAGGAGAACCTTTCCTTCTTCTCGGGCCATTCCACCTTCGCCTTCGCGGTGACGGTGTCGGCGAGCACCCTCTACCTGATGCAGGGCATGCCCGGGGCAGGGGCGGCGCTCGGCACGGGCCTCGCGCTCGCGGCGCTCACGGCCTACCTGCGCATGGCCGCAGATCAGCACTACCTCACGGACGTGCTCACCGGCGCCGCGGTGGGGAGCCTCTTCGGGTGGGCCATCCCGTACGTCTTCCACCGCCCGAAGAGCCAGGGCTCGAGCTCCGGCGCGAGCGGCGCGACGGTGCCGCTCGGAGGCTTCGCGCTCGCCTTCTAAGGGGGGCGGAGGGGCCGCGGAGCGCGACGCGCCGCGCGACGGTAGATGGAGGGGACCTTGGACGCGGCCTTCGACCTCGAGCGGCACCTCGAGCGCATGGCCGGGCTCGTCGCCGCCGAGCGCGAGGAGGAGCGCGCGCGCCTCGCCGAGGCGGCCTCCCGGCTCAGCCTCGCCGAGCGGGACGCTCGCGGGATCGCGGCGGCGGACGTCGAGGCGGTCGACGAGGGAGGGCTCGCCGGCCGTTCGCTCGTCACCTACGCGAGCGCGACCGGCGGGCCGCTCGGGGCCGCCCGCATCGGCGTGGGGAGCCTCGTGCAGGTGGGGCTGCGGCGAGAGCGGCCCGAGGATGCGCCGACGGGCGTCGTCGCTCGGAGGAGCCGGAGCCGCATCTCGGTGGCCTTCGAGGAGCCGCCGCCGGGCTGGGCGACCTCCGGCCGCGTGGCCCTCGAGCTCGTCCCCTCGCCGGTCACCTGGGAGCGGCTCGCCTCGGGCGTGCGGCGGATGGCGGAGGAGCGCGAGGGGCGCCGGTGGCACCGGGTCCTGTCCGGCGAGGCCCCGAGGCTGCGGGAGCGCGCGCGGCCCGGCCCGGCGCCGGCCATGAACCCGGAGCAGCGCCTCGCGGTCGAGATCGCGGGACGGGCCGACGACCTGGCCCTCGTCCACGGCCCGCCGGGCACCGGCAAGACGACCGTGCTCGTGGAGGTCATCCGCGGTGCCGTGGCCCGTGGCGAGCAGGTGCTGGCGGCGGCGCCGTCGAACCTCGCGGCCGATAACCTCCTCGAGCGGCTCGTCGCCGCGGGAGTCGCGGGCGTGCGCCTCGGCCACCCGGCGCGCGTCCTGCCGGGGCTCGTGACGCGGACGCTGGAGGCGCAGGTCCAGGGCCACGAGGCGGCCCGCATCGCCCGCGGGCTCGTCGACGAGGCACTCGCGCTGCGGCGGGAGGCGCGGCGGCGGAAGGAGCGGCGAGGGCCCGGCCGCTACAGCGAGGCCCGGGACGCCGAGCGCCGCGCCCGGGAGCTCCTCGGCGAGGCGCGAGCGCTCGAGGACCGCGCCGAGAGCGAGGTGCTCGCCCGGGCGCCGGTCGTGGTGGCGACGCTCACCGGCCTCGACACCCCGGTCCTCTCGGGGCGCCGCTTCCCGCTCGCGGTGGTCGACGAGGCGACGCAGGCCATCGAGCCGGCGGCGTACCTGGCGCTCCTGCGCGCGGAGCGCGCCGTGCTCGCCGGGGACCACCGACAGCTCCCGCCGACCGTGCTCTCCCGCGCGGCGCAGGAGGGGGGGCTCGGCGTATCGCTCTTCGAGAGGCTCGCCGGCGCAGGCGCGATGGCGGCGCTCGCGGAGCAGCACAGGATGCACGAGGTCATCATGCGCTACCCGTCGGAGGCGCTCTACGGCGGCTCGCTGCGCGCCCACCCGGCGGTGGCCGCCCGTGCGCTCGACGATCGCCCGCTCCTCTTCGTGGACACCGCCGGCCGGGGCTTCGAGGAGGAGACCCCGGAGGGCTCGGACTCGCGGCACAACCCGGGCGAGGCGGAGCTCGCCGCGCGGGAGGTGGAGCGCGTGCTGGCGCTCGGCGTCGCGCCGGCGGAGGTGGCCGTCATCTCGCCTTACGATGCACAGGTGCAGAGGCTCCGGGAGATCCTCTCGGGCCGGCTCGACGAGGGGCTCGAGGTGGACACCGTGGACGGGTTCCAGGGTCGGGAGAAGGACGCGGTCGTCGTGTCGCTCGTGCGGTCGAACGACTCGGGGGAGGTGGGCTTCCTCTCGGACGTCCGGCGCATGAACGTCGCCATCACCCGCGCCCGGAAGAAGCTCGTCGTCGTCGGCGACTCGGCCACCGTGTGTCGCCACGCGTTCTACGCGGGCTTCGTCCGCCACGCCGAGGCGGTGGGCGGGTGGGCGAGCGCCTGGGAGCGCTCGGAGTGACGGGGGCGGCCCCGAGGGCGCGGCCGTGATCCGCTCCACCTTCCAGCTCACGCCGGGCGTCGGCCCCTACCGCGAGCGCGAGCTCTGGCGGAAGGGGGTCGTCACCTGGGACGAGCTGTCCGCGCGGGGTGGCGGGCTCTCCCCGCGGCTCGACGGGCGGCTCCTCGAGGCGGTGGCACGGGCCGCCCGGGCGCTCGCGGAAGGGGACGCCGGGGCGCTCGCCGGGATGCTGCCGGCGCGGGAGCGCTGGCGCCTCTACCCGTCCTTCGCCGAGGAGGCCGGGTTCCTCGACGTGGAGACGGACGGCACGGACCTCGTGACGGCCGTCTCCGTCCTCGACCGGTCCGGGCCGAGGCTCTTCCTCCGGGGCCGGGACCTGGAGCTCTTCCCCGGCGCGACCGCGGGCTGGAAGCTGCTCGTCACCTTCAACGGGGCGTCCTTCGACGTGCCGGTGCTCCGGCGGGCCTTCCCGGGGTGGCGCCCCCCGCCCGTCCACGTGGACCTGCGCCAGGTGTTCGGTCGGGCGGGCCACACGGGCGGCCTGAAGGTGCTCGAGGAGGAACTGGGCGTCGGGCGGCCGCCGCACCTCGCCCGGCTCCGCGGCTCGGACGCCGTGCGCCTCTGGCAGCTCCACCTCGCCGGGGACCGCGACGCGCTCCGGCTGCTCGCCGAGTACAACCTGTACGACACCGTGAACCTGCGGACGCTCATGGCCATGGGGTACAACCGGATCGTGGATCGGCTCGCCCTCCCGGCCGAGCCGATCGCGGTGTCCCACCGGGGGGACGTCCTCTACGACGTGACCCGGCTCCTCCTCGCCCTGTGACCGCCGGCGCCGTTCGGCGCCGACGCGGCATCCCGCCCGACCGGGGCAAGGGGCCCACCGAGTGACGGCGCCCACCAAATCTCGCTCCCCCCGGGCCGGCCGGATAGAATCGACTCCTCACTCCCCGCGGCGCACGTCGCGTCAGGGGAGCGACCACCTTCACGGGAACGGTGAGGATTGGCTGAGGTCGGCGCCATGGAGCTCGCGGCCGCCTTCGATCGCGCGGTGGGAGAGCGGCTGCTCGCCGCCGAGCGGCTCACCCTGTGGCTGCCGGAGCTCTTCGGCCCGCGGCTCGTCGAATGCGACGTCGGGTTCCGCTCGGCCTCCCGCCTCTTCGCCGTGGTGGCGCGCCTGACCGGGGGGACGAGCGAGGACCAGGCCCGCTTCCGGTTCTGGTGCGCTCGCTCCGGAGGCCTTGCCTCCGTGCTGTCCTCGATGAGCGAGCGCGAGCGCGCCGTCTTCGAGGGGCACCTCTCGCAGTGCGAGCTGCGAACGGTCGGAATCCCCCCCCACCTGCTGCGCGACGCCGTGGCGCGCGTGGTCACCTCCGCGGGGGCGGCGCGCGACCGCTGGACGGCCGCCGGCGGCCGCCCGGTGCTCTCGCTCGACGCCGGCAGCAACTCCTTCGCCGGCGTGACCTTCGATCCGGCCTCGCGGCGCCTCTTCATCCCCGGGGCCATCGCCCCGCCGGTCGGCGACGACCTGGACGTGTCGCTCCGCGTGCCCCGCGCGGCCGGGGCGCTCGGCGCCCGGGCGCGCGTCATGGAGGTGCGCTCCCAGGACGCGGCCCGGCCCGGCGTGCCGGCGGGGTTCGCGCTGCTCGTCGACCCGGCGGCGACCGCGTTCTCCGACGTGCTCGGCCGCAACGCTCCGCGCCCGTCCGAGCCCGGCCAGGAGAACAAGCGCGCGGCGCCCCGCTATGCGGTGAACGCGCCCGTCAGGGTGCAGGCCGAGCCCACCGCCCGGCTCGAGTACGAGAGCGACGAGGAGCTCGCCGCCGACTACGTCGAGAACCTCTCCCAGGGCGGTGCCTACGTCCGCACGCAGTCGGCCCCGCCCGTCGGGACGCGGATCGGCCTCGAGATGCGGCTGCCGGGCGGCGTGGAGCTCCGGACGACGGCGACGGTGGCCTTCCGGGACCAGCGCGGGATGGGCGTGAAGTTCGAGCTCGACCGGGCCGGCCAGGAGAAGCTCGCGAGCGTCATCGCGCGCATCTCGGCGAGGCCGCGCCGGGCGCTCCTCGTCGACGACGACGCCCTCATCCTGCAGACGCTCGGCGACGCGCTGCGCTCGCGCGGCTTCGACGTGCTCACCGCGCGCGACGGGACGGCGGGCCTCCAGGCGGTGGCCGAGGAGCTCCTGAGCCTGGACCTCCTCGTCACCGACCTGCGCATGCCCGAGATGGACGGGGAGACGTTCGTCCGGACCATCCGCGGCGCGGGGGGCGAGTCGGAGCTCGCCATCGTCGTCATCGCCGGCACGCTCGACGCCGCGCTCGAGAGACGGCTCGAGTCGGCGGGCGCCGACGCCGTTCTCGACAAGGCGCTCGGGCCCGAGGCGCTCGCTGCGGCCGCCGAGGCGACGCTCGAGCGCCGGCGCGTCGGGCCGGTCGCCTGAAGCGCCTTCGCCGAGGGTAAATGTCCTTTCGCCGGCGGTGAGGGCGGCTCGGCCTCGCCTAGCCCCTTGGTGCACCGGTCCGATCGGACCGGGAGGTGGCGGCGGCCCCGCCACCATGACCCTCCCGGGTCAGAAGATACCCGAAATCGGGTCAATACAACCCTTAGGAATTGTTAGAGTTATTGCGGTTTTTCCTTGGCGCCATGCGACTTTCGCCTCCTACTGTGCGAGAGTTCCCACCTCATGCGCCACCGGGTGTCCATCGTTCTTGGGGCAGCGGCCATCCTCGGGATCGGCGCGTTCTTCTTCCCCCTCGGAACCTGGGTCACCACCTTCGTGGGATGGGCGCGGGGGGCCGGGCCGCTCGGCGTGGCCGCCTTCGTCGTCGCCTACGCGGTCTGCGCGCTGCTCCTCATCCCGGGCTGGCCGCTCCGGGTCGGAGCCGGGCTCGTCTACGGCCCGGCCCTCGGATTCGCCGTCGCCGCGCCGGCGACCTTCGTCGCCGCGACCGCCGCGTTCCTGGTCGGGCGCCGCCTGCTGCGCGACCGCATCGCCGCGCGCATCTCGCGAGACGCGACGCTCACCGCCGTCGACAACGCCATCGCCGAGAATGGCATCTGGATCGTCCTCCTCCTGCGCCTGTCGCCGCTGTTTCCCAACGAGCTCGTGAACTACGGGCTCGGGGCCACGAGGGTGCGGCTTCGCGACTACGCGCTCGCTTCCTTCGTCGGCCTCGTTCCGCTGACCGCGACCTACACCTGGCTCGGCTCGCTCCTCACCCGGGTGAGCGACCTCCAGGCCGGGCGTCCCCAGGTGACCGGGATCCTCGGGCAGGTGATCTGGTGGGTGGGGCTGTCCGCCACCGTCGCCGCCGCGATCCTCGTCACCCGGCTCGCGGGGCGCGCGCTCGAGCGCCGGATCCGCCCCGTCCCGTCCCGGGCGGTCTCCCTGTCGCAGCCCGAGCCCGCCGCTCCCCGGACGCTCGCGGTCGGCTGACCCGGGAGCGCCGCGCCGTGACCGGGAGCGAGCACAGCGCGTCGGGAAGGCCGCCCCGGACGGGAGTCGCGCTCTCCGCCGCCCTCGCGCTCTGCGCCCTGCCGCTCGCCGTCCGGGCGGACGCGCCGTCCGACGCCCCCGCCATCGTGGCGGCGTTTCCGTCGTTCGCGCACGTGCCGCGCGTCGATCTCGTCGAGAAGCCCTCCCCGCTCGAGCCGCTGCGCGCGATCGAGGGGCGGATCCGCGAGGAGCTCGGGATCCCCGCGGCGAAGGCCCCGTGGCTCCTCGTGAAGCACGACGACGTCGCGAGCGGCCTCGTGGGAGGCAACAAGGCGAGGAAGCTCGAGTACCTCCTCGGCGAGGCGAGGGCGAAGCGGGTCAAGGCCGTGGTCACGTCGGGCCGGCTCGGGACGAACCACGGGCTCGCGTCGGTGGCGGCGGCGCGGGAGCTCGGGATGCCGGCGACCGTCATCCTCGGCCCCCAGCCGGTGACGGACGCCATCCGGCGAAAGCTCCTCGCCATGCACGCCGCCGGCGCCGAGATGCGGTTCCACTCGACCGTGGTCGGCTGGGCGGTCGACGTCGCGCTCTACAAGCTGACGGCGCTGCTCTTCCCGGACGAGCTCTACTACATCCCGCCGAGCGGCACCTCGGACGTGGGATCCATCGGCTACGCGAACGCCTTCTTCGAGCTCCTCGCGCAGACCGGCGACGAGGGGCTTCCCGACGAGATCGTGGTCGCCGCCTCGACCGGCGGAACCGCCGCGGGGCTGCTCGCGGGGATGTGCCTGGCGGGGCGCTGGGAGCAGGTCCGCGTGCGCGCGGTGGGCGTCACCGACGAGTGGTTGCAGAGCGAGTGGCTCTTGCGCCACGAGGCGCAGGAGGTGTTCCGCGCCGTCCGGGACGCGCTCGACCCGGCCGACCGGGCGCGGGTGAAGGAGTGCGACTTCATGGACAACCGCTCGGTGCTCACCTACGAGCACGGGTACCTCGCCCCGGGCTACGGCAAGACCGACGAGCGGGTCGAGGGCGTGATGCGGCTGCTCCGGGCCGCGGAGGGAGTGGAGCTCGACCCCACCTTCACGGCGAAGGCGATGCGACATTTCCTCGACCGGGCGCGGGAGCGACTCCTCGCGGGCGACACGCGGCGGCCGCTGCTCTTCTGGAACACCTACGCGCCGCTCGACGTGGAGACCGCCATCCGCGGCCACCGCTGGAAGGACCCGGCCGCGCCCTGGCGGGAGCTTCCGCCCGAGATGCAGGCCCTCTTCGAGCCGCCGAAGGCGGAGCGCCGGTCGGCCGCGGCGGCCATCGTCACCCGGTAGTCGCGGGACGCCGGCCCGCCTACCGGCAGACCGAGCTCACCGCCAAGGTCCCCTGGACGAAGTCGAGGCCGTCGCTCGCCGTCACCGACAGCGTCCCCTCGGGGAACACCGTCATGCACTGCGACGGCAGGCCGCAGAGCGACAGGGTCGCCTCGCAGCCCGTGGCCGGACACGCGGCCGCCCCGGCGCTCGCGGCCTGCGCGGACAGGCACCCGGAGGCCCCGAGCGAGAGCGAGACCGGATCGCCGTCGTCGTCCACGGCGAGCCCCACGGTGGCGCTCCCCGGTCCGAAGGCGACGTCGGGGGAGCTGCACCGGCCGGCCCCGGGCTCGCAGCAAGCCGAGGTCGGCGTGCAGGCCGCCGGCAGGAGCGCGCTCGACGCGACGAGCCGGGGGGCGCGGTTCAGGATGGTGAGCGCCGTCGCCTGCGAGGCGCCCGGGCCGAAGGGGTCGGACATCGTCACCGAGAGCGGGTGCGAGCCCGCGAACGCCCCGACCGCCGCGGAGCCCGCGAAGGGGAGGGCGCAGGTGACCCAGGCCGTCCCCTGCTGCTCGGCGACCGTCGAGCAGGCGGGGTCGCCCGAGACGGCGGGGTAGAGCGGGTCCCCGTCGTCGTCCACCCAGGTGGAGAGCGGGGCCACGGCGAGGTAGCGGCTCCCGGCGGCGTCGAAGGAGTGGTTCACGGCCGCCGCGGCCACCGGCGCGGAGAGCCGGGGCGCGTTGTTTCCCACGACGACAAGGAAGCCGCCCGTCGCGCTCGCGCCGTTCGCGTCCACCACCGTGAGGTCCGCGCGCCGGACGACCGACGGGCCGACGAGGAGCGCCGCGTCGGAAGGGCTCGCGTAGGGCACCGCGACCGACACCGAGGCGCGGTCGCCCTGGTCCACGCCCGAGAAGACGGCCGCGCCGTCCCCGGCGTGCGCGAAGGCGAACCCGAGCGAGGTGACGGGGTCGCCGTCGGGGTCGCTGACGACGAGCGGCGGCGTCGTCCCCGAGGCGACGAAGGTCCGGGACGACGCCTGGAACGTGTGCGGGATCTCGAAGGTCCCGCCCCCGGCGACGACGGGGGGGCGGTTCCCGACCGCGGCCTTCACGCGACCGACCGCCACCATGCCGCGCGAGTCCGTCACCGAGACCGTGAAGGCGTAGTGGCCCGCGATGGCGGTGCCGTCCGTCTCGACGAGGACCGTGGGGTTCGCGACGTCCGGCCCCGGCAGGAACGAGACGCGCGGCGCGGGCT
>DATKJV010000067.1:0-21086 GCA_035543235.1 Anaeromyxobacteraceae bacterium | reverse complement strand
GAGCGTCCCGGAGACCCGGGCCGCGCTCGCCTTCGCCTTGTCCTTCTTCTCCGTGCACTTGCAGCCGCTGCCGCACTTGCAATCCTTCGCCTCCTTCGCCCCGCAGTCGCAGCCGGCCGCGAGGAGCGTCCCGGAGGCCGGCGCGAGCTCGGCCTTCTTCTCCGAGGGTTTCGCGGACTTGTCGGCGGGAGCGGTCTTGGCGTCCCCCTCGGTCGCCTTCTTCTGGGCCTTCGCGGCCCCCTTCTTCGCGTCGCAGTCGCAGGCGCGCGCGGGCACGGCCGCGGCGAGGGCAAATGCCCCTGCGACCGCGATGGCCAGCTTGATCACGAGGCGTCGGTTCATCGGTGCTCCTGGGGTCGGGGGACGGTGCCGGCGCCGAGAGGGGCCGCCGGCCCTGAGAACTTTGAATCTTGTGCAGGCGGGACCCTCCTGTCAAGGACCCGCCCCTGCCGCGGCGGCCCGAGTTCCGTGGGCTTAGGCGGGCGCGGGCGGCGCCCCGGGCGTTGTGGTGGGGCGGACCGGCGTGTAAATTCCGCCTTCACATGGCCCTCGAAGATCCGGAACGGATCCTGGAACTGCTCCGCGACCCGAACGTGGACAGCCACGAAGTCGCCGCGCAGACGGGAACGACGCGGGAGGACGCGGCGAAGGCGGCCCGGCTCCTCGTCGGCCTCGCGAAGGCCACCCCCGACGAGGTGGCCACGCTGCCCGGTCTCCTCTCGGCCGCCCTCGTGCGCGCGGCCGTGGCGGGCGGCCGGGGCGACCTCCTCTCGGGGCTCGCCTCCAGTGCGGACCGGGCTGTCGCAAAGGAGGCCAAGCGAGGCCTCCACGTCCTCCGGTCCCGGGGCATCGACGTCCCCGAGCCAGCGCGTCCGCCCGCCCCGGCCGCGCCGCCCCCGGCCGAGGAGTCGTTCCCGAGCTTCGCCTCCGCCGTCGACTCGAACGGCGAGCGCGCCGTCTGGATCGCCCGCAACGTCGCGGGAAGGGGGATCGAGGTCGGGCAGGCGGTCGTGTCCGACGTCCTCGGCCTCCTCGAGCTCCAGATCGGCCTCCTCGGGCGGAAGGAGTTCCGCGCCTTCGCGCGCGACGTCGCCGAGCGCGGACGGTCGATGGGCGTCGCCGAGGTGAACCCCGCCGTCGCGCGCTCGCTCGTCGCGGCGGCGCGCCGCCTGAACGAGGCGAGCGGGCGCCGGGTCCCGGAGGGCGCGGAGGGCTGGCTCGCCCGCCTGGGGCCGGCCGAGCCCCTCCCCGACCCCGCGGCGGGCTTCCCGGCCCTCCCCGAGGCAGAGGAGCGGGCCGCCGTGGACGCGTCCGCGGACCTCCACGACCTCCCCATGCTCCGGGGCTGGCTCGCCGACGAGGCCACGCTCCGCGCGCTGGCACAGCGGCTCGACGAGGTCGCCGTCTCGCCCCTCTACATCGACGAGCAGCAGCGCGCGGCACAGGTGGCCTCCACCATCGCCGACGCCGTGGACTCCTACTTCGACGGGCCCCGCCGCAGCCGCCTGTCGGCGCGCCTCTTCACGACGGCCGCTCACCTGCAGGGGCTCGGCGACGACGCGCACGCCCGGTCCGCCGCGGCCGTGGCGCGCGCCCTCCTGGCCGGCGTGCCGGCGGGGCAGATTCCCTTCGCCCGCCTGCTCGTCGAGAAGGCTTTCCCTTCCTCCCCCCCCCGCCGCGCCCCCGCCGATCCGGGGGGGCCGGTCATCGTGCCGCGCTGATGCCCCCCCCTCGCGGCCCCGCCCCCACGGTGGACGTGGCGATCCTGCTGCCCGGCGACCGGGTGGTCCTCGTCCGCCGCCGCTTCCCGCCTCCCGGATGGGCGCTTCCGGGAGGCTTCGTCGACGCGGGGGAGACGCTCGAGACCGCGGCGGTGCGGGAAGCTCGCGAGGAGACCGGGCTCGCCGTCGCGCTCCGCGAGCAGTTCCACGCCTACTCGGACCCGGCTCGCGACCCGCGCCGCCACACCCTCACCGTGGTGTTCATCGGATCCGCGGACGGCGAGCCCGCCGGGGGTGACGATGCAGCCGAGGCGCGCGCCTTCCCCTGGGACGCCCTTCCCCGGGACATCGCCTTCGACCACCGCGACATCCTCGCCGACGTTCGGCGCTACCTCCTCACCGGCGCCCGGAGGACCCCGTGAACCCGCCGCTGTCCGCGGTGGAGCGCGCCGCCCTCCTCGGCGTCGCGAGGGCCTCGCTGCGCCACCACCTCGGCCTCGGACCGCCACCGGAGATCCCCGATGCGGGCGCCCTCGGCGAGCCGCGAGGCGCGTTCGTCACGCTCTACCGGGAGGGCGAGCTCCGCGGCTGCATCGGCCGGTTCGAGCCGAACGGGACGCTCGCGCGCACCGTGGCCGACATGGCGGTGGCCGCTGCCTCGGAGGACCCGCGCTTCCCGCCGGTTCGCACCGACGAGGCGGACGAGCTGTCGCTCCGGATCTCGGCGCTCGGTGCGCGCGAGCGGCTCCGGGACGCCTCGGACCTGCGGGTCGGCGAGCACGGCCTCCTCGTCCGCCGCGGATTCCACCGCGGGACGCTGCTCCCGGTCGTCGCGGTCGAGCGCGGCTGGGATGCCCCGACGTTCCTGAAGCACGCCTGCCTCAAGGCGGGTCTTCCCCCGGACGCCTGGCGGGACGCGGACACCGTCGTCGAGATTTTCGGCGCCGAGGAGTTCGGAGACCCGGAGCCGGCGACCACCTGACGGATGACCGGAGAACGTGGATGACCTCGCTCTTGTCCTGGCTCGCCGTCGCCGCCGTCACGGTGGTCGCCTTCGGGCTCCTCATCGTCATCCACGAGCTCGGCCACTACCTCGCCGCCAGGCTGTTCGGGATGCGGGTCGACCGCTTCAGCGTCGGCTTCGGGCCGGTCGTCTGGTCGCGCCGACGCGGCGACACCGAGTGGGCCATCTCCGCGGTTCCTCTCGGCGGGTACGTGAAGATCGCGGGGATGGCGCCGGGCGAGGACGGCGCCCGCGAGGACCCGCGCGCCTACTGCAACCAGGCGGCGTGGCGCCGGTTCCTCGTCATCCTCGCGGGGCCGGCCGCGAACTACGTCCTCGCGGTCCTCCTCGCGGTCGGGCTCATCGCCACGATGGGGCTCCGGGAGCCGGACCCGGCGCCCGTCGTCGGCGAGCTCGTTCCCGGCGGGCCGGCGGAGCGCTCGGGCCTGCGCCCCGGGGACCGCATCGTCTCCGCAGGTGGCGCCCCCGTCGACACCTGGGTGGCGCTCGTCCAGGCGGTCCGCACCCACCCTGGAGTCGACCTGCCCCTCGAGGTCCGGCGCGCGGGAGTGCCCGCTGGTGCGGCGACGGTCGTGGTCGTCGTCCGACCGGACGATGCAGGGGGCATCGGGCGGGTGGGGATGGCCCCGAACCTCGTCGCCACGCGGGCCGGGCTCGCGGAGGCGGCGGCGATCGGCTTCCGGCGGACGAACGAGAAGGCCTCGGAGATCCTGTCCGGCCTGGGCCAGGTGCTCGCGCGCAAGCAGCGGGCCGAGCTGCGCGGTCCGGTCGGGATCGCCGAGGAGATGGCCCGCAGCGCCCGCGCCGGGACCGCGCCCTTCCTCATGATGGTCTGGCTCATCTCCATCATGCTCGCGCTCTTCAACTTCCTCCCGCTCCCCGCGCTCGACGGCGGACGGCTCGTCTTCCTCGCCTACGAGATCGTCACGCGGCGGCCGGTGAACCAGAAGGTCGAGGGCATCGTTCACCTCGCCGGCTTCGTGGCCCTCCTCGGCCTGCTCCTCGCCGTCACCGTCTTCGGGGACCTGGCGAGGCTGCTGCGCCACTGACCGGCCCGGTTACAATCGCGACGTGGCCCTCACGGTCCTCTACTTCGCGGCGGCGCGCGACGCGGCCGGCACCGACCGGGAGGAGCTCCCCCGGAGCCCGGGAACGGTCCGCGACCTGCGTCGCGCGCTCGAGGCCCGCCACCCCGCGCTCGCTCGGCTCCTGCCCCGCTGTCGCGTCGCCGTGGACGAGGCCTTCGCGGACGACGATACCTCGATACCGGACGGTGCCGAGGCGGCGGTCATCCCGCCTGTCTCCGGCGGGTCGGGGCGGTACCGCGTACAGGACGCCGCGCTCGTCCTCGCCGAGGTGGTGGCGGCGGTCTCCTCGCCGGAGCGCGGGGGTGTCGTCACCTTCACGGGCGACGTGCGCGACACGAGCCACGGGCGGCGGGTGCTCCGGCTCGAGTACGAGGCCTACCGCCCCATGGCGGAACGGAAGCTCGCCGAGATCGGCGAGGAGGTGGGGCGCCAGCACGGCGCGGTCGTGGCCATCTCCCACCGCGTGGGGACGCTCGCCCCGGGCGAGGCCGCGGTGGTGGTCGCGGCGGCCGCGCCGCACCGCGGGCCGGCATTCCGCGCCTGCGAGGCGGCGATCGATCGCCTGAAGCGGGAAGCCCCGATCTGGAAGCGCGAGGTCTTCGAGGACGGGTCCGAGTGGGTGGGCCTCGGACCCTGATCCGCCCACACCGCGCACGGCCGGGTCCGCGCCGCGGGCGGATCCCGGTGCTATCCTCGTTCCGGCGGCACACGCCCGGGGAAGGCGCGCTTGCGAATCCTCATCGCCGACGACGATCGCCTGGTCCGGACGCTCCTCGCGGACGTCCTGACGGGCCTCGGCCACGAGGTCGTGGCCGCCGCGGACGGCGCGGAGGCCGTGGAGCTCTCCCAGCGGGAGCACCCAGACGCCGTGGTCCTCGACTTCCTCATGCCGCGGCTATCGGGCGTGGACGCGCTCGCCCGGATGCGCCAGGGCGGGCGGCGGGTCCCCGCGGTGCTGCTCACCGCCATCAGCGGACCGAGCGTCCGCGATGCCACCGGGCCCGACGCGCCGGACGTGATCCTGGAGAAGCCGTTCGACGCCAAGGCCGTCGCCCGGGCGCTGGAGCGGGCGCTCCGCGCGCCATGAGGCTCGCCCGGAAGGTCCTCGCCCTCGCGCTCCTCGCCGCGGCGGTCCCGGCCTTCGTGCTGGGCGTGCAGCTCGCCCTCGCCGGAGCGCCGCTCCGCGCGCTCGCGTCCGCCACCGCCGCGCTGGCGTTCGCGGCACTGCTCGCGGCCGCGTTTGCCCGGGGGCTCGCCGGGCCGCTCGTGGACCTGGTGCGGGGGGCGCTCGACATCGCGCGCGGCCGGTTCGGGCGGCAGGTCCCGCTGCCGGGGCGCAGCGAGATCGGCGACCTCGCCTACACGTTCAACTACATGTCGCGGGAGCTCGCCCGCCAGGACGCCGAGAACGCCCGCCTCATCCGCGCGCTCGAGCGGGGCACGCTCGAGACGGTCCGGTGCCTCGCCGGTGCCATCGACGCGAAGGACCCCTACACCCGCGGCCACAACGGACGCGTCGCCGCCCTCTCCGTCGAAATCGGGCGCGAGCTCGGTTGCGACGGGGCGACCTTGCAGGCCCTCGAGTACGGCGGTCTGCTGCACGACGTCGGGAAGATCGGCGTCCCCGAGGCGCTTCTGCGCAAGACCGTCCCGCTCACGGGCCCGGAGATTTCGGTCATGCGCCAGCACCCCGCCATCGGAGCCGACATCGTGCGGGAGGTCGAGCTCCTGCGGGACGCCTTGCCCGCCATCCGCAGCCACCACGAGCGCTGGGACGGGGGAGGCTATCCGGACGGTCTCATGGGAGCCGGCATCCCGCTCGTCGCACGAATCGTGAATGCGGCCGACACCTGGGACGCCTGCACGTCCAGTCGCCCGTACCAGCCCGCGCTCGAGCCGGACGAGGTCGTGCGGATCCTGGGACGGCTGCGGAGCACCCAGATCGACCCCGCCGTCCACGACGCCCTGCTGGCCGTGCTCCACCGCAGGACGAACGGGGCGGTCGGGGAGCGGGGCGCCGCATGACGTCCGGGGGCGGGAATTTGCCGCCCCCGGGCCGCTCCCATACTCTCGTGGCGTGCGCACGGGCGTCCTCGCCATCGCGCTCGCCGCCTCCCTGGCGGCGACGACGGCCCGCGCCGACGACCCGGCCGCCCGCGGCTTCGACGCGGACCCGTTCACCTTCACGCCGCTCATCGAGTCCGACTTCACCCTCGACACCGCGCAGGTGCCCTGGGAGCGGAGCTACGGCGCCGGGCTCCTCGTCGACTACCTGAACGGCCTCATCCCCTGGAAGAAGGGATCGGACACGGTCGGCTACGTCATCCCGGACCGCCTCGCCCTGCACTTCCTCGGATCCTACAGCTTCGGGTGGGTCGAGGTCGGCGGGGCGCTGCCGGTCGTCGCCTGGCAGTCGTCGAACCTCGCACCGCTCACGTCGCTCGGCGTCACGGGCCCGCTCGCGGCCCCTGTGGCCGTCGTCGCCCTCGGAGACCTTCGCCTCGTCGGAAAACTGCCCGTGTTGAACGCCGGCCCCCACTCCCTCTTCCGGCTCCCCTTTCCGCTGGAGGCGGCGCTGGTCGTCGACCTGGAGCTCCCGACCGGGAACGGACAGGCCTTCGCCTCGAACGGGTTCGTGGCGACGCCGTGGGCGGTGCTCTCCGCTACGTTCGGGCGCGTGCGGATCGACGCCGACCTCGGCTACTCGTTCCGCGCCGCTCAGGGGCAGTACCTGAACCTCGTCGTCCCGAGCGCCTTCGACTGGGGGGTCGGCGCGGCCGTCGACCTTCCCTCCGCGGGGGCCCTCCGGTCCTGGAAGGCGATCGCCGAGGTCTCGGGGCAGGTGCCGGACGGCTACGACGGGTCGGCGCGCTACGCGCTGCCCTTCGGCGTGCGCGCCGGCGTGCGCGCGGCGCTCACCGCGGCGGTGTCGGCCGAGGTAGGCGTCGGCTCGGGCTTCGGCGGCTCCTACGGCCGCGAGGTGTTCCAGGCGTTCGCCGCCGTCCGCTTCGGCCACGTGAACCGCGACCGCGACGGGGACGGCGTCCCCGACGACCGCGACCGCTGCCCCGACACCCCCGGGCCGGCCTCGCTCGACGGCTGCCCGGACCGCGACGGGGACGGCATCCCCGACATCGACGACAAGTGCCCGGACGAGAAGGGTCCGAGGGAGCTCGACGGCTGCCCGGACCGGGACGGCGACGGGGTCCCCGACTACCTCGACCGCTGCCCGGACGAGAAGGGTCCGAAGGAGCTCGAGGGCTGCCCGGACACCGACGGCGACGGCGTGCCCGACATCGACGACAAGTGCCCGCTCGAGCCGGGACCGGCCCAGAACGACGGCTGCCCGCTGGGGGACGAGCCGGTCGTCGAGATCCAGGCGGAGCGGCTGTCGCTTAGGGACATGATCCAGTTCGACTTCGGAAAGGACACCATCAAGCCGGAGTCGAATCACATCCTCGACGACATCGCCTCCCTCCTGAAGAGCCACCCGGAGCTCACGCTGGTCCGCATCGAGGGGCACACCGACATCGTGGGCACGGCCTCGTACAACCAGGGGCTCTCCGAGCGGCGCGCGCTAGCGGTCCTGAACGCGCTCGTCGCCCGCGGCGTCGCGGCGGGGCGCCTCACCTCGGCGGGCTTCGGCTTCTCGCGCCCCATCGCCCCGAACGACACGGCGCTCGGCCGGGCGAAGAACCGGCGGGTGGAGTTCGTCATCGTGCGGGAGGAGGGCGGCGCGCCGTGAGAGCCGTGGTCTTCGACCTCGACGGCACCCTCGTCGACTCGCGCGAGGACCTCTACCGCGCGGTCGCCTACGCCCTCGCCCGGCTCCGGCTCCCGCCGCGCTCGCTCGAGGAGGTGACCGGTTTCGTGGGCGAGGGGGCGGCCCGGCTCGTCGCCCGGTCCGTCGCGCCCGCGGACCACCTGCTCGAGCCGGCGCTCGCGCTGTGGCGGCAGCACTACGACGCGCACCTCCTCGACCACACGCGCCTCTACCCCGGTATCGCGGCCGCCCTCGCCGCCGCCCGGGTGCCGCTCGCGGTGCACACGAACAAGCCGGGCGCGATGGCCCGGCGGATCCTGGACGGACTCGGCGTCCTGGGGCGCTTCTCGCTCGTCGTGGGCGGCGACGAGGCCCCCCGCAAGCCCGACCCGGCCGGCACGCTCTCCATCCTGGCGCGCCTCGGGGTGGCCGCAAGCGAGGCGGTCTTCGTCGGAGACAGCCCGGTGGACCGGGCGACCGCGGCCGCCGCCGGCGTCCGGTTCGTTCCGGTCGCCTGGGGCTTCGCGCTCTCCGACCTCGGTGCCGCCGGCGACGTCGCCCAGACGGCGGCCGACCTCCTCCCGTGGCTCGGGGCCGCGGCCTCCCCGCCCTAGGCGGGCCGGGCGAAAACTCGACGCGCAGGGGATGGGGTGGCACCCTTCCCTACATGTACCGCCTCTTCGTATGGGCCTCCGTCCTGGGTTCCCTCCTCGTCGTAGCCACCTTCGTCCCGTTCGGGGGCCGCACGCTCGCGGAGCGGTGGAGGGCCGCGCCGTCCGCCGTCGACTTCGCAGAGCAGGCGGCGAAGGAGGTGGCAGCCTCGGCGGAGCGCCTGTGGGGCGAGAAGGTGGAGCGCCGCGGAGGCGCTCGCGCGGGGCTGCAGGCGCCCAAGGACGCCGGCCGCGGCGCTTCGAGGAGCGGTGCGACCGCCCCGAAGGGAAGCGCCGCCCTCCAGGAGCGCCACACCGAGGCGGACCGCAACGCCCTGGACCGCATCGTGGCCGAGCGCTCCGGACCCTCGCGGTAGCCGCGCGGCGAGGCGAATCGCGGGGTTGCATCCCACCCGCCGGTCGGGTTATCTAGCGCGACCCCGCGCCCGGCTCGGGCGTGGACGGATCTTCCTCTTCCCGCCCCTTGCGGGCAGGGACACACGAGAGAGCACCCGAATGGCCGACACGACCGCGAAGAAGACCAAGAAGAAGGCGCCGAAGGCGAAGGGCGGAGGCAAGGAGAGCTGCCAGGTGCAGGGGTGCAAGCGCGCCTACCGCGCCAAGGGTCTCTGCTTCTTCCACTACCAGAAGTGGCGCCGCGGGGAGCTCGAGGCAAAGCCGCGCCGCTACAAGACCTGCAGCAAGGAAGAGTGCAAGAAGAAGGTCGTCGGGCACGGCCTCTGCCAGGAGCACTTCGACGCCTGGAAGAAGAGCCGCAAGGGCGCTCCGGCCCCGGCACCCGAGGCCGCTCCGGCCGCCTCCTAGCTCCCGACGCGGAGGCGCCGCTCGAGGGCGCGCGCCGCGGCGAGCAGCAGCTCCACCTCCCTCTGCGTGGGCTCGGCCCGCCCGAGCAGCCGTCGCCACTCCGCCAGGATGGCGCGGGGGTTCTGCGGGTTCAGGTAGCCGGCGGCGTCGAGCAGCGCCGCCACCCGTCCCCAGAGCGCCTCCACCGTCCGGTGGCGCGCCGGCTCCCGCGGGGCGCCCCCGCGGGGCCCGCCCGCGGCCGCCCGGGACGCCTCGTAACAGAGGACCGCGGCCGCCTGCGCGAGGTTCATGGAGTCGTAGGTCGCCGAGGTGGGGATGGTGCAGACCGCCGGGCAGAGCTCGAGCTCCGCGTCGGAGAGGCCGCGGCGCTCCTCCCCGAGGACGATCGCCACCGGCCCGCCGCGGGACCGTCGCTCGAGCTCGCTCCCGAGTTCGAGGGGGCTCAAGGGTTCGCGCCCGGCCACCCGCCGCGAGCTCGTGCCGCAGGACCAGGTGGTCTCGGCGAGCGCGGAGGCGAGGTCGCGGTGCACCTCGGCCGCGGACAGCAGGTCCGCGGCGTGCCGCGCCGTCCTCCGGGCGCGCCGCATCACGTCGGCGCGCGCGCTCCCCGGGCGGCCGCTCCGGGGCCTTCCCGACCAGGCCGGTGGCTCGACGACCGAGAGGCGGGCGAGCCCGAAGTTCTTGAGGACCCGGGCGACGGCACCCAGGTTCTCCGCGCTCGACGGGCGGTGCAGGACCACGATGACGTTCTCGAGCACGAACCGCCCTCCCTTCCCTGCCGGCCGACGCCCCCGTGGAGCCATCGCGGGCGTGGGAGGGGGATGCTAGCATCCGCCGCCATGATTCCCGACGACACGCTGCGCGCGCAGCTCTCCCACACGCTTCGCGAGTTCGACGCGCCCGAGCTCGGGCAGCTCTACCGCGGCAAGGTCCGCGACTGCTACAGCCGGGACGAGCGGATCGTGATGATCACGACCGACCGCGTGAGCGCCTTCGACCACGTCCTCGGCACGATCCCCTTCAAGGGAGAGGTGCTCTCGCGGCTCACGCTGTTCTGGTTCGACAAGATCCGGGACATCGCCCCGACCCACTTCGTCGCCGCCCCCGACCCGAGCGTGATGGTGGTGAAGAAGGCGAAGCCGTTGCCGGTCGAGGTGATCATCCGCGGCTACATCTCCGGGTCCCTGTGGCGGGACTACCAGGCCGGGAAGGCCGGGGCCTACGGGATCGACTGGCCGAAGGGGCTCCGGAAGGACCAGCGGTTCGCGGAGCCCATCATCACGCCCTCCACGAAGGCCGAGTACGGCAAGCACGACGAGCCCATCAGCGAGAAGGACATCCTCGGACGGGGCCTCGTGGCCGCCGGGCTGTGGAAGGAGGCGACCGAGGTCGCGCGGCGACTCTACGCGCGCGGCCAGGAGTGGGCGCGGAGCCGCGGCCTCATCCTCGTGGACACGAAGTACGAGATGGGAGTCGCCGACGGCCGACTCGTCGTCATCGACGAGATCCACACCCCCGACAGCTCCCGCTACTGGATCGCGGACCGCTACGAGGAGCGCTTCGCGGAGGGGCGCGACCAGGAGATGCTCGACAAGGAGAACATCCGTCAGTGGCTCATCCGCGAGCACGGGTTCTCCGGCCAGGGGAAGCCCCCGCCGCTCACCGACGACGTGCGGGTGATGCTGGCGACGAAGTACATCGACGTCTACGAGCGGCTCACCGGCCAGGAATTCCGGTCGGAGGTGGGCAGCGTCTCCGACCGCATCCGCCGCAACCTCAAGGCGGGCGGCTACCTGTAGCCCCGCCAGAACCGCACCGCCGCCGGAACCGCCATCCGGAGCAGGAACCCCGGGAACCGCTCGACGAGGGACCCCGCGGCCGCCTCCGCGTCGGGGGACCCCCGCGCGATGCGCTCCGCCTCGTCGTGGTAGAGGGCCTGCTCGCGGAGCACCTCCGCCCCGCCGGGCCGCCCGTGGCCGGGGACGAACCACTCGGCGAGGTCCCCGAGCGCGAGGAGGCCGCGGCGGACGCCTTCCCGGTCCGCCTGCTCGTAGTTGAAGTGGTAGCCACGGAAGACGAGGTCGCCGGTCGCGGCGAGCCGATCGGACGGCACGAGGACGACGGCGTCGCCCGGGGTGTGGCCGTGGCCCAGGTGGCGCAGCTCCGCCCGGACGCCTCCGAGGTCGATGGCCTCCTCCCCCTCGAACGTCGCCTCGGGCGCGTAGGGGACGGCGTCGGCGAAGAGCGCCGCGACGCGCCCGTCGGCGCGGCGCTCGGCGACGAGAGCCGGGTGCTCCTCCGCCATCGCGGCGGCGCAGCGGCCGTGTGCGACCACGCGGGCGCCGGCCCGCGCGAAGAGGCTCGCGCCGAGGGCGTGGTCGGTGTGGTGATGGGTGAGCGCCACGTGGGAGACGGGCGGGTATCCGGCGCGCGCGAGCGCGGCCGCGACGAGCCGCGCGTGGGCCGGCGCGACGAGCGGGTCCACGAGGAGGGTGGAGCGGTCCCCGCGCACCGCGACGCAGTTCGCCCCGTAGCTCGTGAGGAGGTCGTCGCCGCCCAGCGTGAACACGCGGACGCGGTCGGTCAGCTGGGTCTCGCGAAGCTCGGCCATGTGGGGGAACGTGGGCGGCGATGCGCACGCCCGCAAGCGCCCTACCCGCATGGGCCGTGGGCGGCGCGCGCCTGGCGAAGGCGCCATCGCCCCCTTAGGCAGGCTCCATGCGACACTCCGGACGCGTGCTGCGACCGCCCGGCCTCTTCCCTGCGGGCCTCTTCCCGGACCTGTGGGGCTTCGGAGCGAGCCGGGACCTCCCGCCGGTGAGCCCTCCGCCGCGGCACCGCCCGCACCTCTCGCGCGTCCCGACACCGCGGCGGGACCTCGTCGACGAGATCCTCCAGCGGATCGGCCGGCTCTTCTCCTAGCCCTCCTTCGCGCCGGGGCCGAACACGCGATCGAAGATGAAGTCGACGTGCTCCAGGTGGCGGTCGAGCGCGAAGCAGGCGTCGATCTCGGCCTCCGACAGCGCCCGCCGGACGTCGGCGTCGCCCTTCAGCGCCGTCCGGAAGTCGACCTTCTCCTCCCAGACCTTCATGGCGTTGCGCTGGACGTAGACGTAGCCCTCCTGGCGCCCCACCCCCTTCGCCACGAGCGCGAGGAGGACCCGCTGGGCCTCGTAGAGCCCGCCGGTGAGCTCCAGGTTCTCCCGCATGCGCTCGGGATAGACCCGCAGGTTCTCGATCATCCCCGCGAAGCGGTTGAGCGCGAAGTCGAGCGCGATGGTGGCGTCGGGGGCGATCACCCGCTCCACGGAAGAGTGGCTGATGTCGCGCTCGTGCCACAGCGCCACGTCCTCGAGAGCCGGCACCGCGAAGCCGCGGAGCAGGCGGGCGAGGCCCGTGAGGTTCTCCGAGAGGATCGGATTGCGCTTGTGGGGCATCGCCGAGCTCCCCTTCTGCCCCGCGGTGAACGGCTCCTCCGCCTCCCTCACCTCGGTGCGCTGCAGGTGGCGCACCTCGGTCGCCTGCTGCTCGAGGGTCGCGCCCGCCACCGCGATGGCGCAGAAGAGCTCGGCGTGGCGGTCGCGCGCCACCACCTGGGTGGCGGCGCCCTCCGCGCCGGCGAGCCCGAGCCGCCCCATCACCCGCGCCTCGACGCGGGGGTCGACGCTCGCGAAGGTGCCGACGGCCCCGGAGATCTTCCCGGCCGACGCCACGCGCCCCGCTCGCTCGAGCATGTCCCGCCGGCGTCCCCAGGCGTCGTACCAGCCGGCGAGCTTCAAGCCGAAGGTCACCGGCTCGGCGTGGATGCCGTGGCTGCGGCCCATCATGGGCGTCCGCCGGTGCTCGAGGGCGCGCTTCCTCACGGCCGCGCGCACCCGGTCCACGTCCGCGAGCAGCAGCGCCGTCGCCTCCTTGAGCTGCACGGCGAGCGTCGTGTCGAGCACGTCGGAGGAGGTCATCCCCCGGTGGAGGTGGCGCGCCGGCGCGCCAACCTTCTCCTCGACGAAGGTCAGGAAGGCGATGACGTCGTGCTTCGCCACCTTCTCGATCTCGTCGATGCGGGCGACGTCCGGGGCCCCGAATTCGAAGCCGTCGAGGGCGCGGTGGAGCGACGCGCAGTCCTCGGCCGGGACCTGCCCGAGCTCCGCCATGGCGTCCGCTGCGGCGAGCTCGACGTCGAGCCAGACGCGCAGGCGCCGCTCGGGCGACCAGATGCGCGCCATCTCCGGACGGCTGTAGCGCGGGATCATGGGTTCCTCCGTTCCCCGCCCTCGGGGGGCGGCGGCGAGGGGGCGCGGTCAGCGCCCGGTGGAGCCGAAGCCGCCGCCGCCGCGGCTCGAACCCCCGAGAGATTCCGCGAGGACGAGCTCGGCACGGACGACGGGCGCGAAGACGAGCTGCGCGATGCGCTCCCCGCGGGCGAGCGCGACCGGCGCCTGCCCCCAGTTCACGAGGACGACGCCGATCTCGCCGCGGTAGTCGCTGTCGATGGTCCCGGGGGCGTTCACCATGCCCACGCCGTGCCGGAGCGCGAGCCCGGACCGGGGACGGACCTGTCCCTCGTGGCCCGCCGGGATCTCCACGGAGATGCCGGTGGGGACGAGCCTTCGCTCGCCCGGGGCGAGCTCCACCGCCTCGTCGGCGCGAAGGTCGAGTCCCGCCGCGCCCTCGGTCATGTAGCGGGGCAGCTCGAGCGGCGGGCCGCGCTCCCCGACCCGCCGCACCTTGACCACGAGCCCCAAGCGCGCCTCAGCCCTTGGCGGGCTCGGCCTCGGCCTTGCGGCCGGCGGCGTCGGCCAGCGCCTCCTTGCGCGAGAGGCGGATCTTGCCGGCCCGGTCCACCGAGATGACCTTCACGAGCACCTCCTCGCCCTCCTGGAGGACGTCGGAGACGCTCTTCACCTTCTTGTCCGAGAGCTCGGAGATGTGGATGAGCCCGTCGGTCCCGGGGAAGATCTCCACGA
Source organism: Anaeromyxobacteraceae bacterium (assembly GCA_035543235.1). Taxonomy (GTDB): domain Bacteria; phylum Myxococcota; class Myxococcia; order Myxococcales; family Anaeromyxobacteraceae; genus DATJZG01. The sequence goes on along the minus strand of DATKJV010000067.1, from coordinate 7,051 downwards.
ACGCGCCGAACTCGGCGATCTTGCGCACCGTGCCGAGGTAGGTCTTCCCCACCTCGGCCTCCTGGGTGAGGTTCTTGATCATCTTGATCGCCTGGTCGACCTGCGTCTGGTTGGCGCTCGCGATCGAGACGGACCCGTCGTCCTCGATGTTGATGGCGCAGCCGGTCCGGGCGGTGATGTCCTTGATCACCTTGCCGCCGGGGCCGATGACGTCCTTGATGCGCTCCGGGCGGATCTTGATGGTCGTGATGCGCGGCGCGTAGGCGCTGATGTCGGCCCGCGGCTGCTGGATGGCCTTCGCCATCTCGCCGAGGATGTGGCGTCGGCCCTGGGCGGCCTGGTTGAGCGCCGTCTCGAGGATGTGGCGGGTGACGCCGCCGATCTTGATGTCCATCTGGATGGCGGTGATGCCGGCGTCGGTGCCGCACACCTTGAAGTCCATGTCGCCGAGGTGGTCCTCGTCGCCCAGGATGTCCGAGAGGATGGCGATCTTCTCGCCCTCCTTGATGAGGCCCATGGCGATGCCGGCGACCGGGGCGCGGATCGGCACGCCCGCGTCCATGAGCGACAGGCACCCGCCGCAGACGGACGCCATGGACGAGGAGCCGTTCGACTCCATGATGTCGGAGACGACGCGCACCGTGTACGGGAACTTGTCCTCGGCGGGCATCACCTGTCGCAGCGCGCGCTCGGCGAGCGCCCCGTGGCCGATCTCGCGGCGGCCGGGGCTGCGGAGGAACTTGACCTCGCCGACGGAGAAGGGCGGGAAGTTGTAGTGGAGCATGAACTTCTTGAAGTGCATGCCGGTGAGCTGCTCCACCCGCTGCTCGTCCTCGGCGGTGCCGAGCGTCGTGGCGACCAGCGCCTGCGTCTCGCCGCGCGTGAAGAGCGCCGAGCCGTGGACCCGGGGGAGCAGGCCCACCTCGCAGGAGATCTTCCGGATGTCGGCGGGGCCGCGACCGCCGATGCGGTGCCCCTCGTCCGTGATCATCCTGCGCATGTACTCGTACTTCACGTCCTCGTAGTAGGACTTGACCTCCTTCTCGCGCGCGGCGAGCGCCGCGAGGCGCGCGGGGTCGGAGGCGGCCTCGGCCTTGAGGGCCTCCCACAGCTCCTTCTTGATCTCCGAGAGCCGCCCGTAGCGGTCGTGCTTCTCGTGCCGCGAGTAGGCCTCCTTCACCTTCTCCCAGGTGCGGGCCCTGACCTGCTCGCGCAGGGCGGCGTCGTTCTTCGGGGCCTCGAACGAGCGCTTCGCCTTCGCCCCGAACGACTGGGCGAGCGCGACCTGGGCGGCGAGGAGCTCCTTGACCGCCGCCTGGCCGAAGAGGAGCGCGTCGACCATCACGTTCTCGGGGATCTCCCGGGCGCCGCCCTCCACCATGACGATCGCGTCCACGGACGCCGCCATCACGACGTCGAGGTCGGACTCGGCGCGCTGCGCGAGCGTCGGGTTCGCGACGAACTTGCCGTTCACGCGGCCGACCCGGACGCCGGCGATCGGGCCGTTGAAGGGGATGTCGGAGCACTGGAGCGCCGCCGACGCGCCCGTCAGCGCGAGCACGTCGGTGTCGTTCTCCTGGTCGAAGGAGACGACCGTCGCGATGATCTGCGTCTCGTTCGAGTACCCGTCGGCGAACAGCGGACGGCAGGAGCGGTCGACGATCCGGGACGTGAGCGTCTCGCGCTCGGTGGGGCGTCCCTCGCGGCGGAAGAAGCTGCCCGGGACCTTTCCGGCCGCGAAGAGTTTCTCCTGGTAGTCGACGGTGAGCGGGAAGAAGTCGATGCCTTCCTTCCGCTCCTTCGCGGACACCACCGTGACGAGGACGATGCTGTCGCCGGAGCGAACCCAAACCGATCCGTCGGCCTGCTTGGCGATCTTGCCGGTCTCGAGGACGATCTCCGTCTCGCCGACCTTGGCGCGCTGCTGTATGGCGTTCATGGGCACCTTCATGGGGGTTCCGGAGCCCTCCGGCTCCGGTCCCGGCGGGCGAGTTGCCGCCGCTCGTCCCTGCGGTGCCTCTGTTTCTCACCCCGGCCCCCCTCCCGCGAGGGGCGCCCGAGTCGGAAACGGAAGCGCCCGCCGGTGCGCGCGCCGGCCCGCTCGCTCGCGCGGGCCTGTGGGACTGCTGGCCCCCGCTGCGCGGGGGCGCTCGCCCTTCGCTACTTCCTCAGCCCGAGTTGGTCGATGAGCTGCCTGTAGCGGTTCTGATCGACCTTGCGGAGGTAGTCGAGGAGCCGACGCCGCTGGCCGACCAGCTTGAGCAGCCCGCGGCGGCTGTGGTGGTCCTTCTTGTGCGTCTTGAAGTGCTCGGTGAGGTATGCGATGCGCTCCGTGAGGAGCGCCACCTGGACCTCGGGCGATCCGGTGTCCGCCTCGTGGCGGCGGTACTTCTGGACGAGTTCGACCTTCTTCTCGGTGACGAGCGCCATACGTTCTGCTCCCTGGTGTGAGGCCGTTCCCGTCTCGAGGGCGAAGGCGTTGCGCCGCGGGGACAGTGGACGGCGGGCGGAATGGGCCTAAATAAGCGATTCCTTGGCAACCGTCAACGGTTTCGCGGGACGGACCCCGTGCTTTCGGGGGGTTGGGCGAGGACCCGGACGGGACGCACGCGCTCGCCGGAGGCGTCCGGCGCGAGCACGGCCACGAGGCGCCCTGCGCCGTCGAGCGCCCGGCACAGGGGCCCGGGGGCGCGCCGGGCGAGCAGGCGCCCCTGAACGACCGCCGCCACCTCCGCCGGGGCGAGCCGGACGGCCGGGAGGTGGCGCAGCGCCTCCGCCATCGGGACGAGCCGGGCGAGGAGCGCCCCGTCCCGGGCGAGCGCGAGCGCGCGGTCGAGCGGGAGGGCCTCGTCGATCGTGAAGGTGCCGGCCGCCGTGCGCCGCAGCGCCTCGAGGTGGGCCGGGACGCCGAGCCGCCGCCCGAGCTCCGCGGCGAGCGTGCGCACGTAGGTTCCCTTCCCGCACCGGACCGCGATGCGCGCCCGGGCGATCCCCCGGTCCGAGGGCTCGAAGGCCTCGAGCCGGATCTCGTGCACCCGCACCCTCCGCGGGCGGCGCTCGAGCTCCACCCCGGCGCGCGCCGCCTCGTAAAGGCGCCGCCCCCCGACCCGCACGGCCGAGTACATGGGCGGCACCTGCTCAATCTCGCCCACCAGCCCCGCGAGCGCGTCTGCCACCGCCCTCGCGTCGAGGAAGGAGGGGTCGCCGCGGGCCACCACCTCGCCGTCGGCGTCCTCGGTGTCGGTCGCCGCGCCGAGGGCGACCGTGGCGTCGTAGGTCTTGTCCGAGCCGGCGAGGAACTGCTGGAGCTTCACCGCCTCGCCGACGCACACGGCCAGCACGCCGGTCGCGGCGGGGTCGAGCGTGCCGGTGTGGCCGGCCTTCCCGGCCCCGAGCGCCCGGCGCACGCGGTCGACGACGTCGAAGCTCGTCGGTCCGGCCGGCTTGTCGACGACGAGGACGCCGTCCGCCGCTACTTCCAACCTTCCCTCTCCTTCACTTCCTTGAGGAGCCGCTCGATCTTGTCCCCCTCCTCGACGCTCTCGTCGTAGGCGACGCGGAGGTGCGGGACGTAGCGAAGGCCGAGGTTCCGTGCCGCCTCGCGCTGGAGGTAGCCCGCCGCGGCCCGGAGCCCCGCGAGCGTGTCCTTGCGAACGGCCTCCTCCGCGTGGATCGAGACGTACACCGTCGCCTCCTTCAGGTCGGGCGACATCTTCGCCCCGGTGACGGTGATGAAGCCCTTGATCCGCGGGTCCTTGAGCCCGCGGGCGAGGAGCGTCGAGATCTCCCGCTGCAGCTCCTCGGCGACCCGCGCCGGACGGTCATGGGCCATCTTCCTCCTCCGCCTCCGCGAGGGTGCGCCACCCCCCGCCGAGATCGCCGCCGAAGGGCACGATCTCCATCTCCCGGTCGGTGACCACCAGCTGGCCGCCGTGCACGCCGGAGACGAAGTCCGCCACCCTGTCGAGGACTCCGTTCACGAAGGCCTGGTCGTTGCCGACGGCGGCCACCCCCACCACGCTGCGCTGCCACAGGTCGTTCTCGCCCACCTCCGCGGCGGCCACGTTGAAGCGCGAGCGGACCCGGTCGAGGGCCGAGCGGAGCAAGTGGCGCTTCGACTTGAGCGACCCCGGGGCGGGCAGGTGGAGGGTGAGCCGGAGGACGCCGACGAACATTCCGACTCCTCCGCGGGACCTCGCCCCGGCTCTCCCGGGGGACCGGCGCCGCGCCTACTCGAGCGAGGGCCGGATCTCCTCGAGCTCGAACACCTCGAGGACGTCGCCGACCTTCACGTCCTGGAACCCCTCGACCGCGATGCCGCACTCGAAGCCGGCCTGGACTTCCTTCACGTCGTCCTTCACCCGCTTCAGGGAGCCGATCTTCCCGGCGTGGACGACCTTGCGCTCGCGCAGGACGCGCACGTGGCCGGTGCGCTTCACGAGCCCCTCCACCACCGCGCAGCCGGCGATGACGCCGCTCCGCGGGATGTTGAAGACGGCGCGGACCTCCGCCTTGCCGAGCGGCTTCTCCTTGATGATGGGCTCGAGGAGGCTCACCATCTCCTCGCGGACCGCGTCGGCCGCCTCGTAGATGATGTCGAACAGCAGGATCTTCACTCCCTGCTGGCTCGCGATCTGGTCGACCTTGGTTTCCGGCTTCGTGTGGAAGCCGACGATGAGGGCCGTGCCCGCCGCGGCGGTGAGGACGTCCGACTCCGTCACCGCGCCCACGCCGGAGTCGAGGACCTTCACCTTCACCTTGCGGGTGGAGAGCTTCTCGAGCGCCTGCGAGACCGCCTCGGCCGAGCCCTGCACGTCAGCCTTGACGACGACGTTCAGCTCCTTGGCGCCGCCGGCCTTCGCCTTCGCGAACAGGTCCTCGAGGGTGGCCTTCTTGACGGAGCCGAGCTCCTTCTGGCGCGCCTTCTCCGCCCGGTGCTCGGCGACCTCCTTGGCCGCCTTCTCGTCGGAGACGACGTTGAACTCGTCGCCGGCGGTCGGAACGCCGGAGAGCCCGAGGACCTCCACCGGGTAGCCGGGGGGCACCTCCTTCACCTGCTCGCCCCGCTCGTTCATCATGGCGCGGACCTTGCCGTGGTCGACGCCGGTCACCATGGCGTCGCCGACCCGGAGCGTGCCGTCCTGCACGAGCACGGTGGCCACCGGGCCGCGCCCCTTCTCGAGCTTCGCCTCGATGACCACGCCCGTCGCGGACTTGTCCGGGTTCGCCTTGAGGTCGAGCACCTCGGCCTGCAGCGAGATGTACTCGAGGAGCTCCGGGAGCCCCTGCTTCGTGCGCGCCGAGACCGGCACCATGATGGTGGTGCCGCCCCACTGCTCGGCGACGAGCTCGTGCTCGGTGAGCTGCTGCATGACCCGCTCGGGCGTCGCACCGGGCTTGTCGATCTTGTTGATGGCGACGAGGATCGTGACCCCCGCCTCCTTGGCGTGCTTGATGGCCTCGACCGTCTGGGGCATGACGCCGTCGTCGGCGGCCACGACGAGCACGACGAGGTCGGTCACCTGGGCGCCGCGCTGGCGCATCGCCGTGAAGGCCTCGTGGCCCGGGGTGTCGAGGAAGGTGATGGGCCCGTGGGGGGTCATCACCGAGTAGGCGCCGATGTGCTGGGTGATGCCGCCGGCCTCGCCCGCGGCGACGTCCGCCTCCCGGATGGCGTCGAGCAGCGACGTCTTCCCGTGGTCGACGTGGCCCATGACCGTGACCACCGGGGGGCGGTTGCGCTGCTTGGAGGCGTCCTCCTCGACCTCGGGGATGTACTCCTCCACCTCGAAGCCCTTCTTCTCGACCGTGAACCCGAACTCGGTCGCCAAAAACGCGGCGGTGTCCGCGTCGACGAGCTGGTTGATGGTGGCCATCGTCCCGGCCTGCATCAGCTTGCGGATGAGGTCGGAGGCCTTCACCCCCATCGCCTGGGAGAGGTCGGAGACGCTGATCGCCTCCTCCACCCGGATCACCTTCTTGTGCTCGGCGCGTTCCGTCACCTGGGTCTTCTGCCCCTTCTTGGTGGGCTTCTTCTTCTTGCCGCGGATGGGCACGAAGGAGCGGTCGGCGATGGCCGACTGGAGGAGGTCCTTCGCGGTCGTCGCCCGCTCGCTCTCCGCGCCGGGGCGGCCGGTGCCGCGCCGCTTCTTGTCCTTGCTGACGTCGATGAACTCGCGCTCGCGCCCGAGCATCCCCGGGACGACCTTGAGCTCGCGGACCTCCCCGAGCGCCCGCGGCCCGGGGGCCTGCGGGTAGCTGCTGCGGGTGGTGGACGGGGGGGTGACCCGCCGGACCGGCATCGTCGGGCGCGAGATCACGACCGCCTGGGTGGAGGTGGGGCGGAGGGTGTGAGCCTCGGGGCGGGACGGCTGTGCGGCCGCGGCCATCGGCATCGGCGAGGGCGCGCCGGCGGGCACGGCCCGCGGCGGCGCGGGCACCGCCGGCTCCGGGGGCGTGGGGCGCGACTCGGGCGCGTGGGATGCGGCCGCGGGCAGCGCCTCGCCCGCGGGCGCAGGCGGAGGGGCCTCGGGGGGCAGGGCCGCCTCGACCGCGCCGCCTTGCTCAGGCGCGTGCAGGGCCGGGGTCGGCGCCGCCGGGGGCGGCTCGGTGTGGGCGCGCTTGCGGACGACGAAGCCGGGGCCGGCGGGCTTCGGGGCGGCGGGCTTGGGCTTCTTCTCGCCGACGATCTTCTCGTAGGCGGTCACGGCCTGGTCGTCCTCGAGCGACGACGAGTGGCTCTTCACGTCGTAGCCCAGGGCGTGCAGCTTCTCGACGAGCTCCTGGTTGGAGAGCTCGATCCCCGCCTCCTTGAGCTGCTTGCCCAGCTCGTGCACACGCTTCTTCGACATTGAACCTGTCTCCTAATCCCTGCCGCCGTTGCCAGTCAACTGCCGCCGGAGGAGCGCCTCGTCCACCGACACCGCGGCGCGAAAGGCCCGCGCGAAACTCTTGCGCCGCACCGCCCGGGCCAGGCAGGCCACGCCGGCGTGGATCCACGCGCCCCGCCCGCCGGACCGCACCCGGTCGAGGGCCACCTTCCCCTCGACCA
>DATKJV010000066.1:0-63807 GCA_035543235.1 Anaeromyxobacteraceae bacterium | reverse complement strand
GGTGGAGTCGAAGACCGTCGAGGCGGGTCCGCTTGTTACATCCTTGTTACAAGGGGCCGGTGACGGACGGAAAAAGGCCGGGACCCCCAGGCAAAATCCCGAAGAATCCCGGCCCTCTACAGTGGCGCGCCCTAGAGGATTTGAACCTCTGGCCTTCGGATTCGTAGTCCGACGCTCTATCCAACTGAGCTAAGGGCGCGAACCTCTCTTGTTCGATGTCGCCCGCCCGGCAACGAGTGCGAGACGGGTTGCTGCGAAATGGCGGAAAGGGTGGGATTCGAACCCACGATACAGGTTGTCCCCGTATACTGGTTTAGCAAACCAGCGCCTTCGGCCTCTCGGCCACCTTTCCAGGTCCTCCGGAACCGTTGAATCCTGGCGGAGGAGGAAGGATTCGAACCTTCGGAGGGCGTGAACCCTCAGCGGTTTTCAAGACCGCCGCCTTAGGCCGCTCGGCCACTCCTCCCGAGCCTCTTCCGCGCTTCGCCCCCGAAGGCCAACCCGCCTTCGGGACCGCCCTTTTAAGGCACCGGGGCCACCGGGATCAAGTTCTTCCGACCACCTCCGGGCCCGGCCGGGTCGCCGGCGGGGGCGTCCGCGAACCCCGCATTCCCCCGGTCGTTTCAGCGCTCGACGCCCCGCGGGAAGTGCTCGGGCGCGATCCGCTCGAGCCCCCCCATGTAAGGACGCAGGGCCTCCGGGATGACGACCGTGCCGTCCGCCTGCTGGTACTGCTCCAGGATGGCGACGACGGTGCGCCCGACGGCGACGCCGCTCCCGTTGAGCGTATGGGCGAGCCTCGGCTTCCCCCCCTCGCCCCGGTAGCGGACCCGGATGCGGCGCGCCTGGAAGTCCTCGCAGTTCGAGCAGGAGCTGATCTCCCGGTAGGCGTCCTGGCCCGGGAGCCACACCTCGATGTCGTAGGTCTTCGCGGACGCGAACCCCATGTCTCCGGTGCAGAGCGCGACCACCCGGTGGTGGAGCCCGAGGCGCTTCAGCACCTCCTGCGCGTCCTCCACCATCCGGTCGAGCTCCGCGTAGCTCTCCTCCGCCTTCGCGAACTTCACGAGCTCGACCTTGTGGAACTGGTGCTGGCGGATGAGGCCGCGCGTGTCCTTCCCCGCGGCGCCGGCCTCGGCCCGGAAGCACGGGGTCCAGGCGCAGTAGCGGATGGGGAGCTCGCTCCCCTCGAAGATCTCGTCCCGGTGCATGTTCGTGACCGGCACCTCGGCCGTCGGGATGAGATAGAGGGGCGTCTCGTTCGCGGTCCGGAACAGGTCCTCCTCGAACTTCGGGAGCTGCCCGGTCCCGGTCATCGTCTCGCGCGTGACGAGGTAGGGGGGCAGCACCTCCCGGTAGCCGCGGGACGTGTGCACGTCGATGAAGAAGCTCGCGATCGCCCGCTCGAGCCGGGCGCCCGCGCCCTTCGAGATCGTGAAGCGCGCCCCCGAGATCTTCGCCGCCTGCGGCCACTCGAGGATGCCGAGCGACTCTCCAAGGTCCCAGTGGGCCTTGGGCGCGAAGGCGTAGGTCGGCTTCTCCCCCCAGGTCCGGACGACGACGTTGTCCTTCTCGTCGTGGCCGTCCGGGACGGACTCGTGGGGGATGTTCGGGACGACGAGCAGGATCTTCTCGATCTCCGCCTCGATGGTGCGGAGCTCCTCCTCGGCCTTCTTCACCTCGTCGCCCTTCGCCCTGGCATCGGCCCGCGCCTTCTCGCCTGCGGCCTTGTCGGTCCGCATGAGCTGCCCGACCCGGGTGTTCGCCTCCGACTGCTCCTTCTTGAGGGACTCGAGCGCGACGTTCAGCTCCCGGCGGCGGGCGGCGAGCGGCTTCACGGGCCGGAGCGTCGCGACCGCCCCCTCGCCCCGGCGGCCGAGCCGGCGCTCCACCCCGTCGAAGTCCTGGATCACGGCCTTGAGGTCGAGCATGCGTTCCCCTTGCAGGTGGCCCGAAGAGGCCCCGGGCCCGGAAACGGAGTAGCCTTTAACCTCCGGCCGAGCAAGGGGTTCTCAGAGGGCATGCCGGCCGGCACAGCCATGGGCGAGCGGAGCGACGAGCCAAGGTCGATGCTCCGCGTCCTGACCGGGGGCGCGGCCGAGCGGGAGCGGGACTCCGAGCTCGTCCGTGCCTTCCTCGTGGGCGACGAGGAGGCCTTCGAGGAGCTCTGGCGCCGCCACGAGCCCACGCTCCTCTCGGTCGTGCGCCGCTACGCCCGGGTGCCCGAGGACGCCCGCGACCTCGTGCAGCGCGCCTTCCTCCGGGCGCTCTCGGCCTCCCGCCGCGGCGTCGCCGCCCGGGGCGCGAAGACTTTTCCCTTCAAGGCCTGGGTGCTCCGCATCGCCGTGAACCTCGCGAAGAACCACGCCCGGGACGAGGCGCGCTGGCGCCGCGAGCCGCTCGAGGCGGTGGCGGCGGTGGAAGCGAGCTCCCCCTCGGCGGACGAGGCGCTGCTCCGCCGCGAGCGGGAGCGGCTCGTCCGAAAGGCCGTCCTCGAGCTCCCCCGCCGCCAGCGCGAGGTTCTGACGCTCCGGCTCGACGCCGATCTCTCCTTCGAGGAGGTCGCGGAGGTGCTCGGCATCACCCGGAACAACGCCAAGGTCTGCTTCCACCACGCGGTGCGCCGCCTGCGCGAGCTCGTCGGCGACCGCGCATCGGCCGCCGCGGACGCGCCGGAGGGGGAGACGCCATGACCGGCCCGTGCCCGAAGTGGGAGCCGCTGCTCCTCGACCGCGTGGCGGGCGAGCTCGACGCCGAGTCCTCGCGCCGGCTCGACGAGCACCTCGCCGCCTGTGCCGCCTGCCGGGCGGAGTCCGCGGCGCTCGCGGAGACGCTCTCCCTGGCCGAGCTCCCGCCGCCGTCGGAGGCCGAGAAGGCCGCGCTCGCGGGCGCCCACCGGTCCGCGCTCACCACCTGGAAGCAGTCGGTCCGCCGCCGCCGCTCCTTCGCCGCCGCCACCGCCGCGCTCGCCGTGGCAGCGGCCGCCGCGGCCTTCGTCCTCGCCCCCGGGCTCGCGCGCCGCGCCCCCGACATGACCGCGCCTCCGGCCGCGTGGGAGGTCCCGGACCTCGAGGAGGCCTGGTCGGTCGCCGAGATCGCGAGTCCCTCGGGAGATGCGGCCGACGAGGCTCCGGCCGGGACGGCGGAGTCCTCCGGGGACGACGTCCTCTTCGCCGAGCTCGAGGACGTCGAGCTCGATTCCCAGTGAAGGAGAGCCAATGAAGCCCGCCCTGTTCCTCGCCGCCGTCCTCGCTCCCGCGCTCGCTCTCGCGCAAGAGGCGCCCCCGCCACCCCCGCCCGGGGGCGCGAGCGCGCCGACCGGCCACCTCGACCGCGGTCCGGAGCGCTGGGAGCGGATGGAGAAGCGGATGCGCCTCGCCAGGGCGCTCGGCCTCGCGGAGGCCCTCGACCTCGACGCCGCCCAGGCGGCGAAGATGAACGAGATCATGGTGGGGTTCGACGGCAAGCGGACCGCGCTCGTCGAGCAGCTCCGCAAGAGCGTGCGGGTGCTGCGCGACGCGGCCCGCGAGCCGCCGAAGGACGGGAAGGCCCCTCCCGCTCCGAGCGCGCAGGCGGTGGACCAGGCGGTCGCGGCCATCTTCGACGCTCGCGCCCAGCTCCTCGCCCTCGACAAGGACATGTTCCAGGCGCTCGCGAAGGGGCTCGGCCCCGAGAAGCGCGCCCGCATGGCGCTCTTCTTCGCCCGCTTCCGGCAGCGCTTCGGGATGGAGATCCTGGAGCGGGCCGAGCACGGACCCGGTCCGGGCTTCGGTCCTCACCGGATGGCGCCGCCCACCCCGGGCGGGCCGCCCAAGCCCTGGGACGGGTAGAGTCCCCGGGGCGCCTTGGCTCGACCGGCCGCGGGGAATAGACTCGCGGTCCATGGGGAGAAGCGGCCGGGGCGGAAGCGACGGCTTCGAGGGCACCTACGAGGGCCCCGAGGTCCTGTCGGCGCTGCTCGCCGACGCCGGCTCGCCGTACGGCGCCGAGGAGGTCGCGGACCACTTCCGCGAGGCCCAGGCGGCGGGCGAGCCCCGGAGCGACGTCATCCCGTCGCTCTTCCCGGACGAGCCGCGCTTCGCGTCCCCCGTCCACGCCCGCAGGCTCTACTCCAACCTCTTCGGCCTCTGGGAGCGCATCGCGTCGGGCCAGGGGGCGGAGGACGTCCCCGCAGCGGCCGAGGCCCCGAGGGCCGCGCCACCGCCGGAGCGCGGGAGCGTGGACGGCCGGGAGCTCCCCCCGGCCTTCGTGGAGGCGGCCTGGCGCTGGCTCGCGGCGCTCTCCGAGCGGGAGACGAACCGGCTGCGGGACCGGTTCTCGAACACGCAGCCGGACGTCGACGCCTGGCTCGGGGACGCGGACCTGCCGGAGACGGGCGGGCTCGCCGCCCACGACCTCGTCTTCGAGACCTGGGCGATGTTCGACCAGGCCTTCGACGAGCGGCTCGCGGCCGTCGACTGGCAGGAGCTCGAGGAGCTCCAGGCCGAGCCGCCGCCTCTCGAGAGCGTGCAGCCCGCGCTCGCGGACTACGTCGCCGAGCAGCTCGACAACCTCGAGGACGAGGACCCCGGCTTCGGCGCGGCCGAGCGCGCGCAGGTGGAGCGGGTCCTCGCGACCGCGGGGGCGGCGTTCACCCGGAACGTCGCCGAGGACTAGGGCCCGCGGGCTACTGCGGCACCTTGCCCAGGAACTCGAGGAGCGCCTGGTTGAAGGCCTCGGGGTTCTCGAGGTTCGGGAGGTGGCCCGCGTTCGGGATGCGGGCGAGCGAGGCCCCCTTCACGCCCGCTGCGAGCTTTTCCGCCTCGGCGGGAGGCGTGAGCGTGTCCTCGGCTCCGACGACGACGAGCGTGGGGCAGGCGATCGCGCCGAGCGTCGGGAACGAGTCGGGGCGCCTCGCCATCCCGCGCTGCGCGGCGGCGACGCCCGCCGGCGTCCCCTGCCCGATGAGCGCGCGGACCTCGCGGACCACCGCCCCGTCGGGCTGCGGCTTGAGCAGCTTCGGCGTCATCTCGTCCGCCACCCAGTGGAGGCCCTTCTCGATGGCGTTCTTCGCGAAGGTCTCCCGGCCGGCCGCCCCCTCGGGCGTGTCGGCGCCGGCCCGCGTGTCGCAGAGCGCGAGCGCCCGGAAGAGGCCCGGCTGCCTCCGGTAGAGCTCGAACGAGAGATAGCCGCCCATGGAGAGGCCGACGACCGCAGCGCGGTCGACGCGGACGAGCCCCAAGAGCTCGACGATCCCGGAGGCGAGCGCCTCCATCGTCGACGGCTCGGGGCGGGGCTGGCTCTTCCCGAGGCCGGGGTAGTCCGGGGCGATGACGCGGTAGCGCGGCGAGAGCGCCGCGACCTGGCGCGCCCACATGCCCGAGTGGAGCGGGAACGCGTGCAGGAGGAGCACGACCTCCCGGCCGGTGCCCGTATCCTGGTAGTGAATCCTGCCGCCGCCGACGTCGCTCGTGGGCATGGAAGGCCTCCCTGGGGACCACGCCATTATGGCTGGGCGGCCTTGGCCTTGACCACTTTCACCTGGGCCGACGACCCGGGAATCCGCTCACCCTGAAGGGGCTCGGAGCGCCCCCCGAGGCACCCGGCCAGGAAGGCCTCGGCGCGCGACATGAAGTCGACGCGGTTCTCGGGGCGGGCGAAGCCGTGCCCCTCGTCCGGGTAGACGACGTAGGTCACGGCGCCCCCGTTCTTCTCGATGGCGGCGACGATCTGCTCGGACTCCGCGACCTTCACCCGGGGGTCGTTCGCGCCCTGGCCGATGAGGACCTGGGCCTTGATGGCGTCGGCCTTGAAGAGGGGCGAGGCCTCGCGCAGCAGCGCCTCGTCCGCCGTCGCGTCGCCGATGCGCCGGCGGAACTCGGCGCGCTCGGTCTCCCAGTAAGGAGGCACGCTCGAGAGCAGCGTGAACAGGTTCGAGGGGCCGACGATGTCGACCGCGCATCGGAAGACGTCGGGCGTGAAGGCGATGCCCGCGAGCGCCGAGTACCCGCCGTACGAACCTCCGTAGACGGCCACCTTGGCCGGGTCGGCGTAGCCCTCCTTCACCGCCCAGCGCACGGCGTCGACGAGATCGTCGTGCATCTTCTTGCCCCACTGCTTGTTGCCGGCGTTCAGGAACTTCTTCCCGTAGCCCGTCGAGCCCCGGAAGTTCACCTGCAGGACGGCGTAACCCCGGTTCGCGAGCCACTGGACCGTGGGGTTGAAGCCCCAGGTGTCCCGGGTCCAGGGGCCGCCGTGGACGTAGAGGACGAGCGGCAGCCCCTTCGGAGGGACGCCGACGGGCAGCGTCAGGTAGCCGTGGAGCGGGAGGCCGTCCCGTGCCTCGAGGGTCACGGCCGTCATGGGTGCGAGCGAGAGCCCCTCGAGCTTCGGCTGCTGGACGAAGAGGAGCGTGCCCTTCCGGGTGGTGCGGTCCCAGGTGTAGAAGCGGCGCGGCCCCCGGTCCTCGTTGAAGGCGACGACCCAGGTCTTGTCCGCGCGGTCGCGCGAGACGACCGTGAAGTCGCCGCCGGAGAGGCGGCGCAGGCCTTCGAAGTCGGCCTTCACCTGGGCATCGACGACCGTCCAGGACTGGCGGCCGGCGGGGAAGTCGACGGCCTCGACGAGGTGCCGGCGCGGGTGGATCTGCACCGCGCCGGCGTCGACCTCGGGGTTCTGGGCGACGACGCGCTCGGTGCCGGAGAGGAGGTCCCTCGATACCACGCGGACGGCGTTCGAGCCGAACGAGGTCTCGATGTAGACGCGGCGGCCGTCCCCGGCAAAGTCGAGGACGTGGACCTCGTCGCCGAAGGGCGCCTTGGAGAGGACCGTGAAGCCCGCGCTGGGGCTCCGGCGGTGGCGGATCTCGGTGCCCCCGTCCGGCAGCCGGGCCTCGGCGGCTCGGACCTCGAGGTCGTCGGTGGCCGTCCAGGCGACGACGTCACCGGGGTTCTCCGTGTCGAGGGACACGGCGCCGGTCCGGAGGTCGACGGCGTGGACGTCGAAGAGGCGGCGGTCGCGGAGGTTCAAGGAGACGAAGATCGAGTCGGGGATCTTCGGGCTCACCCAGACCTGCGCGACCCGCACGTCCTGGAACGGCGTGTAGTCGCGGACGTTGCCCGTGTCGAGGTCGACGCCGAAGAGGTGGTAGTTCTCGTCGCCCTCGACGTCCTGGTAGTAGAGGAGCGTCTTGTCGTCCTCGGCCCACAGGTAGTCGCGGATCCCGCGGCGCCGGTCGGCGGTGACGACCTTCGCCTTCGCCTTCGGGTCCCCGACGGCGAGGACGTACACCTGCATCACGTTCTTCTCGTCCGGGGCGAGCCAGGCGATCCGGGTGGCGTCCGGCGAGATGGTGGGGCGGGTGCGCTCCGGGTTCCCGAAGAGGACCTCGCGGGGAATGACGGGCGGCGGTCCCGCCTCGCCGGCCGCGGCGGCGCCCGTCGCGAAGAGCGCGGCGAGGGCGAGGGCGATCGCCTGGGTGGCCCGGCTCCCTGGCATGGCTTCGGGATCTGTTATGTCACCTCCGGTCGCCCGGCGCGAGCCCGGATGGGGCCTCGAAGTCCGCGACGCGGGGCCGGTTTCCGCTTATGTTCTCCGCTCCACACCGAGGAAGGTGCGACGGGATGAGCGAACAGGCGAGCGCGGCCGGTGCCGGGATCGGGTACTTCGCCCGCTTCGGCGTGACGGAGCGGATGATCCGGGAGGCGCTCGGGGCCGCGCTCTCCCGGGGCGGCGACTTCGCCGACGTCTTCTTCCAGCACCGGGTGGAGAGCGACCTCGCCCTCGAGGACGGCGCCGTGAACCGGGCCTTCGGCTCCGTCGAGCTCGGCGTCGGCGTCCGGGTCGTCCGGGGCGACCAGACCGGCTACGGCTACACCGAGGACCTCTCGCGGGAGGCGCTCCTCGACGCGGCCCGGACCGCGGCCGCGATCGCCGACGGCGCGTCGCGGGAGGCGCCCGCCCGCCTGCACGTCGAGCCCCGCCCGACCGGGCGCTACGCGGCCCGGACCCCCTGGGACGACGGGGGGGCCGGGGCGAAGCTGCCGCTCCTCGAGCGGGTGAACGCGCGGCTCCTCGAGGCCGACCCGAGCGTGCGCAAGGTGAACGTCTACCTCCACGACGAGAGCGGGGCGGTGCTCGTCGCGGACTCGGCGGGGCGGGTGGTCGAGGACCTGCAGCCGATGGCGCTCCTCGCCGCGTCGGTCCTCGCCGAGCGGGGAGGGCGCCGCGAGCAGAACGGTTACAACGTCGCCGCCCGGGCGGGGCTCGAGCTCTTCACGCCCGAGCTCTTGGACCGGCTCGTCCGGCGCGCCTGGGAGCGGACCGCGGTCCTCTTCGAGGCCGGCCAGCCGCCGGCGGGCGAGATGCCGGTGGTGCTCGCCGCCGGCTCGTCGGGGATCCTCCTCCACGAGGCCATCGGCCACGGGATGGAGGCCGACTTCGCGCGCAAGGGGGTCTCCATCTACGCCGACAAGATGGGGAAGCCCATCGCCGCCCCCTTCGTCTCCATCGTCGACGACGGCACCGCGCCGGGCGCCCGGGGCTCGATCCACGTGGACGACGAGGGGAACCCGGCGGGCCGCACCGTGCTCGTCGAGAACGGCGTCCTCGCCTCCTACCTCCACGACGCCATCTCGGCGCGCCACTACGGCGTCGCCCC
The DNA here is from genome assembly GCA_035543235.1 of Anaeromyxobacteraceae bacterium. GTDB lineage: Bacteria > Myxococcota > Myxococcia > Myxococcales > Anaeromyxobacteraceae > DATJZG01. The sequence goes on along the minus strand of DATKJV010000066.1, from coordinate 55,169 downwards.
GACCGGGAACGGCCGGCGCGAGAGCTACCGCTACGCGCCGCTCCCGCGCATGCGCTCGACCTACATGCTGCCCGGACCGCACGAGCGGGACGAGATCATCCGTTCGGTGAAGAAGGGCATCTTCTGCGAGACCTTCTCGAACGGCCAGGTGCAGATCGGCGCCGGCGACTTCACCTTCTTCGTGAAGAACGGCTGGCTCATCGAGGACGGCAGGCTCACCCGCCCGATCAAGGACGTGAACCTCATCGGCAACGGACCGCGGGTCCTCGAGAGGATCGACATGGTCTCGAACGACCTCGCCATCGACGAGGGCGGCTGGACGTGCGGGAAGGACGGCCAGAGCGTGCCGGTGTCGCAGGGGCTCCCGACGGTCCGGGTCTCTTCGATGACCGTCGGGGGAAGGGGCCAGGCGTGAACGGATCGCTCCTCGAGGCTGCGCGAGAGGCGGTGCGTCTCGCGCTCCGCCACGGGGCGAGGGAGGCGGCCGCCGCCGTCTCCCGTGCCCGCCACGTCGAGCTCGCCCACCGCGACGGCAAGCTCGAGAGGGTGACGGAGGCGACGACCCGCGGCCTGGGTCTCGACCTGTACGTGGACGGCCGCTACGCGTCGCTGTCCACGAGCGATCTCCGGCCCGAGGCCCTCGACCGGTTCGTCGCCGACGGCGTTGCGCTCACCCGCACGCTCGCCCAAGACCCGCACCGGAGGCTGCCGGAGCCCGAGCTCTACCAGGGGAGGGCGGAGCTCGACCTCGAGCTCGCCGACCCGGACTACGCCTCGGTCGACGCCGGGGCGAGGCGGCGCGCCGCCGAGGACGTGGAGGCCGCGGCCCGGTCCGTGCCGGGCGCCGACCGCATCGTCTCCGTCACCGCGTCCGTCGCCGACACCTCCGCCGAGCGCGCGCTCGTCGCCTCGAACGGCTTCGAGGGGGTGCGGGCCGGCACCGACTACAGCGTCTCCGCCGAGGTGAGCGCGAAGGACCCCGACGGGCGCCGCCCAGAGGACTGGGACGCGGCGAGCGCGCGGTTCCACGCCGACCTGCCGTCCCCCGAGGCCATCGGCCGCGGCGCCGCGGTCCGGGCGCTCTCCCGCATCGGATCGAGCAAGGGGGAGTCGGGCCTCGCGACCGTGGCCGTCGACCACCGCGCGGCCGCCCGGCTCGTCGGCGCCCTCTTCGCGCCGCTCGCGGCCTCCTCGCTCCAGCAGAAGCGCTCCTTCCTCGAGGGCAAGGCCGGCGCCGCCGTGGGGAGCGAGCGGCTCGACGTCTCGGACGACCCGTTCATCGTCCGGGGCCTCGGGTCGCGCCTCTGGGACGGGGAGGGGATCGCCGCCCGGCGCTTCCCGGTCTTCGAGCAAGGCGTGCTCCGGAACTACTACGTCGACAGCTACTACGGCCGGAAGCTCGGGATCGCGCCCACGACCGCGCGCATCTCGAACCTCGCCTGGCGGCTCGGCGACCTCTCGCGGGAGCGGCTCCTCGCGCGGATGGGAGACGGCGTGCTCGTGACGGGCTTCCTCGGCGGAAACTCGAACGGCACGACGGGGGACTTCTCGTTCGGCGTCCAGGGGTTCCGGGTCCGCGGCGGCCGGGTCGCGGAGCCGGTGGGCGAGATGAACGCCTCCGGGAACCACCTCGAGCTCTGGCGCCGCCTCGTTGCCGTGGGCGACGACCCCTACCCGTACTCCGCGATGGCGACGCCGACCCTCGTCTTCGAGGGCGTGCAGCTCGCAGGGCTCTAGCCCTCGTCGCCGTCCGTCTCGACCGGGGCGCGGAGCACGCGCCGCGGCGGCGGCATGTCCCCGAGCACGTGCACGACGAGCATGCCGGCGGGAAGCTCCCCGGCGCTCGCGAGCGCGGACGTGGCGCGCTCGGCTTCGGCGACGGCGCGGGCGAGCCACTCGGCGACGCCGGGGTCGGCCCCGAAGGACTCGCACACGGCGGCGAGCACCTCCATCGCCACCGCCCACTCGGCGGTGAGCTCGGCCACGCCGAGCCGGCCGGAGGCGCGCAGCGGGCCGGAGGCCGCCTTCCAGGCCTCCGCGGGCTGGCCGCCGCCCGCCATGATCCGTCCGGCGTTCGCGAAGAAGCTCCGGACGACGCCGTCGAGCAGCCCCGGGAAGACGCCGTTGCGCGACGCGGCCCGGGCGAGCCGCCAGATGCGGCGGAGCTCGTCCGCGGATTGCTCGAGGACCCTGCCCGCGCTCTCCGGCCCGGCTCCCAACGCTCACGCCTCCCCGACGAGCCAGGACCACGCGGACCGGGCGGCGCGCTGCAGGCCGGGCAGGTCCTCGAGGAAGAGGTGGGTCGCGCCGCCGACCGTCACGAAGCGGCGCCGCCGGGCCGGGGCGTCGAGGAGCGCGCGCACCTCGCCGGGCGCTCCGAACTCGTCCCTCTCCGCCTGCACCGAGGCGATGGGCTTCTCGCAGGTGCGCAGGAAGTCGAGGCGGAAGGAGCGGAGCGCGAGCCCCGCCGCGAGGATCCCCTCGACGGCAGGCTCGGCGCAGCCGGCACGGAGCGCGACCCAGGCCCCGAAGGACATGCCGGCGACGGCGAGCGGCAGGCCGGGGTGGCGCGTCCCCAGCCAGGAGAGCGCGGCGGAAGCGTCCTCCACCTCCCCTTCGCCGCCGGCGTGCGGGCCGGCCGAGAGTCCGACGCCGCGGAAGTTCAGCCGGAGCGTCGCGCCGCCCTCCAGGCGCGCGGCCTTCGCGATCTGGTAGGTGGCGTGGTTGTGCATCGTCCCGCCGTAGAGGGGGTGGGGGTGCAGCACCAGGGCCGCGAACCGGGGCGAGGGCGGCTCCTCGTGGAGCGCCTCGATCCGGCCCGCTGGCCCCTCCAAGTCGAGCCGCACGCACGTGGTTCATAACACCCGGAGACCCCGGACGGGCCGCGGCGCGGCGAGCAACCCACGAGGGTAGCCTCCTACCGGCGGAGGAGCGCGAGGGTGTGGCGCAGCGCCCCGGCGAGGCGGATCTCGCGGCGGTGGACGAAGAGCTCCACGGCGGCGGCCGCGATGTAGGCCCAGGCGACGAGGACGTGCGAGCGCACGGCGGTGATCCGGAGCCCGCCGACGGCGATGTCCGGGATGTCGATCGGCCCCTGGTAGAAGAACTGGAGGAGGAAGAGCGCGACCATCACATTCGCGTTCCAGCGGGTGAAGCGGAGCTTCGCGAGGCAGGCGACGCCGTAGAGGGTCGTCGCGAACGAGAGGAAGAGCTCCACCCGGTGGAGGCCGTCCATGGGGATGGCCATCGCGTGCCCCGCGGAGAGCGCGAAGGCGACGGGCACCATGGCGACGAGCGCCGTGTACTGGTTGACGGTGGAGGAGATGAGGTTCAAGAGCGCCATCGGCGCGAGCCGGACCGTCCGCGACCAGTAGACGGCGGTGACCTTCTCCGGGAACTCCGTCAGGAACGGCGCCACCCACTGGACGAAGGCGAACTGGGAGACCCCGATCGCGACCGCCACGTCCTTCATGGCGACGAGGAAGGGCTCCGCGACGGCCCACATGACGACGCCGCCCAGGACGAAGAGGCCGAGGATGGCGGCGTTGCGCCGGCGCGCCGGCTCGGCGAGCGCGAGAGCCCGCGCCGGGGCGATGAGCTCGTCGATCTCCTCCTCCTCCTCCGCCGGGAGACGCTGCAGGATCCACAGGTAGAGGAAGAAGCCGCCGCCGAGGACCGCCGCGTCGACGAGGCCGAGCGAGCGCTTCGCGAGGAGCACCAGGTACCAGCACGAGGCGAGCAAGAGCGCCGCCACCTCGACCACGTGCTCGGAGCGGAGCTCGATGGCCTTGAGCGGTCCGAGCCCCTTCTTCCGGTGGTAGATGTCGGTCACGAGGAAGACGAGCGGCCAGCCGAACCCGGTGAGGAGGCGATTCGAGCCGGTGGCGTTCGCGAAGATGAGGTCGACGGCCCCGTCCTTCCCGGCGCGCCAGGCGATGACCGCCTCGACCATGAACTCCGGGACGACCTGGAGGAGCGCGATGACCGCGACCGCGAGCCCCTGGGACACGTAGAACTGGGCGGCCTCGGCCCCCCAGGAGATGAGGAGGGCCGCGGAGATGACGGCCACGAAGCACAGGCCGGCGGCGAGCCCGGCGGGGAGCCCCGGGACGCGGACCGCGACGGACGTGGCGATGGTGACCGCGACGAGCTGGAGCGTGACCACCCCGGCCCGGCGCCGCTGCTGCGGGTTCACCGGGGATGCCTACCACGCGGGGGGGCCGCGTGAAAGCGAGAAGGATGCTACACGTTCGACTCCATGGAGGTGACCGCCGGGACCGCCCAGCCGCTCGCCGCTGTCGCCGTCGGACTGCTGGTGCTCCGCGCGCTCGCCGCCTCCTTCGAGGCCGCGACCGCCGCGCTCGGGTCCCCCCGGGCGGAGGTGCTCGCGGCCGCTGCCGGTGCGGGGCTTCGCGCCCGGGCGCTCGGGCGTCTCGTCGCCGACCCGGAGCGCACGGCGGCGGCGCTCCGGATCTTCGTCGCCGTCGTGTCGCTCGGCGCCGGCGCGCTCGTCGCGCTCGTCGGCGTCGCCCTCGCGCCCGGCTGGCGGGTGCCGGGGATGGTCGTCGCGGTGCTCCTCGGAGCCCTCTTCACGGTCGGGCTCGCGGCCGCGGGGCGGCGGCTCGGCGCCCGCCACGCCGAGGGGGTCGCCCTCGCGCTCGCCCCCCCCGTGCTCGGCCTCGCCGTCCCGCTCGGCTGGCTCGGCGGGGTCCTCGGACTCGCGGTCTCCCCGCTCGCGGGCGGGCCGGGGCAGTTCTCGCTCCCCATGCCTCCCCTCGAGGAGATGGAGCGCAAGCTCGCCGAGTACGCCCGGGCGAGGGGAAACCCCGCGGACCGGACGAGCGAGCTCATCCACAAGGTCTTCGAGTTCCGCGAGAAGGTGGCGCGGGACGTGATGGTGCCGAGGACCGACCTCATCGCGGTCGACATCGACACGCCGGTGCCCGACATCATCCAGCTGCTCGCCGAGCAGGGGCACTCGCGCCTGCCCGTCTACCAGGGGAGCCTGGACCAGGTCATCGGCATCCTGCACACGCGCGACCTCGTCCCACTGCTCGCCCACCCGGACCTGATCGTGCTCCGGGACCTCCTGCGCCCGGCGGCGTTCGTCCCCTGGTCGAAGCCGGTGCAGGCGCTGCTCCGCGACATGCAGCGCCGCCACGTCCACATGGTGGTCGTCGTGGACGAGTACGGCGGGGTCATGGGCGCCGCGACGCTCGAGGACGTCCTCGAGGAGATCGTGGGCGAGATCCAGGACGAGTGGGACGTGGACGCCGGCCGGAAGGTGGAGCTCCTCGCCGACGGGAGCTTCGCCGTCCCCGGCGCGACGCCCATCGGCGAGTTCAACCAGGCGACGGGGGCGCGCATCCCGGAGAACGCGTCCTACGAGACGGTGGCCGGGTTCCTGAACACGCTTGCGGGCGCGATCCCGTCCGCGGGCGACCGGCTCTCCTGGCACGGGTGGACCTTCACCGTGAGCGAGACGGACCGCCGGCGGGTGACCCGCGTGCGGGTCGCCCGTCCGCGCCGCCCCGGCGCCGAGCGGGAGCGCCCCGCCCGGTGACCCGCGAGGGCGCGCCGTGGTAGGACCGCAGGCGTTGCTCTTGGAGACCCCGGAGGTGAAGCCGTGTACGTCATCGCCGTCATCCGCTACCGGAAGCCCCTCGAGGAGGTGCTCACGGCCATCGAGCCCCACCGCGCCTACCTCCGGTCGCTCAAGGAGAAGGGGCTCCTGCTCGCGTCCGGGCCGTTCGAGCCCCGCTTCGGAGGCGGCGTCCTGCTCCGGCTGCCCGACGGGACGAAGGACGCCGATCTGTTGCGGCTCCGCGACGACGACCCGTTCGTGCAGCGCGGACTCGCCCAGTGGGAGCTCTGGCCCTGGAACCCGGTCATCGGGAAGGAAGACCTGGACCGCGCGTAGGGCAGCGCCCCGCGCCTTCGGACCGCCTCGCACGGGGTGGTGCGGAAGGTTTGCCTTTTCGACCCCGACTCTCTAGACTCCGATATCGACGCAAGATCCTGGGATCGCTCGGCGATCCCGGGTGGCGCCGGCGGCCGCGAAGCGGTGCCGGCTTCGTGCGGATCCGGTGGGTGGGTCGGAGGCGGGTTGAGCGGGAATCCGGAAGAGCTCCTTCGCGGCGCGCTCGAGAAGATCGTCTACTTCGAGTGCAGGCTCGCCCAGCTCGAGGCGGAGCTCAAGGCGGCGCGCGACCTCGCGGTCCGCGAGAAGGAGGCGGCCGCGCACGCGCGCGAGCGCGAGGCCCTCGCGGCATCGGCGCTCTCGGAGGCCCGGGGGGCGCTCGAGGGCAAGCGGCGCGCCGGCGAGGAGCTCGCCGAGCGCGTGCGGCTCCTCGAGGGAGAGCGGGAGCGCTTCCTCGCCGGCCTCATCGACCAGGCCCGCATCGCCGGGACCGGGGGAGAGGTCTCCGAGCCTGCGGACCTCGCCGGGTTCATCGCCGAGCTCCGGGCGGAGATCGAGCAGCTGCGCCCCTTCAAGGAGGCGGCCGAGCGGGCCGGCCTGGCGGTCTCCGCGAAGGCGGCCGCGCCCGAGCCCTCGCCGGCCGGCCTCCTCGACCTCGCCGAGCGCTACGAGGAGGCCGGGCGGATCGGCCTCACGCGCCGGGACGCCGCCGAGCTCGAGGGCGCGCTCGAGAGCCGGGCCGAGCGCTCGATCTACGAGGCGTCCATGGACGACCTCGCGTCGGCCGACGCCCGCACCCGCAAGCGCGCCGCCGACACGCTGCGGGCGATGGGCCACAAGTCCTCGGCGCCGCTCGTCGCCGCCTCCGTCGGCCGGGAGCGCGACCCCGACGTGAAGGCCGCGCTCCTCTCGGCGCTCGCCGAGCTCTCCGAGCCGGCCGCCGCCGAGATCGCGGCCCGCGAGCTCTCCGACCCGCGCCCCGCGGTGCGCATCGCCGCGCTCGAGGCGGTGGCGGCGCTCGCCGGTCCGGAGGCGGGGGCGCGCCTCGTCGCCGCGCTCGGCGACCGGAGCCCGTCCGTCCGGCGCCGCGCGGTCCTCCTCCTGGGCTTCGTCCGCGGCCCGACCGCCGACGAGGCGATCGCCTCCGCCCTCGCCGACCACGACGCCGGCGTCGCGCGCGCCGCGGCGCTCGCGCTCTCGGGGCGCCCGACGGCCGAGGCGCAGGGCGCGCTCGCCCGCGCGCTCGACCACGCCCAGGAAGGCGTGCGCCGGACGGCGGCGGAGGCGGTGGCCCGCTGGGCGGGGGAGCCGGTCCGCGCGGAGCTCCCCGCCGAGGAGCGGCGCCGCGCCGCTCGGCGCATCGCCGGCAAGCTCGCCGCGCTCGACTGCGCCGTCCTGCGGGACGCCGTCGTCGCCTCCGCCCCGGCCGCGCCGTTCGTCGCTCCGGCGTCGGCCCCCGTCCGCGCCGCCGCGCCCCGCGCCGGGGACGGCCGGGCGGCCCCCGCCGTCCGGGCCGCGGTCGCCGTCCTCGAGCCCGAGGCGGCGGGCGGGAGCCCCACCGAGGATGCGGTGCTCCTGGAGGTCCGCTCCGCCCTTCGCGGCCGCACCCTGAACGAGATCGCCGGGCTCGTGCCCGGCGGAGCCGCCGCGCTCGAGGCACTCGCGGCGAAGGGCGCGGTCGTCCGCCGCGGCCAGCGCTACTTCCCGGCTTAAGCGATCCCGAGGTCCCGATGGAGAACGTCCGCTACACGCCCAAGCGACTCGCCGAGCTCCTCGGCGCTTCCCCGAAGCAGGTGGTCGACACGCTCGGGAAGCGCGAGGGCCTCGGCGCGAAGGACCTGGGCGAGCTCCGCGCGAAGCTCAAGCGCTCGCCCCCTCCCTTCCCGCACCGGCGACAGCTCTTCCTGAACTTCAAGGGCGGCACCGGCAAGACCTCGCTCTCCACGTCCTACGCGTACCGGCTCGCCGAGCGCGGCTACCGGGTGCTCGTCATCGACCTCGACAGCCAGGGGCACGCCACCCGGTGCCTCGGGGAGGAGGGGGCCTCCTTCCCGCGCACGCTCTTCGACGTGCTCGTCCGCAAGGTCCCGCTCGTCGAGGTGACCATCGAGACGAAGATGCCCGGCCTCCACCTCGTCCCGTCGAACCTGGCGATGAGCACGGTCGACCTCTCGCTCATGCCCATGGCCGGCCGCGAATTCAAGCTCCGCAACGCCCTCAAGGAGGCGGACACCCGCTACGACTTCGTGGTGATGGACGCGCCGCCGTCGTTCGGGCTCCTGAACCTGAACGCCCTCATGGCGGCGAACGACCTCATCACGCCCGTGCTCGCGGACTTCCTCTCCTACGACGGGCTCCGTCTCCTCTTCGAGACCATCCAGGGGCTCGAGGAGGACCTGGCCCACGAGCTCGAGAACATCTTCATCTGCGTGAACGCCTACAACCAGACCTTCCGCATCGCGCGGGAGGCGGTCGACGCGCTCCGCGAGCACTACTCCGAGTACCTGCTCGAGAGCATCGTCCGCCAGTGCACGAAGTTCGCGCAGGCCTCCAGCGAGGGCTGCCCCATCTTCGGCTACGACCCGGACTCGAAGGGCGCGAGCGACATCGAGGCCATGCAGGAGGAGGTCCTCGGGCGCATCCGGGCAGGATTGCGCGCGAGCCAGGCGAGGAGCGCGAGATGAGAAAGGCCTTCGACGCCAACGTCCCGAAGCTGAAGCCCAGGCTCCGAAGCGCCGGCGCGGCCGAGGCGACGGTCGAGGCCAAGGTGCCGGCGCAGGCGACCCTGCCCGGGGCCGCGCCGCCCGCGCCGGCGCCGGCCGCGGAGGCGCCGACCGGGCGTCCGGCCGAGGCGCCCGCCGCGCGGGCGCCGGAGCGCGCCGCGGCGCCGCCCCCGCCCGCCCCGGCGCCGGACTTCGCGTCGCGTCGGGAGCGGCTCGAGAAGATCAAGCGCAAGGTCATGGAGGCCGCCCGCCGCGGTCCCCCGGCCGCGGCGAGCCCGAGGGAGCCCGCCCGGGCGGCGGAGAGCGCGCTCTCCCTGGTCTCCGACATGGAGCGCGAGCTCTCCCGGTCGCGGGACCTCGAGGAGGCCCTCCGCGGCGACCTGCAGGAGGCGCGGGCGGAGCTCGGGCGCGCCGCCGCCGAGTCGAAGGCGGCCCGGGAGAGGCTCGGCGCCGTCGAGCACGAGATCGAGGAGAAGCGGGCCGTCCTCGCCGAGATGCTCGGCGAGATGAACGCGCTCGAGGAGGAGCGCGACCAGTCGGTGAGGCGGGCCCAGGCTCTCGTGGCGCTCGACGAGGAGCGCCAGAAGCTCGCCGACGACCTCGCGCGCCGCGCCGACGAGCTCGAGGCGGCGCTCGCCGCCTCCCGCTCGGAGGGGGAGCGCCTCACCGCCGAGCTCGACGAGCGGACCTCCGAGGGGGCACGGCTCCGCGCCGCGCTCGCCGAGACCGCCCGGGAGCGGGACGCGCTCGGCCGGGAGCTCGCCGAGGTGAAGCGCGAGCGGGACGAGCTCGTCGAGGCGCGCCGCGCCCTCGAGAAGGTGCACGAGGCGCTCTCGCAGGCGCGCGCCCGCCTGGGTTAGGAGCCCGCGTCGGCTAGTGGGGCTTCGGCGCCTCGTCCGGGGCGATGGGCTCCGGGACCTTGTTCTTCAGGGGCGGGACGGCCTTCAGGTAGGCGAAGATCGCCTTCAGGTCGTCGTCCGTCAGGTTCCGGTACATGGGCCAGGGCATCGGGGGGAGCAGCGCCCGCCCCTTCCCCATCACCTTGCCGTTCCGGATCGTGTCGATGAAGTTCCTCTCGGTCCACTTGCCGATCCCCGTCTCCGGGTCGGGGGTGATGTTGGCGGTGAAGGAGACGCCCCACGGCCCGGCCCAGGCGGTCATCGTGGCCGCGGCGATCGTCAGCCACGGGCCCTCGGGGAGCTTGGGCGGGGGCGGCATGACCATCGCGGACGGGTGACCCGAGAGCATCCGGGTCATGTCCGGCTCCGGGCCGTTCTGGCCCATCTTCCAGGGCGTGTGGCAGTCGTTGCAGCCCATCGACCTCACGAGGTACTCGCCGCGCTTCGCCTTTCCCTTGAGCTTCGGGCCATCGGCCGCGGACGCGGCGGCGCCGGAAAGGGAGAGGACGGCGAGGACGGCCGGCGCGCGCTTCCAGATGGCGTTCATGGCTTCTCCTTGTCGTTGACGGACTGCGGCTTCTCCACCCGGAGGCTCGCGATCCACCGCTCCACGAGCGCGAGCCCCTCCTGGTCGACGATCTTCGTGCCGAGCGGCGGCATCTGCCTCGTGGGGTTGCGCGTCGCCATGCGGAAGACGACGGCGCTCCGGAAAGGGATCCCCGGCTCGATCCGGAAGGCGTCGCTCGTCGGGTCGCCGGGCTGCCGGAGCTGGCTCCGAGCGAGGAACGCCGTCTCGGCGACCGGGTTCGTTGCGCCGTGCGTGCACGGCTGGCGGAGCACCATCCCGATGGACGCCAGCGACGTCGTGCGGTCGTGGCAGCTCCCGCAGTTCGAGTGGAGGTAGCCGAGCGCGGCGCGCTCGGTCGCGTCCTTCGCGGCGATCCGGGGCCACTCCGCCGGCGCCGGCGAGACGAGCTTCCGCCCGACGAGGACGGCGAGGTCGACCATCCCGGGAGCGGGGGGCTCGGCGTGCGGCGCGAGCGGATCGCGGTCCGGGGAGAGCTGCAGCGCCGAGAAGCCCAGGATCTGGATCCGGTCGCGCCCCTCGTGGCACTGCTTGCACTCGGAGACGCCGGGGATGTCGTGGCGCTTCCCCGGTGCGATCTCGACGTGGTCGTGGAGTCCCTCGTCGGGGACGCGGACGGCGTCCGTCCCGTCCTCGTTCCACGCGTAGGTGGCGATGGTCCAGTCGTCCTTCGCGACCTTCCACAGGAAGCGGGTCTCCACCCGGCGTCCGGCGAAGCTGAACTCCTTCCAGAACTTCGTCCCGACGGGGAAGTCCCAGACGTCGGGATTCCTCGCGTCGATGGCCTTTCCCGGGGGCAGGAGGACCCAGCGGACCTTCCTCGCGCCGTCCGACCACAGCGGGTACTGCGGCGAGTAGGCGAGGTTCCGGGCGTCGACGGTGCGCGTCGAGGCGTCGGCGTAGAGCCCGGTCTCGGAGAGGTGCTCGGGGGCGGGGGGCGGCTTCGCACAGCCGGCGAGCGCGAGGAGCGCGAGGGCGGCGAATGCGGCGGGGCGCCGAAGCGACGCCGCGGCGGGGGAGCGGGCCTGGTTCGACGCCTCGGTCAAGACCTCCCCCGGACACGCCTTTCGACGGCCGGCAGAGGATAGGCAGACGATTGACGCAGATCAAGCAAGGCCGGCGGGGGGGGGAGCGCGCCCCTCGTGGGGCTACTCGATGCCCTGGGCGCCGCCCGCCGCCTTGAGCTTCTTCCGGGCGTCGTAGGCGGCGACCTTGTAGGCCTCGCCGAGCGTCGGGTAGTCGAACACCGCCTCGATGAAGTAGCGGAAGGTCCCCTTGAGCGACATCACCGCGGCCCCGAGGTGGACGAGCTCGGAGGCGTGGGGCCCGATGACGTGCACGCCCACCACCCGCTCGTCGCCCTGGGCGACGAGCAACTTCAGCCACCCGACCGCCTCGCCGATCAGGTTCGCGCGGGCGTTCTCGACGAAGGTCGCCTTGCCGACGACGTAGGGGACCCCCTTCTGCTGGAGCGACTCCTCGGTCTCGCCGACGGAGCCGAGCTCGGGGATGGTGTAGATGCCGGTCGGGACCTCTCCGGAGAGCTGGGTGCGGAAGTCGGTCCCGCGGCAGGCGTGGGTCATCGCCACGCGCCCCTGCTCCATGGAGGTGGAGGCGAGGCCGGGGAAGCCGATGACGTCGCCCGCCGCGTACACGTGGGGGACCGACGTCTGGAAGTGCTGGTTCACCTTCAGGTACCCGCGGTCGTCGGCCTTGATCCCCGCAGCCTCGAGGTTCAGGGCCTCCACGTTCCCGACCCGGCCGGCGGCGACGAGGACCTTGTCGGCGACGAGCCGGGAGCCGTCGTTGAGCGTCACGAGCACGTCCCGCTCGCCCGGCTCGAGCCTCAGCGCGCGGGTCTTGTGCTTGATCATGACCCCGAACTCGGTCCAGAGCCGCTCGAGCTCCTGCGAGAGCTCGGCGTCGAGGAAGGGCATCACCCGGTCCCGCGAGTCGACCAAGGTGACGTGGACGCCGAGCGCCGCGAAGGTGGAGGCGTACTCCGAGCCGGCGACCCCGCCGCCGAGGACGGCGAGCGACTGCGGGACCCTCTCGAGCATCAGGATCGAGTCCGAGTCGTAGACGTTCGAGTGGTCGATGGGCATCCCGGGCGGGTGGAAGGGGCGGGTCCCTGGGGCGAGCAGGATCACGTCGCCCCGGATCTCCTGCGCGCCGCCGTCGGGGACGCTCACCCGGAGCGTGTGGGGGTCGATGAAGCTCGCCGTGCCGCGGAACATCTCGATCGCGTACTGCGACAGCCGGCCGCGGATGCGGGAGTGCTCGCGGGCGGTGACGAGGCCGCGGCGCCCCATGAGCGCCGAGACCGAGATGGTGTCCGCGACCTGAAGGATGAAGCCGTGCACGTCGCGCCGCTTCGACTGGGCCATCGCGAGCGCCGTCTCGCGCAGCGCCTTGGACGGGATGGTTCCGGTGTTCGCGCAGGCGCCCCCCGGGACCGCCTCCTTCTCGATCACCGCGACCTTCTTGCCGAGGTAGGCGGCGCGCGTCGCGCCCCTCTCGCCGGCCGGCCCGCTGCCGACGACGACCACGTCGTAGTGGAGCATGCCCGCATATAATGCACTCCTTCGCCGTCCCGAGAGGAGTTTTTCCCCTGCGGAGCCCGCCCCAGAACCCAGTCCTCGACGCCCTCGCGCCGAACCTCATGGTCGAGCTCGACGTGCGCAAGGCCGAGCTCCACCGCGCCGGACGGAAGCTCTACGACTTCGGGCTCGGCGATCCCCGGGAGCCGACGCCGCCGTTCCTCCGCGAGGCGCTCCGCGCCGCCGTGCCCGAGGTGTCGCAGTACCCGAGCCCGGCGGGGACGCCGGCGCTCCGGGAGGCGGTGGCGGGCTACCTCTCGCGCCGCTTCGGCGTGTCCGTGGATCCGGACCGGCAGGTCGTCCCGGCGACCGGCGCGAAGGAGTCCATCTTCCACCTCCCGCTCGCCTTCGCGGGCGCCCCGAAGAGGAGGAAGGTCGTGCTGCCAGACCCGGGCTACCCGACCTACGAGGTGGGCGCGCGCTTCGCCGGCCTCGAGCCCGTGAAGGCGCCGCTCCGGGCGGAGAGCGGCTTCCTCCTCGAGCCCGGCTCGCTCCCGGCGGCGCTCCTCGACGAGACGCTCCTCTTCTGGATCTCCTACCCGCACAACCCCACCGGGGCGGTCGCGCCCCGCGGCTACCTGGAGCGGGTGGGGCGGGCCGCTAAGGCGCACGGCTTCGTCGTCGTCTCCGACGAGTGCTACGCCGACGTCTACTTCGACGAGCCGCCGCTCTCGATGCTCGAGGTCCAGGTCGAGAACGTCCTCGCCATCCACTCCTGCTCGAAGCGCAGCGGCATGACCGGGTACCGCAGCGGCTTCGTCGCCGGCGACCCGGACCTCGTCGCGCTCGTGAAGCGCATGCGCTCCCACCCGGGCGTCGCCTCCCCGGACTTCGTCACCGCCGCCGCGATCGCGGCCTGGAGGGACGACGCCCACGCCGCGGCCCGGCGCGAGGTGTTCCGGGCGAAGCGGGACCGGCTGCTCGCCTTCTTCCGGGAGGCCGGGCTCGAGGTCCGGGGATCCGCCGCCACCCTCTACCTGTGGGTGAAGGTCCCCGCCGGCCACGGGTCGGCGAGCTACGCGGGGCGGCTCCTCGAGGAGGGGATCGTCGTGTCGCCGGGCGGCGCCTTCGGGCCGGCCGGCGAGGGTTACGTGCGGGTTTCGCTCGTCCCCACGCTGGGGGACATCGAGGAGGCGATCGCGAGATGGCGGACGGTGAGAGCGTGAAGGAAGTGGCGGAGCTCGAGAAGCGCGTCGCCGCGGCGTGGGAGGACCGCACCCGGCTCGGGGAGCCGCTCGTCCGGGCGGCGGTCCTGCAGGCGGTCCACGGGCTCGACAAGGGCGAGCTCCGGGTCGCCGAGAAGGTCGACGGCGAGTGGAAGGTGAACGCCTGGCTCATGCAGGCCGTGAACCTCTACTTCGCCATCGCCGGCATGGAGGCCGTCGACTACGGACCGTTCCAGGTGCGCGACAAGATCCCGCTCAAGAAGGACCTGGAGCGGGCGGGGGTGCGGCTCGTCCCCGGCGGGGTGGTGCGCTACGGGGCGTACGTGGCGCCGGGCGCGGTGGTGATGCCCGGCTTCGTGAACATCGGGGCCCGCGTCGGCGCCGGCACGATGGTCGACACCTGGGCGACGGTCGGCTCCTGCGCCCAGGTGGGCGAGAACGTGCACCTCGCCGGCGGCGTGGGGATCGGCGGGGTCCTCGAGCCACCCGGGGCGCGCCCGAACATCGTCGAGGACGACTGCTTCATCGGGAGCCGCTGCATCCTCGTCGAGGGCGTGCTCGTCGAGGCGGGGGCGGTGCTCGGCGCGAACGTCGTCATCACCGGCTCGACCCCCATCATCGACGTCACCGGTCCCGAGGAGGTCGTCCACAAGAAGCGGGTGCCGGCGGGGTCGGTGGTCATCCCCGGGACGCGCCCGAAGAGGTACCCGGCCGGCACCTACAACATCCCCTGCGCCCTGATCGTCGGCCGCCGCAGCGCCGCGACCGACAAGAAGGTGTCCCTGAACGAGACGCTCCGGCAATTCGAGGTCCCGGTGTGACGGCGGGCCTCGCGGACGCGCTCGCGCGGCGCACCGAGGCGCTCTGTGCCGTCCCGTCGCCCATCGGCGAGGAGAAGGCGCTCTGCGACGATCTCGAGCGCTGGGCGCGCGGTCGCTTCCCCCACGTCCACCGGGTGCTGAACTCGCTCGTCGTGCGCGTGGACGGCGACGTGCCGGTGACGGACGCGCCCGGCTTCACGCGGCCGCTCGTCGCGCTCTGCGGCCACATCGACACGGTGCCGGTCCACGCCGAGGACCGGGGCCCGCCGCGGCGCGAGGGGGGGCGCCTCACGGCCCCGGGGGCCTCCGACATGAAGTCCGGGGTGGCCGTGGCGATGGAGCTCGCCGAGCGGCTCCCCCGCGAGGAGCGGTTCGCGGACCTCGCGCTCGTCCTCTACGCCCGCGAGGAGGGCCCCTACGTGGAGAACGAGCTCGGGCCGCTCCTCGAAGAGACCCCGGAGGTGCGCGGCGCCGCGCTCGCCGTGTGCCTCGAGCCCACCGACAACCGCCTCGCGCTCGGCTGCGTGGGCTCGATGCACGCGACGGTCACCTTCTCCGGGCGCGCCGCCCACTCGGCGCGCCCCTGGCAGGGGGAGAACGCGGTGCACAAGGCGGGCGCGCTCCTCGCCGAGCTCGCCGCGCGCCCGCCCCGGGAGGTCCGAAGCGGCGGGCTGTCCTTCGTCGAGGTCCTGTCCGCGACCCGGATCGAGGGCGGGCGCGCGCGGAACGTCGTCCCGGACCGCTGCACGCTGAACCTGAACTTCCGCTTCGCGCCCGACCGATCGCTCGCCGACGCCGAGCGGGAGCTCGCCGGGCTCGCCGCCCGCCACGGCGCGGCGGCGGAGGTGGTGGACCGGGCGCCCGCCTGCCCGGCCTTCGCCGACCACCCGCTCGTCGAGAGGCTCCGGGAACGGTCCGGGGCGCCGGTCGAGGCGAAGCAGGCCTGGACGGACGTGGCGCGCCTCGCCGCGACGGGGATCCCGGCCGTGAACTACGGGCCCGGCGCGACGGCGCAGGCGCACCAGCGCGGCGAGTGGGTGGAGGTGGGTGCGATCCTCGCCTGCTACCGCGCGCTCGAGCGCTTCCTGCGCCCGTAGGGCCGGTCCGTCGTCGAATCGCTTGACGCCGCCCGGCCCGGCGTTAAATAGACGCATATCGATATGTCGATGGATCGGCAAGGCAAGCAGGCGGTGCGCGTCGCGAAGGCGCTCTCGGACCCGACCCGGTACGAGCTGCTCCGGCGCATCGCCCAGGCGGGGGAGATCAACTGCCGCGACCTCACCACTTTGTTCCCGGTGTCGCAGGCGACCGTCTCCCACCACCTGAAGATCCTCATCGACGCGGGCCTCGTCAGGGCGCGGCGCGAGGGGCAGTTCCACTACTACAGCGTGCGTCCGGGGGCGCTCGAGGGGCACGCGGACGCGCTCGCCCGGTCGTTCGCGCGCCCCGGCAGCCGAGGCCGGCAGGGGAGGGCGACGTGAGCGCGCCCGCCGCCGCGGTCTTCGTCTCCCACGGGTCGCCGACCGAGGCGCTCGAGCGGGACGGTTTCACCGAGGCGCTCGTGGCGCTCGGCCGCCGGGTGCGGCCGCGCGCGATCGCGGTCGTCTCGGCGCACTGGACGACGCCGCGTGGGCTCGCCGTCACCGCCGCCTCGCGCCACCGGCTGATCTACGACTTCGGGGGCTTCCCCTCCGAGCTCTACCGGCTCGAGTACTCGGCCCCGGGCGAGCCGGTGCTCGCCCAGTCGATCGTGGGGCGCCTCGCCGCGGCCGGCTTCGCGGCGGCGCTCGACCCGGTCCGCGGCCTCGACCACGGGGCCTGGATTCCGCTCCGCATCGCCTGGCCCGGGGCCGACGTCCCGGTCGTGCAGGTCTCCCTCCCGGAGCTCCCGCCGGACGAGCTCTTCCGCGTGGGCGAGGCGCTCGGGCCGCTCCGCGACGAGGGCGTGCTCCTGCTCGGCTCGGGCGGCCTCGTCCACAACCTGATGCTCCTGCAGTGGAGCGACCACGACGCCGCGCCCCAGGCATGGGCGGCGGAGTTCGACGCCTGGATCGCCTCCCACCTCGCGCAGGGCGACGTGGAGAGCGTGCTCGACTACCGCGACCGCGCCCCCCACGCCGTGCGCGCGGCGCCCACGACCGAGCACATCGACCCGATGTTCGTGGTGCTCGGCGCCGCCCGGCAGGGCGAGCGCCCGGCGCCCGTCTTCGAGGGCTTCCACTACGGGAGCCTCGGAATGCGGAGCTTCGAGCTCCGCGGTGCAGCGTAAACCCAGACCACAGAGAGGAAGGGAAGACATGCAGAAGACCATCCGCATCGCCGCCGCGCTCGCCGCCTTCGCCCCGGGGCTCGCGCTCGCGGACTCGAGCACCTGGAACATCGACACCGCCCACACGCGCGTGGGCTTCAGCGTGAAGCACCTCGTCATCACCGACGTGAAGGGCGAGTTCGGCAAGACGACGGGCAAGGCGTCCATCGACGACAAGGACCTCTCGAAGGCGACCGTCGAGGCCTCCATCGAGGTGGCGAGCATCGACACCCGGGAGCCGAAGCGGGACGGGCACCTCAAGTCCGGTGACTTCCTCGAGGTCGACAAGTGCCCGAACATCACCTTCAAGTCGACGAAGGTGACGCCGGGCGCGGAGGGCGCCCTGAAGGTCGAGGGGAACCTCACCATCCGCTGCGTCACGAAGCCCGTGACGCTCGACGGCGAGCTCACGAAGGAGGTCGCGGACCCCTGGGGCCACACCCGGCGCGGCTTCTCGGCGACGACCAAGATCAACCGCCGCGACTTCAACGTGAGCTTCGGGAACGCGGCGGACGTGAGCCCGGTCGTGGGCAACGAGGTGAGGATCGACATCCAGGCCGAGCTCGTGAAGGAGCAGCCGGCCGCGAAGTAGTCCCGCCGGGAGAGGAGGCCGCCCGCGCGGGCGGCGCGAGAGGGCCGGCCCGTCCCCGGGCAGGCCCTCTCGCGTTCGGGCTACCGGCGCCGGGAAGCGGCCCCGAGCGCGAGGACGAGGAGGCCCGAGGCGGCCGCCGCGAGCGGGATCGCCGGCACGAGGCAGAGCGCGGCGACCGCGAGCCGCTCCCGCCCGAGGAACCAGGCGAGGGCGGCGACGGGCAGGAAGAAGGCCGCCGCGAGCGGAACCGCGGCGGCCGCGAGGAGGAAGAGGAAGCGCGCCGCCCGGCGCGCCGGCCGGCCGGCGTGCGGGAGGGGCGCCCCTCGCTCGCTCGGAGGCCGCGGCACGCTCGCCCGACCATCGCACCCGGGCGCCGTGCCGGGCAAGCGCCGCCCCCGCGTTCACGGATGGCGAATGAGGGCGCGACCGGCGCCCGCGTCCCGGCGTGCTTCTCCGGCGAGAGGAGGGGCTTCCGCCGGGGGCCCCCCCAAGGTTGTACGGCGGGTTCGAGGCGAAGCCGCGGCGCAAAGTGGTTCGCAACGGTCGAGAATAGGGATTCAGTCGTGAAAACGGGGCATTGTCACCCGCCGTGCACGCATTGCGCGCTAAGTTTTCGCTGATTGACCGCTGTCAACGTTTTCACGATCCGCGATTCGCCAAGCTTCCGCCACTGGAGGTGGCCCGATGGAAACGAAGGCCCAGGCGAGCGCAAGCGGTCTCGGCGATGTAAACCGGCGCGATTTCCTCAAGGTGTGCACCATGGCAGCCGCGGCCGTCGGCCTCCCCGCGGAGGCGGCGGAGAAGATGGCCCAGCGGGTGGCGCTCCCCAAGAAGCCCTCGGTCGTCTGGCTCCAGTTCCAGGAGTGCACGGGTTGCACGGAGTCGCTGCTGCGCACCGGCCACCCCACCGTGGCCGAGCTCGTCCTCGACCTCGTCTCCCTCGACTACTCCGAGACCCTCAT
This sequence comes from Anaeromyxobacteraceae bacterium, assembly GCA_035543235.1. GTDB lineage: Bacteria > Myxococcota > Myxococcia > Myxococcales > Anaeromyxobacteraceae > DATJZG01. Next base: position 36,592 of record DATKJV010000066.1, on the reverse strand, counting down.
GGCGGCCGCCGGCCACCAGGCGGAGGCGGTGCTGCAGGAGGCCGTGAAGGCCAACCAGGGCAAGTACGTGTGCGTCGTCGAGGGCGCGATCCCCACGAAGGACAACGGCGTCTACTGCAAGATCGGCGACCGCACCGCGCTCGACATCGTGAAGGACGTCGCCGGCAAGGCCGGCGCCGTCATCGCCATCGGCTCCTGCGCCTCCTGGGGCGGGATCCCGTCGGCAGACCCGAACCCCACCGGCGCCGTGGGCGTGAAGGACGTCGTCAAGGACAAGCCGCTCGTCACCATCCCCGGGTGTCCGGCGAACCCCTACAACTTGCTCGGGACGGTGCTCCAGTACGCGACCTTCGGGACGCTGCCCGCGCTCGACGAGAAGCTGCGCCCGAAGTTCGCCTACGGGCGCGTCATCCACGACGACTGCCCGCGCCGGCCGCACTTCGACGCCGGGCGCTTCTGCACCCGCTACGGCGACGAGGGCTCGCGCCAGGGCTGGTGCCTCTACAAGCTCGGGTGCAAGGGGCCCCGCACGCACGCGAACTGCTCGCTCCTCAACTTCGGCGACGTCATCGGCGCCTGGCCCATCGGCATCGGCTCCCAGTGCTTCGGCTGCACCGAGAAGGAGCTCGCCTTCCGGGTGCCGCTGTTCCAGACGGTCGAGCCCGAGACGCTGGGGCCCCCGGGCGTGTACCCGGCGGTCTCCACGCCGCGCGGCGAGGTGAGCCCCTGGGCCACGGGTCTCGCGGGCGTGGCCGTGGGCGCGCTGGTCGGGGCCGGGGTGGCGGTCTCGCGGAACATCGGCCGCGACGGCGAGCCCGCCGGCGAGTCCGGCGAGAAGAAGGAGTGACCATGGCCGGCATCCAGCGGAGGACCGTCCTCAAGATCCTGGCCGGATCCGCGGCGACCGCCGCGGCGGTCCGGCCGGCGGCGGCGAGGGAGGCCGGGGCCTACCCGGACGCGGTCGGGCTCCTCTACGACTCGACCCGCTGCATCGGCTGCCGCGCCTGCGTCACCTGGTGCAAGAAGGCGAACGACCTGCCGGTCGACGAGCAGATGCTGAACGGCGCGCCCTACAACGCGCCGGTCGACCTCTCGGCGACCACGAAGAACATCATCCGGCTCGCCCAGGACGGCGACAGGAACGCCTTCGTGAAGGGCGGCTGCATGCACTGCACGGAGCCCGCGTGCGTGAACGCCTGCATGATCGGGGCGCTCAAGAAGAACCCGACGACGGGCGTCGTCGCCTACGACGTGAACCTGTGCGTCGGCTGCCGCTACTGCGAGGTCGTCTGCCCGTTCAACGTGCCGAAGTTCCTCTGGCACAGCGCCTTCGGCTCGAGGATCGTGAAGTGCGAGCTGTGCCGGCACCGCGAGGAGGGGCCGGCGTGCGCGCAGGTCTGCCCGCGCAAGGCCATCGTCACCGGCAAGGTGGCGGACCTCAAGGCGGAGGCGCACCGCCGCATCGCCGCCGAGAAGGGCGCCTACCACCCCGAGGTGTACGGCGAGCGCGAGGCGGGTGGGACGCAGGTCCTCTACCTCGCCCCGGCGGCGATGCCGCCGAAGAAGCTCGGGCTCCCCGACCTCGGCGACGAGGCCATCCCCACGTTGAGCCACGCGATCCACGGCGGGATCTACAAGGCCGGGATCGCCCCCGTCGCCCTCTACGCCGCCTTCGCCTTCGTCGCCTGGAAGAACCGGCGCCGCGGCGAGGAGGCCGAGGGGAAGAAGGAGGAGCGGCCATGAGCGAGATCGCGGCGCGCCCCGTCGGCGGCAAGATCGTCACGCCCTTCTTCCTCGTCCTCTTCGCGCTCTGGGTGCTCGGCACCATCGCCGGGATCCAGCGCTGGGCGGGCGGCCTCGGCGCCGCCACCGCCATGAACGACGGCTACCCGTGGGGCATCTGGATCGCCCTCGACGTGGTCGTCGGCACCGCGCTCGCCTCGGGCGGCTACGCCGTGGCCCTGCTCGTCTACATCTTCAACCGCGGGAAGTACCACCCGCTCGTCCGTCCGGCGCTCCTCACCGCCGCGCTCGGCTACTCGACCGCCGCGGTCGCCATCGCCTTCGACGTGGGGCGCTACTGGGGGCTGTGGAAGATCCCCCTCTTCGTCTGGAGCTGGAACCTCCGCTCCGCGCTCCTCGAGGTCGCCCTCTGCGTCATGGCGTACATCGTGGTGCTGTGGATCGAGGTGTCCCCGGCCTTCCTCGACTCCTGGAAGGAGGGCAAGAACGAGGGGCTGCGCCGCTTCGCCGCGGCCGTCTCGCCGAAGCTCCAGGCGGCGCTCCCGTTCGTCATCGCGTTCGGGCTCCTGCTCCCGACGATGCACCAGTCGTCCCTCGGCTCGATCTTCCTGCTCGCGGCCTCCAAGCTCCACAAGCTCTGGCTCACCCCCTGGCTGCCGTTTTTCTTCCTCGTCTCCGCGATCGCCATGGGCTACGCGGCGGTGGTGGTCGAGAACACCTTCACCTCCCGCGCCTACCGCCTGAAGCCGGAGACCGAGCTGCTCGGCATGCTCGGGCTCGTCGCGGGCGGGATCGTGGTCGTGTACCTCGCCGTCCGGTGGATCGACGTGCTGGCGCGCGGCCAGGCGGCGGCGATCTTCGGGGCGGGGCGCTTCTCGTTCCTCTTCCTCGCCGAGACGGCGCTCTGGCTCGCGGCCGCGGTGCTCCTCCTCCGGAAGCGCACCCGCACGAGCCCCGCCCTGCAGCTGCAGGCGGCGTTCCTCCTCATCGGCGCCGGCGTCCTCTACCGGTTCAACACGTACCTCTTCGCCTTCCAGCCGGGCTACGGCTGGACCTACTTCCCCTCGGTCCAGGAGATCCTCATCACCTTCGGGCTCATCGCCACGGAGACGATGGCCTACCTCGTCGTCATCAAGAAGTTCCCCGTCCTCGGCGGCGCCGCCGCCCGGTAGAGGTCGAACATGAGCCAGCGCATCACCATCGATCCCATCACCCGAATCGAGGGGCACCTGCGCATCGACTGCGAGGTCGACGGCGGGAAGGTCAAGAAGGCCTGGTCGAGCGGCACGATGTGGCGCGGCATCGAGAACATCCTGCAGGGCCGCGACCCGCGAGAGGCCTGGCTCTTCACCCAGCGCATCTGCGGGGTGTGCACGACGGTGCACTCCATCGCGTCCGTGCGCGCGGTGGAGAACGCGCTGGGCCTCGACATCCCGCTCAACGCGCAGCTCATCCGCAACCTCATCGTCATCGCCCACGCGCTGCACGACCACATCGTGCACTTCTACCAGCTGTCGGCGCTCGACTGGGTGGACGTGGTCTCGGCGCTGAAGGCCGATCCGGCGAAGGCGGCCTCCATCGCCCAGTCGCTCTCCGACTGGCCCGACAACAGCGTGCAGACGATGAAGGAGGTGAAGGCGAAGCTCGACACCTTCGTCACGCGCGGCCAGCTCGGCATCTTCACGAACGGCTACTGGGGCCACCCGGCGATGAAGCTCCCGCCGGAGGTGAACCTGCTCGCCGTCGCCCACTACCTGCAGGCGCTGGAGTTCCAGCGCAACGCCCTGAAGGCGGTCGCCATCCTGGGGTCGAAGACCCCGAACATCCAGAACATGGCCGTGGGCGGGGTCTCGAACGCGATCAACCTGGACGCGGCGAGCCCGCTCAACATGAACAAGCTGTTCGACATCAAGAAGCAGCTCGAGCCGACCATCCGCTTCGTCCAGGAGGTCTACTTCCCCGACGTCTGCGCGGTCGGCGGCATGTACGCGGACTGGCTGAAGTACGGGGCCGGGGTGACGAACTACCTCGCCGTCCCCGACCTCCCCGTCGACGCCGCGGCGACCAAGTTCGACCTGCCGGGCGGCACCATCGTGAACGGCGACCTCTCGACGGTGAAGCCCATCAAGTCCTTCAAGGACCCGTACTTCGAGAAGAACGTCACCGAGAGCATCGCCCGCTCCTGGTACGACGGCGACTGGCAGAAGCACCCGTTCGAGGAGACGACCGATCCGAAGTACACGAGCTGGGAGGCCGACAAGAAGTACTCCTGGGTGAAGGCGCCGCGCTTCGACGGGAAGCCCATGCAGGTGGGCCCGCTCGCCCAGGTGCTCGTCGGCATCGCCCAGGGCGACGAGCGCTTTGTGCGCTGGGGGACGAAGTGCCTGGACGTCGCCGGGAAGGTGGCGGGCGCGAAGCTCACGCCGGCGGCGCTGCACTCGACCCTCGGCCGGATCGCCGCGCGCGCCATCCGGGCCGCGGTGCTCTCCGAGCTCGCCATCAAGCACTGGCAGATGCTCGCCGAGAACGTCGGGAAGGGCGACACCGCCATCTACAACGAGCCCAAGTTCCCGTCCGGGACCGTCCGCGGCTTCGGGTTCCACGAGGCGCCGCGCGGCGTGCTCTCCCACTGGGTGGTCATCGAGGACGGGAAGATCAAGAACTACCAGGCCGTCGTGCCCTCCACCTGGAACGCGGGACCCCGCGACGGGAAGGACCAGGCAGGGCCGTACGAGGCGTCCCTCGTCGGGAACCCGGTGGCCGTGCCGGAGAGGCCGCTCGAGGCGCTCCGGACCGTCCACTCCTTCGACCCGTGCCTCGCCTGCGCCATCCATTCCCACGACGCGGACGGGCGCGAGCTCGGGATGGTGAAGGCCCTCTGACGGGGGGGAGGCCGCGGCGGGCGCGCCGCCGCGGCCTCTTCTTCACCGGGGGGAGAAGGCGATGCGAGCCGCGGACGAGCTCCGCCTCTTCTCGTACCTCGTCGCGGCGCACAGCGTGGCGATCGGGGGGGGGCTCGCCGCCGCCCCCGACTTCGCGACCGGGCTCGCCGGCTTCGGCCCGGTTCGCCCCGTGTTCTTCGCGCGGCAGGCGGGCGTCTTCCACCTCGTCCTCGCGGCGGGCTACGTCCTCGACGCCCGGCGCGGCTCGGCCGCCTTCCTCGTCACCGCGAAGGCGATCGCCGTCGTCTTCCTCGCGGCCGCCGCGCTGGCGGGCGTCTCCGCCTGGGCGGTCCCGGTGTCGGGCGCCGCCGACGGTGCGATGGCGCTCGTGGGCCTGTGGCTGTGGCGGCGGGCGGCGCGCCTCAGGACGGCGTGACCGCCGCGCCGTCCCCGGAGAGCCTCTCGAAGACGTCCTCGAGGTCGTCGATGCCGACCGCGAAGGTGGCCGCCACGTGCTGGTCGATGGCGGGCGCGAGCGGCGCCGTGCGCGGGTCCGAGCGGAGCACCCCGAGCGCGATCTCTCGCTCGGCCTGGAAGGCCTTCACCACCTCCGCGCCCGAGAAGCCCTGGCGGAAGCGGCGCTCGGCGAGCTCGCGGCAGTAGGAGCGGAAGACGGTCTTGTCCGCGGTGCGCACGGCGTTGCGGAGGTTCAGGTAGAGCTGGCGCTTCGCCCACAGGAGCTCGTCGGTGCCGAGGTCGAGGTAGCGCTTCAGCCCCAGGCCCTTCTCGGCGTCGCGGAAGTGGGCCATGGAGGCGGCGAGGATCCCCTCCGCGTGCTCGGAGAGGAGGTGGTAGAGGGCCAGGTTCGGCTCCACGCGCAAGGACTCGATGGCCATGAGGTTCCGGTGGTGCCACTCGAGCGGGTCGGCGCGGAAGTTCTCGACCATGAAGGGGATGCGCCGGAGCACGTGCAGGCGGGGGTTCGGCTGCCAGCCCAGCCGCTCGCGAGTGCGGTGCGCGTCGATGTTCAGGCGCTCGTCGATGTAGCGCCCCATCCAGGCCTTCTCGAAGGGCGGCTCGGCGCGGAACTCCCCGAGCTTCTCGAAGAGGAAGAGGCCGAGCCGCGCCGCCCAGCGCGGCGTGCGGAGGGGGCGCAGCGGCTCCCCGAAGCGGGCGGCGGTCGCCACCTCGAAGGTCTCCCGGTGCGAGACGCAGCCGTCGGTCGAGGCGATGACCACCTCGCCGGGGGCGAAGCGCTCCCCGACCTCGAAGAGGCGGGCGTAGAAGCGCGTGGCGCAGGCGACGTGGAGGTAGGGGATCGCCGACTCCCCACGCCCGCCGAGGAAGCGGCGGTTCCAGGCGCCCGAGAGCCACGTGCGCAGGAAGAAGTAGAGGGGCGGGTACTCGCACCAGTCCGAGAAGAGCGCGGCCATCCGCACGATCACGGACGGGAACCACCTCGAGGAGTCCCTCACCATCGACTCGCCGATGCGCTTCGTCCAGGCGTAGACGTGGTCCCCGTCGGCGGGGCTCTCCTCGGTGAGGGCGCCTCCCGGGGGCGGGAAGGCGCAGGCGGCGACGGAGCTCGCGAAGTAGAAGCGGTCCGGCCGGAGCTCCTTCGCGAGCTCGAGGACGTTGCGGAGCCCGTCGATGTTCGTGCGGCGGTACTCGGGGTGCTCCTTGCCCGTGAAGTCGTAGTGGGCGGCGAGGTGCACGAGGTGGAGCGGCCGGGGCAGCCCCGAGAGGTCCGCGAACGCGGCCTCGAGCGGCCGGCGCTCGGCGATGTCCACCTGCGTCCAGCGGACGAGCGGGTCCTGCTCGAGCCCGACCCCGCGCTCGGTCCGGCGCGCGAGCACCCAGATGCGGTAGCGGTCGCGGAGCGCCGAGACGAGGTGGCGGCCGAGGAACCCCGAGCCCCCCACGAGGACGAGGGAGGGGCGGTTCGGTCCCCCTTCGAACGCATCGGTCACCGGGTACCCCCGGGGCGGTGTCCGACATTCGTATCACGCGGAGAGCGCCCCCGGACCTCGCCCGATGGGGCAGGGGGCGGCCTTGTGCCCGCGGGGGGCGAGGCTCTAGTGTCGGGGCTGCGTGGGGCCGCTTCTCGAAGCGCTCGAAGAAGCCCGCGAGATCGCGGCCCGCCACCCGATCGCCGCCTACCTGGCGACCGTCTTCGCCTTCTCCTGGTCCGACTGGGTGACGCTCGCCGTCACCGGCGGCCGGGTGACGCCCGGATCGATGCCCACCCACTTCGCGGGCTTCCTCGGCCCCGCCTTCGCCGCCTTCGCGGTGACGGCCATGGTGGAGGGGAGGGCCGGGGTCTGGTCGCTCGTGCTTCGCGTCGTGCGCTGCCCCTGGCGCAGGGCGTCGTTCTGGGCGCTCGGGCTCTCGCCGCTCGGCTTCCTCGCGGCGGGGCTCGCGCTCCTCGCCGCGACCGGGCGCAGCCTGCCGTCGCCGGCGAGCCTCGTCCGCTTCCCGGGCGTGCCGGCGATGCCGCTCTCCCCGGTCTTCGACCTCGTGCTTTTGACGATGGGGTTCGGCCACGAGATCGGCTGGCGTGGCTTCGCGCTCCCTCGCTTCCAGAGGCGGCTCGGGCCGCTCGGCGGCGCGCTCGCCCTCGCCGTCCCCTGGGGGCTCTGGCTCGTCCCGCTCCTCGCCGTGAACGAGGCCTGGCGCGGGCTGGGGCTCGCCGGAACGGCCGTCCTCGCCGTCTCGCTCGCCGCGGGCTCGCTGGTCCTCGCCTTCGTCGTCGCCCGCACGGGCGTTGCCGCCGCGGCGCTGTGGCACGCCTGCTACCAGATGTCTTCCGCGACCGCGGGGACGCGCGGCTTCCTCGCGTCGATGACGTCCTGGGGGGTGATCGCCTGGGGGGCGATCCTCCTCGTCCTGGAGCTCCGTGCGCGCCGCCGCGGCGAGACGCTCCTCGACGCAACCGGCCGAGACGCTCCCGGCCATTGACCCGAAGTCATGGACCCATCGAGGCCAATATCGTCATGGCACGCCCCGCCCGTCGGGGTGCGCGCAAGGATTGCCAGCGGATTCCCCCCCGAAGGGTGATCCTCCGGCGCGACGTTGACATCCTGCGCCAAAAACAACACACTTTTTTTGCGGACGGACGCGCTGACGCATTTCATGCGCAGCTACGGCCGGGAGGAGGAACAAGCATGAAGAAACTTCTCGCCTTTCCCGTCATGGGCATGCTGGGCCTATCGGTGATCGGTTTCAGCTATTTCGTCGTGGGCGTCGCCTTGGCGGCCGTCCTCGTCGCAGTCGTGGCCGTGCCGGTGCTCACCGGCATGAAGATGTTCGGCCCGAGGCTGTACGAGGACATCAGCACGAGCACCTACCTGCAGTGATCCAGGGCCGCGGGCGGCCAGGCTAGGGGCGCCGAGCGCTCCCGGCCGCCGAACGCGGATCGGACGAGAATCGAGCGGAAGCGGCCTCGCCGCAGGGGGCGGGGTCCACCCGCGCCTGGCCCCTCCGCGGCACGGCCGGGGCGTCCGCGAGGCGCCCGGACCATCGTCGCCGCCGTCCATCGGGGCGCCCCGGCACGCCCCGTGCTCCCGCGCGAGGGACGTGGCCCGCGACGCGGAGACCCACGAGATCCGGGACCGCCTCGACCGCGGGGGGGCGACCGCCCTCGGCGACGCGGACCTCCTCGCCCTCGTCCTCGGGCGAGGCTCGTCGCGCTCCGCCCGGATGGCGGCCGCCGCGCTGCTCGCGGACCTCCCGCTCGCCGAGCTCGCCTGGGCCTCTCCGGGCGTGCTCGCGCGCCGCCCCGGGGTCGGGCCCGTGCGCGCCGCCGCCCTGGCGGCCGCCTTCGAGCTCGGCCGCCGGGCCGCCTGGGCGCCCCCGCGCCGCGGCGACCGCGTCCTCGACCCGGTCCGGGTCGCCGAGCTCATGCGCTTCGCGGCCCACGCCGAGCGGGAGTGCTTCCACGTCGTCCTCCTCGACGTGCGCGGCCGGCTCCTCCGCGCCGAGAGGGTCGCGGAGGGCTCGCTCAGCCAGTGCCCGGTCTCCCCGCGCGAGGCGCTCCGGCCGGCGGTGAGGGAGGGAGCCCACGGCGTCATCTTCGTCCACAACCACCCCTCGGGCGACCCGGCGCCGAGCCCCGAGGACGTGGACCTGACGGACCGGCTCCGCGCGGCGGCGGAGCTCGTCGGCGTCCTCGCCCGCGACCACGTGATCGTCGCGACGGGCGGCCACTACAGCTTCGTCGCCGCCGGCCGCTGGCGGCGCTGAGGCGCTGCACCGGGCGTCGACCCGCCCCCGGCCCCGCCCGGCGGCGCGCGGCCCCATCGGGTGGAGCGAGGCGGCCCGCGCCGGGTCGAGGAACGGAGCCGCTCTTTTTGCGGGGATCGGCGAGAGCCCCTACGCTGCGCAAGAGATGCCGAGCCCCGCAACCGCGCGGGCGTTCGGGTGTTGTCCTGAGGACCGACCGAAGCCCGCCCTGGGGTGACCCTTGAATCCGCTCCCACGTGCACTCCTCGCCCTCTCCCTCGCGGCCGCGTCGAGGCTCGCCGCCGCCGACCCGGCCCCTCCCGACCTCTCGGGCCCGTGGCCGCAGACGTTCACGGAGGGGGAGCGGACGCTCTCCCTCTACTCCCCGGACCCGGTCCGCTGGGACGGCGCGACGCTGGAGATGCAGGCCGCGGTCGCGGTCGGACAGGCCGGCGCGACGGTGTACGGGACGGTCGAGTTCGTCGGCCGCACCCAGAGCGACGGCAAGACGGTCCACGTCGACGACGTGCGGGTCTCGAAGGCCGCCTTCCCGGGTGCGAAGGGCGAGCAGAAGACGCTGCGGCAGCTCCTCGAGCGCCACGTTCCCACCCGCTTCGACCTCCCGCTCGGGAAGCTGCAGGAGGACCTCGCCATCGCCGCCGCGACGCGCCCGCAGCGGCGCGGCCCGGTGAGGAACGACCCGCCGGCCTTCGCCTTCCGGCAGGCGCCGGCGCTCCTCGTCCTCGTGGACGGCGCGCCCCAGGTCCGGGACGTCTCCGGGACGCCCTACCGCCGCGTCGTCAACACCCGCCCGCTCCTCGTCCTCGACCCGGCGACCGGCCGCCACTACCTCCGGCTCCTCGACGGGTGGATGGAGGCGCCCGCGCTCGCCGGGCCGTACGCGGCCGCCGCGTCGGCGCCCCCGGGCCTCGGCGCGGTCCTCGAATGGGCGAAGAAGAACCCCCAGGTCGACCTCCTCGCCGCCCGGGCGCAGGCGGACGCGCCCGAGGCGACCGCGGCGACGGGCGAGAGGCCCACGCTCGCGAAGGGCGCCCCCGACGTGGTCGTCGCGACGGTGCCGACCGAGCTGGTCGTGACCGAGGGCGCGCCGCAGCTCGAGCCCATCGCCGAGGCGGGCGTCCTCTACTGGAAGAACACGACCTCCGACGTGCTCGTCGACACCGCGAGCGGGCAGCTGTACGTCCTCGCCGCGGGTCGCTGGTTCCGGGCGGCGACGGCCGACGGGCCCTTCACCTACGTCGACCCCGCGTCCCTTCCGCCGGGCTTCGCCCGCATCCCGCCCGGCCACGCGAAGGAGAGCGTCCTCGCCTCGGTCCCGGCGACGCCCCAGTCGCGCGAGGCGGTCGTCGCGAACCGCGTCCCGCACACTGCCACGGTGCGGCGCGACGCGGTGGCGCTCGACCCCGTCTACGACGGCCCGCCGGACCTCGCGCCCATCGAGGGAACGACGCTCTCCTACGTGCCGAACGGCTCCGTTCCGGTCATCCGGGTCCGCGAGGGCGAGTGGTACGGGCTGCGGGACGGCGTGTGGTTCGTCGCGCCCACCGCGAACGGCCCCTGGTCGGTGGCGACCCACGTCGACCCCGCCATCTACGCGATCCCGCCGTCCTCGCCGCTCCACTACGTCACCTACGTCCGCGTCTACGGGGCGACGCCGGACGTCGTCTACGTGGGCTACACGCCGGGCTACTACGGGACGGTGGTGAGCTCGGGCGTCGTGGTCTACGGCACGGGCTACTACTACCGCCCGTGGGTCGGCGCCTGGTGGTGGGGGCCCCCCGTCACCTACGGCTGCGGCATGCGCGTCTACTGGAGCTCCTGGGGCGGATGGGGCCTCACCGTCAGCTACGGCTGGAGGCCCTGGGGGTACCACTGGGGATTCGGCGTCGCGCCCTACTGGGGGGCGATGTACCCCTACCGGCCCTTCTACTACCCGGCTCCCGTGCCCGGCTACTGGGGCTACCGGCCCGCGCCTCCCGTCCCCGGGGCCGCGGTCGGCGCCTACGGCACCTGGCGGAGCGCGGGCGTGGCCGCCCCGCCGCGGCCCGCCCCGGCGGTGGCGTCCGCCCCGGTCTCGTCGGCGAGGCCGCCCGCCCCGGCCGCGACGGCGCTCCACGCCGGCCAACCCGCGACCGCGGCGAGGCCCGCGCAGGCGAAGGCCGCCTCCGGGAAGGCGGGCGGGAAGCCCGCCGGCCAGAAGGGCGGCAAGGGGACGCACCCGAACGCGGCGAAGCACCCCGGCCCGCACGCCCGCTGAGGGCGGCCGGTCCGCCTACCCGCGGCGTCGCGCCTCGTCGAGGACGCGCGCCGCATCGGCGGCGGCTGGCCCCTTTCCGGCGAGGCGCTTCGCGCGCTCGGCGAGCCGCACCGCCCCCCGCCGGTCGCCCTGGGCGAGCGCCACGCGCGCCGCGGTGACGAGCGACTGCGCGGACCTGGGGTCGGCGGCGATCGCCCGGTCCGCCGCCCGACGGGCCTCCGCCGGGTTCCCGTCGGCGAGCTCCGCCTCGGCGAGTCCGCGCAACGCGGCCGCGTCCGCCGAGAGCGCCAGCGCGGCGCGGAAGGCCTCCCGCGCCCCGGGCGCGTCCCCAGAACGGAGCCGCGCCTGCCCGAGGGCGACGAGCGCCTCGCCGTGCGACGGCTCGAGCGCCGCGGCGCGGCCGAGCTCGCTCGCGGCCTCGGCGGCGCGGCCGCCCGCGAGGAGGACCCGCCCGAGCCCGCAGTGGGCCTCGGCGAGATCGGGGTCGGCCTCGAGCGCCCGCCGGTACAGGGCCTCGGCCTCCCCCGCGCGCCCGTCGCCCGCGGCGACGCGCGCGGCGGCGAGGAGCGCCGCCGCCGGGGGCTTCGGAAGCGACAGCAGGCGCTCGAGGATCGCCTGCGCCTGCGCCTTGCGGCCGAGCGCGTCGAGCACGACGGCGTAGAGGGCCGCCGCGTCGGCTGGCATCCGCCCGCCGCGCCCGACGGCCTCGACCTCGGCGAGCGCCGAGGTCGGCGAGCCGAGGGCGAGGAACGCCTCCGCCCGCAGCAGGCGGAGCTCGCGCGCCTCCTGGCCGGCCGACGCGTGGAGGAGCTCCTTGTAGCGCCCCCCGCACGCCTGCGCGCGCGCGAGGGCGAGGCGCGCCGGGAGCGCCCCGCCGGTCGCGACGGCGTGGCGCGCGGCGGCCTCGGCATCCCTGCAGGCCCCGGCCGCGAGGTCGATCTCCGCCTCGGCGAGCGCGACCTCCGGTCCGCTTCCCGGCTTCCCGGCGAGGCGCGAGAGGCGCTCGAGGGCGCCCGGCCTGTCGCCGGTCGCGGCGAGGAGGCGCGCCATCGCGAGCTCGAAGCGGCCCCGGTCCGCGACGCGCGGGGCGCTCTCCGGGTCCGCCTCGACGGCCCGGAGCGCGGCGAGCGCGTCGCCGAGGTCGCGCCGCAGCCGGAGCCGGGCCTCGGCGGCGCCGACGGCGGCGCCGGGGTGGGTGGGATGGGCGGCGAGCGCGGCGGCGAGCCACGGGAGCGCCTCCTCCGGCTCCCCGCGCGCGAGGGCGAGGTCGCCGAGCGCCGTGAGCGCCCGGAGCGACGGCGGCGTCGAGCGGGCGGCGGCCTCCAGCCGGCGGAGCGCCGCGGGGGAGTCGTTGAGCGCGAGGAGGGCCTCGGCGGCGACCGCCTCGGCGGCGCCGGCCGGGGTCGACGGCGAGCCCGCGAGCGCGGCCGACGCCGCCGTCCTCTCGGCGGGCGTCGCCGCGAGGAGGTAGCGGACCGCCGGCGCGGCCTCGCCGGCCTGGTTGCCGAGCAGCAGCGCCTCGGCGAGAGCCCGCGCCTCCCCGTCCCGGTGGTCGGCGAAGCGCAGCGCGGCCGTGAGGGCCGCGAGCGAGCGGGCGAGCGCGTTCGCGGGGTCGAGCGAGCGCGCCTCCGCGAGCGCGCGGGACGCTTCCCGCAAGGACCCGTCCGTGTCCCGGAGGATGCCCCGGCGCGCCCTCTCCACGAGCCTCTGAGCGTCCTCGACGCGGTGGGCGTGGCGCACGGCGAGGTAGGTGACGAGGCCGCCCGCGGCGGCGAGGGCCGCGGCGATCGCCGCGGCGTAGGCGAGGAACCGCCGCCGCGGGACCGGCGCGGGCGGGGCCGAGGCGAGGAGCTCCTTGCGGAGCTCGTGCTCGTAGGTCTCGGCGATGCGCTGCGCCTCGGAGGGGTCCGGGGCCGCAGCGGCCGGGGCCGGCGGCGCCGCGGGGGCGGTCGGCGGGACGTCGGCGAGGAGCCCCGCCGGGGCGGGTTCGGCCCGCGGCGGCGGGATGGGCGGAGGGGCGCGCTTCAGCGGGGGCGGCGCGCTCGGGCTCCCCGGAGGCTCCGGCGTCTCCGGCGCGGGGCCTGGGCCCTCCGCGGCGGGCGGGCCCGCGGCCGCGTCGCCGGACGGGGCCGCCTCGGCCGGTGCACCGGCGCTCCCGTCGGGCGGGCTCCCCGCGCCGGGCGCCTCCGGCGCGGCGGGGGCGGCGCGGCGGGCCTCCTCGAGCCAGGCCCTGAGGCGCTCGTTGCCGGGCTGCAGCGGCACAGCGCGCTCGAGGAAGAAGCGCGCGTCGCCGAGGAGCCCGCGCTCGGCGAGCGCCTCCGAGGCGAGGTTCAAGGCGTAGGGATTTCCCGGCTCGACCTCCGCGGCCGCGCGGAGCTCGGCGACGGCGGCCCGGGTCTCCCCCGAGGCGAGGAGCGCCCGGCCGAGAGCGAGGCGGCCCTGCACGGAGCGGGGGTGGTGCTCGAGGCCGCGGCGGCAGACCTCGGCGGCGCGGACGCCCTCGCCCGCGGCGATGAGCTCGCGGGCGAGCTCCACGAACACCCGCGACCGGGGATCCGCGGCGAGGATCCGTTCGTACTGTCCGACGAGCGATGCCGGCATGCGGGACGTCGTCGATGCTAGCACGCGCCTCGCGGCGGTCCCGGTTCGCGGCAGGTGCGATCGTGGACGCGGATGTCGTCCAAGGTCTCACCCGCCGGACCCGCGAGGGACCCGGCGGCGAGCGTCCCCTAGAAGGTCGACCCGGCGCCCTGCGCGCAGCAGCCCCAGCCCATGCCGCAGGTCTCGTCGTCGAGGAGGTGCGTGTTGTCGCAGACCCAGTTGGCCCCCGGGTTGAGGCAGTAGGGGCGGGAGTAGTAGCTCCAGGTGCCGACGACACCGATGCGGATGACCGTGCACTCGAACTGCCACCCGGACCCGTTGCAGAGGAAGGACGACGTCAGGTCGCAGGGCTGGTTCGGCAGGGAGGGGCATACGACGTACTGCCACGTCCCGTCGGTGGCCCCGTAGGTCGGCGTCCTCGCGGCGTCGGCGCAGACGAACCCCCAGCCGGCCGTCCACCGCGACGAGTCGGCCGTCGGAGTGCCGTCGGCGCCGGGGCACTGCACGGTGCCCACGGTGCAGGACTCCGCCGGCAGCGGCGCCTTGGGGCCGGCCGGCTCGGAGCTGCCGCCGCAGGCCGCGGCGAGCGCCGCGGCGAGCACGACGAGGGAGGGAGCGCGGCGGGCGGCGATCTTCATCCGGGATACCCAACGGGCGGTGGCGGTGCCGCCGCGACTTCGCGCCGCGGGCGGGGCACGGGATGCCGTCGGGGGATTATGCCAGCGCGCGGCGCGGGCTGTCGACGGCGATTTGCCGGTGCGCGAACGCGGTCCGCGGGTGCTTGTTCACCCATGGTGGCGGCGCGCCCCGCCGCGACGCGGACCGCTTCACCTCGACCTCGCCGGGCGTCTCGTCCTGCGAGAGGAGGTCGATCGCCGTGGGGCCCGGGGCGGCGTCCGCCGGGATGGCCCGCCCGCGAGCTCCCTCGCGGAGACGCCGGTGAGCGCATCCACCGCCGCCTCGGTGGCCGCGCAGACACCGTGGCCGGGCAGGGCCATGGTCCCGACGCTGCTCGGGAGACGACCCGCCGGCGCGCAGCCGCTTCGCCGCGGCCCGCATGGGGTTGAAGGTTCTCTTCGGGTCGACGGCCGCGGGCCGGTCGAACAGGGCGTCGTCGGCGCCGGCCAGCGCGATCAGGCCCGGGCCGCGTCCGGCGCGCCCGTCCACGGCGAGGTGAGCCGACGGGCGTCGCCGAAGTGCCCCCGAGAGCGTCAGAACGGGATGTCGTCCGCGCTCCCGCCGGCCTGCGGCTCCGGCGCCTCCTCGAAGCCGGGCGGGGGCGCCCCGGCCTCCTCCTGCGCGGGGCGCGCGGCGCCGCGCCCACCGCCGCCGAGGAAGCGGACGGTCTCGGCGACGACCTTCACCCGGGACCGGTCCTGGCCCGACTGCTTGTCCTGCCACTTGTCGGTCTTGAGCCGGCCCTCCACGTAGACCTGGCGCCCCTTGGCGAGGTACTCGCCGCACTGCTCGGCCTGCTTCCCCCAGACCTCCACGTCGTGCCACTCGGTCTCCTCCTTCTTCTGGCCCGACTGCTTGTCGGTCCAGCTGCGGGAGGTGGCGATGCGGAGGTTGGCGACGGCCTGTCCACCAGAGGTGTAGCGGACCTCCGGGTCCTTGCCGAGGTTGCCGACGAGGATGACCTTGTTCACCATGGCGAAACCCTTCTTCTTCGTCGCCTGGCTTCGAGCGGAAGGTTCGAGCGGGACGATGCGAGGTACACCTAGCAGGGCGATCTGACAGCCGCCGCACCTGGGCGGATGCCGCCTCAGGGCGAGGGCGGGGGTCCGCCCCCGTAGGCCGCGGGCTCGCCGAGGCTCCCGGCCGGCGGCAGGTGGCGGAGGAAGACGACGATCCGCCAAATCTCCTCGTCGGCGAGGATCCCGCGCGCCGCCGGCATGCCCGAGGGATAGAGGCCGTTCTCGATGACCCACTTGAGCTGGCCGTCGGTGTACGCCTGGACGGCCGGGGAGGAGAGGCTCGGCACGGGCGGGGACATCGCGGAGGCGAACGGGACCCCGGTGTTCTGGCCGTCGAGCCCGTGGCAGGCGTGGCAGTATCCGGCGAAGGCCCGCTGCCCGGCGCGGACGTTCTCCTCGGTCGGCGGCAGGGGGTTCCGGTCGGAGGCGCCGCGGACGGTGAGGCGGCGCTTCACCGCCGAGGCGAGCGCGGTCTCGAAGGCGGAGGGGGGCGTCGCCCGGCAGGCGGCGAGCGCGAGGAGGAGCGCCGCCGCCCAGCGCCCTCCCGTCCGCACTCGACGCCGTTCGATCGCCATCGCTCCCTCGATGGGCGCGAACGGCGCCGGCGGAAAAAGGTTCCGCGGCGGGCGATGCGCTACCCGCCGGGGGGCGGGGCGGGCGGGGCGGGCGCGGCGGTCCCCGCGGAGGCCGGGCCGGGCGCCTGCGCGGCGGGAGCCGACGGGAGCCGTCCCTCGAGGCGCGCGCAGAGGTCCCTCGCGCGGGCGGCGCTCGCGCCGTCCCCCTCGGCGGCCTGCCGTGCGGCGGCGACGAGCGCCGGGTCCGCGCCCCCGTCCTTCCCTCCAGCGGCGAGCGACGCGAGGACCGCGTCCGCGAGCGCCTCCGGGGCCGAGAGGAGGAGCTCCAGGGTCTCGCCGGGCGCGGTGGCCGCGACCTCCGTCCAGGTCGGGGCGAGCTCCTGCGCCATCCCCGCCGACGACAGCTCGGCGAGGGCGACGAGCGCGTCGGGCACGCCCTCCGCGGCGAGCGCCGCGAGGGACCGGACCACCGGCGCCTCTCCCTCGCCGGCGAGCTCCCGGAGCCTCTTCAGCGCCGCCGGGTCGGGGGCGAAGGCTTCCAGGAACGCGCGGCGGGAGCCGTCGCCGTCCGGCTCGGAGAGGTAGACCGCCTCCCCGGCGGCCATCCGCACCGCCGGGTCCTGCTCGCCGCGGAGCGCGGTCCGGAGGAAGGGGACGTTGCGGGGATCGTGCGCGAGGGCGATCCGGTAGTAGGAGGCCACCCGCTGGGCGGCGTCGCCCGCCGGGCCGGGGGCTCGCTCGGCCACCGCCGGGGCGGGCGGTCCCACCGAGGCGAGCGCGGTCCCGAGGTCGTCGACCGCCCGGGCGGTCCCGCGCCCGGCGTCGTTCACGAGCACCGCGAAGGCGAGGTGCTCGCCGTCGCGCGTCTCCACGTAGCCGGAGAGGCTCGTCACCCCCTCGAGGGTTCCCGTCTTCGCCCGGAGGTGGCCCGCGGCGGCGGTGCCCTCCATGCGCCAGCGGATCGTCCCGTCGCGTCCGGCGACGGGGAGCGCGCCCACGAACTCGACCATGAGCGGGAAGCGGTGCCACATCTCCTTGAGGAGCGCGACCGTCTGGCGCGCGCTGAACCGGTTCGCGTCGTTCAGGCCGGAGCCGTTGCGCATGAGGTAGGAGCCGCGGGGCACCCCGGCCGTCGCGAGGAAGTCCTCGACGGCGGCCACGCCCTTCGGCCAGGTGCCCGGCGGGCCGCGGAGCTCCGCTCCGAGCGCCTTCAGGATCTGCTCGGCCATGAAGTTGTTGGACTGCTTGTCGAGCTGGCGCACCACGGCGGCGAGCGCGTCCGACTCCGAGACGTACGCGAGCGTCGCGCCCTGCGGGACGTAGCCGCGCCGCACGCGCCCCTGCACCTTGACCCCGCGAAGCTCGAGCAGCCGCCGGAGCGTGTGGCCGAAGTAGAGGGCCGGGTCGTCGACGCGCCGGTAGAAGACCTGGCGGCGTCCGCCGAGGGGGAGCTTTCCCTCCACCGTGACCCGCTGGCGCGCGCCCGCGGGCTGCGACGAGAGGACCACGCGGCGCAGCGACCGCGTCCTGGCCGTGACGGTGCGGTTCTCGAGCGAGAGGAAGTCGCTCGCCGGCTCCAGGTAGACCCGTCCCGGAGCGCCGACCGCGTTCCCCGGCGCCACGGAGACCGCGACGGCGTTGAAGTTGAGCGAGATGGCGCCGGCGGGGGCGAGGTAGGCGCGGTCCCCGCGCTCCTGGTCGTAGCCGGGGCCGAAGCGCTCCTCGTCGAACCAGGAGTCGTCGAGGACGAGGTCTCCCACGCGCTCGACCCCGATATGGGCGAGCTCGCCGGCGATGGCCCACAGCCGCTCGGTGACGAGCGTCGGGTCGCCCTTGCCGCGGACGTAGAGGTTCTTCGCGCTCCCCGACCCCGGCGCGAGCAGGAACTCGGTCTCGAACCGGTACTCGGGGCCGAGCCCGGCGAGCGCCGCGGCCGAGGTGAAGAGCTTCACGTTGGAGGCGGGGTTGAAGAGCTCGTCGGGCGAGCGGGCGAAGACCACCTCGCCCGAGTCGAGGGACTCGACCAGGATGCCGGCCCGCGCGCCGGCGAGCGCGCCGCGGGAGGTGATGGCGCCGAGCTCCTCCTGGAGCTTCCGGCGGGCCTCGGCCCGCGCGCTCGCGGCCGCCGCGGCGGGCGGCGCCTCCGCCGCGGCCGGGGCGGTGAGGCAGAGCGCGGCGACGGAGAGGACGAAGAGCACGAGAAACCCTCGGCGCGCCTCGCGCGCGCCCATCGAGATCCTAGGGCAACCGCCGCCGCTCGCCACCCGGGTGACCGGGGGACAGGGCGATCGCGGCCGGCGCGGCCCGGGCGTCCGCGCGGGGCTCACGAGGCGTCCCCCGTGCGCTCCAGAAGTCCCTCCCGCACCCGGGCGGCGTGCTCGAGCCGCTCCGCCACCCGGGCGAGGAGCGCCCGGCGTCCGCGCGCGACCTCGCGAGGGGAGAGCGCGAGCGCTCGCCCCGCGAGCGCGTCGAGCTCCCGCTGGCCGGGCCGGTCGAGCATGGCGGCGAGGTCCGTCGTGACCGGGTCCGTCGCGAGCGCCCTTCGGAGCGCGGCGAGTTCGCCGGCGAGTGGCGCGAGCGCCGCCGGCTCCGGGAACGGCGCCCCGGCGAGGACGGCGCAATCGATGTCGGCGATGGCCTGGGCGCCCGTGAGCTGGCGGGCGGCCTCCTCGACGGCGAGGCGGACCGGCGTGGACGAGAGGACGAGCGCGAGCACCCAGCCCTCGACGCGCCGGGGGAACAGCGCGTGCCACTTCTTGTCCTCGAGGAGCCCCTCCTGGTTCAGGAAGGCGAAGGCCCGGGCGCCGACCTTCGCGGGGTAGAGGACCGGGGCCGGGCACCGGCCGGCCGCGAGCGCCCACCACGGGGAGCGACCGGCGCAGGTCGGCCGGCGGTGGAGGCCGAGCGCCTCGCCGCGGGCGACGTAGGCGCGGGCCGTGGCGGTGGCGCCCCGCGGCCGGAAGAGGACCGAGCGCGGGTCGGCGACCTCCGGTGCGACGGCCTCCTTCAGACCCGCGAGGAGCGGTGCCACGTCGCTCGCGGCGAGCTCCACCTCGCCGCAGAGCACGCTCCGGAAGCGGCCGCCGCCCGCCAGCCGGAGGTGGAAGAAGCCGTTCGCTCCCGTCTTCACGCCGAACCGGACTTCGCAGACGGTGCCCACTCGCGCCACGCCGCGGGGCGAGGGCCCGCGCTCCGGCACCCGCCGGATCCGCCGCGAGGAGACGCCGCGCAGGAGTGAGGCGACCTCCTCCGCCGCGAGGTCCGCGAGCGGGACCGAGGCCTCCGCCCGGGGCCGGTCCCGCGCCCCCTCGACCCAGACCGCGAGCGCGGTGTGCACGGACGCCCGGAAGCTGCCGGCCGCGCGCGATCGGAGGTGGAGGACGGTCCCGCCGCGCGCGCGGGCCTCGTCCCGGAACCGGGCCGCGGAGCGGGAGGTTTCGAGCCCGCGGGGGAGCACGATCCCCGCGACCGGCGCGTGCCGCAGCGCGAGCAGCGCGAAGTGGGCGGAGAGGTCCGCCTGCCGGGGGAGGCCGGTGAGGCGGACCGCCCGGTCCTTCCACGGAGGCGGGAGCGCCTCGTGCCGGACGAAGGGCGGGTTCATGAGGACCAGGTCCGCGCCGGGCCAGGGCGCGGCGAGCGCGTCCGCACGGCGCACCACGGCGTCGGCTCCGAGCTCGGCGAGGCGGGTGCGCGCGGCCCGGGCGGCGACCTCCGCCACCTCGATGCCGGCGAGCCGCAGGCGGGCGCCCGCGCGCCGTGCCAGGTGCTCGGCGGCGACGAGGAGCGCCCCCGCGCCGCAGGCGGGGTCGAGGACCGCGAGCCCGTCGAGCGCCTTCGCGAGCGAGGGCGCGGCCGGCGCCTCGCCGAGGAGCGCCGCCGCGGCGACCTCCGGGGCAGGCC
Organism: Anaeromyxobacteraceae bacterium; assembly: GCA_035543235.1. Taxonomy (GTDB): domain Bacteria; phylum Myxococcota; class Myxococcia; order Myxococcales; family Anaeromyxobacteraceae; genus DATJZG01. The sequence goes on along the minus strand of DATKJV010000066.1, from coordinate 16,695 downwards.
CGCCGCGCCGGTGCGCCGCGTGGGCGAGCGCGACGGCTGAGAGGATCTCCGCCTCCGCGGCTCCCGTGAACACCGCCCCGAGCCGGCCCGCGAGCTCGCGCTCGGCGCGCACCCCGAGGCGCGCACCGTCCTCCGCCGGGAGCGTGGCCCTTCCCGCGCTCATCGCAGCGGCTCGTCGAGGACGGGGAGGCGCGCAGCGCCGCGCCAGGCGAAGTGCCACCACTCCCTCGGGTTCACGGCGAAGCCCTCCGCCTCGAGAGCCGCTCGCAGGAGGTCGCGGTTCTTCTGCGCGACCGGCGGGACCCCCCCGGTGGCGTCCGCCCGGCTCTTCGGACCGAAGGCGTCGTGGTCGGTCGGCATGAGCGCCGGCGTCCCGTCGGGAGCGGCGAGGGACACGTCCACGGCGGCGCCCCGGCTGTGGTGCGAGCCCCGGGCGGGGTCGGCGACGGATCCGGGGTGCGGGTGCGCCCGCCACAGGGCGGCGTGCGCCGAGGCGGGCCGGTAGCAGTCCCACAAGACGAGCCGGTAGCCCTCGTCGCGGAGGCGCGCGGCGGCCGCGGCGAGGCGGGCGGCCACCGGGCGGAGGAGCAGGCAGCGGGCGACCGGGTAGATCGCCCGGCCGGCGAGGTTCTGCGAGGAGGCGTAGCGCAGATCCAGGACGGCGTCGGGGACGAGGACCGCGACGTCGACCAGCTCCGGGGCGGGAGAGGTGCCGATGAGGCAGGCGAGGAGCAGCGCCTTCACGCGTCCATTGTACGGGGGCGCCGGCGCCGAGGCGATTCCGCGCGCAATCGCCACGCGAAGTGGCGCTGTCGGGGGCGCCGCGTAGGATGCGATCGGCTGCAGGGAGAAAGCCTCGAATGACGCATTCCGATGACCGGGTCGCCTCCGAGATGGGGCGCGCGCTGCTCGCCATCTACCGGGCGGGGCTCCAGGTGAAGGTCTGGCCGGACGCGCTGCGCGGCCGGGCGAGCGCCCGGATCGTGGCGGTCGCGTCGGCGCGCCGGCGCCTCGCCGGGCTCCGCTCCGCGACCGGCAAGGGCGACTCCCCGCTCGCCGCCATCTACTCGGCCGTGGAGCGCCTGAACGAGCGGTCGGGTGTCGAGGTGGTGCGCCTCGAGTAGCCTACGAGAAGAGGGTGTCGAGCTTCCGCTCGATGTCCTCCTCGACCTTCCGCCGCCACGACCCGGGAAGCAGCATGGGGAAGCGGAGGTCGACCACCACCTCCTCGCCCCGGACCTGGTAGGTTCCCGTGACGCCCGCCTTGGAGACGCTTCCCGTCCGCAGAGCCTCGTCGCGCCGGTAGTCGAGCGAGAACCGCTCGGCGAGGTGCGACATCACGTCGTGGACGCGGTCGAAGATCTCGGCGTCGCTGCGTCCCGGGAACTTCCTGCGGATCTGCATGGGGCGCCTCCTCAGCTCCTCGCCCGCCGCGGGGCGTATCGGGTCGGGTCCGCGAGGCCGGCCTCCGCGAAGCCCCTGCGCCGGAGCGTGCAGGCGTCGCAGCGGCCGCAGGCGCGCCCGCGGACCGGGTCGTAGCAGGAGAGGGTGATCGCGTAGGGGACCCCGAGCCGGGTCCCGAGCCGGACGATGGCCGCCTTCGAGAGGCGGACGAGCGGCGCGTGCACGCGGAAGCGGCCGCCCTCGACGCCTGCCTTGGTGGCGACGCTCGCGAGCCGCTCGAAGGCGCGGAGGAACGCCGGGCGGCAGTCCGGGTAGCCCGAGTAGTCGATGGCGTTCACGCCGACGAAGATGTCCCGGGCCGAGAGGACCTCCGCCCAGGCGAGCGCGAGCCCGAGCATGACGGTGTTCCGGGCCGGGACGTAGGTGACGGGGATGGAGGCGGTGAGCGCCCGGCCCCGCCGGTCCTTGGGGACCGCGATCCCCCGGTCGGTGAGGGCCGAGCCCCCGAAGGCCGAGAGGTCCACGCGCACCACCCGGTGGCTCGCGGCCCCGAGCGCGCGCGCCACGGCGCGGGCGCTCGCGAGCTCGCCGCGGTGGCGCTGGCCGTAGTCCACCGAGAGGCAGTGGGGCTCGAAGCCGTCGCGGCGGGCCACCGCGAGCGTCGTCGCGGAATCGAGCCCTCCGGAGAGGAGGACGACGGCGCGGCGCGCCTGCCTCTGTCGTCTCGCCATCGGGGGAGCTTAAGGCGAGTCCACGACCTGTGCCGACAGTTCGTAGGGGATGGTGCAGGGGAGCTCGCAGCTGCAGCCGCCGTCCACGATGGATCCGCACGGGCAGGTGCCGGACGCCGAGCCCCCGTCGACGCTGAGTGCCGAGACGTCGGTGAAGAGCCCGCCGTCGAAGGCGACGTAGGAGCCCCCGTCGCCGCGCAGGACGTCGCCCTCGATGCGCTGCGCGATGGTGACGGGGCACGAGCAGCCGGAGACCGCGCCGCCCACGTCGACGCTGCCGACGGCGATGGAGTCGCCCGTGTGCGTGCCGAGGTTCAGGCGCGCGTGGGGCTGGTTCTGGGAGAGGCAGGCGTCCGACCCCCCGTCGGTGGCGTAGGCGAGCGTCCCGACGAAATTCACCGACGGAGAGGCCTGGGAGGCGAAGCTGCAGGCGTTCGCCTGCTGCACGCCGCGGAAGCTGAAGGTCGCCTGCCGCTGCCCGGGGCAGACCAGTGCCGCGGGGACGGCGTAGACCTCGCATCCGGCGGAGGCGAGGGCGCAGGCGACGAGGAGGGCTTTCCGCATCAGCGGCCCAGGATGATACCCCTAAGCTCGAGGTAGAGGTCGGAGAGCGCGAAGCGGGCGAGGTCGGCGAGCTCGGGGCGCTCGAGGGCGGAGCCCGGCTCCGCGGAGGCGCGGGCGGCGCGCCCGAGCGCGGTGAGCGCGCCGTGCGGATCCCCGGCGTGCAGCAGCGCGAGCCGGGAGGCGGTCCGGTCGAGGGCGAGCCCGAAGGCCACCGGGTCGAACCCGTGGCGGAGCTCCTCGGCGCTGGCGGGACCGAGCGGGGTCGTCCAGCTGCGGACCGAGGCCGGGACGGTCCGCTCGAGCGCCGCCAGGAAGGCCCCGGCGCGCTGGGTGGGCAGGCCCAGCGACGGGGGCTCGCCGCCCGCGAAGCGGCTCGCCAGCTCGCAGAGGATGAGGACGTCCTTCGGGGCGAACTTCCCGAGGAGCGTCCCGCCGGCGCTCGCGAGCGCGAGCGCGCGGGCGACGAGGAAGGTGATCCCGCCCGGCGGCAGCGAGGGGACGTCCGCGCCCACGACGAGCGAGAGGGGCTGGGTGTTCTCGACGGCGGCGAAGACGCCGGGCGCCGCCGACTGGAACGCCGCCACGGCGCGGGCCTGGAGGGCCCGCGTGGCCGACTCGATCATGGCCTGGAGGGCCGGCGCGTTGGCGGCGCCGATCCGGTCGCCGGGCCCCACGCCGTAGCGGGAGAGGTCCACCGGGAAGAGCGGCTCGAGGTACGGCCCGAGCATGGAGAGGAGGCGACCCGTCGGCGTCTCCGAGCCGGGGGCGGCGACGCGCGAGCGGACCTCCGGCGGGATCCGCGAGGCGAGCGAGGGCGGAGGCGGCGCCGGCAGCCCGGGCTCGACGAAGCGGGCGAGCGACTCGGCGACCGCCGCCCGCTCGAGCAGCGAGGACCGCGTGCGGGCGTCCGCCTCCCGCCCGGCGAGCTCGCGGCAGATCGCCGCCACGTTGCCGAGCGCCTTCGCGTCGCCGGGCCGCTCCCGCGCAGCCGCGAGCGCGTCCTCGAGGGCGCGGGCGCCCCGCTCGCGCCGGGTCGCCGAGAGCTCGGCCAGCGCCGCCGCCGCCGCCTGATCGTGCGGGGCGAGGGAGACCGCCTTCTCGAGCAGGACGAGCGCGCGCTCCGGCTCGGAGAGCTGGTCGCGGAGGGTCTCGGCGAGCTCCCGGTAGCGCGTGCTGGCGGCCGCCGGGTCCGCGGCGGCGATGGACTCGGCGTGGACCTCGCCGAGCGCCACGGCCTCCTCGAGGTGGCCGAGCTTCTCGGCGATGCGGGCGAGGCTCAGGGTGAGTTCCGCGTGGCCGGGGTCGAGCTGGCGGGCGAGCTTGAGCCGCGCGTAGGCAGGCTCCGTCTGGCCGGCGGCGGCGAGGGCGCGGGCGGACGAGAGCAGCAGCCGGGAGAGCTCCGCCTCGACCTCCTCGTCCCACGGCGCCGCCGCGCGCGCCCTCTCGAGCGCCGCGACCGCCTCGTCGATCCGGCCGAGCCCCTCGAGCGCGCGGGCGAGAGCGCGCGCGCGCCGCGCCGTCGCCGCCGGCTCGGGACCGCCGGCCTCGACCGCGGAGAGCCAGGCGCGCGCCGCCTCCTCGGCGTCTCCCGCCTCGCCGGCCTTCTCGGCCCAGGCCTCCTGGAGCGCGGCGTCCGCCGGGGCGGCCTGCGCGGCCGAGCGGGCGGCCTCGAGCGGAGGCACCTCCGGCGCCGGCGCGGGCGTGGCGAGGGCGGCCAGGCCGGCCTCGAGCGGCGTCGGCTCGTCGGCCGGCGCGAAGCCCATGTCCGGGGGCGCCGCCGCGGCGGCGCCGGTCGGCGTGGCCGGGACCGGCCCGGGCGCGGCGGCCTCGGCGGCCGCGCCGGCGGACAGCGCCGCGAGGCCCGCCTGGGCCTCCTGGCAGGCCGGGTCGATCTCCAGCGCCGCGCGCCAGGCGCCGGCGGCGGCCTCCGGCCGGCCCAGGGCGGAGTAGACCTGGGCGCGCTCGCAACGGAGCCGGAGGCGCCGGTCCTGGTCGCCCGAGAGCGAGGCCTCGTGCCGGAAGGAGAGCTCGAGCCACTCCTCGAGCTGCCCGGCCGCGCGGGCCGCGGCCGCGAGCCTCTCGAAGGCCTCCACGTCGCCGGGCTCGCGGGCGAGCACCTCGCGCCAGCGCGGCAGCGCCTCGGGGGCGCGCCCCGCGGCCTCGAGCGCGTGGGCGAGGGTCCGGTGGTACTCGGTCGCCTCGCCCTCCGGGACCTCCTCGGCGCCCACGGCGAGCAGGTGCGCGAGCGCCCCCGCGTGGTCCCCCCGGCGCGTGGCCGCCTCGGCGAGCTTGCGCTGGGCGTGCCAGCCGCCGGGGCGGGCGTGCGCGGCGGCGGCCCAGGCCCGCTGGGCGTCCGGCTCGTGCCCGGCGTCCTCGAAGATCTGCGCGGCCGTGATGGCGGAGGCCTCGGCGGCGGGTCCCTCGGACCGCAGCGCCGCGGCGAGATGGGCCTGGGCGGCGGGGACGAGCTTCCCGTGCCTCTGCTCGAAGGCCGCGAGCGCGAGCCAGGGCGGGGCCTCGTCCGCGTCGGCCTCGCAGGCGCGGCGGAGCGCCGTCCGCGCCTCGTCGTCCGCGCCGGCGCGCTCGAGGGCCTGTGCCGCGGCGAGCCACTCCCGCGAGCGGACGGCGCCCTCGTCGGCCGCCTCCGCCCGGCGGGCGTGGTCCGCCGCCACGGCCCGGTCGTCGCCGCGGCGCAGGTGCGCCGCCTCCACCTCGGAGAGCGCCTCGTCGTAACCGGCCGATCCGGGCCCGCGGGCGACGATCTGCTCGAAGGCGTTGGCGGCGCCGTCCGCGTCGCCGATGGCGCGCCGGGCGCGGCCGAGCTCGAGCCAGAGCTCCGAGGCCTGCTCCCCGGCAGCGAGGACCTGCTCGAGGGCGCGGGCGTAGGAGACGGGTTCCCGCTGTTCCTTGATCGCCGCCAGCCGCTCCGAGCGGAGCTTCGGGTCGGTCTCGGCGGTGAGCGCCTCGGCACGGGCGGCGCGCGCCGCCTGGGCGTCGCCGCGGGCGTCGGCCATGACGGCGAGCTGCCAGAGGAGCTCGGCCCGGCGGCTCCCGGTCGCGTTCCGGGCGCCGAGGGCGAGCAGCGAGCTCGCGCGGAGGCCCTCGCCGGCCCGGACGAGCGCCGCCACGGCGCGGTCGAGGAGCGGGTTCGCCTCCGCGTCGCCGGACGGGCCGCCGCCCAGGTGCATGGCGGCGAGGCTCTCGAGGAGCGCCGCCGCGTCCTCGCCGCGGTCCCCGAACCGCGCCGCGAGCCGCGCCCCGGAGTCGAGCGCGAGGCGCCGCTCCTCGGCGAAGCCGCCCGCGGCCGCGAGGTCGGCGCGCCGCCGCGCCGCCGAGAGCGCCCCGGGGCCGTCGCCCAGGGCGGCGAGGGCCTCGGCGAGGCCGGCGAGCGCCATCGCGTCGCCCGGGGCCGCCTCGAGGCACTCCTCGTAGGCCTTCACCGCGCCGCCGGCGTCCCCGGCGGCGAGGAGCAGGTCGGCGCGGGCGCGGTGGCAGCCGGCCGCCTCCGCCGGCAGCGCCCTCGCGCGGGCGGCGAGAACGGCGTCCATGCGCACGACGTCCCCGGAGGCGGAGGCGAGCGCGCTCCGGAACCCGAGGTCGTCCGCGGGCCAGCTCTCGAAGGCGGACACCATCACGTCGCGGGAGCGACCCGGATCGCCCGCCGCCTCCAGCGCGCGCGCCGCCTCGCCCAGGTGGGCGGCGCGCATCCGCGGGTCCTGCGTCGCCGCGGCGATCTCCAGGAAGGCGTCCGCCCGGTCGCGGTGCCGGTCGCCGAGCGCCTGGAGGAGAGCCCGGGCCGAGCTCGCGTCGAGCGGGTCGGCGCGGCAGAGGGCGAGGAGGTAGGGGGCCGCCTCGGCGCCGCGCCCGAGCGACGAGAGCCGGGACGACGCCTCGAGCAGGGTGGCGCGGGCGGAGGGGGGCTCGGCGAGCACCGCCAGGAGCGCCTGGGCCGCGAGCGAACGCGCCTCCTCGCCGCCCGCGTCCCCGAGGACCTCGGCGGCGCGCAGGCGCAGGAAGGCGCGAGCCTCGGCGTCGGGGGCGCGCGCGGCCCGCTCGAGGAGGAAGCGCCCGAGATCCTCGCCGCGGCCGGCCGCCGAGAGGAGCCGCTCCAGCTCGGCCTCGGCGGACGGGTCGCCGGGGGTCGCGGCGAGCGCGGCGCGGAGCGAGGTGAGCGCGCGCTCCCGGTCGCCGAGCGGACCCGCGAAGACCCGCGCGAGCGCGACGAGCGCGGCGGTCCGCTCGGCGCCCTCCGAGCGCTCCGCGCGGGCGCCGAGCGCCTCGGCGAGCAGTGGCGCCGCCGATTCCCCGCGGGCCAGGGCGAGCCGCTCGATGTCCTCCCAGGCGGCCACGTCGCCGGGGTCGCGGGAGAGCGCCCGGCGGAGCGCCCGCTCGCCGCGCACCGGGTCGCCGGCGTCCAGGAGCGCCCGGGCGGCCCGGCGGGCGAGGGCCGCGGCGTCGCCGGCGTCCCCGCGCGCGGCCGCCTGCTCCTCGAGGGCGCGCAGGCCGGCGATGGCGTCCTCGGTCCGCCCGCTGCGGAAGGCCAGCTCGACCGCCTCCTCCAGCGCGGCGCGCGCCCCCGCCTCGTCGCCCGCGGCGGCGCGCGCACCCGAGGCGTCGCGGAGCGCCTCGACGAGCTCGTCGCCCGCGGAGGGGACGGACGGGTCGATGGAGCGGGCGGCGGCGAGTCGCAGCTCCTCGATCTCCGCCCGCAGCAGCGGGAGGCCGTCGAGCGCCTGGCGTGCCTCGCCGAGGAGCGCGCGGGCGAGCGCCACGTCGCCGGCCTCGACGCGGGCCGCCTTCGAGACGAGCGCCAGCGCGCGCGCCCGGCGCCGGGGGCTGCGGAGCTGGCGGGCGTCCTCGGCGAGGCGGCGCCTCGCGCGCGGCCGGTCCGGGTCCACCCGGAAGCGCCACTCGGCCGCGTCGGCGTCGTGGGGGCGGAGCTCGAGCAGGCGGTCGAGCGCGGTCACCGCGAGCGAGGCGTCCCGGGACTCCTCGGCGAGCTCGGCGAGGGCGGCGAGGCGGTCGGCGGCCTCCGTCGCATCGAGGGAGGGGAGCCCCTCCTCGAGCAGGGGGCGGTGCACCGCGAGCGCCTCCTCGACGGACCCGCCGGAGTGGAGCAGCGATGCGAGCGTCTCGGCGGCGAAGGCGCTGTCCGCCGAGCGGGCCTGGGCGGCGCGAGCCGCCCGCAGCGCCGCCCCGCGCTCCCCCTGGGAGCGGGCGACATGGGCGGCCTCGCGCAGCGCGGCGCTCGCCTCGGCGGCGTCCGGCGTCCGGGCGGCGAAGTTCTCGAGGGGCTCGGCCCAGGGTTGCGAGCCGACCGGCGGGGGGCTCGAGCGCCGCAGGTGGACGTGCTCGTCGGCGAGCCCGCGGTCGGCGGGCAGCCGCGCGAGCGCCTCCCGGTAGGCGCGGTCCGCCTCGCCGGGTCGGCCGAGGGGCCCGGCGAGGAGGCGGGCGCGCTCGAGCAGCCGGTCGCCGGCCCGGGACGGGTCCAGGGCGGCGACCTGGCCGAGCAGGTCCGCCACCGCCGCCTGGTCCCCGGCGCGGCGGGCGCCCTCGAGGCAGGCCTCGGCGGCGGAGAGGTCGCGCGGCGAGAGCGTGCGCGCCTCCTCGGCGGCCCGCCTCGAGGCCTCGACGTCGCCCGCCGCGAGGGCGAGGGCGGCGAGGCGGAGGAGCAGCCCGGGGCGCTCCCCGGTCGGTGCGAGGGGGACGAGGAAGGTCAGGCCGGCGCGCTCCGCCGCCGCGTCGCAGTGCTCGGCGGCGAGGCGCACGAGCGCGCTCCACGCGTCGCGCGCCTCGTCCCGCTCGAGGCCGAGGTCGAGGGCCTCGCGCAGGGCGGCCTCGCCCTCGACCGGGAGCCCGGCCGCGAGCGCCGTCTCGCCCGCGAGCGCGAGCCGGAGGGCGGCGTCCGCCTCGTGGCGCTGCACGGCGAGGGCCGCCCGCTCGAGGAGCGCGCGAGCCTCGGAGCCGGGGTCGCCGGCGGCGTGGGCGGCCGCGGCGCGCGCGTCGAGCGCGGATGGGTCGGCCTCGTCCGCCTGCGGCGGCTCGGGCGCGGTCGCCGCCCGGGGGGAAGGTTCCCCCTCGGCGGCCGGCGCGGGTGCCGCCTCCGCCGGGGGGGCTTCCTTGCGCGGCGCGGCCCGGGGGGCGGGGGGTAGCTCCGGCTCCGGTGGGGGAGGAGGCGCCGGCTCGGGGGGCGCGAGCCCGGCCCTTCGCAGCGCGGCGAGCTCCCGGTCCTGCCGTCCCGACTCCCGCCAGAGATCGGCGGCCTCGCCGAAGCGGCCCTGCTCCTCCCGGAGCGCCGCGCGCCGGGACGGGTCCGGCGAGGTCTCGATGAGCTCGACGCGGAGCAGGTCGGCGCCGGACTCGCCGAGCTCGCGCGCCCGCTCCGCCAGGGCAAGGGCGGCCTCGGCGTCGCCGGCCTCCCGCGAGAGGCGCGCGGCCCGGAGGAGGTGGGCTCCGGCCCCCGGGCCGCTCGCGCGGGCGAGGGCCTCGAGGGCGGAGATCGCGCGGCGGCGGTCGCCGGTTCGCTCGGCGAGGTCGGCCTCGGCGGAGAGGACCCTCGCCTCGCCCGGGACGAGCTCCCTCGCGCTCGAAAGGGCCTCGAGGGCCTCGGCCGGGCTGCCGGCTCCGAGGAGCGTGGCGCGCTCGAGAAGCGACTCCGCCGCGCCGAAGGGATCGCCCGAGGCCCGGGCGGCGTCGGCGGACTCGGCGAGGAGCCCGGCGAGGGCGCGGGCGTCTCCGGAGAGGCGCGCCAAGCGCACGCTCTCGGCGAGGCGCGCCGGGTCCGGGCGGGCGCGCCGCGCCCGCTCGCCGGCAGCGAGCGCGCCTTGCAGGTCGCCGGCGCGCTCCAGGGCGGCGGCCGCCCGGTCCTCCAGGGCGGCGGCGGTGGCGGGGTCGGCCGCGGCGGCGAGGCGCGCGAGGGCGTCCGCCTCGGCGGCGGCGTCGCCGAGAAGCGCGGCGGCGCGGGCGAGCCCCTCCATGGCGGTGCGGGAGGACGGGTCGGCCTCGAGGGCGGCGGCGAACCGGTCGCGGGCCTCGTCCGGGAGGGAGATGGGCCCGAGGCATAGCTGCCCTGCCTCGGCGAGGAGCCGGCCGCGCGCCGCGCCCTCCGCCGCCACCGGGGCGAGCCGGTCGAGGACGTCGAGGAGCTCCACCGGCTGGCCGGCCTCGCGGTAGATGGAGGCGAGGCGCTCGAGGGAGGCGACGTCCGCGGGGTCGTCGGACAGCGCCGCCTCGAGGTGGGCGGCCGCGCCCTTGCGGTCCTTCAGGTAGCCCTCGGCGACGTCCGCGAGCGCGCGGTGGGCGCGCGCCGAGAGCGCCCGCGCCTCGGGGTCGGCGGGGTCGAGCTGGCCGAGCAGGGCGTGCCAGTGATCGGCGGCCTCGGCGGGGTGGCCGAGCGCGTCGGCGAGCCGGGCGGCGCGGAGCCGCGCCTCGCGCGCCGGCGCCGTGCCGGGGACGAGCTCCGCCACCTCCCGGTACCGGAGCAGCGCGTTCTCCGCGTGGCCGAGCCGGTCCTCCCACAGCGCGCCGACGGCGAGCGCCTCGCGGGCGGCCTCGGCCGCGTCCCCGCGTCCCGCGAGCACCTCGCGCAGCCGGTCGTGGGCGCGGGCGGCCCGCAGATCCTCGCCTGCCTCCTCGCAGGCCCGGGCGAGCGCGCGGAGGGCGTCCACGTCGTCCGGCGCGAGCCGGAGGGCCTGGTCGAGGTGGAGCCGGGCGGAGGGTGGATCGACCGAGAGGAGCAGCGCCGCCAGCCGGCCGTGGGCGCGCGCGCGCTCCGCGTCGTCCTCGGCCACCGCCGCGAGCCGGCGGCAGGCGCGGAGGATCCCCTCCCGGTCCCCGGAGCGCTCCGCCTGGGAGAGCAGCGCCCGGAGCGAGGGGAGGTGGTCGGCGCGGACCGAGAGCGCGACCTCGGCGGCCCGCGCGACGCTCCCGGGGGCCTCGCCGCCGGCGGCGGCGAAGCAGGCCTCCGCCGCGAGGAGGGTGCCGAGCAGCTCGCCGCGGCGGGCGGCGGCCGCCGCGAGCTCGGCGAAGGAACGTGCGGCGCGGGTTCGCTCCCCGCGCGCGGCGCGGATCACGCCCTCCGCGCAGAGCGCGGGGGCGAAGTCGGGCCGCCGGGCGAGCCACTGCGTCGCGAGGTCGAGCGCCTCGTCGTGGAAGCGCTCGTCCGCGGTGAGCAGGGAGAGCACCCGGGCCGCGCCGAAGGGGTGGGCGTGCCCCGCCGCGCCGAGCGAGAGCCAGGCGTTGCGGGCCTCGGCGTACTGGCCGCGCTCGAGGAGCGCCTCCGGGTCCCGGAAGACGCGCGCTCCCTCGACCTCGGCGAGCCGGTCCGGGTCGAGCGTGCCCTCGGCCGGGCCGGCGTGGGCGCGGTCCCAGGCGAGCCGGACCTCGGAGGCCCCGACGCGGGCGAGGCGGAGCCGCGCACCGGCCACGCGGGGCACCTTCCAGCCGCGCGCCGGCAGGAGCCTCAACAGGACGGGGGAGAGGACGTCGAGGCGCACCTCGCCGCCGGACGGCCGGCCCAGGCCGGCCGCCGCCCGGGCGAGGAGCGACGGGAGGGCGGCCGCCGGCACCGGCGCCATGGCGTAGGCGCGGGGCTCGTAGACGGCAACGGCGATCTCCTGGTCGCCCGCCGGCTCGACGGAGGCGCGGAAGCCGAAGGGCGCGCCGCCCGCGAACGTGCCCGCCCCCTCGGCGAAGCCGGGCCGGAGCGCGAGCCTCAGCGACGCGACGCCGGCCTTCGCGAGGTCGACGCGCTCGAGCACGGCAGCGAAGAGCCCCGCCTCGGCGACGAGCTCGAGCCGGGCGAGGTCGCACAGCTGCAGCCGGAACTGTCCGGCTCCCCGGGAGGGGTCGAAGGGGAAGCGCGCCTCGGGGACCTCGAGCGCGAGCTCGGCGAGCCGGATGCCGGGAGCGACGGGGCGGTCCGTGAGGCAGACGAACGCCTTGCCCTGCTCGAGCCGCAGCTCGAAGCCGGCGCGGGGCATCTGGCCCGCGGGCTGGCCGCCTTGTTCGCGCTCCGCCACGGACTCGAAATTCTATCGTGAGTCCGGCGACTAAGGGAGAAAGGGGCCTACTTCTTCTGGGCCACCTCGGCGGGCTCGCGGCGGTGCACGACGACCGAGCGGCGGGACTGGAATTCCTCGTCCTCCCGGGCGACGACGGTGACGACGTTGTTGCCCGGCTTGAGCGGCACGTCGGTCGCGAAGTCGATATCGGTGCTCTTGCCGTCCGGCACGACCCGGAAGAACACCTTCTGGTCGTTCACGAAGACGAAGACGTCCCGGAGGCGCCCGGCGCCGGGGCCGACGCCCGGGAGGACGCTCGCCTTGCCCTCGAGGTGCATGTGGTCGTCGTCGACGACCGGCGCGCCCCTGGCCGGGTCGGGGACGAGCGCGATGCGGGGCGGGTCGCGCTGCCAGACAGCCGTGACCGTGCCCTCGCGCTTGGCCCGGGAGGGCTGCGCCTCGGCCGCGGCGACGAAGCCGAAGCGGCCCTTCTCCCACTCGACCTTGTAGAAGCCGCCCACCCGCGCCGAGGCGGGGAGCACGGTGCCCTTCGGGGCGAGCGCGAGCGGGGCGGCCTCGGCGGAAGCGCCGGAGCGCACGACCGCCGAAGGGGCGGTCACCCGGACCGAGCCGTCCATCGCGCTCCGCGTCGGGGGATCCGAGAGCACGGCGATCTCGATCTTCTCGGTCACGAACTCGTCGCCCTTCTCGTCGACGACCATGACCCGGAGCGGGACCTTGTCGGCCTTGATGCCCTTCTTCACCTCGAGTTGCATGGCGGCGGGGTGCGACTCGCCCGGGGCGAGGGCGCCGATCACGGCCCGCCCCTTCTTGATGAACACCTTGTCGTCGCCCAGGTTCTTGAGCGACACGAAGGTCTTGTCGCTCGACGCGCCGTCGCCGGTGTTCTTCACGTCGACCCGCAGCAGGAACTCCTCGCCGCGCTCGATGAGGCCGTCGCCGTTCCCGGACGCCTCGTCGTCCACCTGCACGTTGAAGGCGAAGCGCGGCTTCGGCCGCTCGAGCACCTCGATGCGGGCGGAGGCGTCGGGGAGCGCGTGGCCGTCCTCGTCCTCGAGGCGGAAGGTGACGAGGTCGACGCGGCTGTCCATGCCGCGCGGCACCTTGAGCGGCACGGTCCAGGTCCGCTTCTGGCCCGGGCGGACCGCGCCGAAGACGAACTCGCGCCGGTCGAGGAAGGGGTTCTTCTCGTCGGACGACCACGCCCGGAGCCGGAAGATGGGGCCGTCGCCGCGGTTCTCCACCGTCATCGTCCACTGGGCCGTCTCCCCGGCGCGGATGGGCTTCCCCTCCGGCGGCGAGAGCGTCACGACCGCGCGCGGCGTGCCGGTGGCAGGGCCGGTCGACCAGTCGACGCCGAGCTGCTGCAGGCGCTGCTGCAGGCGCGCCTGCTCCTCGACGCGCCGCTCGGCGACGAGCGTCTTCGCCGCCTCGAGCTGGCGGGCGCGGTCGGGGTAGGGGGCGCGGGCGAGCAGGTCCTTCGCGAAGCGGATCTGGTAGTCCTCGACGAGCTCGTCGGGGTTCGCATCCGCCTCGTCGTCCTCGAGCTGCTCCGGCGTGAGGTCCGCCTCGTCGTGGGCGAGGCGCGCCTCCTCGCGGGCCTCCTTCTTCATGGCCTTCGCGACGACGTCCTCCTTCTCGTCGAGGAGGTAGCGGAGCTCGAGCGGGGACTTCTCGGCCCGCTTCTTGCGCTCCTCGGCGCGCTTGGCCGCGTCCGTGCCGCTGCCGAGCAGCGGGTTCTGGAAGTGCTTGTCGAGGTCCACCTCGCCCATGCTGCGCGGCGGGGCGAAGTAGTTCACGGCGTCCTTCAGCGCGCGCCCGGGCTGGAGCGTCACGTCGGGGACGATGCCCACCTCCTGGATGGAGATGTCGCCGGGGGTGAGGTACTGGGCGATGGTGAGCTTCAGCGCCGAGTCCTCGCCGGGGTGGGAGGGATCGGCAAAGTCGTAGAGCACCTGGACCGAGCCCTTGCCGAAGGTCTGGCGGCCGATGACGAGCGCCCGGTTGTTGTTCTTGAGCGCGCCCGCCACGATCTCGCTCGCCGAGGCGCTGGCGTTGTTCACGAGCACGACGATGGGCAGGTCGACCATGTCGCTGCGGTCCGCGTGCGCCTCCTTCACCTCGTGGATCTGGTGGCGGTCCCCCTCGCCGACGGTCTTCACGATGACGCCCTGCGAGAGGAACAGGTCGGAGACCTGGATGGCCTGCTCGAGGAGGCCGCCGGGGTTCCCGCGCAGGTCGAGGATGAGCCCCTGCAGGCGGCCGCCGGCCTGGGCCTTCTGCTGGGCGATGGCGGCGGAGAGGTCGCGGGTCGTGTTCGCGGAGAACTGCTGGACCTTCACGTAGCCCACGTTCTGCTCGAGGAGCCTCGCGAAGGGCACGGTCTCGACGTTGATGATCTCGCGGACGAGCGCGAGCCGCTTCGGCTCGGCGCCCGCGCGGACGACGGTGATGTTCACCCGGGTCCCGGGCTTGCCGCGCAGCTGGTCCACCGCCTCCTGCAGGTCCATGTTGATGGTGGACTGCTCCTCGATCTTGGCGATGACGTCCTTGGGCTTCACGCCCGCCTTCTGCGCCGGGGTGCCCTTCAGGACCTTCATCACGGTGAGGTTCCCGTCCCGCATGCCGATGACGAATCCCAGGCCGCCGAACTCGCCGCGGGTCTGCAGCTTCATCTCCTTGAAGAACTTGGGTTCGAGCAGCACCGAGTGCGGGTCGAGGGTCTGGAGCATCCCGTTCACCGCCGCGTACTCGATGTCGCGGAGGTTCTTGTGGGCGACGAGGTTGTCCTGGACGAAGCCCATGATCTCGCCGAGCGAGGCGCGGAACTGCCAGATCGAGTCGACGTGCGAGACGTCGAACTCGCGCGTCGCCGACCCCACCGTGACCTTGATCCGGCCGGAGTTCACGTCGCCCTCGACCATGACCTCGGCGACGGTCTTCACGACCTGGTCGAGCGAGGACGCGAGCATCGCCTTCGGGTCGATGCGGTGCGGGTCGACGTAGTTCTCCTTCACGTAGATGACGACCCGCGAGAGGACGGGCAGCTTGTCGAGCCGGTAGCTCGGGTCGCTGTCGTCGGAGGTGTCGTCCGAGGACTCGGCGACGCCGTGCGCGCCGTTCGAGGCGACCGCGGTCGCGGCGGTGGGCCCGGGGCGGGGGGGCTCCGGGCTCCGGGTGACGGCGAGGGACACGCCGGCGGCGACCGCGAGCGCGACCGCCGCGGCGGCGAGGAGGCGAAAGATGCGGTTCATGCGGGGAAGAGTCCCACCGGCTGCGGGAAATACGGCTGTTCCGAGGAGGATAGGGGTAGCGGCGAGACGGCGCAAGTGATCCTCCGGACCGGGAGCGCAGCGGCGAGGTGCGATCGGCTGCCCGTCTGAAACGGCGGCCGCGAGCGGCGAATTCCCCCGCGCGGAAGGTGCCCGAACGGCGCTGGCGCGGGTGGATGCCGGGGGATACAGTGCGCGGGCGATGTCGCTCGACAAGCGCCAGGGCGCGAGCCCTCCCGTGACGGGCGTCGGCGACCTCGTCGACTGGTTCCGAGCCCGCGAGCGGCCGAGCGCCCAGTGGAAGGTGGGCATCGAGTACGAGACGCTCGCCCAGGTGCGCGGGACGACCGACCCCGCTCCCTACGGCGGCCGGGCCGGGATCGAGGCCCTGCTGCGCGCCTTCTCCCGCTTCGGCTACACCCCGTTCGAGGAGGACGGGCACGCCATCGCGGCGGAGAAGGGCGGCCTCACCATCTCCATCGAGCCCGGCGGGCAGGTCGAGCTCTCCGGCCGGCCGTTCCGGGACGTCCACGAGGTGGCGGCCGAGATCGACCGCCACCTGGAGATGGGTCGCGCCATCGGGGAGGATCTCGGGGTCGACCTCCTCGCCGCCGGCTACCGGCCCTTTGGGACGCCGGCGACGGCGCGGTGGGTCCCGAAGGCGCGCTACGCGGTCATGCGGCCCTTCCTCGCCGCCCGCGGGCGACTCGCCGAGGACATGATGTCCATGACGGCCTCCGCCCAGGCCTCCTTCGACTTCGGGTCGGAGCGGGACGCGGGGGAGAAGCTCCGGGTCGCGCTCGCCGCGCAGCCGGCGCTCGCGGCGCTCGTCGCGAACTCCCCCGTCGTCGCCGGCCGGGACGTGGGCTGGAAGAGCTACCGCACCGAGGTCTGGACGCACACCGATCCGGCGCGCTGCGGGATGCTCCCCTTCGCCTTCGAGCCGGGCTTCGAGGAGGCCACCTACGAGCGCTACGCGGCATGGGCGCTCGACGTCCCGATGGTCTTCCTCCGCCGGGATGGGCGCTACCTCGACACCCGCGGCGCCACCTTCCGGTCGTTCCTCGAAGAGGGGCTCTCCGGCCACCGCCCCACGCTGCAGGACTGGGAGGACCACCTCTCGGCGCTCTTCCCCGACGTCCGGCTGAAGGGGGTCGTCGAGGTCCGCGGCGCCGACTCGGTCGCGCCGGCGCTCGTGAAGGCGCTCGCCGCCTTCTGGAAGGGCCTCCTCTACAACAGGGAGTCGCGCGACTGGGCCTGGGACCTCGTGAAGCGCCTCGGCCTCGAGGAGCGCCTCGCGCTCCGCGAGGCGGCGGGGCGCCTGGGCCTCGCGGCCCGCCTGCCCGGCGGGAAGCCGCTCGCCGAGCTCGCGGGCGAGCTCGTCGAGGCCGCGAGCCTGGGGCTCTGCCGCCAGGGCGCCTGCGGCGAGCGCGGGGAGGACGAGCGCGTCTGGCTCTCCCCGCTGAAGGAGCTCGCGGCGGCGCGCCGCTCCCCCGCGGACGCGGCGCTCGAGGCGTTCCGCTCGGGCGGCGCGCCCGCGCTCTCGGCCGTGCTCCGCGTCGCCTAGGAGCGCGTCGCCGTAATCGGCCTTTCGGTAAGGGGCGGGGGCGAGCAGCGGTACCGGGGGCCTTGTTGGCGCCGGTCCCCTGCGACGGCCTGTCTTCAGGCGGTCGCGGCGTGCAGCTTGAGGAGGTTGTGGGT
>DATKJV010000065.1:0-160678 GCA_035543235.1 Anaeromyxobacteraceae bacterium | reverse complement strand
GCAGGGCCTGATGCACTACGGCGCCCTCCCCAAGATGAAACTCGACATGCTCGAGCCCCTCATGGCCAAGTTTGGCGAGATGCTCCGCGCCCAGCGCGTCTTCCGCGAGATTTTCGGCCTCATATGAGGGGATGGCTCAGCGTGGGGCGATGACGTCGCGGCAGGCGTCGATCTCTGGCAAATCGTCCCATCGCGGTGACGGCGTACCGGGGCCATCACGAAGACGTGGACCGGTGAGTACGTCGCCGTCTGTGAGGGGAGTGGCCACTCGTGCTCGCGGATCACGGTCCCGGTTCGCTTCGAAAGCGTTGCGGGGAACCCGTGGCGTCGCGAAGCAGGAAGCACGAGAGCGCAGGCACCAGGACCAGCGCCGCCGCCATGTTGCCGAGGAACATGAAGGTGAGCAGAAGCCCCATGTCGGCCTGCAGCTGGATGGGCGACCAGACCCAGGTGACGACGCCGGCGGAGAGCGTCACGCAAACGAGCACGACCGCCTTGCCCGTGAACCGAAGCGAGCGGCCGTAGGCCGCCCCGAGCGGCTCCCCTTCTCGCTGAAGGGCGAGCTGGACCGCGAGCAGGTACAGCGCGAAGTCGGGAATGCCCACCCCCACCGAGATGACCGGCAGCGTCGCGACCTTCATCCCGATCCCGGCGCAGACCATGAAGGCCTGGCACAGGGCCGACGTGCAGGCGAGGGGGATCGCGACCACGAGCACTGCGCGCCAGCTCCGGAAGGTCAGGAAGCAGAGCAGGAGAATCGAGAAGTAGGTCCAGAGCGCGACCGTCCATCCCGCCTGGCGCACGACGACGTTCGTCGCCGCCTCGAGCCCGGCGCTTCCCGCGGCGAGGAGGAAGCGATGCTCCGGAGCGTCGTGCTCCCGTGCGAATCCCTCGACCTCCCGGACGACCCGGTCGAGCGTCTCCGCCTTGTGGTCCGCGAGCGAAGCCACGACCGGGAACACCGAGCAGCCGGTGTCGACGAGGTCCGGGTTCCGGGTCATGGCCTGGTGGGCGGCGTAGTTCAGGACCTGCTGGTTCCGCGACAGGGTGAGCCACTTCGGGTTGCCCTCGAACGAGCCCGCCGTGATCTGGCGGACGGCGTCCGGCAACGACGCGGTCCCGCGCACTCCCGGGAGCTCCCGGAGTGCCCACCCGAGCCGGTCCGCCTCCACCAGCGCTCGATACGCGAGGCACTGCTCCCTGGGCGTCTTGACGACGACCGCGAACAGGTCGCTCGAGACGTCGTAGTGCGCGGAGAGGTAGGCGACGTCCCGGTTGTAGCGGGAGGACGGGCGAAGCTCCGGTGCGCCCGCGTGCAGATCGCCGACCTGGAGGTCGCGCCCCAGGGCGAGCGCGGCGGCGACGAGTGCGGCGGTCGCGAGCAGCGCCCCGGTCGCCCAGCGGGGCTCGGTGAACCGCTCGAGGAACCGCCACGTGGCGGAGTCGCGTCCCTCGACCGCGAGTGCACGAGCTGCCGCCGTGGCGCTCACGCCCGTGTAGGAGAGGAGCACCGGCAGGAGGACGAGGCTCGTGAAGACCAGGACCAGGGAGCCGATGCTCGCGGCGATCGCCAACTCCCGAACCCCGGGGACGTCGATGACGAGGAGCGCCGCGAAGCCGGCGACGTCGGTGAGAAGCGCCACCACGCCGGCCAGGAACAGGCGTCGAAAGGTGAGCCGCGCCGCGACCAGGCGGTGGGTGCCGCGCGCCACGTCCTGGAGGACCCCGTTCATCTTCTGGGAGGCGTGGGAGACCCCCACCGCGAAGACGAGGAAGGGGACGAGCACGAGGAACGGATCGAGCGCGAAGCCCAGCAAGGCCATGATCCCGAGCTGCCAGGCGACGCCGACGGCGCCGCACAGGACGACGAGCGCCGTGCTCCTCGTGCAGCGGGTGTAGAGGTAGATGGCCACGGCGGAGATCGCGACGGCGGCGGCGAAGTACGCCATCACGTCGCGGATCCCCTCGAGCAGGTCCCCGGCGAGCTTCGCGAACCCGACGACGTGGAGCCGGACGGCCCCCTCCCCCTCCACGCGAGCGCGAAGGTCCTCTAGGCGGCGCGAGAGCGCCCAGTAGTCGATGCCCGCTCCGCTCGAGGCCTCGCGGCCGAGCAACGGGACCACCACCAGGCTCGAGTGGCCGTCGGCCGCCACGAGGGATCCCGTGAGGCCGGCGCGCAGGACGTTCCGGCGAAGCGCCTTCAGCGCCGCCGGGGAGCCGTCGTAGTCCTCCGGCATCACCGGCCCGCCGCTGAACCCGTCCTCGGTGACCTCGGTCCACCGGACCCCTGGCATCCACAGCGACCGGACCCACGGGCGATCCACTCCCGGCGCGACGGAGAGCTCGTCCGTCACCTCGCGCAGGGCCTCGAGGTAGGCGGGATCGTAGACGTCCCCGCGGACGCTCTCGACGACGACGTGCAGCGTGTTCCCGAGCCCTCGCAGCGCCGCCGCGTTCTCCAGGTAGGATCGGACGAAGGGGTGGTGCGCCGGGATCATCCTCTCGAAGTCCGCGTTCAGGACGCACCGGGTCGCCGCCAGGTAGCCGAGCGCCACGGTGAGGGCCGCCGAGAGGGCGAGCACGAGCCTGCGGTTCCCGAAGATGAGCCTCTCCAGCCGGCCCCCGGAGCCCTGGTCGAAGTCCTCGAGCCGCCGGACGACCGGCATCCCGTTCCCGCTGTCGACTCCGCGGCCCAAGGCGCCCTCCGAGCTAGGGAACGTCCTCGAGGCGAACCCCGCCCGGCCCGACGAGGATCAGGGTCCTCCGGCTCACGATGGCCGCGGACGACGCCGGCGCCCCCGGTCGCAGCGTCACGTCGACGACGTTCGACCCCTCCGTGCCGCTCGCGACGGCCAGGCCGCCCTGGGTGACGAGCACCAGCCGCCCGTCGGGCACGGCCGCGGCGCCGGCGATGGCGTCCTCGGTGCCGGTCGCCACCCGGAGCCACCTCCTCCCGTGGTCGGAGCCGACGAGCACCGTCCCCCGCATGCCGAACGCGACCACGCCGTTCCGCCAGGCGGCGAGGCCGAAGAGGCTCCCGCGATAGGGAACCGCCACGACCTCGAACCGTCGTCCCGAGGGGGCGAGACGCCGAACCAGGCCCTGCTCGCCGACCGCATAGACGTCGCCGCCTGCGGCCCCGATGGCGTACACGTGGTGGCCGAGAGGGTTCTCCACGCGGTCGAGCCACGGAACCCAGTGATCCCCGCCGTCATCGGTGTGCAGGACCAGGTTGAACGCCCCCACGGCGAAGCCCGAGCGCCCGTCGGCGAACCACACGTCGAGGAACGACTGGTCCGCCGCCGGCGCGGCGAGGATCGCGAGCTGCTCGCGGAGCCCGGCGATCCGGTCCTGCTCCTCCGGCGTGTAGCGCGCGGCGAGGAGCTGCCCCAGCTGCCGGCCGTCGAGCTGCCTCCTCCAGGTGCGCCCGCCGTCGGACGTCGCGAGGATCACGCCGGCGTGTCCGACCGCAAAGCCGCGCTCGGGCGTCGGGAAGTGGACGGCGGTCAGATCGGTGCTCACCGGGACCCGCGCCTGCGACCAGGTGTGCCCTTCGTCGTCGGAGAGGAGGATGTGCCCTCGCTGGCCGACGGCCACGAGGCGATGCCCGGCGACGGCGACGGCGGTCAGGAGCTGGCGGTCGGCGAGCGCGCTCTCCGCGGCGGGCGCGTCGAGCGGATCGACGAACGCCGAGGCGCGGGCTCGTGCGCACGGCATCCCCAGGGCGAGCAGCGCCACGGCGCGGATCAACGAGCCGCGCATGCGCGGCACGAAGGCACGCAGGTGGGCCGCGACCGGCATGGTTCACCGGATGCCGGCCCCGGCCAGCGCGTCCGGCGACCACTCGTTCTCGGAAGGGCACTCGACGGGGCGCATCCATCCATCCGCCCCGGGCCATCCGTTGATGGCGTAGCCGCCCGAGGAGAGGTCGTAGTGGAGGAAGGGGTCCGCCCACGGGGCGGGGAGGTCGTAGGTCGGAGCCATGAGCGCGAGGCCGACCCGGTAGAGGAGCCCCCGGCCGTCGTACTGGTCGGAGAGCAGGGCGGCCCAGCTGTCCTCGTCGAGGTAGAAGACCCGACGGCTGTACAGATGGCGCTTTCCGGGCTTCAGCCGAGCGTCCACCACCCAGACGCGGTGGAGCTCCCAGCGGACCAGGTCCGGCTCCAGGAAATGGGGCTTCAAGAGGTCCTCGGCCTTCGCGCCGTAGACGGCCCGGTAGGCGTTGTAGGGGACGAAGATCTCCCGCTTGCCGACGAGCCTGAAGTCGAAGCGGTCCATCTTCCCGTTGAAGAGGAGCGCGTCGTCGAAGGTCTGCGCCCCCGCCGTGGCGGCGTTCGGGGTGTCGTAGGCGAGGTCGGGGGCGACGCGCACGCGCCGCTGGCCGGGCAGGTACTGCCACGCGCGGCGCCCGCGCTGCACCCAGTCGACGGGGTCGATGAGCATCATTCCCTCGCCGGCGCGGCGCGCCGGCCCGTCGTAGAGGATGCGGAAGCGGAAGTACGTGTTCGTGTCCGGGCGGGTCGCGTCCCAGTACGGATAGCTCTCGAGGACGTTCGCCGAGCTGGAGAGCGTCACGGCGCCCGAC
The DNA here is from genome assembly GCA_035543235.1 of Anaeromyxobacteraceae bacterium. GTDB lineage: Bacteria > Myxococcota > Myxococcia > Myxococcales > Anaeromyxobacteraceae > DATJZG01. The sequence goes on along the minus strand of DATKJV010000065.1, from coordinate 156,093 downwards.
GGCTCGACGATGTACGCGAAGATCCTCCGCCGATCGCAGATCGCGGAGAACCGCACGAGGTCGTTCCACATCGCCTCCATGCCGGTCTTCGGGATCGGGAACGGGTAGGCCGCCCGCACTCCGCCGAGCGAGAGGCCCTCGTTCTCGGTCCGGGCGGAGGTGGCCGCCCGCATCGTGTTCTCGGTCACGAAAGGGGGAAACGCGACCGTGCGATGGGTCGGGTACACGTCGATCCGGAATCCCGGATACCGGGCCAGGAGCGCCTTCGTGCCCTCGGTCAGCTTGTCGGCGAAGCGGTCCGCGTTGTGCGCGTCGATGGACAGGATCGGTTTCTCGTCCGCGAAGGGATCCGGGCGGCTCCCGCTCCCGGGCTTGTAGGCGGCGGGCGGCTTGGTGAGCCCGCCCTCGTAGGCCGGGATCGAGCCGTCCGCGCTCGCGGCCCGCTCGGCCCCGACCGGCGTGAGCGCACCGCCGAGCTGCTTCGCCTCCTCCGGCGTCGCGGTCGGGCGCGTCATCGCCGGGGCGAGCGCGATCAGGATGGCGATGGTGCGTCGCGTGCCCATGGCGCTCCCCTTCCCCACTAGAAGGTCGCCTTCGCGGTGAACGTCACGCTGCCCCGGCTCTTCAGGAGGGCGAGCAGCCCGTTCGACGAGGTGACCATCTTCCCGTTGTCGGTCGTCTGACCGAAGAAGTCGACGTACCGGAGGTCGAAGCGGTACTGGTTGTCCACGTCGGCGGCGATCCCCAGGCCGTAGGTCCCGCTCCCCTGGTTTCCCCCGAACGGGACCACCGCATTTCCCCACATGGTCCAGGACACGGCCAGCGGGGCCAGCAGGTCGACGCCGGAGGTGACTCGGAACCAGGTGGGCGCGAAGGTCGCGCCCAGGGCACCCTCGTCGCGGGTCGCGCATCCGTCCTGTCGGCTCTTCGGGGACGGAACGTCGCCGCGGCACAGGCCATAGCCCTGGCCGAAGAACATGTCGGCGTTGTCGGTCACGGCGAGCCAACGGCTGTAGGTGAGCTCGACCGCCCAGCTTGCCGTGGAGAACAGGAACGTCGGCGGTACGACGCCGACGAGGTTCATGAGCGCGTGCAGCGTCTCGCCCCGCGCCTGGTACGTGTTCCCCAGGAAGCGCGCCGTGGGGGAGACGGCGCCGAGCGACGGGGCGAGGAGGGGTGCGTTGTACCGGAAAGAGACCTCGGCCCCGAGGCTCATTCCCGCCACCTGCTTCGACAAGCTCAGGCCGACGAGGCCGACCCCCTCGGCGTAGAACTGCCGGTACTGGGTCGGCGGGCCGCCGACCCCCGGGACGATCAGGACCGAGGGGAGCTTGTCCGTGTAGCGGCGGTAGTAGAGGCCCACCGTCCCGTCGAGCCACTCCGGGCCGTACCGGAGGGCGACCCCCCACTCCCCGATCTGCGGGGGACGGCTGGCGCCGCTGTTCGTGAGGACGACGCCGGCCCGCGACACGTAGTCCGGGCCGTAGAAGGCGAAGTCGACGGGTCCGAGGAAGGTGCCACCCTCTGGGTAGAGGTAGGACTGCCACTCGAGGAAGAACTGGCCGGCGAGCGACAGCGCCGGCGTGAGCTGCGCCTGCACGGACACGTTCGTCAGCGGGCGGTAGAACTCCTTGGCCTCCACCCCGGGGGTGGCGAAGGCCTTCTGCAGGTCCAGGGGCGTCTGCGAGTAGGAGACGCTGTGGATGGCGCCGGAGAGCATCAGGGCCTCCCCCCAGTAGAGCGCATGGCGCCCCACCTTCACGGTGATCGGCACGCTCCCGGCGTCCACCGTCGCGAAGGCGAAGGCGTCCAGGAGCTCCCCCCAGGGACCCCGGTACCGACGCAGGGTGTAGGTCGAGTACATGTCCCCGTAGTAGGTGCCGGGGACGCCCGCCGCCTCGAGAGCCGGGCTGCGGTGTACCTCGCCGGAGTGGTAGGCGTAGTCGTACCAGGCGGCGGCGGTGACCCGCACCCCGTACTGCGACAGGTACGAGAGGTCGAACTCGGAGAGCAGGTCGAGGCGATTCGTCGTGAAACCGCCCTGCTCGACGCAGTACTCCCCGGCCGTGAAGACGGGGTTCGCTCCGATGAGCGTGTCGATGGGGCCGGTGCGCACGCCGAGGTTGTACCGGAACGTGTTGTCGAACCGGCCGACGAGGCCGGACGCGCCCGTGGGGAACTCGAACGCGCCCCCGGCGCCCGGGAAGGAGAGCATGGCCAGCGCAGCCACGACGTGTCGTCGCTTCATCTCGTCAACCCGAACGGGCGGTACCGGCGGCCCCCGCCCTCGTAGAACTTCTCGAAGAACTCGACGTAGTGGAGGCGGAGGGACGCGATGAACGGGCTCACGAGCCCGAGGGTGAAGTTCACTGCATGCAGGAAGATCGCGAGCGCCACGCCGACCGCCAGCGGGCGAACGGTCGTCGCGAGGCGGTTCGCCACCTCTCCGAGCAGGGCGGAGGCGAGCCCGAGCGCCATGAGCCTCGCGTAGGAAAGGACGTTCCCGAGCGAGAGCACGACGTCGAGCAGCGCCATCGGTCCGCCGCCCGCGAGCGAGAGGAGCACCCCCGCTCCGCCGACCGCCAGGGCGGGGACGAGAACCGCGCGCGACACGACGCCCGCCACGCCCAACCCGGCCACGGCGACGCCCGCGAGGAGGACCAGCCGTCCGATGCGATCGATTCCCTGGCGCAGGTGCCGGTGGCGCAGGGCCGTCACGGCGCCCAGGGCGATGCCCACGCCCACGTGGACCACGCCCACGCCCAGGGCGATCCCGAGGAAGGAGAGGGTGCCGCGGCGCCGGTCGAAGAGCAGCGGACGGAGTCCGAACCGCGCCCCGAGGTCTCCGAAGAACTCCCCGAAGACCAGGCCGAATGCGACGGCGGACATCGAGCAGGCGAGCGCGATGGCCGCGTAGTCCCTGCCGGCCGCGCCTCCCCACCGGCGCCACCTCCAGGCGAGGGAGGCCGCGATGCCGACGAGCCCGAAGCCCGCGTCGCCGAGGATCAGGCCGAAGAGGAGCGGAAAGAAGATGGCCAGGTAAGGCGTGGGATCGATCGAGCCGTAGGCGGGGGGGGGCACGAGCGCGAGGAGTCGCTCGAAGGGGTGGAGGAGCGCCCGGTTCTCCAGGACGACGGGGACGTCGGCCTCCTCGCCCGGCTCCGGGGGATAGGCGACGAGCGCCGCGTGGCCGGCCAGGGCTCGGCCGAGGCGGTGCTCCAGGTCGGGAACGCGTGCCCGGGGGACCCAGCCCGTGATCACGAAGGCGTGGGCCGTCTCGCCGACGCTGGCGAGCGCCTCGAGCTGCGCCAGGCGCCTTCCGCCCCGCCGGATGGCCCGCCGCAAGGCGGGCCTCACGCGTCCGGAGAACCGGAGGAGGTCGTCCCGGGCCGCCGACACCTGGGCCGGCAACTCCTGCTCCCAGCTCTGGAGCAACCGGAGCGCCTCGGGGAGCGGCTGGCCGGCGCAGCGGGCCGGAAGCCACACCTCCTCGACGCCGTGCTCGAAGAGAAGAGCCGAGGCCTCCTTCGCGCGCTCCTCGGGCACGGTCGCGAGGACCACGAGCTGCTGCTCGCCCGCGGCTCGGGACTGGACCGTGCAGTTCCCGTCGGTGATGCGACGGAGCTCGCCTTCCAGCATCGCGAGCGTACGCCCGTCTCGCTGGAGCACCAGGCCGATGGATCGCGCCTTCCCGCCGCGGGGAAGCTCGCCCGTGAGCGGTGCGAGCGCGAGGAGCACGGGGCGGTACCGGCCGAGGAGCCGTTGCTCCTCCTCCAAGGAGGCGACGCGCTGTTCCAGCCCGTGTCGCTCCGCAGAGAGCGACGCGAGCCGCGCCAGGAAGTCGGGGCCCCCCGGCGGAGGAAGGGGCTCCTCCGGCTGTCGCGGTGCGGGGGGCAGGCCGGAGAGGAGGCGCTCGGCAGCGGTCAGGGCCTCCTCGAGAGCGCCCCCGCTCGCGCGCTCCTTTTCGCTCGCGGCGACGGCGCGGAGGAAGCCGGGCATCCTCGCGGTGGCCGCGGGAGGCGTTCGCAGATCGAGGACCCCCTGGCGTTGCAGGAAGGCGAGGGCAGGGGAGAGAAGCCTCCGCGGGCCCATCACCTGAACCTTCGACATGGGGACGATCACGCCGCGCCTCCCGTGCCGCGGCCGCGCACGGCGCCCCCTCCACCACCCCCTTCGGCCAGGAGCGGAACGGGCGCGCGAGCGGGACGGCACGCGCCCTCGTGCGAAAGGCTGGATGCCACCGAGCCCTCTCGCGAAGACCGAGCGAGTCCCCGCGGGCGACCCCAAGACCGGTCGCACGCCGCCGACGCGCCAGCTCGCATCCCTCCCACCGGCCGTCCCTTCGAGGGAAAGGCGCGGCCGCCGCGCGGCGGGCCGCACGCCCCCTCCCAAGCGAAATAGTCGGCACCCCTCCGGCGCGGCACCTTGATCCGGGTTAGGGTGCACCCGTTTGTCCTTCGCCCGTCGGCGACCGTTTGAAGATGCCGGACCCGCAGGATGCCTCGGCTTTTCGCACGGCCTTCCGGGGCGACGGGCCGAGCGACGACAGGACCCTGTCGAGACCCGCCGTCGGACGCCGGGCGCTCCTAAGGTCGGGCAACCCGTGCCCGGCGCGGAGGAAGGGCGGCGCAGCAGCACCGTCGCGGCGACGTCGATGCGCCCGACCGGTGCAGGGTCGAGCGGCCGCCATTTCCGGCGCCACGTCGATCGCGCGCGTCGGGAGGGACGACGTCCGGGCCTGGGTCGGCGCCCGATTCCCGGAGATCGTCGTCGAACGACGCCTCGCGCCTCGGGAGAGGGAAGCACCCGATGGCCTATACTCGAGAGGCGACTCCACCATGCGACGACGTCCCATCTGCCGCGCCATCCCGCTCCCACTCGCTGCGGGAGCCCTCCTCGTCTCCGCGTGTGGCGGCTCGTCCGGTGGCCTGTCCATTGCCGATCGAGCCAACGCGGTGCAGACGACCGCGGCGAGCAACGTGCTCTGCACCGCGCTCACGCCCTTCTACTGGGAGATCGGCGACGCCAGCGGCATTCTCGCCTCGGGCCAGGGCGGTGCGGGGGGAAGCGCGGTAGACCCGTCGGTGCCGATCGGCGTCGCCTCCGCGTCCAAGCTCGTGTTCGGTGCCTACGCGCTCCAGCGGAACACCATCGAGGAGATCGTGGCGGCGAGCGACCTCGCCTACCTCAACTTCACGAGCGGCTATCACAGCCTGTCGGACGTCGCATGCGACCTGACGCTGACCGTGTCCGCGTGCTTCACGGCATCCGGCGACGACGCCTACGCCGCGAGCGACGCCGGCAAGTTCTACTACAACGGTGCGCACCTGCAGGCCTATGCCACGCTGGTCGCCGGGCTGGGGCCGGACTATCGATCCACCGTCTCGACGACGCCGCAGCTCGCCGACGACATCCAGGCGGCGATCGGCGACGTCGGCCTGACCTACACCACGCCGGGGCTCGCCGGCGGCGGCAAGGTCGCGCCGAGCGGGTACGCCCGCTTCCTGCGGAGCGTGCTCTCCGGAACGCTCGCGATCGGTGGGCACCTCGGAGAGCACCCGGTCTGCGCCTGGACCCACCACGCGGACTGCGACGCGCTCTACAGTCCGGTGAACGAGAGCAGCCCCGCGGCCGCGACCAACGACGTGAGCGACCTGAAGTGGCACTACTCGCTCGCCCACTGGGTGGAGGACGACGGGACCTTCAGCAGCCCGGGTGCCTTCGGCTTCTACCCGTGGATCGATGCCGCGAAGAAGTACTACGGCCTTCTCGCGCGCTACGACGCGAACACGTCGGCGAGCCCGCCCCCCTACTACGCCTCGGTCCTTTGCGGGAGGGCGTTGCGAGCCGCCTGGTTCAGCGGGACGCCCACACCGTAGGCGACCGCGATCGCCTCCCCCGGACTTGCGGCCGCATCCTTTCGAGCGGGGGGCGCGTCGAACCGGGGAAGCCCGGCCGCTCGACGCGGGCCGGCGCGGACCGCTACGCGAGGGGCGGGCTGGCCGCCCGTGCCCGGCGTCCCGCCGGCGCGGATGCGTCGCGGCGCCTCACGAGAGGGCCTCACTGCATCGCCTGCAGTAGCGCGCGTCCTCCTCGTGGCCCGCGAGCCCGCAGCGCGGGCAGCCGCGCGCGGGAGACCCGCGGACGCCGCGGCTCAGCTCCACCGTCACGACGCCCGTCGGGACGGCGATGATGCCGTACCCGAGGATCATCACCGCGGACGCGAGCATCTGTCCGAAGACCGTGTGCGGGGTGATGTCGCCGTAGCCGACGGTGGTGAGGGTGACGATGGCCCAGTACACCGAGCGCGGGATGCTCGTGAAACCGTGGCCGGGTCCCTCGACGATGTACATGAGCGAGCCGAGGATGAGGACGAGCGTGAGCACGGCCGCCACGAAGACGGTGATCTTCCGTCGGCTCCGCGACAGGGCCTGGCGGAGGACGGTTGCCTCGGAGCTGTACTCGAAGAGCTTCAGGACCCGGAAGATCCGCAGGAGCCGAAGCGACCGGATCGTGAGCAAGGCGTGCGTGGACCCGAGGAGCAGGCTCGCGTAGGTCGGAAGCACGGACACGAGGTCCACGAGGCCGTAGAAGCTCGCCACGTACCGGACCCGGGCGGGCGTGCACCACAGCCGCGCCAGGTACTCGACCGTGAAGAGCCCGGTGAAGAGCCACTCGGCGGTCCGCAGCTGCATTCCCCAGGCTTCCTGGACCGCGGCGACGGAATCGAGCATGACGACGAGGACGCTCAGGAGGATCGCGGCGATCAGCGCAAGGTCGTAGAGACGTCCTGCGCGCGTGTGGTGGCCGAAGATCACCTCGGCGGCCTTCTCTCGAAGTGCGGTCTGCGTCATCGGTCCCTCCTGGCCGAGACACTTTGGCACAAGCCACCCGCGAGCGTCCGCGTGTCGTCCGCGGACCGGCTGCGGCCCACACGTCCTCGGCGTCGAGAGGCCGCGGAGGCGACCCGCGGCTCGCCGCGGCCTGGCGCCTCCACCGAGCGAAGTGGAGCGGATGGGGCGACCTTGCCCGAAGCGAAACCTTGACCTCCCCGCCCGGGCGGAGATAGCAACACACGTCTCGCACCTTTCCCGGAGGTCTCGCTTGCTTCACGTCGTGCTCGCCCTCGGCCTGCTGGCCGCCGCGCCTTCCCTCGAGGACGCCCGGGAGGCTCCCAGGGGCAATCCGCTCCTCGCCCCCTGGAAAGGTCCGCACGGGGGGTTCCCGCCCTTCGCCGAGGTCAGGGTGGAACACTTCCAGCCGGCGCTCGACGCCGCGATGGGCGAACAGCTCGCCGCCATCGAGGCGATCGCCTCCAATCCGGCGCCGCCCACGTTCGAGAACACGATCGCCGCGCTGGAGCGGTCCGGCCGCACCCTCGACCGGGTGACGACCGTCTACGACATCTGGTCGTCCAACCTCTCCACGCCCGAGTTTCAGGTCGTGGAGAAGGCCGTGGCCCCCCGGCTCGCGACCTTCCACGACCGCATCCTCCACGACGAGGGGCTGTTCCGCCGCGTCGCCGCGGTCTACGAGTCGCGAGAGACCGCCGGGCTGACCCCCGAGCAGAAGCGCGTCGCCTGGCTCCACTACAGGAACTTCGTGCGCGCGGGCGCCCAGCTCGATTCCGCCGGGAAGAAGCGGGCCGCAGCCATCGACGAGAGACTCGCCACCCTCTACACGTCCTTCACCCAGAACGTCCTTGCCGAGGAGAAGGAACAGATCACGGCGCTCGAGAAGGAGGCCGATCTCGCCGGTCTGCCGGACAGCCTCCGCGCCGCATTCGCCGAGGCCGCCGCCGCGCGGGGCCTGAACGGCAAGTGGGTGGTGGCGAACACGCGGTCCGCCGTCGAGCCGTTCCTGACCACCTCCACGCGCCGCGACCTGCGCGAGAAGGTGTGGCGCCTGTTCGTGACGCGGGGAGACCACCACGACGCCCACGACAACAACGCCATCATCACCGAGATCCTGAGGCTTCGCGCCGAGCGTGCCCGCCTGCTCGGCTACCCCACCTACGCTCACTGGAGCGTCGAGATGTCGATGGCGAGGACGCCCGATCGTGCGATGGAGCTCATGGAGGCAGTCTGGCCCGCTGCCGTGGAGCGCGTCCGCGCCGACGTCGCGGAGATGAAGGCGATGGCCGAGCGAGACGGGGTCGGAACCGTGGAGCCCTGGGACTACCGCCTCTACGCGGAGAGGCTCCGCAAGGCGAAGTACGACCTCGACGAGGGCGAGGTGAAGCCCTACCTGCAGCTCGAGAAGCTCCGCGAGGGGATGTTCTGGGTGGCGGGAGAGCTCTTCGACCTCCACTTCACGCCCATGCCCGGCGCGCCCGTCTACCATCCCGACGTCCGCGTCTGGGAGGTGAAGGACGGGGCGGGCCGGCACGTCGGTGTCTGGTACCTCGACCCCTACGCGCGCCCGGGGAAGCGCTCGGGCGCCTGGATGAACGCCTACCGCGAGCAGGAGAGGTTCGACGGGGAGGTCACGCCCATCGTCTCGAACAACGCCAACTTCGTGAAGGGGAAGCCGGGCGAGCCCGAGCTCGTGAGCTGGGACGACGCGGTGACCCTCTTTCACGAGTTCGGTCACGCCCTGCACGGGCTGAGCTCGAACGCCAACTACCCGTCGGTGGCCGGGACCGACGTGCCGCGCGACTACGTGGAGTTCCCCTCGCAGATGCTCGAGCGATGGCTCTCCACGCCCGAGGTCCTGAACCGCTTCGCGCTGCACGTCGCCACCGGCAAGCCCATGCCGCCGGAGCTGGTCGCGAAGATCGCCAAGGCGGCGACGTTCAACCAGGGCTTCGAGACGCTCGAGTATCTCGTCTCGGCGCTCGTCGACATGAAGGCGCACCTCGCTGGCGACCGGGCCATCGAACCCGCGAGCTTCGAGCGCGAGACGCTCGCCGCCCTGGGCATGCCGGCGCAGGTCGTCATGCGTCACCGCCTCCCGCACTTCCAGCACATCTTCGACAGCGATGGATACGCGGCGGGGTACTACAGTTACCTGTGGGCGGACGTGATCAGCGCCGACGCCTACGAGGCCTTCCTCGAGGGGAAGGGCCCGTACGACACGGACGTGGCGGCGCGTCTGCGGCGATACGTATTCTCCGCCGGCAACACCGTGGACCCCGCCGAGGGCTATCGCGCCTTCCGGGGGCACGACCCGTCCGTCGGCGCACTGATGCGGAAGCGAGGCTTCCCCGAGCCCAAGGCAAAGTCCGAGGCCAGGCGGGACAGCGCTTCGATGTAGGCGCCGCGGCGGCGTCGCCGGCAGCGGTCCGCTACTCCTCCTTCACCTGCTGCGCCAGGTAGTTCTGGAGCCCGACCTGGTCGACGAGGGCCAGCTGGGCCTCGAGCCAGTTCGCGTGCTCCTCCTCGCCCTCGAGGATGTGCTCGAGCAGCTCGGCGGAGCCGTTGTCGCCGACTCCCCGGCACAGCTCGATGCCGCGGTTCAGGACGAGAATCGCGTTCTTCTCGACGTCGAGGTCGAGCTGGAGCTGTTCGGGGACCGTCTCGCCGACGGCGACCTTCCCGAGCCGCTGAACGTTGGGCATGCCCTCCAGGTAGAGGATGCGCTCGATGAGCTCGTCCGCGTGCTTCATCTCGTCGATGGACTCCGCGCGAACCCTCTTCCACAGGCGCTCGTAGCCCCAGTTCTCGCAGATGCGGGCGTGCAGGAAGTACTGGTTGATCGAGGTGAGTTCGTTCGTGAGCACCTCGTTCAAGAGTTCGATGACCTTGGAGTCGCCCTTCATCGGATGCCTCCTCGAGCCTTCAGTGAGCGGTGGCGTGGCGCGGACAGCCCGGGCAGGGTGCTCCGGGCGAGCAGCAGGCCGCCTCCCGGGTCACCACGCGGCGAATGAAGTCCGCGCAGCAACCGCAAGCGGAGCCCGCCCCCGTCGTCCGTTCGATGTCCTCGACGGTCGCCCCCCCGGCCGCGGCAGCCCGGATGGCACGGTCGGAGACGTCGTGGCAAATGCAGGCGATCATTCGTGTTCCCTCTGCTCCCCCCGGTGAGCGGGGGCGGTGAGCCCCGGAAAGCTGCGGCGACTTCGGGAAGCCTAGCAGAGTTGATAATGACAATCAATATCATTATCGGGCGAGGTCGCGCTTCGAGAGCCCGGGTCGGCGGCCTCTCACCAGGGAAGCCCGACGGCCTTCGCCAGGAGGCCCATCGCCGGGCAGAGCGAACGCCAGGCAGCCGCGCAGCGGTCGAGGAGGTCGGGGGCGAGGGCGTCCGCCTCCCCGAGCTCGAGGCCCGCCGCGAAGTCCCTTCGGCGCAGCCAGGCGTCGAGCGGGTGGCCCGGGGCGAAGCCCTTCGGCGTGCGCGCGAGCGAGTCGCCCCACCACGTGAGCCGGTCCAGGCCCGGCGCCCGGAGCGCGCGCCTCCACCCGGCCGGATCGTCGAGGATGGCCCGGCGGATGAGGCCGAGGGGCTCGGCCTCGGGGTGCCAGACGCCACCGCCCACCTGGATCGCGCCGGGCTCGAGAGAGACGTAGAACGCCGGGCCCGGCGAAGCGCGGCCGGCGGCGTGATGGAAGCTCGCCGCGACGTTGGTCTTGTACGGCGTCTTGTCCTTCGAGAAGCGCTGGTCCCTGTGGATCCGGAACATCGACCCGCCCACCGGTCGCGGGTCCGCGACGATCCGCGGTGCGAGGCGCTTCAGGACGGGCGCGGCGTCCGCGACGAAGCGAAGCATGGGGTCGCGCACGTCGCGAAGGTACCGATCCCGGTTGCGCTCGAACCAGTCCCGGTCGTTGTGGAGGCGGAGCTCCTCCAGGAACGTGAACAGGGCGGGGGTGAACCACGGGGAGCGGGTGGCCGTCCCCGCGCGCGCTCGGGCCATTCCCTGCGTGTAACCGGGTCCGACGCGGGGCGCCGCCCGAAGAGCCGGACCCGGCCGGTCCGCGCGACGCGATCGACAGCGGTTGCGCGCCGCCGTCCGCTCGCACTAGGTTCCCGTGCGAGACGCCCGCCGCGGATCTCGCGGACGGGCGGCCTGCTTCGGAGGAGAGACGTCCATGGCGATCCCCAGCGTCCTTCTGGCAGCGGTCCTCGGAGCCGTCGAGCCCGCCGCCCAGCCCCCGGCGGTACCCGCCGCCGCCGCCGTCCGTCCGGTCGTCGACGAGTACTACGGGGTCAAGATCGAGGACCCCTACCGCTGGATCGAGGACCTCAGGTCCGAGGAGACGCGGGCCTGGATCGACGCGCAGGCGCACTACGCGCAGGCTCTGCTCGCGCGGATCCCGGGGCGGGCCAAGCTGCTCGCCCGCATGGAGGAGATCGACGCGTCCGCGCCGCCGCGAATCGCGGCGTCCCTGTTCGACCAGTCTCCCAGGCGCCTGCCCGGCGACCTCTGGTTCTACGAGAGGCGCGACGCGAACCAGGACGTGCAGAAGCTCTACGTCCGCCACGGCCTCTCCGGGACGGAGCGCCTGCTCGTGGACCCCGAGACCTTCCGCGCGCAGACGGGGAAGCCGCACGCCATCAACTACTTCGAGCCGTCCCCGGACGGGCGGTACGTCGCCTACGGCATATCGGCGGCGGGTTCGGAGGCCGCCTCGATCTACGTCGTCGAGGTCGAGACCGCCAAGGTGGTCGACGGCCCGATCGACCGCGCGGACTACGGCGCCGTCTCCTGGGTCCCCGGCACTCGTGGCTTCTTCTACAACCGCCTGCAGGCCCTGGGACCCGACGCGCCGCGAACCGACAAGTACCTGAACTCGAAGGACTACCATCACGTCGTCGGCCGGCCGACCGACCAGGACGAGGTCGTGTTCGCGCGTGGCACGCCCGGCGTCGAGGCGAACCCGGAGGACACGCCAGTCGTGGCCGCCGCGCCCGGCTCTCGCTGGGCGCTCGGGGTCGTCGCGCACGGGGTGCAGCGGGAGGTGACGATCTACGCAGCCTCTCTCGCGCGCGCCACCGCGCCGGGCGCGCCCTGGACCCGGGTCGTCGACGTCCCGGACGCCGTCGTGGACGCCGCGCTGCTCGGAGACGAGCTGTACCTGCTCACCCACGCCGGCGCCCCCCACTACAAGGTCACCCGGCTGCGGCTGGGCAACCCCAAGGCGAAGGCGGTGGAGGTGATCGCGCCCGGCGCACAGGTGCTGCTCGGACTCTCCGCCGCGAAGGACGCGCTGTACGTACGGGCCCGCGACGGCGCGGTCATGCGGCTCCTGCGGGCGCCCTACCGGGGCGGCCGGGCCGCCGACGTTCCCCTGCCCGCGGACGGGATCCTCGGCATTCCCTCGGCCGATCCGCGCCTCGACGGGCTGGTCCTCACCATCTCCTCGTGGACCGCCCTTCCGCAGGTCTACGTCTACGACCCGGCGACGCGGACGATGCGCGACACGAGGCTCCAGCCGACGCCCGCGTTCGCGAGCGGCGTGGAGCTGGAGGTCACGCACGACTGGGCGACGAGCCACGACGGCACGAAGGTCCCGCTCACCGTGATCCACCGGCGCGGCGTCGCCCGCGACGGATCGAGCCCCGCGGTCCTCTTCGGCTACGGCGCGTACGGGATCTCCCAGGACCCGCGCTTCGACCCCCTGCGGCTCGCCTGGTTCGAGGCCGGCGGAGTCTGGGCCTACTGCCACGTGCGGGGCGGCGGCGAGTACGGCGAGGAGTGGTACCGGGCGGGCCAGAAGGCCACCAAGCCCAACACCTGGAAGGACGCCATCGCCTGCGGCGAGCGGCTCGTCCAGGACGGCTACACGACGCCCGCGCGGCTGGCGATCGTCGGGGGTAGCGCCGGCGGGATCTACGTCGGTCGCGCCATCACGGAGCGGCCCGACCTCTTCCGGGTCGCCGTGCCGCTCGTGGGCCTCGTCGACGCGCTGCGGTTCGAGACGACGCCGAACGGCGTGCCGAACGTCCCGGAGTTCGGGACGGTGAAGACGGAGGAAGGGTTCCAGGGGCTGCTCGCCATGAGCACCTACCACCACGTGAAGGACGGCGTCGCCTACCCGGCGGTGATCGCGAGCCACGGGATCAACGACCCGCGCGTGGACGCGTGGCAGTCCGCGAAGCTCGTCGCCCGCCTCCAGGCCGCGACGTCGAGCGGCCGGCCGGTCCTGCTCCGGATCGACTTCGACTCCGGCCATGGCATCGGCGACGCGCGGAGCCAGGAGAGGGTCGAGTGGGCCGACCTGATGTCGTTCATCCTCTGGCAGACCGGACAGCCCGGGTTCCAGCCCGGGGCGGCCCCGGCGCGGTGAGGGGCCGCGGTCCGCGGCCCCGCCCTCACTTCGCGGCGACGGGCGGGGTCGGCCCCTCGCCGACGTGTTCCCGGAGCCACTCGCGGACGGTGCGATACCAGTGCAGCGAGTTCTGGGGCTTCAGGATCCAGTGGTTCTCGTCCGGGTAGTACACGAGGCGGCTCTCGACGCCCCGGTTCTGCAGGACGTTGAAGAGCTCGAAGGTCTGCGCGTCGGGGACGCGGAGGTCCCTGCCCCCGGCCGTGAGGAGGACCGGCGTGCGGAACCTCGAGGCGCCGAGGATCGGCGACATGCTGCGGTACACCGCGTCGTCCTCCCAGAACTCGGGGATGTCCTTCCGCTGCGCACCGTAGTCGGCAGCGTACTGGGCGCGGCCGTCGTGCACGCCGGCGTGGGCGACCAGCGTCCGAAACGGGTGCTCCATGCCGAGGAGCAGCCCCGCCAGGTAGCCGCCGTAGCTCCCGCCCGCAGCGGCCATGCGCTGCGGGTCGATCCACGGCCGGGAGGCGAACCATCGTGCGGCGGAGAGGGTGTCCTCGGCGGGGAGCGTGGCCCAGTCGGAGCGGATGCTCTCGACGAAGGCCTGGCCGAAGCCTGGCGACCCGTGGAAGTTGTGCCAGGCCACGACGTACCCCCAGCCCGCGAAGACCTCCGCGTTCCAGCGCCAGTGGAAGAGGTCGTTCAGGGCCACGTGGGGGCCACCGTGGAGGAGCATGAGCAGCGGGTACTTCCTCCTCGGATCGAAGCCGGGAGGATAGACCACCCACATCTGCACCGGATGGCCGGCGGCGCCCGGGATGGTGACCGACTCGTACCGTCCCATCTCCACGCTGGCCAGGGCGGCCCGGTTGAAGGAGGAGATCTCCCTCGCCGCACCGGACGCGAGGTCGACCTGGACCAGGGTCGGCGGCTCGGCGATCCCCTGCCGGAACGCGACGGCGGCGCCGTTCCTCGCGAGCGTCAGGTTGGAGAAGCTGAGAGATCCGGTGACCGGCACCGGAGTGCCCGTGGAGGCGTCGACCCGGAAGATGCGGTGAACGCCGCCTTCGTCGACCGCGGTGAGGATCGACTTCCCGTTCGGCGTCCAGACGAGCGGGCCCACCGATCGGTCCCAGCTCTCGGTCAGGACGCGGGACTTTCCGGTGGCGCGCTCCAGCACGGCGAGGCGGTTGCGCTCCGCGTAGAAGCGGCGCTTCGCCATGCGCGCGTAGGCGACGGCACGGCCGTCCGGCGACCAGCGGGGCAACCCGTCGTCGGCGGGGTTGTCCGGCGTCAGGTTCATCGCGGGTCCGCCCGCCGAGGGGACGACGTACAGGTCGTGGTTGGGATCGACGCCGGTGCGGTCGCTGTCCGCCGAGAGGACGATCTCCTTGCCGTCCGGGGAGATGTCGTACTCGTTCGCGTTCGCGCCGAAGCCCGACTCCCCCCGGTAGCCGAGCGCGACGCCGCTCCCGGGCGTCACCGGCCGGGGCTCGCCGCCCTCGATGCCCACCGTGAAGAGGTGTGGGACGAGGCCGTCGAGCCAGGTGTCCCAGTACCGGACCGGCGCCCGGTCCCAGACGCGGGCCGTCACCTTCGAGTCCTTGCGCTCCTTCAGCCGCCGGGCGAGGTCCTCGAAGCCGCGCCATTCGGGGAAGGTCCACGTCGCGAACGCGACGCGCCTCGAGTCGGGAAACCACTTCAGCGCCTCCGCACCGCCCGGGACCGTCGTGAGCCGCTGGGCCTCGCCGCCGTCCGTGGCGATGAGGTACACCTGCGGAGCCTCGTCGTCGCCCCGCTTGGACAGGAACGCGATCCACCGTCCGTCCGGGCTGAAGACCGGGCCCGTGTTCGACCCCTCGTGGGTGGTGAGCTGCCTCGCCGTTCCGCCGCCAGCGGGGACGAGCCACAAGGCGGAGAGCCCCTTGTTCCCCTTCACGTCGTAGCGGGTGACGGAGAGGGCGACCCACCTGCCGTCCGAAGAGATCGACGGAGGACCCAACCTCGCGAGTTCCCACATGGCCTCGGCCGTGAGGGGCATGCGCTCCTGGGTCGCCTCGGCCGCGCGGCTCGCCGGTGCCACGAGCGCCAAGGCGACACCGAGTGCGACGGCCCCCACCCAGGGTCTTCGCGTCCCCGTGCCGTCCCGGTGGCGATTCGCGCCCGGGGACTGCGTCTCCGGGCAGCCGGGAAACGGCACGCCCAGCCGCTCGGGGAGGTGCGAGGGCCAATGCTCCGTGCAGGTCACGGTCTTCGCGCGAGAGTGCATGAGGGCAGACTCTGCCGGCTGCTCCGCGGGCGGAAGGGGCCACCCCAAGCGGGGGCACCCCGGGGCGCGCTCACCGCCTCCCCTCCAGGTCACGGCGCCTGCGGGGCCTCGCCGGCCTCCCGCAGCCGGTGACTGTCCGCGGCGCGGAGCGTGAGGCCGTAGAAGCGGGAGAGCTCGGCGATCCGCCCGCGGGTCCTCCGCGAGAACGGGGGCTTCCCCTCGAACGCGTGCAGCAGGACGCCCTCGACGAGGTCTCCGAGCGTGAGGTCTAGGTCCTCGGCCAGCGCCTTCAGGACCTTGAGGAGCCGCCGCTCCACGCGGATGCCGGTCTGCACGCGCTCGACGAGGACGCTCGGGCGCGGCGGTGTCTTTCGTCGGCGCATTGCACATGTATACCTAAGTACCTATATACGATCAAGCCGGAGTCGCAGCTCCGCCGCGCCTTCCCGGTAGCCCCGGACGGCAGCGGCGGTGGAGAGGAAGAGTCCGAATCTGGCCGTTCCCGGGAAGCCCCCGGCCCGGGCGGGCCACGGAGACGTCTATCCGGGGTGACCTCGTGCCATGATGGGTGGGTGGGAAAAGGCCACCGAGCCCATGGTTCGCCGCAGGCGAGGGAGCAAATGGACGGAGTCCGCCCTCGCCGCTTCGGGCCGGCGATCGCGCACCGGACCAGCGGGCGGTCGCGCGTCGCGGCGTTCGCCCTCGCCGCGTCGCTTGCACCCCTGGCGTTCGGCGCGTGCCGGTCCACGGCGCCGTACACGGTACCCGCCACGGCCATCAACACGGGGGTCGCGGCGGGGCTCTCCGCTGCACAGCGGCTCCAGGGCGGCTGCTACAGCCAGTGCACGAACGGCACCGTCTGCAACACCCGCACGGGGTACTGCGTCCCGGTCTCCGACCGCCAGGTCTGCATCGAGGACGGCTCGGGCGGCATGCGCTGCACGCCGCTCGCGATCGGGTCCTCGGCGACCCCCGCGCCGCCCGTCAGCGATTTCTCGATCGGAGTCTCTCCGGCAACCGGGTCGGTCCCGCCGCCTCCCGGGGAGGCCTCGCCCAAGCCCCCCTGACGCCGGCCCCTGCGGTCGACACCCAGGCCCTCGTCGCAGTCGAGGCGGTGATGACCGATACGCGGTCGACCGAACCCGATGCGCCGACGGACACGGTGGGCGGTATCCACCGCGTTCCGAGGTGGAAGGACGCGCCCCGGAGCGGGCGCACCCCAACCGGACGGGTCATCGCCGCGCAACGGGGCGATAGATTGGCGGGGTCCCGTCCCGGGAAGCGGAGGACCTGCCATGAAATACCGGCCGCTCGGCGACACGGGCGTCTTCGTCTCGGAGCTCTGCCTCGGCACGATGACGTTCGGGGGAAGCGCCACCTTCTGGACCGTCATCGGCGGCCTCGACCAAGGTGCCGCCACGGCGCTCGTGCGCGGCGCCCTCGACGCCGGCGTCAACTTCGTCGACACCGCCGACGTGTACGGCGGCGGCGACTCGGAGACGATGGTCGGCCGGGCGCTCGAGGGGCGCCGGCACGACGTCGTCCTCGCGACGAAGGTGCGGGGGCGGACCGGCCCGGGACCGAACCAGGTCGGGCTGTCCCGCCTGCACATCGTCGAGGCGGCGGAGGCGAGCCTGCGGAGGCTCGGCACGGACTACATCGACCTGTACCAGATCCACCGGGCCGATCTCCTCACGAACCTGGAGGACACACTGCGCGCGCTCGACGACCTGGTGCGGGCCGGCAAGGTCCGCTACGTCGGATGCTCGAACCTGGACGCCTGGGTGCTCATGAAGTCGCTCGGCGTCTCCCGGGCACAGAACCTGGAGCGGTTCCGCGCCTCCCAGTCGTACTATTCGCTCGTCGGCAGGGAGCTCGAGCGGGACACCGTTCCCCTGCTCAGGGACCAGGGGCTCGGGCTGCTCGTGTGGAGCCCGCTCGCGGGCGGGCTCCTCTCGGGGAAGTTCACCCGGACGGGCGGCGACCCGGCGGCCCGCCGGGCCAAGTTCGACTTCCCGCCGGTCGACCGGGAGAAAGGCTTCCAGGTCCTCGACGTCCTCTCCGCGGTGGCAGCTCGGCAGCGGGCGTCGATCGCGCAGGTGGCCATCGCGTGGTTGCTCGCCCGGGATTTCGTGACGAGCGTGATCATCGGCGCGCGGAGCCCCGCCCAGCTCGCCGACAACCTGAAGGCCGTCGACGTCGTCCTCACCGCCGAGGACCTGCACGCCCTCGACGAGGCGAGCAAGCCACCCCTTTCCTACCCGGGGTGGATGGAGACCTTGGGATCGGACCGCCGGCCGGGCGAGCGGCGCTACTGACCCCGGCCCGCTACAGCCTGTAGAGGCCGCCGCCGGCGCGCTGGTATCCCCGCTCGGCCGCGGCGGCGTCGAGGTGGAGGGTCGCCCAGTCGGAGAGGAGGACGCCATCCTCGTCCTCCCCGATCCAGGTCTTCACGTAGCCCTGGCAGGCGTCGCACACCTCGAGCCGGAGCCCCGCCTCCTCCTCGGACGTGAGGACGGCGAGCGTGCCGCAGTCCTGGCCGCCGCAGTGGGGGCAGCCGACGCGCCGGGCCCCCCAGCGGGTCCCGCAGCACGCGCAGACGAGGCTGCGCCTCTTCCCCGCGTCGCCGGTACCGGGCACGAGGTGCGAGAGCGCCGGTCGCGACCCGCAGGTGGGGCAGATGCCGTGCGTCCACTCCCGGTCCGCTCGCCATCGGCCGTAGGCGGCGATCGTCGGGGCGAGGGCGTGTGCCAGTGCGGTCCACGAGAGGAATCGCAGCGCTCCCGCCTCCGGGGACTCCGGCGCAGGCGGGCCGCGTCCGACCAATGCCTCGAGCGCGGCGAGGGAAGACCCGGCGTCGGCCCGGAACCGTTCGCTCACGGCCCGTGCCGCGGCCCGGAAGGGTTCCGGCAAGGGGGCCTCGGCGGCGCTCCCGGCGAGGAGCTCGAGGGTCCGGGAGGAACCCGCGAGGAGGACGGGGCCGGCGGCGTCGCTCGCGAGGAGCGGGGCACCCTGGTCGTACTCCCGTGCGTAGGCGTCCCACGGCGGCGGCGGGAAGACCGGCCGCGGCAGCGCCCCCGCGAGCGCCTCGACCGCCGCCTGGAACCGCGCGACCGGCTCCAGGTACGGATGCGACTCGATCCAGGACTCTCGGGTCACGGGCATGGACGGGACTTCTAGCGACGGAAGGCTCCCGGCGCGAGGCGCCGGGAGCCTCGGGAGCGACCGCCCGCTCCGTCAGGAGCCGTGGCCCGTCTCCTCCTTGGGCAGGACCGGCAGGTAGCGGACGCCCAGGTTGAAGAGGAAGACGGCGGCCGCGACGAGCCCGATGGTGATCGCCCACTCGACGAAGGACGGGAAGTAGGAGCTCGGGTCGTTCTGCGGGAGCGGCCCCTTCAGGTCCATGGCGAAGAGGACGGCGTTCAGGCGGTTCATGACCACCCCGCCCAGCGTCAGGAAGGAGGCGGTCCCCAGGAGCGTCGGGCTCTCGCGCACGCGGGCGAACGCGAGCATCACGAGGGGCAGGAGCCCCAGGACGACGATCTCCGCGAAGAAGAGCGGGGCCTTGGGGCCGATGAACGCGGCCCCGAGGCGGCCGCGGAAGGCGAGGTCGCCGAGCCGCACCGCCTCGTAGACGAGGAGCGCAAAGAACGCGAGCTTGCCGAGCGAGGCGAGCTGCTTCATGGGGAGCTCGCGACGGTAGGCCTTCGCCTGCCACATCTGCACGAGGATCACGAGCGCCAGTCCCGCGGCGACCGCCGACAGGAAGAAGTAGACGGGCAGGATCGGCGACCACCACGCCGCCGCGAGCTTGTCCGGCATGAGCAGGAACAGCGATCCGAGCGAGCTCTGGTGCATGGTGGAGAGCGTCACGGCCGCGATGGCGAGCATGATGGGGACGCTCGCCTGGCCCGGGCGGGGCCGGAAGGCGTAGGCCATGAAGCCGAACAGGACGAATGCCGCGCCCGTGTAGATGGGGTTGCGGGACATGAGCCAGACGAAGAGGGTGACCGCCACGACCACGTAGACGGGCGCCCACTTCTTCCAGAGCTCCGTCCAGCGGGTGAGGCCCAGCCGCTCGAGCGGCACGGGGAGGAACTCGAAGAGCAGGATGGTGACGTAGAGCGCGACGCACCAGGCCACCTCGAACATCGCCGAGTGCTTCGGGGCCTGCAGCGCGAGCTGGTAGAAGTGCCAGGGGAGGCCGAGGTCGGCGACCAGCGTGGCCGCCACGAAGGAGTAGCTCAAGAGACCCATGAGCACGGCGGATCTGCCGATGGAGTACAGGTCGTCCCGCTTGAACACGTAGATGATGCCCGCGGTCGCGAAGGCCCCGGCGGCGATCGCGATCCAGACGACGTCGAGGGCGATCCAAAGACCCCAGGCCCAGGTGTTCGACAGGTGGGTGCTCCCGCCGAGGCCGAGGGCGAAGCGCAGGACGAAGGACACGCCGGCGAGGGCCACGAGCGCGGCGAGCACGATGTTCGTCGGCGTCCAGAACCGGGACGGCGCCGGGGCGAACTCGGGGTGATGGTCCTTCGGCGGAGGAACCTCCTTGCGGATGCCCTCCGAGCGGGCGACGGCCGTGCGCCGCTGGTGCAGCGCGTAGGTGCCGCCGAGCGCCGCCCCGACGCCCAGGACCGCGATCGGCACCGCGGAGAGCGCCGGGACGCTGCGGGCGGGATAGCTCTCGAAGCCGACGTTCGGGAAGCCGAGCTTCTCGAACGGCACCGCCGCGAGGTAGAGCGTGGCGGTCCCGCCCGCCTCCTTCTCCCCGTAGATGTGGTTCACGTACTTGTCGGGGTGCTTGGCGATGCGGCCGCGCGCCTCGGCGAGCATGGCGTCTCGGTCGCCGAAGCTGAGCGCGTTCGCGGGGCACTGCTTCACGCAGGAGGGCACGGCCTGCGCCGCCTGGAAGCGGCGCCGCTCCTCGTCGGTGAGCTTCTGCCCGTTGCGCTCGAGCGGGGCCGGCTGCTCGGTCCGGTCGTAACACCAGGTGCACTTCCGGATCTCGGGTGCGAGCGAGTCCCACTGGGCCGTGGGCACGCCGAAGGGGCAGGCCCACATGCAGTACCGGCACCCGAGGCACTTGCTGCCCGTGTAGACGACGGCGCCCTCGGAGGTCTTCTGGAGGGCCGTGACCGGGCAGGCCGACGCACAGGCCGGCTCGTCGCAGTGCATGCACTGCCGCTTGGACGAGATGTAGCGCAGCCCGCCCGGGGCCTTCTCGTCGGGGATCTCGTGGTAGGTCACCACCACGAAGGTGTTCGACGACAGCGTGGCCGGGTTCTGGAGTCCGAGACCGGGCCGGGGCAGCTCGGTCTTCTCGGCCCGCAGGTTGTTCCACTGTTTGCAGCTGACCTGGCACGACCGGCAGCCGACGCAGCGGGTCGTGTCGACGAGCTTCACCTTGGTCGACTTCTCGGCGAGGGCGTGGCTCATGGCTTAGGCCCCCTTCCCGGAGACGGTGTCCACCGATGCGACGGCCTGCGAGACCGGCACGACGTTCACCAGGCAGGCCTTGGTCTCCTGGCACCAGACGTTGGGGTCGCCGGCGTCGATGGTGATGTGGTTCGTGCTCGGGCCGCGGGAGAGCCCCTTGAAGCCCCAGTTGTAGGGCATCCAGACGACCGTGACCTCGCGGCCGTCCACGGTCAGCGTGTCCATGCGGCGGGTGACGAGGCACTTCACGACCACCTCGCCGCGCGCCGACGACACCCGGACCCGGTCGTCGGTCTTCACCCCCATCTTCTTGGCGAGCTTCTCGGGGAGCTCGATCCACGGCTCCGGCACGAGCTCGTTCAGCCAGGGCACGTTCCGGGTGACGGATCCCGCGCACCAGTGCTCGGAGAGCGACGACGTCATGAGCACGTACGGGTAGTCCTTCACCGTGCCGACGGGCTGCAGCCCCTTCACCCGCGGGTACTTGAGGCAGGGATTCGACTGGACGTTCGGGTGGAGCGCGTTCGCGACCGGGCTCTCCACCGGCTCGTAGAACTCGGGGAGCGGTCCGTCGTACGGCACCCCCGAGGCGTCCCGTGGCATGCCCTTTACCGCGGGGTCCGGGTCCTTGTAGGTGAGGGCGATGAGCCGGCCCACGCCCTCGCCGTTCATCCGGAAGGCGCGCTGCCCGTTCGGCGTATCCGGGCCGTCGGTCTTCGCGGGCACGTCCGGCCCGTCGAACCCGGTCCACTCCTTCTTGGCCTCGTCCCACCAGACGAGCGGCCGGGACGGGTCGAAGGGCTTCCCCTTCGCGTCCGCCGACGCCCGGTTGTAGAGGATGTGGATGTTGCCCGGCCAGGTCCAGGCGAAGCCGGGGTAGATCCCGAGCCCGCTGGGGTCGGTCTTGTTGTCCCGGCGCTTGGAGAGGTTCTTCCCGGCGCCGAACACCCCGGCCATGATCCAGCATCCGGACGACGTCGAGCCGTCGGCCTGGAGATTCGCGATCCCCTTCACCAGGTCGCCGGCCTTGAGGCTGCCGTCGGGGAAGTCCTTGAAGGCGCGCCCGTTGATCTCCTTCAGCACCTCCTCCGCCTTGCTCGCCCCCTCGTACGACCAGACGGCCTTCCGGAAGATCTGGTCCCGCTCCAGCGTGGAGTCCCGGTACAGCTCGCGGACGTGCTTGTAGATGGAGTCGATGATCTCCAGGTCCGGCCTCGCATAGCCCGGGGGCTCGACGGCCGCATAGCGCCACTGCACCATGCGTCCCGAGCCGGAGATGGTGCCGTCCTTCTCCATGAAGTAGGCGGCCGGCAGCAGGATGACCTCGGTGTTGATGCTCTTCGGGTCGACGCCGGGCCGCTGCCAGAAGCAGGCCGTCTCGGTCTGCCAGAGGTCCTGGACGACGAGCATGTCGAGCTTCGCGAGCGCCTGCTCCACGAGCTTCAGGTTGGGCTGGGTCACCATGGGGTTCTGCCCCATGACGTGGAGGAACTTGACCTTGCCCTCGAGCGCGGTCTCGAAGATGCGGAACACCGAGTAGTTCTGGGCGGCGTTCTTGCGCGGCAGCCACCCGTACCCGAACTGGTTCTCCGCCGTGGCGGCGTTCCCGAACCACGCCTTCAGGCCGTTCACGAGGAACTTCGCGCGGAAGGTCCCGTACTTCTTCGTCCAGGCCTCCAGCGTCGGCTCGTTGTGGTTCGGGTAGGAGAGGTAGCCTGGCATGTAGCTGTAGAGCACCGCCATGTCGGTGGCGCCCTGGACGTTGGGCTCGCCGCGCAGCGCGTTCACGCCGCCGCCGGGCTTGCCGATGTTCCCGAGGAGCAGCTGCAGCACCCCGTAGCAGCGGATGTTCTGCACGCCCACCGTGTGCTGGGTCATCCCCAGCGCGTACATGATCGTGCCCGGCCGGTTCCTCGCGAAGGTCTCGGCGATGAGCTGGATCTGCTCGGGCGGGATCCCGGAGATCCGCGAGCCGACCTCGAGGGTGTAGCGCTTGTAGAACTCCTTCATCCGCGCGAAGACGGTCCGCGGGTCGTCGAGGGACTGGGCGCGCTCGGGCTTCTCGGTCTTCTTGTCGAGCGCGTAGACCCACTTGGACGTGTCGTACTTGTGGGCCGCCGGGTCGAAGCCGGAGAAGAGGCCGTCGTCGAAGGCGAGCCCGTCCCCCACGAGCATGAGAGCGTTCGTGTGGGTCCTGACGTACTCCTCGTCGTAGAGCTTGTTCTCGAGGATGTAGTTGATGACCGCGTTCAGGTAGCCGATGTCCCCGCCCGGGCGCACCCGCGCGTAGATGTCGGCGATCGACGAGGTCCGGTTGAAGCGCGGGTCGACGTGGATGACGACCGCCCCCTGCTCCTTCGCGCGCTGCACCCACTTCATCGACATGACGTGGTTCTCGGCGGCATTGCTGCCGCCGATGAGGAAGACCTTCGCGTTCTTCAGGTCCAGCCAGTGGTTCGTCATCGCGCCGCGGCCGAACGAGGCCCCCAGACTGGGGACCGTGGGGCTGTGTCAAAGCCGCGCTTGGTGCTCCACGATGACGCTGCCGAAGGTTCGCGCCATCTTCTGGAAGGCGTAGCACTCCTCGTTCGTGTTCTGGGCGCCGCCCAGGAAGGCGAGAGCGTCCGTCCGGTTGACGGGGACCTCGACGTCGCCGTCCTTCTCGGTGGCGATCCAGGTGCTGTCGCGCACCTGCTTCACCTTGGTGGCGATCTTGTGGAACGCGTTGTTCCAGCTGATCTCCTGCCACTGGTCGCTGCCCGGCGCCCGGTAGAGGGGCATCTTCACCCGCTGATCGGACTCGTGCGCCTCGCGCATCGCCGCGCCCTTGGCGCAGAGCGCCCCCTCGTTGATCACGTGGTCGGGGTCGCCCTCGAGATCGACGAGCTTGCCGTCCTTCACGAGGCAGACCATGCCGCAGCCGCAAGAGCAGAAGTTGCAGGCGGTCGTGAACTCCCGCGCGCCCTCCAGCTTGAGCTTGCCGGCCGCCTTCTTGACCGCCGCCGTGTCGGCGCCGACGTCGCCGAGCGCCACGCCCGTGCCCGCGGCCGCGGCAGCCCCGCCGACGAGCTTGAGCCAGGACCTTCGGTTGAGGGTCATAGATGCGTTCCTTTCCTCGGGCGGCCCGGGGAGTTCGCGGGGGTCGTCGAAACAATTGAACGTCCGATGAACGGTCGTTTTCCTTGCGCTGCGTCATTTACCGCACGTCTCCTTTGCCCCGCCCGATCCGGGGCGCGCCTGCCTGCACGCGTTGCGCGAGCACGGGGAGCAGCCCCAACCGGGTCCGTCGAGGCGCGGATCGAGCGTCTGGGCTCAGGCGGAGGCGCCGGAGAGCGCCGCGTGGAGCTCGAGCAGCGCGGGCACCGTCGCCGGCGGGCGCCTGCCCCAACCGCACTCGGTCGCGACGCCAAAGCGCGTCACGGCCTGCCGCGCGAGGCCAATGCGCCGCCGCGCCCCGTCGACGCCGTCCTCGAGGTGGACGAGGCCGAGGTACAGGCGCGCCTCCCCGGGCAGCCGGAGCTCCGAGAGCGGTGCGTAGGCGGCCGGCGCCGCCCATCCGACGGGCACGGGCACGTGCAGCCAGGCGAGCGGCCGGGACAGGCGGGGGAGGAGCGAACCGGCGAGCCGCACGAGCGTCCCCGCGTCGGACGGGTTCGCGAAGTGCCGGTGGCCGAAATCGCCGTAGCAAAGATGGTAGCCGAGCTCGACCCCGGCCGGGACCGCGGCTCCGAGGCGCGCGAGCCTGGTGGCGATGCCATCCGCGACGTCGTGGAAGTGCGCCGGAAAGACGCCCTCGAGGAGGCCGACCTCGACCGCGACGTCCCACTGGATGGCGAGCCGATCCCCGGGGATGCCCTCCGTGATGCGGCGGAGCTCGGAGAGAAGCTGGGCCTCGTAGGCCGGCTCCACGACGGTGCGATCCTCGGGGCGGACGAACACGGTGATGGGCGCGAGCGGCGTGGGGAGGGAGACCTGGAACCGGAGGCTGGCCGGGATGGCGCCCTCCCCGGACAGGCGCTCGAACACGGCGAAGGAGGCCAGAGCCGCGTCCGCGTAGCCGAGCCCGCCGAAGCGGAGGCCGCGGGCGTCGCCGCGGCGGACGCGAACGAGCTGGGGACGGAGATACGCGCGGTCGCCCGCCGGGATGGGCTCGAGTCCCGGCGTCGAGGCGAGGACCGCGTACTGCCACGCGATCCAGTCCTTCCGCGGGCCGGTCTCGCCGTCCGGGAGGGTCCGGAGGCGGTCGCCGACGGCGCTCGACACGGAGCGGAACACGGCCTCGGCGCTCGCGAGCGGGACGCTGCCGACGAGGTGCGCGCCTTCGAGCATGGGCATCCTCCGGACAGGGGGAGACGGCCGCCCGAGCATACGCCCGCGCCGGTAACGGGGGTGGCGCCCCGCGGCGGGCGGCGCTTCCCCTCACGGCCTGCGGGGCCGCCAGAAGGTCGCGATCCAGGACCGGAGCGCCTTCACGAGAATCGGCAGGGCGCGCAGCGCGGCGGCGCCCACCGGGCGGGGCGCCGTCCGCTTCTCGCCGGCGCGCCGCGCCGCCCGGGCGGCCTCCTCCGACTCGATGGCTGCCCGGACGCGGTCCGAGAACTCCCGGAAGAACTCGTGGCCGAGGTGCTCGAGGAAGCCGCGACCGAGTTCCACGGGGCGGCCCCCCACCTCGACCTCCGCCTGGGCCACCACCTCGGTCGCGCCCCCCGGGAGCGTGGCGAGCCAGCTGTGGAGGGTGAGCCGCGCCGTGTCGGCGCCGGAGCGGTCCACGGCCTCGCCGATGATCTTCACCCGCCGGGCGGTGGCGTCGACCTCGGCGAGGCGCACGCGCCCGCCGTACGTCATCGTGAAGGGGCCGATCTGCACCCGGATCCGGCCCCGGTACGTCCGCTCGTCGGCCACCTCCTCGAGCGCTCCCCCGGGGACGCAGGTCACCACGCGAAGGGGGTCGACGAGGAATTCCCAGACCGACGCGGTGGGCGCCCGCACGACGAACCGCTCCTCGATCGCGATCGCCATGGCAGCCTCCGAGGGACCGGCCGCATGTTATAGGGAAGAGGCACGCTGCGTCCGGGTCAGCGCGGCGCAGGCACCGGAACGAGCGGGCCGCCGGAGGCGACGGATGGCGGACGAGGAACGGACGGCGCGCCTTCCCGAGGAGCCACGCTCCGCGGCGCCGGTCGGCGTCGGCCGAGCGGCTCCGTCCCTCCACGGCATCTGGGTCGACCTGCTGCTCTACCCGACGCACTCGCTTCCCACCGCCGCCGCTCCCGTCCTCGTGGGACTGGGGCTCGGCGCCCACGGCCGCGTCCTCGCGGCGCTCCCCGCCCTCGTGGGCTTCGTCGGGAGCTGGTTCATCCACGTGGCAGGCGTCTTCGCGGATAACCACGAGCTCCTGCGGCGACATCCCGACCTGCCCGAGCACCCCGAGCTCTCGCACGCCATCGCGCTCGGGACCCTCAAGCTCTCGTCTCTCCGCTGGGCGATCGCGGGTTGCCTCCTCGTGGCGCTCGCCACCGTGCCGTACCTGTACCGCCTCGGGGGCACCCCGGTGCTGGCCTTCGGGGCCGTGGGGATCGCGTCCAGCCTCTGCTACCACGGCTGGCCGTTCGCCTACGTGAGGCGCGGGCTCGCGGATCCGGTGTTCTTCCTCATGTTCGGCGTGGTGGCGGTCGCCGGGACCTACTACATCCAGGCCGCTTCCTTCGCCGCGCCGGCCGACCCCTGGCGACTCCTCCTCTCGCTGTCGCCGGCCGCCTTCGTCGTCGGCCTTCCCGCCGGCGCGCTTGTGACGAGCGTGATGCTCATCGACGACCTCCGCGATCGCGACTTCGACAGCGCCAAGGGGTGGCGCACCCCGACGGTGCGCTTCGGCGCGTCGTTCACCCGGGCGGAGATCGGAATCCTCGTGTGCTTCGCGTACCTCGCGCCGGTCCTCTTCTGGCTCGCACTGCCTTTCGACGCGTGGGTGCTCCTGCCGCTCGCCTCCGCGCCGCTCGCCCTGGCCACCGTGAAGGCGGTGCGGAGCGCCCGGCGGCGGGAGGAGCTCGTGCCGTTGACGCCGCGGATGGCCCGGCTCGCGGTGATCCACTCCGCGCTCCTCGGGCTCGGCCTCGGGCTCTCCCGCTGAGCCGAGGGCTCGCGGAGGCCTCTCCGGGCCGGTCCGACCCGTTGGCGCGGTGCCTTGGCAGGGCGGAAGCGGTATGGGTGACGGCGGGTGATCCGATCCGGCCCGGCCCGCGCGATGGACGGCGCGCTCGCGCTCGCGGCCGCCATGGGCATCGGCCGGTTCGCGTACACGGCGCTCCTCCCGCCGACGCAGCGCGCGCTGCAGGCGGGCGACGGGCTCGCGGGGCTGCTCGCGTCGCTCAACCTGGCGGGGTACCTCGCCGGCGTCCTCTGGGCGCGGCAGCTCGCCGCGTCGCCGCGGAGGGCCGGCGCGCTCCGGGCGGCCCTCGCGGCGACCGCCCTTTCCACGGCCGGCGGTGCGCTCACGACGTCCGCCCTCGCCTGGGCCGCGCTGCGCCTCGTCGCCGGGGTGGCGAGCGGGCTCGCCTTCGTCCTCGTCTCGGCGATCGCCATCGAGGTCGCGTCGCCGTCGGCGGGCCTCCTCTACGGCGGCGTCGGGCTCGGCGTGGCGCTCTCGGGGACGGCAGCGGCGATCTTGCCCGAGCGGCTCGGCTTCGGGGTGCCGTGGCTCGCGCTCGGCGCCGCCGCCGCGCTCCTCGCCGCACCCGCCTGGAGGCGGCTCGCCCCGATCCCGCCCCCGCACCTCCACGCATCGCCCTCGCCCCGCGACGACGCCGGGGTCCGCTTCGGGCGGCTCGCGGCCGCCTACTTCCTGGAGGGGCTCGGCTACATCGTGAGCGGCACGTTCGCGGTGGCGGCGGTGCGGCGAACGCCGGGGCTCGAGGCGCTCGCCGCCTGGACCTGGGTCTTGACCGGGGTCGCGGCGGCGCCCTCCGCCGTCCTCTGGGCGGCCGCCGGCCGCCGCATCGGCACGAAGGGCGCCCTCGCTCTCGCGTACTTCGCGCAGGCGGCGGGAATGGCGCTGCCCGCCGTGTCGCGTTCCCCGGCGGCCGCCCTCGTCGGGGCCGGGCTCTTCGGAGCCACCTTCGTCGGGATCGTCACGCTGGCCATGCTCGCGGGGCGCGCGCTCGCCCCCCGCTCGCCCGGCCGAATCGTCGGCACGCTCACCGCACTCTACGGGGTCGGCCAGGTGCTCGGTCCGCTCCTCGCCGGGGCGATCGCCGAGCGGCTCGGGGACCCGCGCCCCGCGGTGCTCGCGGCCGCCGTCGCGGTCGCCATGGGAGGCCTGCTCGTCGCGGGCGGATCGCCCGCCACCCCGCCTCCCGCACGGTGATCACTGGACGTGGATCTGACCCCGCATGCCCACCCCGCAGTGGACGTTGCAGTAGTACGGGTAGGTCCCGGCCTGCTGGAACGTGAAGGAGAAGCGGGATCCGGTGGAATTCTGGAAGAGCCCGTCCGGCTGTCCGCAGTTCGCGCCCGAGACGAGAGGATGGGTCGAGAAGTCGCCCTCCCACGTCACCGTGTCCCCGACGTGGACCGCGAGGACCCCGGGGCTGTAGGCGAGGCCGAGCCCGCCCCCGAACTGGATCACGTTTCCCCCTCCGCTTCCGCCCGAGCTGCCGCACCCCCAGGCGAAGAGCAGGGTGGCGAGGATTCCGCGGCGCGCGCGCATGGACCGGCTCCTTCCCCTCCGGTGCGTTGACTTTAGGGAGGCCCGCGGGCGCCCGCGAGCCAACATTCGTTTGCGGGGGAGGCGCCCCGGTCGGGAGCCGAAGCTCAGCGGAGGCGGTAGCTCTCGGGGATCTGGGCGGCCGATGCCACGGCAAGCCCCATGTCGCGCAGAAGGCCGTCGGCGAGCTCGTAGATCCAGCCGTGGACGGCGAGCGGCTGACCGCGGCGCCAGGCGTCCTGGACGATGGTCGTGTGGCAGACGTTCGCCACCTGCGCAGCCACGTTGAGCTCGCAGAGGCGCTTCTCCCGCGCGGCGAGGTCAGGCAGCGCCTCCAGCTCGCCGCGGTTCACCGTGTAGACGTCCCGGATGTGGCGAAGCCAGTTGTCGATGAGTCCGAGCGGCCGGGAGCTCAGGGCGGCCCTCACGCCGCCGCAGCCGTAGTGACCGCAGACGACGACGTCCTTCACCTGCAGCACCTCGATGCCGTACTGCAGGACGGAGAGGCAGTTCAGGTCGGTGTGCACGACGACGTTGCCGACGTTGCGATGCACGAAGATCTCGCCCGGCAGCCGCCCGATGACCTGATCCGGCGGCAGGCGGCTGTCGGAGCAGCCGATCCAGAGGAGGCCCGGCTTCTGGGCATCGACGAGGCGTTCGAAGAAGCGGGGGTCCCTGTCCCGCATCCTCTCCGCCCAGGCCCGGTTCGCGTCGAAGCACTCCTGCAGTGGCCGCATCGCGCACCTCGCACCCGCGCCGCAAGGGGGACCTCGGGCGGGCCAGCGCCGGAGCATACCCGAACGGATCCCCGCCCCGGCCGAACCCGATAGCGCAAGTAAAATTTCACTGACGCGAACCGACCCGGGCAATGTGTTCGCTGCTGAAAAGAGACCCCTTCCGGACCGGGTTCCCGCGGCCCCGTGCGCACGGACCCGGGTCACGTCGGCATGGCGGCACCGCGCGACCCCCCTTGCCGGTCCGAGCGATGGATCGAGCCGTTTCGAGCCACGGAAGGGGGCGACCGCTGGCGCGCCCGCTGCATCCTCCGCCGATTCCAACACGGTGGCCTCGCCCGTCACGGTCGGGACCACCCTCGCATCGTTCGGGAGCGACATGCGGAACGCACGCACACGCACCAAGATCCTGGGGGGCTTCGCGGCCGCGCTCTTCGTGGCCCTCGCCGTCGGAGCCGCCTCGTGGGTCGCCTCGCGCCGGATCGGTCGGCAGCTCGACCTCGTGTCCGACGCGCAGTTCCCGGTCCACCGGGCGCTCTCGAACGTGGAGGCGGGCTTCCGCGAGGCGCACCAGTTCCTCGGTCACCTCGCCCTGTCGCGCTTTACGCTCCCCATGTTCCAGTCGGAGGACTGCCGCGGTTGCCACCAGGGGACCATGGTGTTCGAGGACCAGGCCGAGCGGGAGATCGCGCGCGTCGAGAAGGGCGTCGCCGAGGTGGGGGCGCTGCCCCAGACGGACGCGACCCGGGACCTGTGGCCGCAGGTCCACAAGGACCTGTCGAGCTGGGTGGCGGAGGCGAGGGCCTTCCGCTCGTTGCTCGTGGACCGGGCGCGCGCCACCGATCCGAGGACGCTCGACGCCAAGGTGTGGGAGCGCTGGAAGGCGCTCCACAATTCCGCCGACGCCATCGCCGGGTCCATCGACAAGCTCGACGTCGCGGTCCGCAGCGAGGCGGACGCATCCCACGCCGAGGGGCAGGCCATCCAGAGGAACCAGGTCCTCCTCCAGCTCGCGGTGCTCGCGGTCGGCGCCGTCCTCATGACCCTCGTGGGGCTCGTCATCGGACGCTCCGTCGAGAAGGCGCTCGCGGCGCTCTCGGCGGAGACCTCCAAGCTCACGGCGGCGGCGGCGGAAGGAAGGCTCGCGGTCCGCGGAGACGAGGCCGTCGTTCCGGACGA
Source organism: Anaeromyxobacteraceae bacterium (assembly GCA_035543235.1). Taxonomy (GTDB): domain Bacteria; phylum Myxococcota; class Myxococcia; order Myxococcales; family Anaeromyxobacteraceae; genus DATJZG01. Next base: position 125,562 of record DATKJV010000065.1, on the reverse strand, counting down.
GTTCCGCCCCATCGTGCGCGGCATGAACGCGACGCTCCAGGCCATGCAGGAGCCCGTCCAGGTCTCCTGCGAGTACGTGCAACAGCTCTCGCTGGGCGTCGTGCCGTCCCCGATCGACGCGAGGTACCAGGGCGAGTTCGAGCGGATGAAGGACGCCTGGAACGAGCTCATCGGCGTGCTCGGGCGGCGCGCCGCCGACGTGCAGATGCTCACCGACGCCGCGATGGCCGGGCGGCTCTCCGTGCGCGCCGACGCCTCTCAGTACAAGGGGAACAACGCGCGCCTCCTGGAGGGCGTGAACGGGCTGCTCGACCTCTTCGCGAAGCCGCTCGCCGCCGCCGCCGCGCACGTCGACCGCCTCTCCAAGGGGGACGTCCCGCCGCCCATCGAGGGGGCGTGGCCGGGCGAGCTCGACCAGCTTCGCCAGAACCTGAACCACTGCTCGGCCGCGGTCGGGGCGCTCGTCGCCGACGCGAGGCGCCTCGCGGACGCCGCCGTCGAGGGCAAGCTGTCCACCCGCGCCGACCCCGCGCGGCACCAGGGAGATTTCCGAAAGATCGTCGAGGGGGTGAACGGGACGCTCGACGCCGTCATCGGGCCGCTGAACGCCGCCGCAAGCTGCGTCGAGCGGATCGCCAAGGGCGAGATCCCCTCCCAGATCGCGGAGCCGTGGCGCGGCGACTTCCAGGCCCTGGCGCAGAACCTGAACACGTGCATCGAGGCCGTGAACGCGCTCGTCGGCGACGCACGCCTGCTCGTCGACGCGGCGGTGGAGGGCAAGCTCTCGACGCGCGCCGACGCCTCGCGCCACCGCGGCGACTTCCGGAAGATCATCGAGGGCGTGAACGAGACCCTCGACGCGGTCCTGAACCCCGTGAACGAGGCCGCGAAGGTCCTCGAGGCGCTCGCGCAGCGCGACCTCACGGCCCGCGTGCGAGGCGACTACAGCGGCGACCACGCCCGGATCAAGGAAGCCCTGAACCAGACGGCCGTCTCGCTGCACAAGGCGCTTTCCCAGGTGGCGACGGCCGCGTCCCAGGTGTCGGCGGCCGCCGGGCAGATCGCCGCCTCGAGCCAGTCCGTGGCCGACGGGGCCACGCAGCAGGCGTCTGCCCTCGAGGAGACGTCCGCGCAGCTCGAGTCGATGGCGGCGACGACCGGGCACGCATCCGACAGCGCCCAGCAGGCGAACGGGCTCGCGCACGGCGCCCGCACCGCGGCGAGCGAGGGCGCCGCCGCCATGGCGAGGATGTCGGGTGCCATGGGCCGCATCCGGTCGGCGGCCGAGGGGACCTCCGAGATCATCAAGGACATCAACGAGATCGCCTTCCAGACGAACCTGCTCGCCCTGAACGCGGCGGTCGAGGCCGCCCGCGCCGGCGAGGCGGGCCGCGGCTTCGCGGTGGTGGCGGAAGAGGTGCGGTCGCTCGCGCTGAGGGCCAAGGAGGCGGCCACCCGGACCGAGGCCCTCATCAACGAGTCGGTGCGGGAGGCGACCGAGGGCGAGGCGACGGCGAGGCAGATGAACGAGACGTTCGGCGGGATCGCGACCGCCATCAGCAAGGTCTCCGAGATCGTCGCGGAGATCACGGCCACCTCCCGCGAGCAGGCGACCGGAATCGATCAGCTGAACGCGGCCGTGGCCCAGATGGACAAGGTCACCCAGGCGAACGCGGCCAACTCCGAGGAGTCGTCCTCGGCCTCCTCGGAGCTCTCCAGCCAGGCCGAGGACCTCGCCGACATGGTGCGCGCCTTCCGCTTCGAGGGCGACCGCGACGGCGCGGCGGCGGCCTTCGCGGCGGTCGCGCCCCAAGCCGCATCTTCCGCGCGCCGGCCCAACTAGCGGCTCCCTCGCGCCTCAGGGCCCGAGTTCGATCGTCGTCACGCTGAGCGGCGGCAGGACGATCGTGAACGCGTTCGCGGAGACCGGGACGTCCGCGACACGCTGCGGGGTGGCGACGCCCGCCTGGACCGGAGACGAGGACGTGAGCTGCCACACGCGCGCCGTCCCGAAGGCCGGGGCGTTCGCGACCTGCACCTGCACGGTGCGCGACCGCAGGTCGAGCGCACTGCCGGCGAGGGTCGGCCGGTGCACGAGCACGATCACGACGCGGCTCGGGCTCGCCTGGTCCGCGCTCGCGAAGGCGGAGAGGTGCGCGACGTCGCTGCTCGCCGCCGACACCGAGGTGGCGCCGAAGGCGCTCCCCGCCCCGTCGTAGTCGCGGAACGAGAGCCAGGCCCCGTCCGCGAAGGAGGAGTCCGAGGTGAGGGGCCAGAACGAGGCCGCGTAGGCGCCCTCGCGGCCGAGGATGCCGAGCGTGTCCGCCTGGGCCACGGCCCCGGAGATGTGGCCCTCGCCGCCGTGGTTGTACTCGCTCAGCGAGAGGAGGGTGCCCGGGAAGTTCGCCGCGATCTTCGCGAGTATCCGGGGCACGAGCGCGATCGCCTGGCCATTCGTCGAGTACTGCGTGATCCAGCTCGACTCGACGTAGGTCGGGTCCCACAGGGAGCGCGGGGCCTGTACGCGCGCCGCCACGAGGCAGTCGCCCTCCCCGGAGGAGGTGACGCGCACGCCGCATCCCTGGGCCTCGCTGTAGAAGTGGAGGTCGAGGACGTCGAGCAGCCGGCGCCCCTGCGACGCCGAGGCCTGGCTCATCTGCGAGAGGTAGTAGGCGAGGAAGTCACCGTAGGTCGCTGCGTCGGTCGCGTTCTGGAGGTTCACGTAGCCGTTCCAGCCGTAGCTCACCGGCCCGAAGAGCAGAGCGCCGGGAACCGCGTCCTTCAGCGCCCCCGCGAACTGCAGCGACCGGCTCATGAAGGCGGCGTAGGTGAGCGCGGTCTGCTGGACCTCCGCGTGCGTGCTCGACCAGAGGTCGGGCTCGTTGTCGAGCATGAGGTGGAGCGGGAGCGTGGTCGTCGACCAGCGCTCGGCGAGGTACCAGGCGAACTCGTCCGCGTACACCGAGCCGTCGGTGGCATCGGGCGGGTCCGCGAACGCGGCCCCCTTCTTGGCGACGACGGGCAGGAAGTGCTGGCTGGGATCGGGAAACGGCTGGCTCAGGGGTCCGCTCGCGTCCTTCGAGACCCAGCCCTGGATGGGGATCGTGACGCAGAGCCCCAGCCCGTGCGCGAGCGCGTCCGTCAGGGAGGGGAGCGCGGCGTAGGCGGGACCGTCCGACGGCCGCCCCATGTACGTGTCGTTCTCGTACAGGTAGTCGCTCCCGGCGTTCGAGAAGTTCGTCTCCCAGTTGTAGGCGGTCCAGCGGTTTCCCCCGAGCCGGAGCCAGGTCGTGCCGGGAGGCGAGGTCGCCGCGCTGGCGGCGTTGTAGCCGTACACGAACGGGGAGATGAGGTGACGGCTCGCGTTCACGTCGACGGAGACCACGACGTCGGCGCTTGCCGTTCCCACTGTGACCGTGGCCTGGGCGGTGGTCGCCCCTGCCGCGTTCTGCGCCGTGAGCGTGTAGGTGGTGGTCGCGGCGGGGGAGACCGAGAGCGAGGTCCCCGAGACCGATCCGATCCCCTGGTCGATGGAGAGGGTCGTCGCGCCGGTGACGCTCCACGAGAGCGTGCTCGACTGGCCGGCGGAGATCGCGGCGGGGGCCGCCTGGAAGGAGGCGATGACGGGCTTTGCCCCCCCGCCTCCCGTTCCCACTGTGACCGTGGCCTGGGCGGTGGTCGCCCCTGCCGCGTTCTGCGCCGTGAGCGTGTAGGTGGTGGTCGCGGCGGGGGAGACCGAGAGCGAGGTCCCCGAGACCGACCCGATCCCCTGGTCGATGGAGAGAGTCGTCGCGCCGGTGACGCTCCAGGAGAGCGTGCTCGACTGGCCGGCGGAGATCGAGGCGGGGCCCGCCTGGAAGGAGGCGATGACGGGCTTTGCGCCCCCCCCGCCCCCCGAGCCGCAGCCGGCGAGGGCGAGCGAAAGGACGATGGCGGTCGAACACGGGCGCGCGCGCATGATCGGTCCTCCGTCGCGAGGGCTAGCCCAGGGACGGTGTGTGTTTCAAGGCCACGGCGTGCGCTCCGGGGACGCCCGAGGGGAGTCCCCGCGGTGCAGCACACCCCTGGTGACCGTCCTGGCGGCCCATCGTGAAGGGCGGGTGCGCGAGACCACCAGTACCCCACGCGCTCGACATCGGGTCGAGGGGCTTCAGGCGATCCGAGGCCGGCGGGGGTCGACCGCCTCGGAGGGCACGGGCCGCGGGCTGGACGAGGAAGGGCTCGCGGGTCCCGTTCCTCGACGGATTCGGGAAGCCCGGAGATCGGAGGTGGCTGCCTCCGCCGGGCGCTCGCGCTCCCCGGTCCCCGAGCGCTCGGTGCGAGACGAGCAACTCGCCCGTGCCCTCGAGGCCCTCGCGCGGGGCGAGCCCCCGGCGGAGCTCGGCGCGCGCGAGGGTGACGACGCGCGCCCCCGCTTCGCCCCATGAACTGGCCGGCGCCGCGGCGCCCCTGCAGGGGAGGAGGCGAACGGAGGATGGTCTCTGACGAGATCGAGTCGTGGTGCGTTAGTCGAACCATCTCGTCCGCCAGGAGTTCCAGCGTCCAGCGTGCCCGCCCCGCAGGAGGCTTCGTGCAGGCGGTCGCCACGAGCAGCGCCTCCTCACTCACCGAGAGCTTGCGCTCCGCCCCGGGCCGCGGCTCCTCGCTCAGCGCCTCCTCCAACCCCTCTTCCACGAACCGGCGCTTGGTCCGGTAGACCGTCGAAGTCCCCACCGCCACGTTCAAGGCGATGGCCTCGTCGGTCGCTCCCGCATCGGCGGCGAGCAGGATCTGCGCCCGCTTCAGCTTGCGTACCCGCCCCTTGCCACCGCTCACCATCTCGCGCAGCCGCTCGCCCTCCTCCTGCGAAAGCGTTACCCGATAGCGTACATTCACGACAGCTCCTCCTTTGAGGAGTTGTCGATCACGCGGCCGATCCCGTGTCTACTTCTCCGCCACAGCCCAAGTTCACCGACAAGCAAGGCCAGTACCTGGCGTTCATCCACGCCTACGCGCTCGTCAACGGGAAGCCCCCAGCCCAGGCAGACATGGAGCGCTTCTTCGGCGTGACCCCTCCGACCGTTCATCGCATGGTCGTCGAGCTCGAGCAGCGCGGTCTTATCCGTCGCCTACCCCGGCAGCCCCGGAGCATCGAGGTCACACTCGACCCTAACGACCTCCCACGCCTACTCCCTCAACCGATCAAAACCTCTGTGGAGAGGTACTAGCCGCCGCCTTCGCCCTTCCCTTGCTCGCCTGCGCGACGACCGCGAGCTCCGTGCCGGTGGCGCTCACCCCCGCGCCTCCCGGCGAGCCCGCGCTCGACTTCCAGGCGAAGGGGGAGGTCGTCTGGGCGGACCTCAGCCAGTCGGTGACGCCGCGGCGCGCATCGTTCGACGGCTGGCGCGTCACCGGGCCGGAGGTGAGCCTCATCCGGGCACCGGACGGGCTCTGGCAGGGGACTTTCCAGCGCCGGGCGGTGGCCTTCGAGGTACGCCCGGGCGCGCTCGCGGCGCCGGGCGTGAGCGTCTCGGTGCGTCGTCAGCCGGACGGGAGCGTTCAGGTGAGCGGTCAGGTCTGGGACTCGCCCGTGGAACTGCAGGTCGCGAAAAGCTCCATCAACGGCAGCGCGGGCGCGAACCAGGTCGCGCTCACGCTCACCGCAGCCGGCATGTACACGAACGGGGCGGCGGGGTCGCTCACCCTCTCCGGCGAGGCGGCCCGCCTGGAGGAGCCGGTCATGCCGCAGCTCTTCCTCGCGCTCCTCGCGGTCCTCGTGCAGTGATCTGCGGGCCGCGGACGAGGAGACCCGACCCGCCAGGGACACCCGGCAAGGCATGATTTCCCACGCGTGCCGCGGCACCCGGAGTATGCTCACCGCCTTTCAGGGCGCGTCCAAAAGGACCCGCCTGGATCCAGACAGCCACGGAGAGACCGACCATGAGGACCGCCGCGCTAGCCATCGCAGCCGCTCTCTGCTTCAGGGCGGGCGTTTCGCAGGCTGCTGAGCCGGTCTCCGCGCCGGCCACCACCTCCGCCGGGGCGCCGGCGCCGTGCGCCCCGGAGGAGAAGAGCCACCGGGAACTCGGGGGGCACTTCTTCATGCCCTCGCACCTCACCACCGAGCCGTTCTCGTACACGTCGTTCGGGACCTTCTTCGGCCTGGGCGCCGGGCAGGCGCTTGGCCCGACGGTCGACTGGAGCACGAGTCCCCCCACGGTCGGCCCGTCGAAGTGGTACGCCTACAACAGCCTCGCGCAGCAGTTCCAGCTCGACGTGCGGATCATCGAGTACCTGTCGCTGGGCCTGGCTGCCTCCGGCTACGTCTACACGGGAAGCGGGGCGGACGCGATCATCGCCGTCGGAAGCGGGGTCAACCTGTCGGGGACCTTCGCCGTGAAGGGCAGCCTGCCCATCGGGGACCGGGTGCGCCTGTCGCTCGCGCTCTCGGCGCAGTACGGACCGGTCTTCAACGTGCTTCTCGCGCAGGGGATCCGGGACATCATCACCAATTGCGAGAAGGGGAACTGCCCGGTCAACCTGGGGTCCTTTCTCCAGCAGAACGACACCGTCACCTGGGGCGCCACCCTCACCGGAGCCTGGGCGCCGTGGGCATTTCTCGGCGTGAACCTGAACCTCTCCTACCTGAACCCCCGCAAGACGGGCACCGCCAGCGTCTCCGAGAACGGACTCTACTTCGCGGGCACGTTGGACTTCGATGCGAAGCCGCTCGTCCGCTGGCTCCCGGTAGGCGTGAACTTCGGCTACGCCCTCACCAGCCCGATCGGCGGTAACGGAACGGCCACCACCCAGGACTGGGAGTTCGGCTTCTACTACACGGGCCGCAAGGACATGTCGGTCGGCCTCGAGCTGGACTGGAAGAGCGGAAGGCTGAACAGCGAACAGATCCAGAACTCGACGACCGCCTGGATCAACTTCAAGTACTACTGGTAGGCGACCGCGCCTCGCGGCGGCCCGGGCAGTCCGAACGGGGCTACGAGCCCTGGCGTCCCGCGCGAACGGGCCGGCTGCCCTCGCCCCCCGTTCGGGCGGAGAGGGGCGCCCGGACATGGGTCGGGACCCCATCCCCGTCCTTCGAGGGGCGCCCCGGACCCGACAAGGGGGCAGCGCGCGGCTCGGCGCGAGCCCATCTTCGGGGCGTGCAACCCGCAATCTCGCCCCGGAGGGCGGCTGCGAGATGCACGCCCCGCCCGGATCAGCCTGCCTGAAAGCGCGGATCTTCCGGGGATCTGGACCGGGACGGGCCGCTTGGCCCGGTGTGTGCTCTGGCACGTCTCCGGAGGTCGCCATGGCCGAGGTGCTGTACCTCATCGCAACCGTCGCCTTCTTCGCCCTCGCCGTCGCGTACGCGAAGGGCTGCGACAAGCTCTAGCCCGGGACTGCTCCATGCCAAGCCCGATCGTCGACGTCCTCGTCACCGTCGCAGGCCTGTTCTTCCTTCAGCTCCTGCTCCGACCCCGGACCTGACCGAGAGAGGCGCACCGTGAACTTCGAATACGCCGTCGGCATCGCGCTGAGCGTGCTCCTCAGCGCCTACCTCGTCTACGCGCTGCTTCGTCCCGAGCGCTTCTAGGAACCGTCATGACGCTCAACGGCTGGCTCGAGATCGGCCTGTTCGCCATCGCCATCCTCCTCGTCACGAAGCCCGTGGGCCTCTACCTCCACCGGGTCTACGAGGGGGACCGGCAGCCCCTCCCGCGCATCCTGGGGCCGGTGGAGCGGCTCCTCTACCGCCTCTCCGGCGTGGACCCGTCGAAGGAGCAGGACTGGAAGGGCTACGCAATCGCGCTGCTCGTCTTCAGCCTCTTCGGCGTGCTCGGGACCTACCTCATCCTCCGGCTCCAGGCGGTCCTGCCGCTCAACCCCAACAAGATGGCGGCCGTGGCCCCGGACCTGGCGCTCAACACCGCGGCGAGCTTCACCACCAACACGAACTGGCAGTCCTACTCGGGCGAGTCGACCATGAGCTACCTCGCCCAGATGGCCGGGCTCGCCTGGCACAACTTCACCTCCGCCGCGGTCGGGGTGGGAGTCGCGCTGGCGCTCGCGCGCGGTCTCACCCGTCGCCCCGGTCCCGGCGGCCCGAGGACCATCGGCAACTTCTGGGTCGACCTCGTCCGCGGCATCCTCTACGTGTTCCTGCCGGTCTCCTTCGTCGCCGCCCTGTTCTTCGTCTCGCAGGGCGTCGTGCAGACCCTCGCCCCGAACCTCGAGGTCCAGGGGCTCGAGGGGGTGAAGCAGGTGATCACGCTCGGGCCGGTGGCCTCCCAGGAGGCCATCAAGATGTTCGGGACGAACGGCGGCGGCTTCTTCAACGCGAACAGCGCGCACCCCTTCGAGAACCCCACGCCGTTCTCTGACTTCGTCCAGCTGGTCCTCATCTTCGCCGTCCCCGCGGGTCTCACCTACACGTTCGGGAAGATGGCCAGGGACACCCGTCAAGGATGGGCGCTCTTCGCCTCGATGGCGTTCTTGTTCCTCGCCGGCGTGGTGGTCGCGTACGCGGCCGAGTCGAGGCCCAACCCGGCGCTCGCCGGGCTGGCCGTGGACTCCGCCCCCGGGAACACCGAGGGCAAGGAGGTCCGGTTCGGAATCGCTGAGTCGGCGCTCTTCGCCACCGTGACCACGGACGCGTCCTGCGGCGCGGTGAACTCGATGCACGACAGCTTCACGCCTCTCGGCGGGCTCGTGCCGCTCGTCAACATGCAGCTCGGCGAGGTGATCTTCGGCGGGGTCGGCGCGGGTCTCTACGGGATGCTGGTGATGGCCGTCCTCACCGTCTTCATCGCCGGGCTCATGGTGGGGCGCACGCCCGAGTACCTGGGGAAGAAGATCGAGGGGAAGGAGATGAAGCTCGCGGTCCTCTACATCCTCGTCTTCCCTCTCGTGGTGCTCACGCTCGCCGGCTGGTCCTCGGTCGTGCCCTACGGGACCTCGTCGCTCAACAACTCGGGCCCCCACGGGCTCTCCGAGCTCCTCTACGCCTTCACGAGCGGGGCCGCGAACAACGGCTCGGCCTTCGCCGGCCTGAACGCGAACACGAAGTTCTGGAACCTCGCGCTCGCCGCCGACATGCTCGTCGGCCGCTTCCTCATGATCATCCCCGCGCTCGGCATCGCCGGCGCCATGCTCAACAAGAAGTCGGTCGCCGCCGGTCCCGGCACCTTCCCCACCGACGGGCCCACCTTCGTCGCGCTGCTCGTCTCGGTGGTGGCGATCGTGGGCGCCCTCACCTTCTTCCCGGCGCTCTCGCTCGGGCCGGTGCTCGAGCACTTCGCCGCCCTCCACGGAAAGCTCTTCTAGCCATGGCCCCGACGACCCGGCAGTCCGCCCTCCTCGACGTCCAGATCCTCCGCACCGCGGCGGTGGAGAGCTTCAAGAAGCTCGACCCCAGGGCGGTGGCGAAGAACCCGGTGATGTTCGTCGTGGAGGTGGGGAGCCTCCTCACGACGGTGCTCTGGGTGCGCGACCGGATCTTCCACCCGGCCGGCGCCGCCCCGGGCTGGTTCACGCTCGCCGTGAGCCTCTGGCTGTGGTTCACCGTCGTCTTCGCGAACTTCGCCGAGGCGGTCGCCGAGGGGCGCGGCAAGGCGCAGGCCGACTCGCTGCGGAAGATGCGCCGCGACGTCACCGCGCGGAAGCTCGTGAACGGAAGGGAGGAGCAGGTGCCCGCCGCCTCGCTCCGCAAGGGCGACGTGGTGGTGGTCGAGGCCGGGCAGATGATCCCCGGGGACGGCGAGATCGTGGAGGGGGTCGCCTCGGTGAACGAGTCGGCGATCACCGGCGAGTCGGCCCCGGTCATCCGCGAGGCGGGCGGGGACCGGAGCGCAGTGACCGGCGGCACGACCGTGCTCTCCGACCGCATCGTGGTCCGCATCACCGTGAACCCCGGCGAGTCCTTCCTCGACCGCATGATCGGGCTCGTCGAGGGCGCGACGCGGCAGAAGACGCCGAACGAGATCGCGCTCCACATCCTGCTCGTGGGGTTGACGCTCGTGTTCCTGTTCGCCTGCGCGACCCTCGTGCCGCTCGCCGCCTACTCGGGCATCAGCCTCTCGGTGACCGCCATCGTGGCGCTGCTCGTCTGCCTCATCCCCACGACCATCGGCGGCCTCCTCTCCGCCATCGGCATCGCCGGCATGGACCGGCTGCTGCGCAAGAACGTGCTCGCCATGAGCGGGCGGGCGGTCGAGGCCGCCGGCGACGTCGACGTGCTCTTGCTCGACAAGACGGGGACCATCACGCTCGGGAACCGGATGGCGACGGACCTCATCCCCTCCGCGGGCGTCCGCGTCGAGGACCTCGCCGACGCCGCCCAGCTCGCGAGCCTCGCCGACGAGACGCCGGAGGGGCGTTCCATCGTGGTGCTCGCCAAGGAGCGCTTCAACCTGCGCGGCCGCGAGCTCGGCGCCGACGCGAGGTTCGTCGCCTTCACGGCCCAGACGCGCATGAGCGGGTGCGACGTCGGGCCGAGGGTGATCCGCAAGGGCGCGGTCGACGCCGTGGCGCGCCACGTCGAGGCGCTCGGGGGAAGGATGCCGCCGGAACTCGCGGCCACCGCCGCCCGCATCGGCGACGCCGGGGGGACCCCGCTCGCGGTCTCGGACGGCGCCCACGTCCTCGGCATCGTCGAGCTGAAGGACGTCGTGAAGGGCGGGATCAAGGAACGCTTCGAGCGCTTCCGGGCCATGGGGATCCGCACGGTCATGATCACCGGCGACAACCCCCGGACGGCCGCCGCCATCGCCCGCGAGGCCGGGGTGGACGACTTCCTCGCCGAGGCCACCCCCGAGGCCAAGATGCGCCTCATCCAGGAGCAACAGGCGCTCGGCAAGCTCGTCGCCATGACCGGGGACGGCACGAACGACGCGCCGGCGCTCGCGCAGGCCGACGTGGGCGTGGCCATGAACACCGGCACCCAGGCCGCCAAGGAGGCCGGGAACATGGTCGACCTCGACTCCAACCCGACGAAGCTCCTCGAGGTCGTCGAGGTGGGCAAGCAGCTCCTCATGACCCGGGGCACGCTCACCACATTCTCCATCGCGAACGACGTCGCGAAGTACTTCGCCATCCTGCCGGCGATGTTCGTGGCCGCGTACCCGGAGATGGCGCCGCTCGACGTCATGCGGCTCGCCTCGCCGTACAGCGCCATCCTCTCGGCCGTGATCTTCAACGCCGTCATCATCGTGCTCCTCATCCCGCTCGCCCTGCGCGGCGTTCGCTACCGCCCCATCGGGGCCGCCGCCGTCCTGCGGCGCTCGCTCCTCATCTACGGCCTCGGCGGGGTGGTCGCCCCCTTCGTGGGGATCAAGCTCATCGACATGGCGCTCGCCGCCGCCCACATCACCTGAGAGGAGGACCGTCCCGTGCGCGAACACCTTCTGCCAGCGCTCCGTGCCACCGTCGTGACGCTCGTTCTGACCGGCGTCCTCTACCCGCTCGCCGTGACCGGCGTGGCGCAGGTCCTCTTCCCCCGCCGCGCCTCGGGCAGCCTCGTCTCCACGGAGGGAGGGCGCGTGGTGGGCTCGGAGCTCATCGCCCAGGGGTTCTCGGGCCCGGGCTACTTCCAGCCGCGGCCGTCGGCCGCCGGTGACAAGGGCTACGACCCCATGTCCTCGGGCGGCTCGAACCTGGGACCCACCTCGAAGAAGCTCCACGACGGGGTGGCCCAGGCGGTGGACAAGCTCCGCGCCGACAACCCCGGCGCTCCGGGCCCGGTCCCCGTCGAGCTCGCGACCGCCTCCGGGAGCGGCCTCGACCCCCACCTCTCGCCGCAGGCCGCCCTGTGGCAGGTGGCGCGGGTGGCCCGGGCGCGCGGCGTCGCCGAGTCGCGGGTTCGCGCCGCGGTGCAGGACGCCGTCGAGGGCCGGGACGCGGGGATCTTCGGCGAGCCGCGCGTGAACGTGCTCCTCCTCAACCTGCAGCTCGATCGCCAGTTCGGCGCCCCGGGGACGCCTGGATCGGGGTATCACTAGCCTCGTGGCGGCCGGACGCCAGCGACCGGAGGACTTCCTCGAGCTGGTGGAGAGGAGCCGGCGCGGCCGGCTGAAGCTCTACATCGGCTTCGCCGCGGGCGTCGGCAAGACGTGGCGGATGCTCGAGGAGGCGCACGCGCTCGCACGCCGAGGCATCGACGTGGTGGGTGCGCTCATCGAGACCCATGGCCGTGCCGAGACGGAGGCGCTCGTCCGGGACCTGGAGACGGTCCCACGCCGGCGCATCGAGTACCGGGGGGTGGTGGTCGAGGAGATGGACCTCGACGCGGTGCTCGTTCGCCACCCGACCGTCGCCATCGTCGACGAGATCCCGCACACGAACGTCCCGGGATCGAAGAACAAGAAGCGATACCAGGACGTCCTCGACCTGCTCGGGGCGGGCATCAACGTCATCGGCGCGCTGAACATCCAGCACCTCGAGAGCCTGAACGACCTCGTCCAGCGCAACACCGGCGTCCAGGTCCGGGAGACCGTGCCCGACTCCTTCCTCGAGCAGGCGGACCAGGTCGTGAACCTCGACCTCGCCGTGGAGGACCTCCTCGACCGGCTGCGCGCGGGCAAGATCTACCCCTCCGAGCGGATCCCCTGGGCGCTCGAGCACTTCTTCCGAGAGGGGAACCTCGCCACGCTGCGGGAGCTGTCCCTCCGGGAGGTGGCGCAGAGCCTGGAGCGCAGCCAGGCGCGCCAGCCCTCCGCCGCTCCGGGAGGCCCGGCTCCGGGGCGGATCATGGTCTGCCTGTCCTCCAGCCCTCCGCACGCTGCGACGCTGCTCCGGCGCGGGTCTCGCATGGCGGGCCGGCTCAACACCGACTGGTACGTCGTCTACGTGGAGACGCCGCGCGAGGCGCCCGACCGGATCGACTCCGAGGCACAGCGGCGGCTCCACGCCAACATGGAGAAGGCGCGCGAGCTCGGCGGCGAGTTCGTCCGGCTGCGCGCCGTCGATCCCGCGGAGGCGCTCCTCGACTTCGCGCGGACCCACCGGGTGAGCGACCTCATCGTCGGCCGGACGACCGAGGCCTGGTGGCGCAAGCTGCTCCGCCTCTCGGTCGTCGACCGCCTCGTCGAGGGCAGCGCCGGGCTCGACCTGCACATCGTCTCCTTCGAGGAGGAGGGCCACCCGTGAGCCTGCGAGGCCGGCTGTTGCTCGCGCAGGCGCCGCTCGCGGCGGCGCTGGTCCTCGTGGGAGCGGCGTCGCTGCGCACGGTCACGTGGCTGGGCGAGAGCTCGGAGAACATCCTCAAGGACAACTACCGCAGCGTGCTCGCTGCCCAGCGCATGAACACCGCGCTCGACGTGCTCGACGCCGACGCCCTCGGGCGCGCCATGGGACGGGTCATGCCCGCCCTCGACGCGCCGGCGCGCCAGCGGTTCGAGTCGGAGCTCCGCGTCCAGGAGGGGAACATCACCGAGCCCGGCGAGGCGGAGGCGACGAAGGCGCTGCGGACGGCCTGGGAGTCGTACCAGCAGGCTCTCGCCGCCGCGGCCCAGGCCCGCGAGCCGGTGGCCGCCTACCTCGACTCCGTGCACCGGGCCTCCATGGCGGTCCGCCAGGGGACCGACGAGGTCCTGTCCATCAACCAGGACGCCATGGTGAGGAAGAGCAACCTCGCGCGTCGCACCTCGCAGCGGCTGCTCTACCTCATGCTCGCCGCGACCGGGGCCGCGCTGGCGCTCGGCCTCGTCGCGTCGTTCACGTTGACGGCGCGGATGGTGCGCCCGCTCTCGGCCCTCACCCAGGCGGTGCGGCGCTTCGGGGAGGGGGACGTCGAGGCGCGCGTCCGGCCCAAGGGCGTCGACGAGATCGCGCTGCTCGGCCGGGAGTTCGACACGATGGCCGACCGGCTGGAGGAGTATCGCAAGAGCTCGCTCGGTGACCTGCTCCAGGCGCAGCAGGCCTCGCAGGCGGCCATCGACAGCCTCCCCGACCCCGTCCTCATCTTGGACACCGAGGGGGTGCTGCTCAACCTGAACCAGGCCGCGGAAGCGCTGCTCCGGCTCTCGCCGGGGAACGGCGCGGGGAAGCCCGTCCACTCGCTCGAGCCGGCGCTCCGGGAGAGGCTCGAGGCGGTCCAGGCCCACGTGCTCGGCGGGAAGGGGGCGGTGGTCCCGCGCGGCTTCGAGGAGGCGGTGCGGGTGGAGCTCCCGGACGGGCCCCGCCGCCTGTTGCCGCGGGCGACCGCCCTGTACTCGGCGGAGGGCACGGTGAGCGGTGTCACCATCGTGCTGCAGGACGTCACCCGGCTCGTGCGCTTCGACGAGCTCAAGAACGACCTCGTCGCCACCGTCGCCCACGAGTTCCGCACCCCGCTCACCTCGCTCCGGATGGCCATCCACCTCCTCGCGGAGGAGGCGGCCGGGCCGCTCGTCGAGCGGCAGGCCGACCTCGTCCAGGCGGCCCGCCAGGACTGCGAGCGGCTGCAGGCCATCGTCGACGACATCCTCGACCTCTCCCGCATCCAGGCCGGGCGCATCGAGCTCCACGCGAAGCCGATCGACGCGAGATGGCTCCTGGCCCAGGCGGCGGCCGGGGTCGAGTCCTCCGCGCGCGCGGCCGACGTGAAGCTCGCGGTCGAGGCCCCGGACGACGCCCTGCCGGTGCTCGCGGACGCGGAGCGGGTCGACGTCGTGCTCACGAACATGCTCGGGAACGCGGTCCGCCACACCCCGGCGGGCGGGCGCATCGTCGCGCGCGCCCGGGCCACGGGGCCGGCCGTGCGCTTCGAGGTCGAGGACACGGGCGCCGGAATCCCCAGGCAGTACCAGGACCGCATCTTCGAGCGGTTCTTCCAGGTCCCGGGCGGCAAGCGCGGCGGCGTCGGCCTGGGCCTCTACATCTCGCGCGAGATCGTCCGCGCGCACGGCGGCGAGATGGGTGTGGTGAGCGAGGAGGGACGGGGCAGCACCTTCTGGTTCACGCTCCCGTCGGCGGGCGATGCGCCGGCCGCCCGGCGCTAGCGTCCGTACTTCTTCCGCTTGCGCCAGAGCGTCGAGGCGTCGAGCCCGAGGATCCGCGCCGCCTCCTCCTGCGTCGCCGTCCGGGCCAGCACGCGGAGGATGTGCTCGCGCTCCACCTCGTCGACCGTGAAGTCGCCGCCGAGGGCGGGGACGCCGGCGACGTGGCCGGCCATCCGCTCCGGGAAGCTCTCCGGCTCGAGGACCTGCCCCGGCGACAGGATCACGGCGCGCTCGATGGCGTTGCGGAGCTCGCGCACGTTGCCGGGCCAGGGCCAGGCGACGAGCAGGCGGGTGGCGGCCTCCGACAGCTCCGGCGGCGGGCGGCGCGCCTGTCGCGCGAAGAACGCCACGAAGCTCCTGGCGAGCGGCAGGATGTCCTCCGGTCGCTCGCGAAGCGCGGGCACCGTGACCTCGACGACGTTCAGGCGATAGAGCAGGTCCTCCCGGAACCGCCCCTCCTTCACCGCCACCTCCAGGTCCCGGTTCGTCGCCGCGACGATGCGCACGTCGGCGCTCCGGGTGCGGTTCTCGCCGACGCGCTCGAAGTGCTTCTCCTGGAGAAAGCGGAGCAGCTTGGCCTGGAGCCCGGGCGAGATCTCCCCGACCTCGTCCAGGAAGACGGTGCCGCCCTCGGCCGCCTCCACCCTTCCCTCCTGATCGCGGACCGCGCCGGTGAACGCGCCCCGGGCGTGGCCGAAGAGCTCGCTCGCGAGCAGGTCCTCCGAGAGCGTAGGGCAGTTCACGACCACGAAGGGCTTGTCGCGCCGTGGGCTTCCCGAGTGGAGCGCGCGGGCGAGGACCCCCTTCCCCGTGCCGTTCTCGCCGCGCAGGAGGACGGCGACGTCGTGGCTGGCGGCCCGCGAGAGCGTCTCGAGCACGCCCCGCATGCGGGGGGAACGCGACTCGAGGTCCACCTCCGGGGCGGCGTCGGCGAGCCGGCTCTCGAGGTCCTCGAGGCGAAGAGTGGCGGCCCGGCGTTCGCGCGCCGCGTCCACCTGGTGGCGGATCTGCGCCGGCGTGAAGGGCTTCGGCAGGTAGTCCTTCGCGCCCCGCTTGATGGCCTCCACCGCCGTGTCGAACGTCGCGTACGCCGTGACCACGATCACGTCGAGTCCCGGGCGCTCGGCGAGGAGCTTCGGCACGAGGTCGAGACCGCTCTCGGACCCGAGCCGGAGGTCGCAGAAGGCGAGGTCGTGGGGCGCGAGCCGAAGGGCCTCGAGCGCGGCGGCCCCGGTCGCCGCCTTCTGCACGCGGCAGCCCGCGCCCTCGAGGCACATCGAGAGCGTCTCCCGGATGTTCGGCTCGTCGTCGATCACGAGCACCCGCATCGGCGGGGTGGTGGCGTTCGACATGGGTCGGTCGGCCCTCTCCCGAATCAGTACCGCGGGTCGGCTGCGCGCGCCAGCGCGGCCGGAGTGCGCGGGCGCCGCGCAACCGGCTGCCAAGATCGCGGCAGCCGCCGTTGCAACTTGCACGGCGGCGAGAGGCACCTCTTGCAGTTCGCATGGCAGAGCCCCGGGCGCCGCTCGGGGGCTCGTCCGCCCAGGCGGGGGCTCGACCGCGGCGCCCCGGGGCACGGGCGGTGCAGTCCGCGCGGGCCTGCCGTTCTTCGCACGGGGGCATGATGGCCGGGGACAACCTGAAGCACCTGCTGTTCGGCAAGCCGCGCGACATCAACGACCCGAAGACCTACCACCACATCTCGCTCGTCGCGTTCCTCGCCTGGGTCGGGCTGGGGGCGGACGGGCTCTCGTCGTCGGCCTACGGACCCGACGAGTCCTTCCGGGCTCTCGGGCAGCACCACTGGATGGCGGTCGGCCTCGCGCTCGCGACGGCCTTCACGGTCTTCATCATCTCCTACGCCTACTCCCGCATCATCGAGCACTTCCCGTTCGGCGGTGGCGGGTACGTGGTGGCGACGAAGCTCCTCGGCCCGCGTTTCGGCGTCGTCTCCGGATCGGCCCTTCTCGTCGATTACGTGCTCACCATCTCGACCTCCATCGCGGCGAGCGCCGACGCCACGTTCAGCTTCCTCCCGCCGTCCTGGCAGCCGTGGAAGCTCCTCGTCGAATTCGTCGCCATCGGCCTCCTCACGGTGCTGAACCTCCGGGGCGTGAAGGAGTCCGTCTCGGTCCTCGCTCCGGTGTTCGTGCTCTTCCTCGTCACCCACGCGATCCTCATCTTCGGGGTCCTCCTGTGGCGCTCGGGCGAGTTCCCCGCCGTGGCCGCCGAGATCAAGGGCGGCTACCGCGGGACCCTCTCGGCGCTCGGCTGGGGCGGGCTGGCCGCCCTCTTCCTGCGGGCCTACTCGATGGGGGCCGGGACCTACACGGGCATCGAGGCCGTCTCGAACGGGCTCCAGATCATGCGAGAGCCGAAGGTCCAGACCGCGAAGAAGACCATGCTCTACATGGCGACGTCCCTCGCCGTGACCGCCGGAGGCATCACCCTCGGTTACCTGCTGGTCCACGCGGCCCCGGTGGAGGGCAAGACGATGAACGCCGTCCTCGTCGAGAACTTCACGGCGGGCTGGGGGCGCTTCGGCCAGTGGTTCGTCTGGCTCACCCTCGGCGCCGAGACGGCGCTCCTCTTCGTCGCCGCCCAGGCCGGGTTCATCGACGGGCCGCGGGTCATGTCGAACATGGCGAACGACTCGTGGCTGCCCCATCGCTTCGCGCAGCTCTCCAACCGGCTGTCGATGCAGCACGGCATCCTGCTCATCTCCGTGGCGTCCTTCGGGACGCTCCTCTACACGCGCGGCGACACGAGCACGCTCGTGCTCATGTACTCCATCAACGTGTTCCTCACCTTCTCGCTCTCCGAGTCGGGAATGGTGCGCTACTGGTTCCGCGAGCGGCAGAAGTACCCCGACTGGTACAGGCACATCGTCATCCACATCATCGGCCTCGTCCTCTGCCTCTCGATCCTCGTCGTGGCGGTCGTCGAGAAGTTCAGCGAGGGAGGCTGGATCACGCTCGTCACCACCGCCCTCCTCATCGGGCTCGCCTTCCTCGTGCGCGGCCACTACGTGGGCGTTCGCCGCAGCCTGCGCCGTCTCGATCAGATCATGACGGGCCTGCCGGCCGCGCCCGCGGCGGAAGAGAAGCCGGTCGACCCGAGGCAGCCGACCGCGGCGCTGCTCGTCGGGAGCTACGGCGGGCTCGGCATCCACCAGATCCTGACGCTCCAGCGGATCTACCCGGGCCACTACAAGAACCTGCTGTTCCTCTCGGTCGGCGTGATCGACTCGGCCACGATGAAGGGCGTCGAGGAGGTCGACGAGATCCGCCGCCGGACCGAGGAGGGCCTCAAGCGCTACGTGGACCTCGCCCGCCGGCTCGGCTTCGCGGCCGACTACCGGATGGCCATCGGCACCGAGGCCGTGGCGGACGGCGAGGCCCTTTGCATCGCGGTGGCGAAGGAGTTCCCGCGCGCCGTCTTCTACGCGGGGAAGCTCGTGTTCGAGAAGGAGCGCTGGTACCAGCGCCTCCTCCACAACGAGACCGCCTTCGCGCTCCAGCGGCGCCTCCAGTTCGCGGGCCTGAACGCGATGGTGCTCCCGGTCCGCGTGCGCGCCTCCGAGGACGAGCCGGCCGCGGCCTGATCGGAGAGGATCGTCAGGGCGGCCCGTCGGCGCCGCGGCCGAGCGCGTCCGCGCCCCGAACCACGCGGCGCCAGGCGTGGAGCTCGAGGGCGAACACCACGGGGATCCAGACGACGAGCGCCGCCGTCGCCCCGAAGGCGAGCTCACGCGCCCACGTCGGCACCGACGCCGGCCACGCCACCCCGACCGCGGCGAGCGCCACCGGGATCGGCAGGGCGAGCGTGAGGCGCGAACGCTCGCGGCGGAGCGCCTGGTAACGCTCATGGGAGGCGAGGAGGCCCCGCACCTCGGCCGGCTCCCCCCCGGGGGGGACGCGGAAGCGGAGGAGGCCGCTCGGCACGCGCTCTTCGGGTCCGTCCACGGCATGGGCCTTCGCAGCATCCATGCCAGGGCCGCCGGCCCGGGGACGTCCGGAAAGGCGAAGCCGGCTGCGGGCTTGTGGCGGGGCCGGGAGAGGGCTCCGCGCGGGCGCCCCTGCAACGTGCAACCGCGAGTGGGGTCGCGAGATTGCACGACGAGAGGCGGTGCCAGGGCGCGGGGCGCTCCTCCGGACTTCCACCTGGGACGGGCAGGGTGGTAGTGTCCGCGGCCTTCATTCCGGGAAGGACCGTCCGGGGGGCGCGCACATGGGAAAGGACCCTTCAGGAGCGAACGGCGGGCCGCAGCAGGGACCCCCGTCTCCGGAGGAGCGCCCCCGCCTCGGGGAGCGGCTGCGACGAGCCCTCGTCGGCGCGCCGCGAGACATCGAGGACCCCCACACCTACCACGCCATCTCCCTCGTCGCCTTCCTCGCGTGGGTGGGCCTCGGGGCCGACGGTCTCTCGTCGTCGTCCTACGGTCCCGACGAGGCCTACCGGGCGCTCGGTACCCACACGCACCTGGCCGTCGGCCTCGCGCTCGCGACCGCGCTCACGGTCATCATCATCGCCACGGCGTACTCCCGGATCATCGAACGGTTCCCGTTCGGCGGCGGCGGATACGTGGTGGCGTCGCACCTCCTCGGGCCGCGCTGGGGTGTCGTCTCCGGGTCCGCGCTGCTCGTCGACTACGTGCTCACCATCTCGGTCTCCATCGCCTCGGGCGCGGACGCGATCTTCAGCTTCCTCCCTGCCTCCACCTACCCGTGGAAGCTGCCCATCGAGGCGATGGCCATCGTGCTCCTCGTGGTTCTGAACCTCCGCGGCGTCCGGGAGTCGGTGACGATCCTCACGCCCGTCTTCGGGCTGTTCCTCGTCACGCACGCGGTGCTCATCTTCGGGGGCGTCGGCTCGCACCTCCCGCAGGTCCCCTCGGTCGCCCGCGAGGTCGGGACGGGATTCCGCGAGGGTCTCGCCCAGGTCGGGGCACTCGGCCTCTTCGCCATCTTCCTCAAGGCCTACTCCATGGGAGGAGGCACCTACACCGGGATCGAGGCGGTCTCGAACGGCATCCAGATCATGCGCGAGCCCAAGGTCCAGACGGCGAAGCGCACGATGGTCCTCATGGCGGTCTCCCTCTCCGTGACCGCCGGCGGCATCCTCCTCTGCTACCTCCTCTTCCGCGCCGTGCCGGAGGAGGGGAAGACGATGAACGCGGTCCTGCTGGAGAACTTCGCCGGGCACTTCCGCCCCTGGGGCCTCCCCATCGGCTCGACGTTCGTCATCGTCACGCTGATCTCCGAGGCCGCGCTCCTCTTCGTCGCCGCCCAGGCCGGCTTCATCGACGGCCCCCGCGTGATGGCCAACATGGCCACCGACTCGTGGTGGCCCCACCGGTTCGCCCAGCTCTCGGCGCGGCTGACCATCAAGGACGGCGTGCTGCTCATGGGCGGGGCGTCGCTCGTCACGCTCTTCTACACGCGGGGGAACATCACGGCGCTCGTGACGATGTACTCCATCAACGTCTTCGTGACCTTCTCGCTCTCCCAGGCCTCGATGGTCCGCCTGTGGATCAGCAAGAAGGAGCCGGGGCGTCGGCGCGGACTCGTCGTGCACGGGGTCGCCCTCGCCCTGTGCCTCGCCATCCTCGGTGGCACCATCTACGAGAAGGGCGAGGAGGGAGGCTGGGTGACGATCGCCGTCACCGCGCTCGTGGTCGGGCTGTGCTTCGTCATCCACCGCCACTACGAGGGCGTCCAGGAGAACCTCCGGCGCCTCGACAGCATCATGGCGGCGCTTCCCCAGCGCGCCCCGGCGAGCTCCCTCGCCGTCGACCCCAACGCCCCGACGGCGGTCCTCCTCGTCGGCGGCTATGGAGGCCTCGGCATCCACGCGCTCCTGAGCGTGCAGCGAACCTTCGCCGGCCACTTCAAGAACGTCCTCTTCGTGGGAGTGGGCGTCATCGACTCCGCGGCCATGAAGGGCGTGGAGGAGGTCGACCGCGTCCGGCTCCGCACCGACCAGGCGCTGCAGCAGTACGTCGCGCTCGCCCACCGCCTGGGCATCCCCGCCGACTACCGCATGGCGGTCGGCACCGAGGCGGTGGCCGAGGCGGAGAAGCTCTGTGCCGCGATCGCGAAGGAGTTCCCGCGGGCCGTCTTCTTCGCCGGGAAGCTCGTGTTCGAGCGCGAGCGCTGGTACCAGCGCTTCCTGCACAACGAGACCGCCTACCAGATCCAGCGCCGCCTCCAGTTCGCGGGCATGAACGCGATGGTCCTTCCGGTCCGCATCCTCGAGGGGGCCGGCGAGGCGGCGAGCGCCTAGCGAAGGGCCCCTCCCCGCGGAGTGGGCACGACGGGCGCCGACCAGTCCACGGTCGCGGGACGCGGGCCCTCTCGGGGTCGGCCAAACGGGCGCTTCTCCATTGCTGACGGGCACTTGGCCCGCGGGGCCGACGGTCGCCCCCTTCGTCGACGGAAGTCCCCCCCTAGGCAGGCGCCGCGAAGCGGCGTAACGTTTTCGTAGCAGTTCACAACAACCGAGGAGGCCGAGATAGCGGAGCCGTCGCAGATAACGACAGACGCGCAGTCTCGACCGGCCTGGAAGGCCGGATAGGCGCTCCCCCGAGAGTGCCCCGCTTCGAGAGAAGAGGCCCCCCTGGGGCCTCTTCTCGCATTTCTTTCTCAGTCGACGACGTCGGGCCGGTCGCGGACCACCATCATGGTCGCGAGCATCGTCGCGACGGGGCGCTCGGCCCCGCCGCCCCGGGCGAAGGCATCGCCCGCGCAGACCACGATGTTCCGTCCCGCGCGCGGCACCCGACCGCGGGCGACCACCGCCTCGCCCTCGCCGGGGGCGAGCAGGTTCACCTTGAACTCCACCGACAGCACGCCAGCGCCCGCTGGCATGAGGGTGAGGGCGGCGTAGCCGCAGGCGTTGTCGAGGATCGCCGTCACGACCCCCGCGTGCAGGAAGCCGTGCTGCTGGGTGAGCTCCGGCCGGAACGGAAGCCGGATGTCCACGCCGCCGGGGCGCACGTCCTCGATCGCGGCGCCGATCGTCGCCATCACCGCCTGCCGGGCGAAGCTCGCACGCACGCGCGCCGCGAACGCCGGGTCCGGGGGGTCGAAGTCGCTCACGGGGACCTCCTCACGGCTCCTTGTGCCCCAAGCGGGCCGGGCGGTCGAGCCCCGCCGCCGGTCCCCGGAGGCGGGGACAGGGCACTTCCTCGGGCGCCGCGGCCGGCCTGTGTTAAAATGCGAGCGTTCACTCGCGTTGGCAGCGCGTCGCTGCCCACCCGGGAGCTCATGGCCCGCCGCATCCGGACAGCGCCTCGCAAGGAGCCCGCCCAGGCGCGCTCGCGCGTCACCTACGACGCCATCGTCGCCGCGACGGCCCGGGTGCTCGTGAAGGACGGCTACGACGCGCTCAGCACGAACCGGGTGGCCCGCGAGGCGGGGGTCTCCGTCGGTTCGCTCTACCAGTACTTTCCAGGCAAGGAGGCGCTCGTCGCCGCCGTGATGGAGCAGCACGCGGCGCGGATGCAGGCGCACATCGAGGAGCGCCTCGCCAAGGTCGGCGACGCCGGGCCGCTCGAGGTGGCGACCGCGCTTATCCGCGCGATGCTCGAGGCGCAGCGCCAGGAGCCGAGGCTCAACCGCGCGCTGGCCGAGCAGGTCCCCCGCATCGGGGCGCTCCGGCGCCAGCACGAGCTCTACTCCCGCTACGAGCGCCTCATCGCCGCCTGGATGGAGGCGAACCGGGAACAGGTCGAGGTGAAGGACATCGAGATCGCGGCCTTCGTGCTGGTGGCGGCCGTGGAAGGGCTCGTGATGCGGGTCCAGCTCGACCGCCCGGAGCTCGTGGCGAGCGGCAGGATCGAGGAGCACATCCTCCGCCTCGCGCTCGCCTACGTGGCGCCGTCGCTCGCGGCCCGCCTCTCGTCGGAGGGGGCGCTCGCCGGGAAGCGACCCGGCTAGCCGGCGGCGGCGTCCGTCGACAGCCGCGCGCAGGCGTGGTTTCCTTCCCCGTGCGGATCGGAACGTGGACCTCGAGAATGCCTACGCCACGGTGGCCGCGGCGCTCCGCAGCGCGCGCGCCCTGGTCGTCGCCACCGGGGCCGGCATGGGCGTCGACTCCGGGCTGCCGGACTTCCGAGGCCCGCAGGGCTTCTGGAAGGCCTACCCGATGTACGAGCGACTCGGCCTCCACTTCGAGGACGCCGCGAACCCGGAGCACTTCGACGCCGACCCCGCGTTCGGCTGGGGCTTCTACGGCCACCGGCTCGGCCTCTACCGGGCGACCGTCCCCCACCGCGGCTACGCCATCCTGCGCGGCCTCGCCGAGCGTTTTCGCCTTCCGTGGTTCGCCGTCACGTCCAACGTCGACGGGCAGTTCCAGAAGGCCGGGTTCGACCCCTCGCGCGTGGTCGAGGTGCACGGCTCCATTCACCACCTCCAGTGCACGGTGCCCTGCAGCGACGACATCTGGGAGAACCGCGAGGAGATCGAGGTCGACCTCGCGACGATGCGCGCGCGACGCGTGCCCGGCTGCCGGTCCTGCGAGCGCGTGGCGCGGCCGAACATCCTCATGTTCGGGGACGGGTCGTGGCTCCCCCGGCGCAGCCGCGCCCAGGAGGCCAGGTTCGAGGCATTCCTCGAGGACCACGGCGAGGGCCTCCTCGTCCTCGAGCTCGGCGCCGGCACGGCCGTTCCCACGATCCGCTTCCTCAGCGAACGGCTCGGCCGGACCCCGGGATCGGTGGTAGCCCGGGTGAACCCCCGCGAGGCGGAGATCCGGCCTCCGCACATCGCCGTGCCGGCCGGGGCGCTGGAGGCCCTCGACGGCGTGGAGCGCCACCTCCGGGCCGGGTAGCAGGCTCCGCGGATCGCGCGTGCCCCCTGCCGGCACCTCGTCTAGATTGCTGCCGGCCATCGGCCGGGCACGGGGTCCCCGACCTCCGCGCGCCGTTCGCCGACGCTCGAAAGGAGCCCGGAGATGATCGAACTCCTCGCCGCCGCCACGCTCGCCGCCGCCCCGCCGGGCGGCCTCGCCTACCCGGCCACCAGCCGGGGCGAGACGGTGGACGACTACTTCGGGACGAAGGTGGCGGACCCGTACCGCTGGCTGGAGGACGACAACTCGCCGGAGACGGCCGGCTGGGTCCGGGCCGAGAACGCGGTCACCCAGGCCTACCTCGCTGCCATCCCGGAGCGGCGCGCCATCCGCGAGCGCCTCACGCGGCTCATCGACTACGAGCGGTACTCGGCCCCGGTCAAGAAGGGGCGGCGCTACTTCTACTCCCGGAACACGGGCCTCCAGCCGCAGGCGGTGTGGTTCGTCACCGACGACCTGGGCCGGGACGGGCGGGTCCTGCTCGATCCCAACGCCCTCTCGCCGGACGGCACGGTCGCGGTGGCCGGTCTCGGCTTCACCGACGACGGCCGCTACGTCGCGTACGCGCTCTCCGACGCCGGTTCGGACTGGCTCACCTGGAGGGTGCGCGACGTCGAGACCGGGAAGGACCTCGCGGACGAGGTGCGCTGGTCGAAGGCGAGCGGCGCGGAGTGGCGGAAGGACGGCAGCGGCTTCTACTACTCGCGCTTCGACGCGCCCGGCCCCGGGGAGGCCCTGCGGGCGTCGAACCAGAACCACCAGCTCTGGTTCCACCGGCTCGGCACGCCGCAGTCGCAGGACGAGCTCGTCTACCGCCGCCCGGACCAGCCGGAGTGGTACCTCGGCGCCGAGGTGAGCGACGACGGGCGCTGGCTCGTCATCCAGGCGAGCCGTGGCACGAGCCGCGAGTCGGCGCTGTTCGTCCAGGACCTCACCCGCCCGGGGTCGAAGCCCGTGTCGCTCGTCGACCGGATGGACGCGGCCTACGATTTCGTCGACGTCACGGGCGAGACCTTCCTCGTCCGCACGGACAAGGACGCTCCCCGGCAGCGCCTCGTCGCGGTGACCCTCGGCAAGCCCGAGCCGAAGGACTGGAAGACGGTCATCCCGGAGGCGAGGGGGCAGGACGTCCTCGAGCAGGTGACGCGCGTCGGCGACCGGCTCGTCGCCGTGTGGATGCGGGACGTCAAGAACGCCGTGGAGGTGCTCGACCTCGACGGGCGCCGCGTGGCAGAGGTACCGCTCCCCGGGATCGGCACCGTATCCGGCTTCCACGGCCGGCGCGGGGACCCGGAGACGTTCTACCTGTTCACGGGGTTCACGTTTCCCCCCACGCCCTACCGGCTCGACACCGCCACCCTGGGCGGTGGGCTCTTCCGCCGACCCCACGCCGACTTCGACCCCGCGGCCTACGAGACCCGCCAGGTCTTCTACCCGTCGAAGGACGGGACGCGGATCCCGATGTTCGTCGTCCACAAGAAGGGCATCGCCCTCGACGGGAGGAATCCGACGATCCTGTACGGTTACGGCGGCTTCCAGGTGAGCCTGCTCCCGGCGTTCGGCGTTTCCCGGATCACCTGGCTGGAGATGGGGGGCGTCTACGCCGTCGCGAACCTCCGGGGCGGCGGGGAGTACGGGACGCAGTGGCACGACGGCGGACGGCTCGCGAACAAGCAGAACGTCTTCGACGACTTCATCGCGGCGGCGGAATGGCTCTTCGCGAACGGCTACACGTCCTCGGCGCGCCTCGCCCTGAACGGCGGGTCGAACGGCGGCCTCCTCGTCGGGGCGGTGACGACGCAGCGTCCCGACCTGTGCGCGGTCGCGCTCCCGCAGGTCGGGGTGATGGACATGCTGCGCTTCCACCGCTTCACGCTGGGCTGGGGCTGGAAGAGCGACTACGGCTCGTCCGAGACGAAGGAGGGCTTCGACACCCTGTACCGCTACAGCCCGCTGCACAACATCCGGCCGGGCACGCGCTACCCGGCGACCCTGGTCACGACGGCCGACCACGACGACCGGGTGGTTCCCGCCCACTCGTTCAAGTTCATCGCCGCCCTCCAGGCGGCACAGGCCGGGGACAAGCCCGTGCTGGCGCGGATCGAGACACGGGCGGGCCACGGGGCCGGCAAGCCCACCCAGAAGATCATCGAGGAGCAGGCCGACCTGCTCGCCTTCGCGTTCAAGAACCTCGGGATGGCGCTCCCGGCGGGGTTCGGTGCGGCGGGGAGCGGCGCGAGGACGCCCTAGCCCGGCCTGCCGGGGCGCGGTCGGATATGATCGCGCGCGCCCCCGGGCGCCAGGGGGACGCGGAGGACGCGCATGACCGAGCCCAGGGCCGAGGCGGAGCCGAGGGAGATCGCGCCGGGCGTCGTGCTCGTCGACACGGGCTATCTGCACCCGGGCGTCGCGGCGGCCTACCTGGTGCGTGGCAAGAGGAGCGCCGCGGTGGTCGAGACCGGGACCGCGCTATCCGTGGGGCGCATCCTCCGGGCGCTCGAGGTGCACGACATCGGCCGCGACGAGGTGAGCCACGTCGTCGTGACGCACGTCCACCTCGACCACGCCGGCGGCGCCGGCGCGCTCTTGCGGGAGCTGCCCAACGCCACCCTCGTCGCGCACCCCAGGGGCGCCCGGCACATGGTCGATCCATCCGGGCTCGTCGCCGGCGCGGCGGCGGTCTACGGCGGCGAGGAGCAGCTCCGCGCGCTCTACGGCGAGGTCGTGGGGGCGCCGCCGGAGCGGGTCGTCGAGGCGCCCGACGGCTTCCTCGTCGACCTCGGCGAGCGGCCGCTGCGCTTCCTCGACGCCCCCGGCCACGCCAAGCACCACTTCGTCGTCCACGACGAGGCGACGCGGGGCTTCTTCACCGGCGACACCTTCGGCGTGTCCTACCGGGAGACGGACGGGGCCCAGGGCCCGTTCCTCTTTCCCACGACGACCCCCATCCAGTTCGACCCGCCCGCGCTCCACGCCTCCATCGACCGGATGCTCGTGGAGCGCCCGGCGCGCATGTACCTGACGCACTACGGGATGGTGGAAGGCGCCGTCGAACGCTTCGCCGCCGATCTGCACCGCGCCGTCGAGGAGCACGTGCGCGTCGCGCTCGCGGCCCCCGCCGGGGAGGGAAGGCTCGCCTTCATCCGAGCGGGCCTCGAGCGGCAGCTGCTCGGCGCGCTCGCCCTTCACGGGTTCGGGGGCGGTCCGGCGGAGGCGCTTGCCATCTTCGGGAACGACCTCGACCTGAACGCGCAGGGGCTGGAGTTCTGGCTCGTCCTGCGGAACCAGGCGCGCCGCTGAGGCCCGCCGGGAGGAGGCTCCCTTGGGCGAGGATCGGATCCGGATCGCGGTCGCCGCCTTCGACGGGGTGACGCCGCTCGACGCGGTGGGCCCGCTCGACGTGCTGGCGAGGCTGCCCGCCGTCACCGTGGTGCTCGCGAGCCGCGGGGGACGCCCGGTGCGGGCCGAGTTCGGGCTCGAGCTCGGCCCGGGGGCCGCGCTCGAGGAGGTCGCCGCGGACGTCCTGTGCGTTCCCGGAGGGCCGGGCGTGAACCGCTTCCTCGCCGACGCGGCTGCGGTCGACCTCCTCGCCCGGATCGGCGGGCAGGCGCGGTGGGTCGCATCGGTCTGCACCGGCGCGCTCCTCCTCGGCGCGGCGGGGCTGCTCCGCGGCTACCGGGCCACCACGCACTGGCTCTCCCTCGACCTCCTTCCCGTCGTCGAGGCGATCCCGGTGGAGGAGCGCGTGGTCGTGGACCGCAACCGCATCACGAGCGCGGGCGTCACGGCCGGGATCGACCTGGCGCTGAGGCTCGCGGCCGAGCTCAGCGGCGTGGAGGCCGCGCGCCGCGTGGGGCTCCTCGTCGAGTACGACCCCGCCCCGCCCTTCGGTGCAGGGTCGACGCGCACGGCAGGCCCGGGGGAGGCGGCCGCGCTGCGCGAAGAGCGCACGGCGCTGCAGCTCGAGCGCCGGCGCCTCCTCGCCGCGGCGGCGGAGCGCTTCGGGCCCGCGCCCGGCTAGGCTCCCGAGGCGTCGGAGGCGAGGAGGGCCAGTGGGGCCCGGCCACTCCGGCTCAGGGGCAGCGTTGATGTCCCGGGCGGCCTCCGGCCTGCTGTGATCGTCCGCGTGTGCACGAGCGGCGCGGGTCGCCGATCTCTGCGAGCGCAACTATGGCCTCGGCGCCCGTCCCGTTTTCGACCGGGTTCGGCGAGTCACGAGGCCGCCCACGCCTACCGCGAGCCCTATCATGCGCGCCCATCTCCCGTCGCTCTCTCATCGTCGCGGTGAGGCCAGAGGAACGCCACAAATATGAGTACGGGAAAGATCAGCACCGCCACGTGCCGCGTGTAAGCGAAGCCGACGATGAGCGGCGCAGAGTAGGCCGCGATCGCCACCCAGAATAGCCCCGCGGCCGCCTTGGTACAGGCGCGCCCTGGCCGCGATAGCGTGCGCGCGGTGAGCAGCACCGCGAGCACAAGGAGCAGGCGAAAGACGCACATGTAGGCCGTCGTCATAGTCGCGAGAAGCCGGCGCTTCGGTGTGTCCGGCCCATCGCGAAAGGGGACCCGCCTAACCTCGCCGAAGACGACCCAGGCCTTGGCTGCGAAGGCGCGAAGGGACGAAAGCGGATGGTTCATGATGTAGCGAAGGGCTAGGCGCCTGGCGCACCGATCCTCGTCCCATTCGGTCGTGTCCTCCGCGCAAGCGACTTCCAGGGGGGCCCTGTCGAGGCTTCGTTCCGGGTAATACTCGGCGACGAAGGCATTGTTTCCTTTGAGCAGGTTGATGCCGTCATAGGAGGTCCCTATGTGGAATTCCCCGGTGTGGGAGAGCGTGGCTAGCCCCCACCCGAGGACAGCCGTTGCGAGGAGACCGAGGATGGCGAAACGGGCGCGCGCGCCGCGCACTGCCAGGGCACCACAAGCGGCGAGGACGATCGCGAGCGGCAGCAACGACGCCTTGGTGAGATAGAGGGCGGCTGGCAGCACCCCGAACTGGACCCCTGACCTCCACGGCCCGACTCGCTGCCGCGGTCCGAAGAGCAGCATGACGGTCGCCGCGTTCACCATATGGATGACGTAACCCTCTTCGTACTCGAGGGCGGTCGCATAGAGGACGAGGTGAGGGAAGGTGCAGATCCAAAGAAGGGCAGCGATTCGAAGCGAGCCGGGCGCCCACGTCGAACGCAGCCAGACCACTCTGAATGCGTGGACGGTCAGGGCGAAGAAGATGGCATTCTTGAAGAGGTAGGCGGCGAAGGCGCCCAGCGAGCAGCGCGCCATGATCGCTAGGAATACGGGGATGAGCGGCATCCTGAACTGGATCCACTCGCCACCGGACCTCTCGACCAGGATCCGGGCAGCCGGCCCGAATCCGAACTCGACGTCCAAAATCGACGGAATCCGACCGCGGTCGGCGACCAGCCACACGACTGCACTGACGGAGATGCATCCGAACCACGCAAGAGTGGGTGACGCGAACGCCCTCCAACGGCCGGGCCTCGTGCGTTCGGCGGACTGCGCCATCGCTCTGCCGGGCTCCAGAGGCACCGGAGACTTAAACCATCCTGGACCCGGGCAGTCGAGCTGGCGGGGCGTGTCGCGCCCGGCGAGAGGCTAGGCGCCCGAGGTGTCGGAGGCGAGGAATGCCATGGAGTACGGCCCGGCGAGGTACGTGCCGGTCTCGACGACCGGCGCTTCCTCCCACCGGTAGATGTCCGAAGGCGCCGGCAGGAAGGTGTCGACCATGACGCGCCAGCCGGATTCCACCGGCGGGAGCTCGAAGTTGAGCGGCTCGCGCCACGCGTTCACCACGACGTGGGCGAGGGAGAGCCCCTCCACGTCCTGGAAGGAGACGGCGATGGCGTGGCTCTCCTCGCTCCAGTCCGGCTCGTCGAGGCGCACCCCGTGCCAGCGGACGCGGGATCGCTGCAGGAACTCGGTGAGGGTGATGGGCGACTGGCGCCCCGGCTGGGTGGAGAATCGCAGCCGCGTGAGCCGGCGAACGAACCGGTGGACGTCGGCGTGGCGGTCGAGAAGGCGCCAGTCGAGCCACGAGGTCTCGTTGTCCTGGCACCAGGCGTTGTTGTTCCCGCCCTGGCTGCGGCGCACCTCGTCGCCCATGAGGATCATGGGGATCCCCGGCGAGAGCAGCGTCACCGCGAGAAAGTTCTTCACCTGGCGGTTGCGGAGCGCCTCCACCGCCGGCTCGCCGGTCGGGCCCTCGACCCCGCAGTTCCAGGAGAGGTTGTGGTCGGCGCCGTCGCGATTCCCTTCGCCGTTCGCCTCGTTGTGCTTCCGCTCGTAGCTCACGAGGTCGTTGGCCGTGAACCCGTCGTGGCAGGTCACGAAGTTCACGCTCTGCTCCGGCTCCCGCCCCCCTGCCTCGTAGAGGTCGGGGCTGCCGAGGAGCCGGTTCGCGAAGCGGGAGACGGTGCCGCGGTCGCCGCGGAGGAAGGCGCGGACGTCGTCCCGGAACTTGCCGTTCCATTCCTTCCAGTCCTTCCCGACGAAGGACCCCACCTGGTAGAGGCCGGCCGCGTCCCAGGCCTCGGCGATGAGCTTCGTGCCGGACAGGACCGGGTCGCTCTCGATGTCCCAGATGACGGGCGGGTTCGCCACCGGCCGCCCCCGCTCGTCCCGGGAGAGCACGGCCGCGAGGTCGAAGCGGAAGCCGTCGACGTGCATCTCGGAGACCCAGTACCGGAGGCTGTCGAGGATGAGCCGGCGGACCATCGGATGGTTCGCACGCAGGGTGTTGCCGGTCCCGGTGAAGTTCGCGTACCCGGCCCAGCCGCCGGAGCCGTCGAGGAGGTAGTAGGCCCGGTTGTCGAGCCCGCGGAAGGAGAGGGTCGGCCCGTGCTCGTCGCCCTCCGCGGTGTGGTTGAACACCACGTCCACGATCACCTCGATGTGCGCACGGTGGAGCGCCTTCACCATGTCGCGGAACTCGTCGAGGGCGCCGAGCGGGTCGCCCGCGGCGGCGTACGGGAGGTGGAGGGCGAAGAAGGAGACCGGTGCGTAGCCCCAGTAGTTCGTGTGCCCGGACGGCGCGTCCTGGGGGTCGAACTGGAAGACCGGCATGAGCTCGACCGCGGTGACGCCCAGGTCCTGCAGGTAGGGGATCCGCTCCACGAGGCCGGCGAAGGTGCCCCGGCGCCGGTCCGCGACGCCCGAGCTGCCGTGGCGGGTGAAGCCGCGGACGTGCGCCTCGTACACGATGGTCCGGGCCGGGGGGCGGTGGAGGGGCTCATCCCCCTCCCAGTCGTACCGGGAGAGGTCTGCGACGACGCTCTTCATGGCGGTCGCGGCGTTGTCGCCCTTGCGCCGTGCGGCCTCCCGGTCGTAGCTCTCCGGAACGGCCACCGCCCGCCCGTACGGATCGAGGAGCAGCTTCTCCCCGTCGAACCGGAAGCCCCGCCCGGGGTCGAACGGGCCGTGGGCGCGGAAGCCGTAGACCTGGCCCGGCCCGATGCCCGGAACGAGCGCGTGCCAGTAGTGGTAGGTGCGGTGGCGGGGTGCCGCCAGGCGCAGCACGCGGGACGGTCGCGCGTCCTCGGCCCGGTCGAACAGCACCAGGTCGACGAAGCTCGCGTGGCGGGCCCAGACGCTGAAGTTGACGCCGTGGGGCGTCGCCGTCGCGCCGAGCGGCCAGGTCCTCCCGGGCAGGACGTCCATCGCGCCTCGATTGTGGTGCGCCTGGGCCGCGGAGCAAGTTCACGGCGCAACGTGCCCGGGCGGGAGGCACCGGTTATCGAAGGGCGGTGCCCTTCCTCCAGGACCCGCCCTGCCTCGGCAACACCTACGAATCCGATCCCCTCCTCCGGGAGTACCTGGAGAGGGCACTGCCGCCGGGCGCGCTGGCCGCGGTCGAGCCGGAGCTCCGACACCTGGGCGAGCTCGCCGGCGGCCGGCTCGCGGAGATGCAGCACGAGGACCGCCTGAACGAGCCGCGTCTCACCCCCTGGGACCCCTGGGGACGGCGGATCGACCGGATCGAGCTCACCCCGCTGTGGCGCGAGGCCGCGAGGCTCGCGGCCTCTCATGGCCTCGTGGCCGTTCCCTACGAGAGAGGGCTCGGGGAGCACTCCCGCCTCCACCAGATGGCGATGGTGCACCTCCTCGAGCCGTCGATGGACGTCTACTCCTGTCCGCTGGCCATGAGCGACGGCGCGGCGCGCACGCTGCTCGACCTCGGGAACGCCGACCTCTCGCGCCGAGCCGTGCCCCGCCTCGCCTCGCGGGACCCGGCGCTCGCCTGGACGAGCGGGCAGTGGATGACGGAGCGCACCGGGGGCTCCGACGTGTCGCGCACGGAGACGGTCGCGCGCCCGGGGCCGGACGGGTGGCGGCTCTTCGGAACGAAGTGGTTCACGTCGGCCAGCACCTCCGAGATGGCGCTCACGCTGGCGCGGCCGGAGGGGAACCCCCCGGGAAGCCGCGGGCTCGCCCTGTTCTACCTGGAGACCCGGGACGCGGAGGGGCACGCGAACGGCATCACCGTGCACCGGCTGAAGGAGAAGCTCGGCACGCGCAAGGTCCCGACCGCCGAGCTCGGGCTCGACGGAACGCTCGCCCATCCGGTCGCCGGGCTCGCCGACGGGGTGAAGAACATCTCGTCCCTGCTCAACACCACCCGGATGTGGAACGCCGTCGTCGCGGCCGCCGGAATGCGGCGCGCCATCCAGCTCGCGCTGGACTACGCCCGCCGCCGGAGCGCCTTCGGAGACCGGCTCGTCGACAAGCCGCTCCACCGGGACACGCTCGCCGCCGTGGAGGCGGAGGCCGAAGGGGCGTTCCTCCTCGCCTTCCGGGTGGTGGAGCTGCAGGGACGCATCGAGGCCGGCCTCGCCGGCGAGGCCGACCGACACCTCCAGCGGCTCCTCACCCCGCTTGCCAAGCTCGCCACCGGGAAGCAGGCGGTGACGGTGGCGTCGGAGGCCGTGGAGGCCTTCGGCGGCGCGGGCTACGTCGAGGACACGGGTCTTCCCCGCCTGCTCCGCGACGCGCAGGTCCTGCCGATATGGGAAGGGACGACGAACGTGCTCTCGCTCGACGCGCTGCGGGCACTCGGCGCACCGGGCGCGGCCGAGGCGCTCGCCGCGGAGGCGGGGCGCCTCCTCGCGGCGGTGCGCGACACGGCCCTGCGCGGTGCCGGAGACGCGGCGGCGCGCGGCTTCGCGAGCGCGCGCGCGTGGATCGCCGCGACACGGGGTGCCCCCGGGACGGTGGAGGCGGGCGCCCGCAGGCTCGCCCTCACGCTCGCACGCTCGCTCGAGCTCGCCCTCCTGTGCGCGCACGCACAGTGGTGCCTCGACCACGGGAAGGGGGGCCGAGCGTCCGCGGCCGCGCGGCGGCTCGCCCGCCAGGGCATCGACCTCGTGATCGCGGACCTCGAGCTCGGGGATGCGAGCCTGCTCTGCGACGCCGGGGCCTAGGACACCGAACGGTTTGAAAGCGATCTCATCACGCGGCCTTCCGCTGGATGGTCTCGAAGTTCTGGATGGCGCAAGCGCGGCGTAGGTCGAAGAGGTTCTTGCGGACGCCGCGGTAGCGGGCGCGGCGCCTCTGCCGGCGAGCGAGGTGCGCGAGCCGGTGCTCGACGGCGACGCGCTCGCGGAGCTTGGCTCGGCCGGTCGGCGTCTTCTGCAGCTTGCGCAGCTTGTGCTGGAGCCGCTCGTTCTCAGCAATGGCGACGGTCCGGCCGCTGCCGGCGCTGGCGGCCGTGCAGTTGGCGCGCAGGCGGCAGTGATCGCACGCCTCGGGGTCGAACTCGACGACCGAACCGAACTCGATGCGCTCGGTTTCGCCGGCTGGGCAGGTGATGGTGAGGTCGCGCAGGTTGAGCTTGAAGTCGCCCTTGGCAAAGGACTTCCCGTTCCGCGCCACCCACGGCTTGCAGACGACCTGGCCGCCCGC
Organism: Anaeromyxobacteraceae bacterium; assembly: GCA_035543235.1. Taxonomy (GTDB): domain Bacteria; phylum Myxococcota; class Myxococcia; order Myxococcales; family Anaeromyxobacteraceae; genus DATJZG01. The sequence continues at coordinate 91,834 of DATKJV010000065.1, read as the reverse complement.
GCCCAGGACCTCGTCCACCAGTGGGCTCGCGATGTAGCCGCGGTCGATGTTCAGCTCGGCGATGCCGCGGCCCATCTGCTCGATATCCCGCTGCAACTCCGGCGCGGCTTCGTCCTCCGGCCGATTGGCCGGCGTGATCGCGCCGGCCAGGATGAGGTCGCTGTCGAGATCGGTGGCGATGTGGCGCTTGTAGCCATTGAACCGCTTCGACTTGCTCTTGCGCCCATGGCGCATATCGCGGTCCTCGACGGAGACGCGCCGGTCCGGCGCCACGCCCTCCCGGATCTTCACGCCGCTTCCGCCGGGGTCGGGTTCAAGGTCTTGGTTCATGAGCTGCTCGAGGGTCTCAATCTCGCCCTTGAGCGGCGGCTTCTTCATCTCTGCCGCCAGTTCCGAGCCCAGCCAGTCGTTCAGGTTCTCGAGCTGCATGGCCAGCACCTTCACCGCCGACGTCTTCTGCGACGGGTCGCTCCAGTCGAGGTCGAGCGCCTTCTTCACGCTCGACCCGGCGAGGAGCGGAGCTCGAGCATCACGGCACACCCGCTCCACCGACCAGCCCAGCAACTCTGCCGCGCACTCGACCACCTTGCGTCCGGCGTGCGCCAGCAGGTTGATGGTGTCCTCGACTCGGCCAGCGCCTTCGAGTGGGCTGGAGTCGATCGCGACGCGTAGCGTCTTTGGTAGCTTCTTCCAGTCGAACTCGCTGGTGGCCCGCGCCAACTCGATGGTGCGCTCCAGCAGTCGCCGGTCCATGTCGGTCGCGATGAGGCGATCGCGAAACGCTTGCAGCGCGCCCTGCGAGAACGCCGGCTCGGTCTCGCCAAGCCGACCCAGCACCATCTGCCAGCGCGCGTCGAAGACCGACGCCTCGACTGCGTCGAAATCCGACATCCCAAGGTAGCCCTGCAGCACCAACGCCATCGCGAGCAACGCTGGCGGGACGGGCTCCTTGCCGGCGCCGGTGTCTCGGTACATCGACTCCAGCTCAGCCTGGAAGGCGTCGTCGAAGATCTCGTGGCGGTGCCGGCGCAGGAAGGCGAAGAGCTTCCGCCTCTTCTCCAGCCGCTTCAGGATGAACCGCTCCTGCCTCGTCACTGTCTCGCTCGGCCGCCATCGTTCCATCGCCACCTCCGCGCGAGCTGAGGCTCGCTCGAAGGCGAAGAGGATCACGCCCCGATGCGCCCTGTCGATCCCCGGCGGGTAAGCGATGGGAATCATGGGGACTTCAATCCGATCGGCGTTCTAGGGCGTGAAGCGGTAGCGGAAGGCCCGTGCGCGCGCCCAAAGGAAGCGCAGGTCCCTCCGGATCTCCGGGGCCGGGCCGGCGTACGGCCGCCCCCAGCAGAGGACCTCCCACAGGAAGTAGCTGATGGGGATGCCGTACTTCAGCGCGAACTGCCGGGAGTCGTCGTTCAGCGCGAGGTCGCGGCCGACGGACTTGTGCCGGAAGTGGTACACGCGGCTCTTCCCCACCCCCCGGAACTCGCGGACGCCGGCCAGCCAGAGCTTCATGGCGAGATCCGGGTCCGTCCCCATGCCGGGGCTGAACTCGACGCTGTAGCCGCCGACCATCTCCCACATGCGGCGGTGGACGAGCGTCGGCGGGGAGGTCGCTCCCGACCAGTCCGGGCGGACGAGCCCGTCGAGCGAGGCGAGGAGGTCCGCCTCGCGGAAGCTCGCCGGGTCGGCGCCGAAGTCGTGGGGGACGATGCTCCCGGGCGTCTTCCCGCCGGGCTCGATCATCGTGCCCGAGAGCATGAAGCGCTCGTGCCCGATGGCCGCCACGGCGTCGAGGAGCGCCGCGTCCCAGCCCGGGCAGGCGTACATGTCGTCGTTCATGTAGACGACGTAGTCGGCGCGCGCGAGCGCCGCGGCCGCGTTCACCGGGAAGCAGATGCCCGCGTTCTCCGCCGAGAGCGTGTGGTCGAGCCCCTCGGCGCGTACCCAGTCGAGGGTGCCGTCCGAGCCGTCGTTCACGTGGACGACGATCTGGTGGCGCGAGGCGGAGTTCTTCCGCACGGACTCCACGCAGAGCCGCAGGTGGGCGATGTTGTTCCACGAGGGGATGACGACGGTGAGGCGGGGATCCTCCACCGGCCGGGTGGCGGGGTGGACCTCGATGGGCGGTGCGCGCGTGTCGAGCGGAGCGTGCCGGGCGCGAGCCATGGCGAACCGTAGCACGGCGCGAGCGGCCGGGGCGCCCTACCGTCCGGCGCGCTCCGCTTCGAGGTGCTTCATGTACTTGAGCACCCGGGCCACGCCGGCGAGCACCGACCAGCAGAAGCCGGGCACTCCCTCGAGGACGTTGCCCTGGAGGATCCACTCCTGGAAGAAGTGGAACGGGCCGGTGACGACGAGCCGTGCGACGGAAGGCCGGGCGCCGCGCCGGGCGAGCGAGAGCGCCCCGAGGCTCGTGTACCGGTTCATCTTCTCGACCCAGTGAGAGAGGTCCCGGTAGCTGTGGTGAAGCGCGTGGCTCGCGAGCCGTCCGACCGGCCCCCGCGCGACGATGTGCTCGTGGACCTCCTTGTCCGCGTAGTCCGCGCGCCGCCGGTCGAAGAAGCGCAGCTTCGGGGTCCGGGACTCGCTGCCGTGCCGGAAGACCCGGCTCATGAACACGAGCCGCATCGGGACCCAGAAGGCCGCCTCGGCGATCTCGTCGCGGGACATGAGCGCGCGGACCTCCTCGTTCAGCTCCGGGGTCATCACCTCGTCTGCGTCGAGGTTCAGGATCCAGTCGTTGGAGGCCTGCGCCGCGGCGAACCGCTTCTGCGCGGCGAAGCCGTCGAACCGGCGCTCGAGGACGCGGGCGCCGCGCCCGCGGCAGATCTCGAGGGTTCCGTCGGTGCTGCCGCCGTCGACGACGAGGACCTCGTCCGCGCAGCGGATGGCGTCGAGGACCTCGCCGATCCGGCCCGCCTCGTTCTGGGCGATGATGGTCACGCTGAGCTTGGGCATGGGCGTGGCGGGCCCGCGCAGTATGGGGCAGCGTCCCCGGCGGAGACAAGGCTCGGGTCCGGCCCTACGGCTCGGACCGCCAGTGGGCGAGGCGGCCGGTCGCCGGGTCGACGAGCAGGTGGACGCCGGCGGGGAGGAGCACGAGCCCGCGGACGCCGCGCTCGTCGAGCTCGGCGAGCCGCGCCCGGCGGCGCTGGTACGCCTCGCAGGCGGCGCGGTTCGCCTCGGCCGCCGGGGAGCGGGTCCCCGGGTCGTCGCCGGCCGGGCAGACGAGGGTCGACGGGGGCGGGCGCAGGCGCTCCGGGCGCAGGGACGCCTCCGGCGCGCGCGTGGAATGGACGACGATCCACTCGATCTCGCCCCGCGAGATCGGCCCCCGGGAGACCACGACCGCGAGGAGCTCCGGGCCGACGCCCGCGATGGCGTGGTCGGTCTCGTCGTCGCCGTCGAGGTCGAGGGAGAGGAAGGTCGAGGGCTGCCAGGAGAAGCCCGGGAGCGCCGCCCGCGCGAGCGCGACGAGGCGCCGCGCCGCCGCGGCGTCGGCCGCCCCCGGGGAACCGGACGCCAAAGGTCCCCCGTCCGCGGAAGGCGGCACCCGCACGCCGGTCTCCTCGTCGAGCCAGAGCTCCCCGCCGGACGCGTCCGGGAAGGCGGCGACGCCTCCTTCGACCCGCGGCCGCCCCGGGTACTCCGCGTCCTCGAGGCCGCGGTGGCTCCACTCCCAGCGGCCGTCCTCCACGTCGAGTTTCCCCGCGAAGCCGGAGGCGCCGACGAAAAGGTGGCGGCCCGCGAGGAGCGGGTCCGCGGAGGGAAAGCCGGGAAGGTGGGCGACCCAGCGCACCGCCGGGGGCTCCCCGGACAGCCTCGCGACCTCGCCCCATGTCGAGCGCTCGTCGGCGAGGCCGACGACGAGCAGCAGGGCTTCCTCCGGGAACGCGCAGCGGACGAGCGCCACGTCCCCCGCGTCGACGAGCGGCAGCGCGAACGGGCGGGGTTCGCCCCCCGGTCGCCGCCAGGAGCCACGCCCGTCGATCCCGAGGCGGACGTCGTGGCCCGCCGCCGAGCACGTGAACCGCACCGGAAGGTCGGGCGGGTCCCCCTCGGCCTCGACGAAGGTGACGGCCGGCAGGCCGCCATCGACCTCGAGCCGCGTCGACCCGGCGAGCGGCGGCCCGGCGCCGCCGTCGGCGGCCGCCGTTCCGCCGTCCCCGGCGGGAACCGGGGACGAGCGGGGCTGGCACCTGCACCCGAGCGAGGCGGCGAGCGCGAGGGCCGCGAGGGAGATCCGCGTCCGCACCGGTGCCGGGACTTCAGCACCGCCCGTGGATGGGCGTCAAGCGGCCGTGCCCGGGCTGCGGGCCGCAGGGGGGCGCTCCGGCGTGAGGTTACCGGGAGGGCTCCTTCGAAGCGGAGGGCAAGGCGCGAGGCGCGATCCACGGTCGACGCGAGCCAAATACGAGCCACGAGCATTCTTCTTGGGAGATCGTGACTGGCATCGTCCCTAACGTCCGTAACTGCTAGGTAAATTTGCAGGTGATGGGAAGTCGCGAATTCACTAAAATGCGAGTCGATGCGGAATCCTACATCCCGGTTGCGGGCCCTCGTGCTCGCCTTGGTCGCGGCTGCTTGCGGGGGCCGGACCAGCTCGCCCTTCCCGCCCGGCATCAACGAGCTCCAAGATCAAATCGACGTGGCGTGGCCGACCTGTCCTTCGGCGGATGGGACGGACCCCGGCTGCGCGAGCCCGGACGACCCGTACCCGCAGACGCTCGCCACCGAGATCAGCGGCACGGGGTCGGGATACGGCTGGGCGCACGGACGGGGATACCTCAAGTACCCCATCGCGCAGGTGTGGGCCGCGCTCCAGCTGCCGGATGTCGTGAACCTGAGCTTCTATCCCGAGCGCGGCAACTCCAAATGCGGTGGAGGCCTGAACGTCGAGCCCGGATACGACGTGAGCTTCGAGACGCACGAGACTCCGAACGGCTGGCCCGAGTCCCTCTACGACTTCGCGGTGACGTTCCGGGAGGGGATCATGGAGGGGGACGTCGCGAATCCGCAGGAGATCGGCGTCGTCTACCAGAAGACCTGGGGGGCGACCAACCCGGGCGTCCAGACGCTCGCGGGCTCCATCATCTTCAAGCCGGCCAGCTCCACCGACCCGAACGTCACGACCATCGAGATGATCCGCCACCTCTCGGCCACCAACACGAAGGGCGGACCGCAGGCCCAGAGCTGGATCACCGACTACTACAACGAACTCGTGAGCGTGCTCGGCGGAACGCCGCCGCCCGCGCTCTGCTCGGGACTCCCCTAAGCCACGTCGCGCGCAGGCAGGAGCGGCCTCGCCCCGTCGGGGGCTTGCCCGGGCCGATCCGACGCCGAAACGTCGGTTCGAGGCGCGCCATCGAAGCCTTCCGTCATGCACCCGACGCATCTCGCTAGAGTCGCAGCGGCGTTCCTCGCCGGGGTCGCGCTCGCGAGCTGCAGCCGCAACTACAGCAGCGACTTCCCCCTGAGCGAGGGCTTCTCGATGCTCGAGCCCTGCCTCGCGCAGCCGCCCAGCCCCACCGCGACCGACACCTATCCGGAAATGCTCGGCCCCCAGCTCACCGGCGAGGCGAACGGGCACCTGTGGGCGCACGGTCGCGCCTACATCCACGTCCCGATCGCCAAGGTGTACCAGGCGCTGTACGACCCGTACGCGAGCTACATCCACGGGCCCGAGGTGGGCGTTTCGCCGGGCGGCGAGCCGTTCCCGATCAGCTTCCGGATCACGTACACCGTGAGGTCCATCATCACCGTCCAGTGGACCATCGAGTACCGCGGGGGCGTGATCGGCGGCACCGAGGCCGATCCGACCGACATCGGGATGCGCTACCACGAGATCTGGCCGAACAACTACGTCCAGCTGCAGGACGGGTCGCTCGAGGCGACCCCGGTGGACGGCGCGCCCGACGTCACCGAGGTGGCGTTCGTGTGCTGGCTCGACGCTCACGGGCAGGGGCAGAGCGACGTGTGGGGGACGGTGAACGACTGGTTCAACGACCTCACCGCCAAGTCCCACGCCATTCCCTGAGCCGCCCTGGGGCTCGCCCCCCGGTCCGATGGACGAAGGCGGTGTGTTCACGGTGCCGCGGATCCACGGGATGCAGGAGGCCGCCGTAGAAGCTCGGCGCGACCGCGTCCTCGGGGTCGAGTTGCCCGATCCCCGACGCCATCCGCGCGCAGGGTCTCCACCGTCTTCCTTGCCCAGGCGAGGTGCACGGGCACTGTCCTTGCCCAGGTAAGGGAGCGACGGGCGCTACGCCTCACCCTCGCTCGTCTCCCAGACGAGGCCGCCGACGCCGGCGTCGGCGCGGAGGAAAATGAGGCCCTCCACCTGGGACCGCTTCGAGTGGGCGGCGCCGAGGATGGCGAGGAGCGCCCAGACGGGCCGGAGCAGGGCCGCCAGCGCCAGGATGGCACCCAGCGAGTGGGGCTCCCGGAGCTCGCGAAGCCATGCCCGGGATCCGCCGCTCGTCACGGCCGCTCCGATGGCGTCGCCCGCGCCGGCGCGGTCGCCTCGGGTTCCCGAAAAGGTCGGAGGCGGGCGCGCCCAGGGCGCGACCCGCCTCCGAGTCCTCCCGCGGCGGTGGCCTAGTTCGCCTTGCTGTACGGGTCCCAACGCCACTGGATGCCGAGCGAGGCGATCCAGGCGTAGTTGTTGTAGGTGCCCGGGAAGCCCTGCACCGGCTGGCCGACCGCCGGAACGGCGGCCGTCGAGGTGAGCGAGTCGAACCAGGCGTAGAAGAAGGCCGCGCTGATCGAGAGCCCCTTCAGGAAGTCGCTCTTCGAGCCCTTGAAGTCGTAGCCGAGGCCGACCGAGCCGCCCCAGACGTTGGCGTCCGGCAGCGACGGGTTGTAGACCGCGGCGTTCACGCCCGTGACGTCTCGGAGCACGCCGCCGCGGAGCTCGAGCGACGGGATCACGCGCCAGCCGACGCCGAACCGGTAGACGTAGGCGTCGGAGTAGTTGCGCGGGACGTTCACGACGAAGGTCTTCCCGGTCGACGGGTCGATGGTGGAGCCCGTGAAGGTGTCGGCCTTGTAGGCGGAGTAGCCCTCCCACTCGAAGGCCGCGTCGAGCTCGAGCTCGGGAATGGGGTTCCAGGAGAGCCCGGCGTTCAGCACGAACGGGAAGGGCAGGACATGGGTCGTGCTCTGGTTCGGGTAGAGCGGCTGGAGCGGCGGCGGGAACGCCAGGTTCGCGGTCCCGGTGAGGCTCAGGTTCGCCTGGTCCTTGAAGTCGATGCCGAGCTTGAGCGGGTAGCTCGGGATCGGCTGGATGTCCACGGAGGCATCCCAGGAGACCTTCCCGCCGTGGTCGGCGATGGAGGCGAGGCCGCACTGCGGGTAGTAAGCGCTCAGCGGCGGGTTGAGGGTCGGCAGCTGCGGGCAAGCGGTGTTCGGCGGACCGGGCAGGAGCGCGTACTGCGAGAGCTGCTCGGTGCCGTAGTAGTAGACGACGCCGCCGCCGATGCGGAACTGCGGGTTCAGCTCGAAGCCCACGGTGAGATAGGTGCCGTAGATGCGGCGGTTCACGGTCTCGATGGCGTAGCCGCCGGCCCAGGGATCGGGCCAGTAGACGTTTCCGCCGCCGGGGACGTTGAAGCCGAGGCCGATGCCGTAGCCGTGATCGGCGATCTTGCCCGACCACGAGATGAACGCGGCCAGGGGGAACGCCGCCTTGAAGTCCGTGGAGACCGGTTGGAAGTTCGCGGCGGCGTACGCACCGGTGGGATTCCAGGTGGCGCCGTTCCCGAGGATGGGCAACGCCAGGTTGATGTCCAGGCCCGAGAGGCGCGACAGCGAGGCCGGGTTCTTGTAGGTCGCGGCAGCGCTGTCCTGGGCGGCGACCAGCGCGTCGCCCATCGCGAGGTCGCGCGGGACGACGGTGGGGACGGAGTAGCCGCCGGCCGAGGCCAGCGCGGGGACGAGGAGGAGGGCGATGGCGAGCTTGCGCATGGCGGTCCTCATGGCTTCACCACGACGGGAGGCGGCAGGTTGGTGGGATTGGCGAGGAAGGCGGCGGCCTGCTGCTGGCCGGTGAGCGTCAGCGAGGCGTCGGTCGGGTCAACAACGCCCGTCGCCGACACCCCCCAACTTCCGAGGAAGCCGTGAGGGACAGCGCTCCCGGTCGGGGTGTACGGCGAGAGTGGGCACGCAGGGTGAGACGTGTCGGGGGGCAAGTTGCGTTCGTAGACCACGCTCGTGCTGACGGGCGACCCCGGCGGGGCGCCGAGCCCGATGTTGTCGTAGAGCTCCACGTTCTCGGGGTTCGGGACCGTGCCGTCGCAGGCGGCCCACATGCCGATGACGTGCTTCGTGGGCTGCGTCCCGATCGGGCTGGGGAGCGCGTTCTCCTGCACGTAGGCCGCGAGGTTCACCGGGTCGGCGGGATCCAGGATCCACTTGAAGGCGAGGAGCGTCTGCACGTATGCGGGCGTCCCCGGGGGCGGCAGCAGCTTCGTGACCTCGTCCGCGAACGCCGGGGAGTTCACGATGATGTCGACGATGGTCCCGCCGGCGACGTTCAGGACCGAGTTGGAGATGCGGGGGTTCGCCGCGGTGTTGAGCGTCCCGAGGATGCCGCCGAGCGAGATCCCTTCGTAGTACACGCGGGAGGGGTCGACGACGATGCCCTCGTTCACGAGGAGGTGGGTGAAGACCGGGCTAGTGGTCGCCGGTGGCGGGATGGGCGCCGGGGGTCGGGCGAGAGCGAGGATGAGCGACGAGACGTCGATCACGTCCTGGCGCAGGTTGTCGCGGGAGCGGTAGACGTTGGAGCTGATGAGGTAGGACCCGGAGGAGACCGACGTCCCCCCGCGCTGCTGCGGGGCGGTCGCGCCCCAGGCCGCCTGGCAGCTCGCGGACGGGCAGAGGACCGGCGCCTGCTTGAGGACGCTGCCGTTCGTGCACGTCCCGGGCGGGTTTGCGTCGCCCTGGGTACCCGGGGGACCGATCGCTGTGCAGGTACCGTCACCCCCGGAGGCGGTGACGCACTCGGGGTTCGTTCCCGTAGAGGCCACGGTCAGCGAGGTGTCGCAGTAGCTCCTCAGGCCGTGAAGCGGGGCGTCGAGCGCAGCCACGACGAAGCCCTGGGCAGCGAGCTCGTTCGCGACGAGGAGCATCTGGCCACGCCCTCCCCCCAGGCCGTGGTGGAAGACCACGAGCGGCTGGCAGAAGGGCGGGCTCGGCGGGTTCGTCGCCGGCACGCCCGGACAGGAGGTCATCTTGTCAGGTACCGCCGCCGGGTTCGGCACGGCGATGAGGGCCTGGACCGCGAGCGGCTTCGCCTGTGTCGCGCTCGGGTAGAAGGCGCCCGTCGTGGGGTCGATGAGGTTGTAGGTCGGGAAGGGCGCCTCGAGCACCTCGGCGAGGACCGGGTTCACCACGGTGCCCCCGATGGTCAGCGTCGTGACGCCCGGTACGACCGTGGGGTCGACGCCGAAGAGCGCGAAGGCGTCGCTGGGGGTGAGCGCGGTCACCGCACCGGGGACGATGGAGGTCCCTCCGCCCTGGTAGGGCAGCGCCGGCAGCTCGGCCATGACGTCGAGGATCGACTGGGTCGTGACGGTGTAGACCATCGCGATGTCGCTCTTCGTGATGCCGTGGTCCGCGGCGAGCTTCGGGAAGAGCGGCTTCAGCCCGAGGCGCATCTTCTCGAGCCCGGAGGACTCGGCGTTCGGGACGCCGGGAACGGTCGAGACGGCGGTCGAGGGGGCCGCGGCGCAGGCTGGCGACGGCTCGCAGAGAGGATTCGTGAACATCAGCATCTGGCCGAGCGTCGTGTTGTTGAGCGCGTTCCCGTGCGCGTCCAGGATGCGCTTCGTGATGACGACGGCGTAGGTGGTGCTCGACTTGAGCGGCTGGAGCGAGATCTGGCCGGGCGGATACGTGCCGGGGGCGGTTGGCGAGACGGGCCCGACCGGGACCGCGACGGCGGGCTGCAGCGCCACGGCGGTCGTGAGCGGTGGAGTGCCCTGCGAGAGTTGCGGCGGCTGCGCCAGGTAGCTCGGGAGCGTCGTGGAGGGGCTGGCGAGGAAGTCGACGAAGTCCTGGACCTCCACGTACGTGCCGGACGCGGGCTGATACTCGTAGAGGAAGATGCCGCCGTCGAGGTACGTGCTCGGGTTCGTGTTGTCGCGGACCGTGAGCGCCTGGATGGGGCCGCTCGTCGGTGCGAGCTGGATGGCGGTCGTGGAGAAGCCGTCGAGCGTCGAGATCTCGGGGATCTGCGCGTCGAGTGCGGCGTTCACGTTGCCGGTGAGCGGATCGATGAGGAAGTCGGAGGGCACGGGGATCTGCCCCGACGAGGCGTCACCTTCGACCCAGGTGTTCGCCGGAGCGATGGTGAAGGTGCCCGTCACCGCGATCTCGCTCTGCGGGAAGCCGGTGTTCGTCACCGCCGCGAAGACCGGCTGGTAGGCGTACCAGAGCGCCTGCGCCTGGAGACACTGGGCCGTGGGCGGCGTGGTGCCGCAGCCGGGAAGCGAGTTCGGCTGGGAGAAGAGCAGCGCGTAGGTGGTGCCCGACGGGTAGACCTGGCCGCCGCCGACGGTCTTCACGCCGTTCGAGCCGGTCCGCACCGCGAAGATGTACATGTGGCCGGGCGTCCAGAGCCGGTTCCCGGTCGCCGGGTTGAGGCCGTTCACGACGGTGAGGGTCCCGGTGGTCGAGCCGGCGGAGTAGGTGATGGGGCCGAGCGCCGGATACGTCCCGGCGGTGGCGTCCCACACGAGCAGGTTGCACTGGCTCGTCGCCGACGTGCTCGGGGCCGTGCACGGCTTCACGCTCGCCACGTCGATCAGGGGAACCGACGTCCCGGGCGACCCGACGTCCACCGTTACGAACGGGATGGTGAGGTCGAGCTCCTGGTCGTACGGGAACCCGCCGATGCTCTTGAAGTACCCGAGGAACTCGTACTCCGCGTTGGGAGGCGGGCTCGGGATCGAGAGCTCGAGGACGAGGTCGTTGGGCTGGGGAAGGACCGGGACGAGCGCCGTCGGGTCGAACGCGGCCGTCACCACGGACGACGCCTGCGTGTTCGTCACCGACGGGTTGCACGCGGAGAGTGCCAGCGCCAGGAACGGGACGGGCGCGAAGCGGCGAAGCGACATGCTGCCTCCTCGACGATGTGTGAAACGGTGCGCGGGATACGCGAAAACCACGGCTCCGTCTCGGACGGCGACCGTGGGTCAGCGGACGTTTCTAAAAGCTTCTAGCGCGTTGCGCTCGCGATAAGCATGGCCAAACGCGTCAAGGGTGACCAGGGGTCCGATGGGGTGGCGCGGCCCCATTGGCTTAACACGCTGCGTCACGAGGGGCGGCGGTCCAGGACCCGTCGCGCCTTTCCCTCGGACCGCTGGAGCGTCCGGGCGTCCACGAGCTCGACGGACACGGAGACGCCGAGCTCCGAGGCGAGGCGGCGCTGGATCGCAGCCTGGAGGTCGGCCCGCGACGGGCCGGCGACGGCCCCCTCGGGCGTCTCGACGAGCACGGTGGCCAGGTCCTCCCCGCCCTTGCGCTCGAGGACGATCTGGTAATGCGGAGCGGTCCCCTCCACCTCGAGGAGCACGGCCTCGATCTCCGAGGGGAAGACCCGGGCGCCCTTGACGATGAGCAGGTCGTCGGTGCGCCCCTTCACGCGGCTCATCCGGGTGAGGGTGCGCCCGCAGGGGCAGTCCCCGCGGACGACCGAGGTGAGGTCCCGGGTGCGATATCGGATCACCGGCAGGGCCTCGCGGGTGAGGGTCGTCAAGACGAGCTCGCCAACCTGCCCCTCCGGGACGGGCTCGAGCGTTTCCGGATCGATGACCTCGACGAGGAAGTGGTCCTCCGCGATGTGAAGTCCCCGGCGCTCCAGGCACTCCCCCGACACCCCCGGCCCCATGACCTCGGAGAGCCCGTAGTTGTCGGTCGCCTTCACCCCGAGCTTTTCCTCGAGCTCCTCCCGCATGGACTCCGACCAGGGCTCGGCCCCGAACAGGCCGTAGCGCAGCGAGAGGGCGTTCCGGAGCACGCCCGCCTCGATCATGGCGTCGGCGAGGACGAGCGCGTGGCTCGGGGTCGTGACGAGCGCGGTGGACCGGTAGTCCTGAATGATCTGGATCTGGCGCCGCGCGTTCGCGCTCGAGACGGGGATGACGGACGCGCCGATGCGCTCGGCGCCGTGGTGGAACCCGAAGGCGCCGGTGAACAGGCCGTAGTCGAACGCCACGTGCACCACGTCCTCCTTGCCGACGCCGCCGGCGACGAGGACCCGGGCGACCAGGTCGGCCCAGGTCTTCAGGTCGTTGCGGGTGTATCCGACCGCGGTGGCGAGGCCCGTCGTACCCGAGGAGGCGTGGACCCGCACGACGTCCCGCAGCGGCACCGCGAAGAGGCCGTAGGGATGGTTCTCGCGAAAGTCCCGCTTCGTCGTGAAGGGAAGCCGCCGGAGGTCGGCGAGCGAGCGGAGGTCGTCCGGGTCGAAGCCGGTCTCGTCGAACCGCTTCCGGTAGAAGGGGACGCTGCGGTAGACGCGGGAGAGCGTCGCCTCGAGGCGCTCCAGCTGGAGCTGCTCGAGCTCCTCCCGGTCCATCCTCTCGCTGTCGGGCTGCCAGGCCATGGCTCCTCCCTTCGGTTCGCCCCGGGCGGCTCACGCCCTCGGCTCTGCCTCGCTCCCCAGGTAGGCGCGCTGGACGTCCCGGTTCGCGAGCAGCTCCTCGGCGCTGCCCGAGAGGACGACGCGCCCGGTCTCGAGCACGTAGCCGCGGCGCGCGATGCGCAGCGCGCCGCGGGCGTTCTGCTCGACGAGCAGCACCGTCGTCCCCTGCGCGCTGACCCGCTCCACGATGGCGAAGATGTCCTTGACGACGAGCGGGGCGAGCCCCATGGAGGGCTCGTCCAGCATCAGCAGGTCCGGGCGAGCCATGAGCGCCCGCCCGATGGCGAGCATCTGCTGCTCGCCGCCCGAGAGGGTGCCGGCGAGCTGTCGCTCGCGCTCGCGGAGCACCGGGAAGAGCCCGTAGACGCGGTCGATCTCGCCCCTCGCGTCCCGCCCGCGACGGCGGTACTGCACGTAGCCGCCGAGGAGCAGGTTCTCGCGCACCGGCATGGAGGCGAACACCTGCCGCCCCTCCGGCACGAGCGAGCAGCCGAGCGCCACGATCGCGTCCGTCCGGGTGCCGCGGATGTCGCTTCCCTTGAAGGCGATCTCGCCGCCGCGCGCCGCCACGAGGCCCGCGATCGAGCGCAGGAGCGTCGTCTTCCCCGCGCCGTTCGCGCCGATGATGGCGACGATCTCGCCCGGGTTCACGTGCAGGGAGACCCGGCGCAGGACGGGCAGCATGCCGTAGGCGACGTCGAGGTTGCGGACCTTGAGCATCTACTCCCCCAGGTATACCCGGACGACGTCGGCGTTCTCCTGCACGGCGCGGGGCGCGGCGTCGGCGATCTTCTCCCCGAAGCAGAGGACCGCCACCTCGTCGGAGACGCTCATGACGAGAGACATGTCGTGCTCGACGACGAGCACCGTGACGCCGCGCTCGCGGATGCGCCCGATGAGCCCGGCCAGGTCGGCGGTCTCCCGCATGTTGAGACCGGCGGCGGGCTCGTCGAGGAGCAGGAGCGCCGGCTCCGAAGCGAGCGCCCGGGCGAGCTCCACTCCGCGCTGCTGCCCGTAGGAGAGGCTTCCCGCCGGGATCCCGGCCAGGCCGGCGATGCCCACGAACTCCATCGCCTCGAGCGCCGCCTGGGCGATGGCGCGCTCCTCGCGCCGGGAGCGTGGCGTGTGGAGCATCCCCGAGACGAACCCACCGGTGCTGCGGACGTGGCGGCCCACCATCACGTTCTCGAGCGCCGTCATGTGGGGGAAGACCTTCAGGTTCTGGAAGGTGCGCGACATCCCGAGCGCCGCTGCCTCGTGCGGCGGCCTCCCGTCGACCCGCCGGTCCCGGAACCGGATGGTCCCCTCGTCCGGCGCCCGGAAGCCCGACACGAGGTCGAAGAGCGTCGTCTTCCCGGCGCCGTTCGGGCCGATGAGCCCCTTCACGGTCCCCTCCTCGACCCGGAAGGAGACGCCGCGGACGGCCTGGACGCCGCCGAAGCGCTTCGAGACCCGGTCGACCTCGAGCAGCGCCATCAGGTCTCCTCCCCGGGCGCCCGCCGCGGCGCCACCCGGGAGAGGAGCGCGCGGAGGTCCGCCGCGAGGATCCCGTCCGGGAAGAAGAGCATGACGGCCACCAGGATCCCGCCGAAGACCGCGTCGTCGTAGGCGCCGAAATAGCCCCGCAGGGAGAGGAAGTTCAGGACGGCGCTCGCCGTGAGGGTGCCCCACAGGCTGCCCATCCCGCCGACCGCCACGATGGCCACGTATCGGACGGACTTCATGACCCCGGCCTCGGACGGACCGATGCCGCCGTTGTAGTGGGTGAGGAGGACGCCGGAGACCGTGGCGGTCACCGCGGCGAGCACGAAGGTCCTGAGCTTGAGGGCCCCGGCGTCGACGCCCATGGCGCGGGCCGCGTCCTCCGCCCCGTGGATGGCCGCGAGCGCGCGCCCGGTCCGGGAGTGGATGAGGTTCAGGAGCAGGAGCATGGCGAGCGCGACGAGGCCCCAGGCGAGGTAGTAGTTGGGCACCCGGTCGGCGGACCCGCCTCCCACGCGGAGCCCGGGCACGAGCTCGAACGGCGGCACCCCGGAGATCCCGTCGGCCGCGCCGAGCGCCTGCGTCCCGACCGCGATGCTCGAGACGATGGTCCCGAAGGCGAGCGTGGCCATGGCGAGGTAGTGGCCGCGCAGGCGCAGGACCGGGACGCCGAGCGCCACGGCCACGGCGGCCCCGAGGACGACGGCGGCGAGGCAGGCCAGCCAGGGCGAGAGGCCGAGGACCTGGCCCCCGAAGAGATCCGGGCGCGGGGTCGCGAGGTGGAGGCGCACCAGGGCGGCGACGGCCGGGTGGCCGCGGCGGGAGGAGAGGTCGAGGGTGGTGAGGAGCGCCGAGGTGTAGCCCCCGATCGCGAAGAAGCCGGCCTGGCCGAGCGAGATCTGGCCGGCGTAGCCCATGAGGAGCGAGAGGCCCAGGACCGCGAGCGTGTAGTACGCGGACATCGTGAGCTGGGTGAGGAAGAAGGCCTTCCCCGCGCCGCTCGCGGCGAGCTGCGCCGCCACCACGACGGCGCCGAAGGCGGCGACCTGGGCGGCTCGCGACGTCCTCATCCGAAGTCCCTGAGGCGCGAGGCCTCCCGGCTCCCGAAGAGGCCGCTCGGGCGCACGACCAGGATGGCGAGCAGGATCGTGAGCGTCACCACGTCCTTGTAGGCGGTGGGCAACAGCGACACCGAGAGGGACTCGAGGACGCCGAGGACGAGCCCCGCAGCCACCGCCCCGCCCGAGTTCCCGAGCCCTCCCAGGATGGCGACCGTGAAGCCCTTGATCGCGAGCGGGCCGCCGATGGCGTACGACGTGTAGGTGATCGGAGAGACGACGCATCCGGCGAGCGCGCCGATGGCGGCCGAGAGGACGAAGGAGAGGGTCACGAGGTTCCGGGTGGGGATCCCGCAGAGGGCGGCGGCCTCCCGGTTCGACGCGCAGGCGCGCATCTCCCACCCCACCATGGTGTGGCCGAAGAAGAAGGAGAGGAAGGCCACGATGAGGGCGGTGGTGCCGAGGACCCAGAGGACCTGGGGCGAGACCCTCGCCCCGGCGAGGGAGATCGCGCTCACCTCGTCGCCGGTGAAGTAGGGAAGCGAGCGGACGCCCTCGCCCCAGGCGGCGAGCGCCCCCTCCCGGAGCAGGATGGCGACGCCGATGGTGATGACGATGAGGCGGAGCACGCCCGGCCGCTTCAGCCACCGGACGAAGGCCACCTCCACGAGCGCGCCCACCGCCGCGGTGGCGGCGACGGCCCCGGCGACGGCCAGCGGGAGCGGCACCGCCCGCGACAGGGACACGGCGATCATGCCGCCCAGCATGACGAACTCGCCCTGGGCGAAGTTGATGATGCCGGTGGCGTTGTAGATGATGTTGAAGCCGATGGCGACGACCGCGTAGATCGAGCCGTACGTCAGCCCTGCCACCAGGTACTGGAGGAGGAGCTCGAGGGTCATGGCCGGGGCGGCCAGCGACTCACGGGCTAGGGCCCGAGGGGGACGAAGCGGCCGTCCTTCACCGTGAGGAGCTCGAAGCAGCTCGGGTCGAGGCCGTTGTGGTCGGCCGCCGAGAAGCTGAAGATCCCGGCGGTGCCCACGAAGCCCTTCAGGCCCTCGATGGCGCTGCGCGCCTTCTCGCGGTCCGCGCCGGCCTGCTCCACGGCCCTCGCGAGGATCATGAGGGAGTCCCAGGCGTGCCCGCCGAAGGTCGACACGTCCTCGTGGTACCGCGCCTCGTAGGCCTTCTTGTAGGCCTCCACGACCCCCTTCTGCGGGTGGCTGGCGGGGAGCGCCTCCGCGACCACGATCCGGCTCGCCGGGAAGATGACGCCCTCCGCGGCGGCCCCCGCGGCGCGCGCGTACTGGACGTTCGCGAAGCCGTGGCTCTGGAAGACGGGGACGGCGAGCCCCATCTGGCGCACGTTCTTGATGACGATGGCCTGGGCCGGCTCGATCGACCAGTTGAGCACGGCCTGCACGCCCGCCGCCTTGAGCTTCGTGACCTCGGCGGTGAGGTCGGTGGCCGCCTTGTCGTAGACCTCGTTCACGACCACCTGGATGCCGTAGGCGGGGGCGAGCTTCTCCACCTGCTCCTTGCCCGCCTTCCCGAACCCGGTGTTCGAGGAGAGGAACCCGATCCGCGTGATCCCCATCTTCTTCATCCGCCCGAAGATCATCTCGACGGCGAAGCTGTCCTTCGGGGCGACCTTGAACACGTGGGGGGCGACCGGGTTCACGATCGCCTCGGCCGCGGCCATGGAGAGCAGCGGCGTCCTTCCCTCCTCGGCGACGGCCTTCACCTGCAGGGTCTCGCCGCTCGTCGTGGGGCCGACGATGGCGAAGACCTTCTCCTCCTCGATCAGCTGCCGGGCGAAGGAGACCGCCTTGTCCGAGTTGCCGCCGGTGTCCTTCACCACGAGCTCGACGGGGTGGCCGGCGACACCTCCCTTGGCGTTCAGCTCCTGGACCACCATCTCCAGGGTCCGGGCCTCGGGCGCCCCGAGGTAGGCGGCCGGCCCGGTGACGGCCACGAGCGCGCCTATCCGGATCGGCTCCTTGGCGGTTGCGGCGAAGGCGGCGGCGAGCATTCCTGCCACGGCGCCGAAACGAGTGGCTCTCATGCGTCCTCCCTGTGTCCGCTACCTGTCCAGGATCACGAAGCGGCCGTCCTTGACCGTCAGCATCTCGAACGAGCCGAGGTCGAGCCCGTTGTGGTCGGCGGGCGAGAAGGTGAAGACGCCGCTCGTGCCCACGAAGCCCCGGGTGCTCTCGATGGCGGCCCGGACCTTGGTTCGGTCGAAGCCCACCTGCTCGATGGCGCGAACGAGAATCTGGAAGGCGTCCCAGGCGTAGCCACCGAACCCGCTCACCTCCTCGCCGTACCGCGAGCGGTAGGCCTGCCGGTAGGCGACGAGCACCGCCTTCTGGGGGTGGCCGTCGGGCAGCATGTCGGCGACGAGCAGCCGCCCGAGGGGGAAGATGACCCCCTCGGCCGCCGGCCCGGCCGCCTTCACGTAGGCGAGGTTCCCGAATCCGTGGCTCTGGTAGATGGGGATGGTGAGCCCGATCTGCCGGACGTTCTTCACGAGGATCGACTGCGCGGGCTCGATCGACCAGTTGAGGACCGCCTGGACGTTCGCGCCCTTGAGCTTCGTCGCCTCGGCGGTGAGGTCCGTCGCCGCCTTGTCGTACACCTCGTTCAGCGCGATCTGGATCCCGTAGTCGGGCGCGAGCTTCTCGATCTGCTCCTTCCCGGCCTTGCCGAACCCGGTGTTGCTCGACAGCACGGCGATGCGAGAGATGCCCCGCTTCCTCATGTTTTGGAAGATCATCATCACCGCGTGGCTGTCCTTCTGCGCCGTCTTGAAGACGTAGAGGGCGACCGGGTTCACGATGGCCTCGGCGGCCGCGAGCGAGATGAGCGGCGTCCTGCCCTCCTCCGCGATGGCCTTCACCCGAAGGGTCTCGCCGCTCGTCGAGGGGCCGAGGATGGCGAAGACCTTGTCCTCGTCGATGAGCTGCTTCGCGAAGGAGACGGCCTTCTCCGCGTCGCCCCCCGAGTCCCGGACCAGGAGCTCGACCTGGCGGCCGCGAACGCCGCCCTTGGCGTTCACCTGCTGCACGAGCATCTCCAGCGTCCGCGCCTCCGGGGCGCCGAGGAAGGACGCGGGGCCGGTGACCGACAGGATGGCTCCGATGCGAAGAGTTTCTGCCGCGGAGGCGGTGGATGCCGAGAGCGCGAGCGCGCCCACGGCCCATGCGACGTGGCCCCTCATTTCGTCCCTCCCCCGGCGCTCTAGCGCCGCTCCTTGCGGTGGTCGAGCACCCGCCGGGCCTTCCCCTCGGACCGGGTGATCGTGTTCGGCGCCACGAGCTCGACCTTCATGCGGATGCCCGTGACGGAGTGGATCTCGTGGTCGATGCGATCCCGCAGGTCGACCATCTGGCGCATCTCGTCCGAGAAGTCCCGCGGCCGGATCTCGACCTTGACGACCGCCTCGTCGAGCGTCCCCGGGCGGGCCACCTCGATGAGGTAGTGGGGTGCCGCTCCCTCGACGCGCAGGAGCGCCTCCTCGACCTGCGAGGGGAAGACGTTCACGCCGCGGATGATGAGCATGTCGTCGGAGCGTCCGACCACCCGGCCCATCCGCACGCCGGTCCGGCCGCACGGGCACGGCGACCGATCGAGCGCGGCCAGGTCCCGCGTCCGGTAGCGCAAGATCGGCATGGCCTCCTTCGTGAGGCTCGTGAAGACGAGCTCTCCGACGACGCCGTCCGGCACCGGCTCGAGCGACACCGGCTCCACGCACTCCACCACGAAGTGGTCCTCGGCGACGTGCATCCCGCCCCGCGCCGCGCACTCCCCGGAGACGCCGGGCCCCACCACCTCGGAGAGGCCGTAGTTGTTGAAGGCGGCGATGCCGAACTCGCCCTCGATGGCGAGGCGCATCTCCTCGGTCCACGGCTCGCCGCCGAAGTGGCCGAGGCGGAGCCCCAGGTCGCGGGGGTCCGTCCCCTCGGCCCGGGCCACCTCGGCGACGTGCAGCGCGTAGCTCGGCGTGCAGACGAGCACCTCCGGCCGGAGGTCGCGGAGCAGCATGACCTGCCGGGGCGTGTTGCCGCCCGCGGCGGGGATCACCCCGGCCCCCACGCGCTCGATGCCCTGGTGCAGCCCGAACCCGCCCGTGAAGAGCCCGTAGCCGAAGGCCACGTGCACGAGGTGCTCGGGCCGGAGGCCCCCGGCGACGAGGAAGCGGGCGCAGAGGCCGGACCAGCCTTCCAGGTCCTTCCGCGTGTACGCGACGAAGGTCGGCTTGCCGGTGGTGCCCGAGGAGCCGTGGACCCTCGCCACCTCGGAGCGCGGCACGGCGAGCATCCCGAGCGGGTAGTTCCTGCGGAGGTCGTCCTTCACGGTGAACGGGAACCGCCGGAGGTCCTCGACCGAGCGCACGACCTCCGGCCCGACGCCGGCGCGGGCGAAGGCCTCGCGGTAGAAGGGGGTGGCGGCGGCGCGCCCGAGGGACGAGCGCAGGCGCTCCGCCTGCAGGCGCGAGAGATCGGCCCGCGGGAGCGTCTCGGCCGGATCCCAGACCCGGTTCTCCCCTTCCGCCTGCATGCGAGGTCGCCGGGGCGCTTCCTCAGGCGCCCATGGCCCGGAACGCCTCCTCGCGGGTGAGCACGTGCACGCCGCGCTCGACGAGGAGCTTCGCCGCCCGGTCCGGGTCCTCCACGCGGAAGGCGAGCACCGCGGTCTTCCCCTTGTGGCCGGCCGCGAGGGGGTAGATGTACTCGACGGACAGCCCGGAGCGGTCGAAGGCCTCGAGCACCTCGCCGAGCCCGCCGGCGCGGTCGGGGACCTCGGCGGCGAGGACCTCCGTCACGTTCACGACGCAGCCGGCCCGCTCCAGCGCCTGCTTGGCCCGCTCCTCGTCCTTCACGACGAGGCGCAGGATGCCGAACTGCTGGGTGTCGGCGAGCGACATCGTGAGGATGTCGATGCCCGCCTGGCCGAGCACCTGGCAGGGGAGCTTGAGCTGTCCCGGCCGGTTCTCGAGGAAGAGCGAAAGCTGCCGGAGCTTCATGGGGTCCGTCCTCCCGCCTCAGATCTGGCGCTCGTCGATGACGCGCTTCGCCTTGCCCTCGCTGCGCTGGATCGTCCTCGGGCCGACGAGCGTCACCCGGGCGCGGATGCCGAGCGTGTGGTCGAGCGACTGCTCGAGCTTCCGCTGCAGCCCCTCGAGCGCGCGCACCTTGTCCGAGAAGACCTCGGGGGTCACCTCCACCCGGACCTCCATCTCGTCGAGCCCCTTCTCGCGGGTCAAGACGATCTGGTAGTGCGGGAGCGTGCCCTCGACGGCGAGGAGCGCGGTCTCCACCTGCGAGGGGAAGACGTTCACGCCCCGGACGATGATCATGTCGTCCGAGCGCCGGCCGATGCGCCGGATGCGGCGGACCGAGCGTCCGCAGACGCACGGCTCCGGGACGATCGCCGTCACGTCCCGCGTCCGGTAGCGGATCATGGGCATCGCGTCCTTGGAGAGCGTCGTGAGCACGAGTTCCCCCTCCGCGCCGTCCGGGAGCACCTCGCCCGTCTTGGGATCCACGACCTCCGGGTAGAAGTGGTCCTCGAAGATGTGAAGGCCCGACTGGGCGAAGCACTCGATGCCGACGCCCGGGCCGACGATCTCGGAGAGGCCGTAGATGTCGTAGGCCTTGACGCCGGTGTCGGCCTCGATGCGGCGGCGCATGGCCTCGCTCCAGGGCTCGGCCCCGAAGATCCCGGCGCGCAGGCGCGAGAAGTCCGCGTGGAGCTCCTTGCCCCGCTCCACGAGGTGCAAGAAGTAGCTCGGGGTGCAGCAGATGGCGGTGACGCCGAAGTCCTGCAGCACCATGATCTGGCGCTCGGTGTTGCCGCCCGAGATGGGGATGACGGTCGCGCCGAGCGACTCCGCCCCGTAGTGGGCGCCGAGCCCGCCGGTGAACAGGCCGTAGCCGTAGGCGTTCTGCACCACGTCGCCGCGGTGGAGCCCGCAGGCGGCGAAGGCCCGCACCATGACCTCCGTCCACACGTCGAGGTCCGCCTGCGTGTACGCGACCACCGTCGGCTTGCCCGTGGTCCCCGAGGAGGCGTGGAGCCGGACCACCTCCTCCATCGGGCTCGCGAAGAGGCCGAACGGGTACGTGTCCCGGAGGTCGGTCTTCACGGTGAACGGGAGCCTGCCCAGATCCTCGAGCGCGCGGACGTCGTCGGGGTTGAGGCGGCGCTCGTCCATGCGTCCGCGGAAGAGCGCCACCCGATCGTAGGCGCGGCGCACGATGCGCTTCAGGCGCTCGAGCTGCAGCCCGCGGAGCTGCGGGACGGGCACGTAGTCGGGCGCGCTCGCGGGGTGGTAGCGGCGGTCGTCTGAGCTCTTCACGGTGAGCGCTCCTCAGGCGGCGGCGCGGGCACGGGCGGCGGCTCGCCCCGCCTCGAAGGCCTTGAAGTTGACCTCGTGGAGGCGCTCCGGAAGCGCGGCGGCGATGGCCGCCCGCCAGTGCTCCTCCGCGATCGAGAGGTGGTGCGAGAGCGCCCCGAGGAGTGCCACGTTGAGGCTCCGGCGATTCGGGAGGCTCCCCTCGGCGACGAGGTCCGGGGGGATGAGGACGCCGCCGGCGCGCAGCACCTGGCGGTTGTTCTCGACCTCGGAGGGGGCGAGCACGACGAGGAAGTCCGCCTCTCCGGCGGGGACCATGGGCGAGAACACCTCCCGCCCGAAGCGGACGTCGCTCGTCACCGAGCCCCCGCGCTGGCTCATCCCGTGGATCTCGGCCTTCTTCACGTCGAAGCCGGACCGGAAGACCGCGTCGGCGAGGATGTCGGAGGCCTTGATGACGCCCTGGCCCCCGAGCCCCGCGAAGACGACGTTCACGACGTCAGGCATCGCCGCCTCCGCAGGCGTCGCACGCCGCAGACTGGGCGGCCCGCTCGGCGTTCACCTTCTCGTAGTGGCGGATGTCCGCGGCCGCGAGGACGCACGGGCGCCGCGCCACGATGACCGCGAGGTCGTTCGCCTTCAGGCGCTCGACGAGCAGCCTCTCGAAGCCGGCCGGGTCCTTGACGGGGTCGACGACGTACACGTGGGAGACGCCCGCGCCCCGCGAGATCCCCTCGATGGAGACCTGGCCGGTGGCCGTGTGGTCGAGCTTCCGTCCCGTGCCGGGGTGTTCCTGCTGCCCGGTCATCGCGGTCGTCCCGTTGTCGAGCACGATGAGCACGTGGCCGGTCTTCGGAGGGTTGTAGACCATCTCCATGAGGCCGTTCACGCCGCTGTGGATGAAGGTCGAGTCCCCGATGATCGACACCACCCGGCGCGCCTCGGCCTCGGGAAGCACGTGCCGGAGGCCGAGTCCCACGCCCACCGACGCCCCCATGGCCACGCAGGTGTCCATGGCCTGGTAGGGCTCCATGACGCCGAGGGTGTAGCAGCCGATGTCGCCGGCCACGATGCAGTCGAGGCGCTTGAGCGTGCCGTAGACCGGGTGGTAGGGGCAGGCCTCGCAGAGCTCCGGCGGCTTGGCCTTCGCGGGAGGGGGCTCCGGCGCGTCGTCGCCCGAGAGGATGCGGCGCACCCGCTCCACCGAGAGCTCCCCGAAGCGGAAGCGTTCGGCCTTCGCCTCGACGGGGATGCCGGCGGCGCGGATCGCCTCCGCGAAGACCGGGTCGCCCTCCTCCACCACCACGCAGCGATCGACGCTCCGAGCGAAGGAGCGGACGAGCCCGAGGGGCAGGGGGAAGACGGTTCCGAGCCTGAGAAAGCTCGCGCCCGGCGCCGCCTCGCGGGCGTGCTGGTAGGCGATCCCGGAGGTGACGATGCCGAGCCGGCCGTCGCCCCGGACGACCGCGTTCAGGGGAGAGGTCTCCGCCCACTCGGCGATCTCGGCGAGCTTCTGGCGGAGCCTCCGGTGCGCCGGCCGCGCAAAGCCCGGGATCATGACGCGCCCGCGGATGTCTCTCACGAAGTGGGGCGCGGCGGCCGGCGGGAGCGGAGACGCGCGGCGAAGCAGGACCGACTTCGAGTGGCAGACGCGCGTCGTCACCCGGAGGATCACGGGGATGTGGAAGCGCGCCGAGAGCTCGAAGGCCGCGAGCGCAAAGTCGTAGGCCTCCTGGGACGAGGAAGGCTCGAGCATGGGGATGCCGGCGGCCGATGCGTAGCGCCGGTTGTCCTGCTCGTTCTGGGAGGACGCCATGCCGGGGTCGTCGGCGGAGACGAGCACGAGCGCCCCGTCCACGCCGGTGTAGGCGGCCGTGAACAGGGGGTCGGCGGCGACGTTCACGCCCACGTGCTTCATCGTGACGAGCACGCGAGCGCCCGCGAAGGCGGCTCCGAGGCCGACCTCGAGGGCGACCTTCTCGTTCGGCGCCCACTGCGCTCGCCCCCCGAGGGCCCCGAAGGCCTCCAGGATCTCGGTGGACGGGGTCCCGGGGTAGCCGGTCCCGAGCGCCACCTCGGCGTCGAGCGCGGCGAGGGCGACGGCCTCGTCGCCGCTCATCAGCCCGCGCTGCGGGGCCTTCGCTGCGGTCGCGGTCTCCACGTCCAGGGCACCTTTCGCAAGCGGCCACGGCCCGCGGCGCCCGGGAGGCGCCCGGCGGGACGGCGGCCGGAAGAGTGAGCCGCCGATTTTCCTTTTTTGGAACGAAGGTGGCAAGGGCGGCCTGGCCTCGGCGTCCCGCTCCGGAGATCCCGTCCCCCCGGGGGGGCGCCTGCCGTGCGCGCCCCGGGAGGCGCCGAGGACTGGCGCGCGCCGGCGCGGCGTGGCAAGGGTCGGACGGGGAACTGCCGGTGGAACCCGTCCGAACGCTCGAGGAGCTCGTCGACCGCGCCGTCGTGGGCGGGGCGAGGGTGGTGGCGGTCCCCGCGGCCGAGAGCGACACCGCGCTCGCGGCCGTGGTGGAGGCGCGCCGCCGCGGCATCGCGCGGGGCCTTCTCCTCGGCGGCCGGGAGGCGCTCGTCGACCGGCTCTGGAAGCTCGAGGAGGACCCGGCCCATCACGAGATCGTGGAGGAGCCCGACGACGCGCGCGCGGCGCGCCGTGCCGTCGAGCGCATCCGGGCCGGAGAAGCCTCCTTGCTGCTCAAGGGGCGACTGTCGACGGGGGATCTCCTGCGGGCGGTCCTCGACCGGTCGCAGGGCCTGCGGACGGGCCGGCTCCTCTCCGACGTGATGGTGAGCGAGCATCCGACGCCCTCGCCGCCCCGGATCGTGGGAATGAGCGACGGCGGCGTGAACGTCGCCCCGGGCCTCGCCGAGAAGAGGGCCATCCTCGAGAACGCCGTGCGGGTGTTCCGCCGCCTGGGGTTCGAGCGGCTGGTCGTGGCGGTGGTGTGCGCGGCCGAGGCGCCGAGCGAGGCGATGCCACACACCCTCGAGGCGCGCGCGCTCGCGGAGATGGCGGACCGGGGGGAGATCGCCGGGTGCGAGGTGGTCGGGCCGCTCGCCCTGGACAACGCATTGCTCCCCTGGGCGGCGCGCGCCAAGGGAATCGCCCATCCGCTGGCCGGCCGGGCCGACATCCTGCTCGTCCCCACCATCGAGGCGGGGAACATCCTCGGCAAGGCGTTCTCCTGGCTCGCAGGAAAGCCGGTCGCGCACGTCATCGAGGGTGCGAGGGTCCCGGTGCTCATCCCGTCGCGGGTCGAGCGGGCGGGCGACAAGCTGCTGTCCATCGCGCTCGGCGCGCTCTGCACGGGGGAGCCGTGAGCGGTCCCGCGGCGGCGCCCCGGGAGGGCTTTCTCGTCCTGGCGGTGAACCCCGGCGCCGCGTCCACGAAGCTCGGGCTCTTCCGCGGTGCCGACCTGCTGCGGGAGGAGACGGTGAGGCACTCCGAGGCGGAGCTGTCGCGGTACGGGGCGGTCCGGGACCAGCTCGGGATGCGCCTCGGCGAGGTGCGCGCCTTCGCCGCGCGGGCGGCGGCCGGGGAGCGCCTCGACGCCGCCGTCGGGCGCGGCGGGCTGCTCGGACCGGTCCCGGCGGGCACGCTCGTCGCCACCCCGGCCATGGCGGAGGAGCTGCTCGGCGGGGCGCGGGGTGAGCACGCCTCGAACCTCGGCGTCCCGCTGGCGATGGCGATCGCAGCGGAGCACGGCTGCCCCGCCTACACCGTCGACCCGGTGAGCGTGGACGAGCTCGACGACGCGGCGCGTGTGACCGGCCTCGCGGGCGTCGAGCGCAGGAGCTTCTGCCACGCGCTCAACATCCGCGCGGTGGCGAGGCGCCACGCGGGGATCGCCGGGCGCCCGCTCGAGTCCCTGTGCGCGGTCGTCATCCACCTCGGCACCGGCGTCTCGCTCGCCGCGCTCCGCGGCGGGAGGATGGTCGACGTCGTGAATCCGCAGGACGAGGGACCGTTCTCCGGAGACCGCGCCGGCGGGGTCCCCGTCACCGCGGTCGTCGACATGTGCTTCGCCCCCGGGGCGCAGCGCGCATCGGTGAGGAGGCGGCTGTTCGGGGACGGCGGACTCTACTCCCACCTCGGGACCCGGGACGCGCGGGAGGCCGTCGCGCGCGCGCGCGCCGGTGACGGCGCCGCCCGCCGCCTCGTGGACGCGATGGCGCTCCAGATCGCGAAGGCCGCCGGCGGGCTCGCAGCCTCGCTCGGCGGCGGGCTCGAGGCCGTACTTCTCACGGGAGGGATGGCCCACCTACCGGAGGTGGTCGCGCCCGTCGCCCGGCGGGTGGAGTGGATGGCCCCCGTCTTCACCTACCCCGGGGAGGACGAGCTCCGCGCGCTCGCCGAGGGGGCGCAGCGGGTGCTCTCCGGGGAGGAGGCGGCGATCGACTACCGCGTCCCGGGGCGGTGAAACGACGGCCAGCGGAGCGCCGGCCGGGCGGTGAGCACGAGCCGCGCGCCGCGCTGCCGCCGAACGGTGGACCAGGCGAGCCCCAGCCCCGCGAGGATCAGGATCGCGCCCACCTCGGCCTGGTGCATGCGCTCCCTGACGAGGACCACCTGGGCCGCGAAGAGGTAGCCGAGCCCGAACACGACCGGCACGGACACGAGCGCAGCCACGCCGTCCGCGAGCAGGAAGGTCGCGGTCCGGACGCCCATCGCGCCGGCACTCGCGAAGACCGGGAGGCGGAGCGGGAAGAGGAGGCGGGCCGCCACGACGGTGAGGAAGTCGTGGTTCGCGAAGTGGCCCTCCACCCATGCCCGGCGCTCCGGCGTGAAGAAGCGCTTGAGGTGGCGCGAGGCCATGACGCGCGCCCCGTGGCTTCGCCCGAGCCGGAAGAGGACGTAGTCGCCGGCGAGGATCCCGGTGCCGATGGCGACGACGGCCGGCCAGGCGGACAGGGTTCCCTGTCGGACGAGGAAGCCGGTCGTGAGCTGGACCACCTCCTCGGGGAACGGGAGCCCGAGCCCTCCCCCGAGCAGGAGCGCGAAGACCGCGAGGTAGCTGAACTTCGCGAGGAGGCGCGGGATCACGCCTCCAATATGGGTCCTCGGGTGGCGTGCGGTAGGCCCCCCCGGGCCCCCATTTCGAGCCGCCGGCGCTGTCTCCGGTCCATGGTCCCGCCACGACGGAAGAATCCGGTTGCAGCCGGTTGGCGCGGCGCGTTAGATCGTGCCGTTGATTCCCGAGTCAAGGAGCGGCCATGCCCCTCAAGATCCTGGTGACCGCGAAGCGCGTCGAGGACCCGGAGTCGAAGATCCGCGTGAAGCCCGACGGCAGCGGGATCGTCACCGAAGGCGTGAACTACAAGGTGAACCCCTTCGACGAGATCGCCGTCGAGGAGGCGCTGCGGCTCAAGGAGAAGCACGGCGGCGAGGTGGTGGTCGCCTCGATCGGCAGCGACAAGTCGGTGACCGAGATCCGCGCGGCGCTGGCGATGGGCGCGGACCGCGGCATCCTGGTCCGGCACGACGGCCCGCTCGATCCGTTCGTGGTCTCGGCCCTGCTCGCCAAGGTGTGCGAGAAGGAGAAGCCGGACGTCGTGCTGCTCGGGAAGCAGTCGATCGACGACGACCAGAACCAGGCCGGGCAGTTCCTGGCCGAGCGCCTGGGGCTCGGGCAGGCCACCTGCGCCTCCAAGACCGAGAGCCTGGAGAGCGAGGCGGAGCAGAAGAAGCTTCCCGGCGTCCTGCTCGCCGCCGACGGGAAGAGCGTGCGGGTGGTCCGGGAGGTCGACGGCGGGCTCGAGACGCTCGACGTCTCGCTCCCCGCGGTCGTCACCTGCGACCTCCGGCTGAACAAGCCGCGGTTCGCCTCGCTCCCCGGGATCATGAAGGCGAAGAAGAAGCCGCTCGAGGAGCTCGCCGCGGCGTCCCTGGGCGTCGACCTCGCGCCCCGGGTGGTCGTGCGCCGCGTCTCCGAGCCGCCGAAGCGCAAGGGAGGCGTGAAGGTCGCCGACGTGGCGGAGCTCTACGAGAAGCTGAAGAACGAGGCGAAGGTCCTCTAGGCGGGAGACCACCATGGCGAACGTACTCGTCGTCGCGGAGCACTCGGGCGGCCACCTGCGCAAGGCCACCCTCCACGCCATTTCCGCGGGCCGCGCGCTCGCGAAGCGAGTCGGCGGGGCCGTCCACGCGGCCGTCCTCGGCAAGGGGGTCGGAGGCCTCGCCGCCGAGATCGCAGGCTACGGCGCCGTCGTCCACTGCGCCGACGCGCCGGCTCTCGAGCACTACACCGCGGAGGCCTTCGCGCCGGTGGTGGCCGAGATCGCGAAGGGCGCCCAGGCCACCTTCGTCCTCGCCGCGGCGAGCTCCTTCGGAAAGGACCTCCTGCCGCGCGTCGCCGCCCGGCTGGGCGCCGCCGCGGCCACCGAGGTGCTCGGCTTCGCCGGCGACGGCCCGGCGGTGACGTTCTTGCGTCCCATGTGGGCGGGCAACGTGCTCGCCGAGGTGGAGATCGCGACGCCGGTGAAGGTGCTCTCCGTGCGCCCCACCGAGTTCCCGGCGGCGTCGAAGGAGGGGACGGGCGAGGTGAAGGCCGTCGCCGTGGCGGTCGACGCCGCGGCGCAGAAGACCCGGTTCGTCGAGTTTCGCGAGGTGAAGAGCGCCCGCCCCGAGCTCACCGAGGCGCGCGTGATCGTGGCCGGGGGGCGCGGGACGAA
Organism: Anaeromyxobacteraceae bacterium; assembly: GCA_035543235.1. Taxonomy (GTDB): domain Bacteria; phylum Myxococcota; class Myxococcia; order Myxococcales; family Anaeromyxobacteraceae; genus DATJZG01. Next base: position 63,609 of record DATKJV010000065.1, on the reverse strand, counting down.
GGGCGACTTCAAGGAGGTCGAGGCGCTCGCCGACGAGCTCGGCGCCGCGGTGGGCGCGAGCCGCGCGGCGGTCGACGCCGGCTGGGTGCCGAACGACTGGCAGGTCGGGCAGACCGGAAAGGTGGTGGCGCCGGAGCTCTACGTCGCCGCCGGCATCTCGGGCGCCATCCAGCACCTCGCCGGGATGAAGGGCTCGAAGGTGATCGTGGCGGTCAACAAGGACCCCGAGGCGCCCATCTTCCAGCTCGCGGACTACGGGATCGTGGGGGACCTGTTCAAGGTGCTGCCCGAGCTGCGGGAGAAGGTGAAGGCCGGCAAGGGCTCGTGATCGCCGAGCGCGACCTCGCGGACCTGGGGATCCACCGGATCTCCATGCCCATCCCGTTCCCGGAGGCGGGCGGTCCGGTGAACGCCTACGCGCTCGCCGACCGGGACGGGGGGCTCGTCCTCTTCGACGCCGGGCTCGGCTCGCGGGACGCGGAGGCGGCCCTGGCGGAGGGGCTGCGCCGCATCGGCCGGAGCCCCTCCGACGTCCGCCGCATCGTCGTCTCCCACGGCCACGTGGACCACTTCGGGGGCGCCCGGACCGTCATGGAAGGCGCCGGGCACGACGTGCCGGTCGAGGTCCACCCGCGCGACCTCCCCAAGGTGGCCGGAGCGGGCGCCCGGTGGGAGGAGCTCGCGCCGGCCTACGGCGCCCACCTCCGGAGGCTCGGCGTGCCGGCCGAAACGCTCGGGGAGGCGGCACGCGAGGTGGCTCGCGGCTTCGCGCTGGCGCGCCCCGTTCCGTCGGCGCGGCCCCTCGACCTCGAGGAGCCCGTCCGGCTCTCCCACGCGACGTTCGAGATCCTCCACATGCCCGGCCACACGCCGGGCCTCGTGTGCCTCTACGACCGGGAGCACCGGATCTTCGTCTCCGACGACCACCTGCTCGAGCGGGTCTCGCCGAACCCTCTCATCGAGGTCGGCCCGGGCGGCGAGGAGGGCTGGCGGCCGCTCGTCGCCTATCTGGAGAGCGTGGTGCGGCTGCGCGCCTTGGAGGTGGACGTGGTTCTCCCCGGCCACGCGACGCCCTTCGACGACCACCGCCGGGTCATCGACCGGCTCCTGCACTTCTACGGGAAGCGGCAGGCACGGATCGAGGAACTCCTGTCGAAGGGCCCCGCGACCGCATGGGAGCTCTCCCGGGCGCTCTTCCCCGCGGCCCCTCCCGGGGCGACCTTCCTCACCGTCTCCGAGGCGATCGCGAACCTCGAGGTGCTCGAGGCGCGAGGGCGCGTGGCCCGGGAGGAGGGCGGAGCGCTCCGCCGGTTCCGCCTCGCCTGAGGAGCGCGGGACCCGTTCCGGGAGCGCCGGCCCTCTGCTAGAAAGGGCGCCCCGTGGCCGACCTGGCGCTCCTCGCCCTCACGCTCCTGTGGGGAACGACCTTCGCGCTCGTGAAGCGCGCGCTCGACGGCGCGAGCGCCGGTGCGTTCCTGGCGGCGCGCTTCGGCGTCGCGGTGGCCGCGGCGGGGGCCGTCTGGCTCTGGCGGCGCCCAAGGCGCTCGCCCGGGCTGTGGCGCGATGGCACGAAGCTCGGCCTCGCCATGTTCCTCGGCTTCGCGCTGCAGACCGCCGGACTCCGCTACACCACCCCGGCGCGCTCCGCCTTCCTGACCGGGATGTGCGTGCTCTTCGTGCCGTTCATCGCCCGCGTCCAGTTCGGGCGCCGGGTGCCCGCCTCCGCCTGGAGCGGAGTGGCCATGGCGGTGGTCGGCCTCGTCCTGCTCACCCGCCCCTTCGGCGACGGCGTCTCCTCCGCCGTCCGGCTCGGCGACGCCCTCACCCTGGGCTGCGCCTTCGCCTACGCCTTCCAGATCGTCTGGACGGGGGAGTTCTCGCCCCGCCATCCGCTGCGCTCCCTGACGCTCTTGCAGATCGCCGTCACCTTCGCCGGGAGCCTGGCGATGCTGCCGCTCGAGCCCGCACGCCTCGCCCCCTCGCCCGAGCTCGCGGGGACGGTCCTCTTCACCGGGCTCGTCATGACGGTGGGAGCGTTCTTCGTGATGAACTGGGCGCAGCGCCACACGCCGGCCGTGCGGGCGGCTCTCATCTACTCGCTCGAGCCCCCGGCGGCGGCGCTCTTCTCGCACTGGATGACGGGGGAGCGCCTCCCCCCGGCGGGGATCGCCGGAGGGGCGCTCATCGTCCTCGGCGTGGTGCTCGGCGAAGTGGGCGGGGCGCTCGAGTCGCGCCGGCGGGCGGCCCAGGGGTAGGCGGCGGGGGACAGCCCCTCCTGCTACAACCTCCGCGCATGAGGCGCGCGCCCGTCGAGCTCGTCCACGGCGAGGTCCACGTCGCCGGCAGCGGGCTCTTCCTGGACGCCCGCCGGCGCCGCCCCTGCGCGTTCGTCTCGCACGCGCACTCCGACCACCTCGGGCGCCACGACCGCACCATCGCCACCGCCGCCACCGCCGCGCTCGCCCGCCACCGACTCGGCGAGCGCGCGCGGGGGGAGGTGTTGCCGGCCGCCTACCGCAGCCCCTTCGGCCTCGGCGACCTCACGCTGGAGCTCCTCCCGGCGGGCCACGTGCTCGGCTCGGCGCAGCTCCGGGTGACCGACCGCGCCGGGGTGACCATCGGGTACACCGGGGACCTCTGCCTCGAGCCGACCGAGACGGCCGAGCCGGCCGAGGTCTTGGGGTGCGACGTGCTCCTCATCGAGTCGACCTTCGGCCTCCCGCGCTACGTCTTTCCGCCGAAGGAGGAGGTCCTCCTCCAAGTCCGCCGGTTCGTGGACGACACCCTGTCCGACGGGGCGACCCCGGTCCTTCTCGGCTACTCGCTCGGCAAGGCGCAGGAGATCCTGAAGCACCTCGGCGAGCGCGGCTACGCCTGCCGCGCCCACCCCGCGGTCCACGCGCTGAACCGGATCTACGAGGAGCAGGGGGTCCCGCTGCCGAACGTCCGGCCGCTCGGGCCCGAAGGCGCGCAGCGGGACGAGGTGGTGGTCGCGCCCCCCCACCTCCAGCGCTCCGCGGCCCTTTGGCGCCTGCGCAGGAAGCGGACCGCCATCCTGACGGGCTGGGCCGTCGACGGCCTCCAGCGCTTCCGGTCGGTGGACGCGGCCTTCCCTCTCTCCGACCACGCCGACTTCCCTTCCCTCATCCGCTACGCGAAGGAGACCGGGGCCTCCCGCGTCTACACGCTCCACGGTCACGCCGAGCCGCTCGCCCGCGCGATGCGCCGGGAGGGGCTCCGGGCCGACCCGCTCGTCGCGGAGGCGCAGCTCGAGCTGCTCTAGGTCCTCGCTCGCCACGGGCCGCGGCCCGGGATAGAAGACGGTCGTGATCGATCTCACGGTCAGCGCCGACGCCGCCGGCCAGCGGCTCGACAAGTTCGTCCGGCGGGCGCTGCGCGACGTCCCGCTCTCCCACGTCTACAAGATGCTCCGCACGAGGAAGGTGCGGGTGAACGGCGGCCGGGGCCGCGCCGAGCAGCTGCTCGCGGAGGGCGACCGGGTCGTCATCCGCGGCGACGAGGAGCGCCTGCTCGCCCCCGCGGAGACCGCGCGCCCGCGCCCGGCGCGCCCGACCTTCCGGGTCCTCTACGAGGACGAGCACGTGCTCGCGGTGGACAAGCCGGCCGGCCTCGCGGCGCATCCCGGCAGCGGGATCGAGGGGGCCACGCTCGTCGACGAGGTGCGCGCCCACCTCGCCGTGCCCGAGGACTTGCCCCCGGGGGAGTTCCGGCCCAGCCCCGCGCACCGGCTCGACCGGGAGACGAGCGGGGTCGTGGTCGTGGCGAAGACGCGCCGGGCCATGGTCGCCCTCGGCGAGCTGTTCTCCGCGGGGGACCGGGTATCGAAGACCTACCTCGCCCTCGTGAAGGGCAAGATGCCGCGCCCTTCCGGGACCATCGACCTCCCGCTCTCGGAGCACGAGCAGACGGCGCGCTCCCGCGAGAGGCGGGGCGTGAACTTCCAGGAGGCGGTCACGCGCTGGCAGGCGACCTCGTCCAACCGGGACGCGTCGCTCCTCGCCGTCCGCATCGAGACCGGTCGCACGCACCAGATCCGGCGCCACCTCGAGGCGGCCGGCCACCCCGTGGCGGGCGACCGCCGCTACGGCGACTTCGCCTTCAACCGCTCGGCGCGCACCCGCTGGGGGCTGCGACGCATGTTCCTGCACGCGCTGCGGCTGTCCCTCCCCCACCCCGTCACCGGGGCGCGGCTCGACCTCTTGGCGCCTCTGCCCGACGATCTCGCGGAGGTCTTGTCCCGCGCCAACCTCCAGGCGCCCGGGCAGGGCGCGCCCGCCTCGCCGCCTCCGTTGCGCCCCCGCCCGGGCGCTCGCTAGAGTGCTCGGCGATGGCTCCCTCCGCCGAGGAACGGCCCTCCACCGAGGAGCGCGCGCCGCCCGAACGGGTGGTGCTCACCGACCTCCCCCCCGAGAGGCCCTGGTGGCGCACGGCCCTGCGCTGGGCGCTCTTCGCGGCCATCGCGCTCGCCAACGCGACCGCCATCGCGCTCGTCGTGGCCTGGGCCTACTTCGCCCGCGGGCTGCCGTCCGTGCCGAGCCTGGACGAGTACCGGCCTCCCGTGGTCACCGAGCTCGTGAGCGCGGACGGCCAGATCGCGGGGGAGTTCTTCTCGGAGCGCCGCAAGGTCGTTCCGCTCACGCGCATCCCGCGCCACCTCGTGCAGGCGTTCGTCGCGGCGGAGGACAAGAACTTCTTCCAGCACGCCGGCGTCGACTGGCTGGGGACGGTGCGGGCAGCGGCGAACACCTACCTCCTTCGCCGCAAGGTCCAGGGCGGCTCCACCATCACCCAGCAGACCGCCAAGGCGCTTTTGGTCTCGGCCGAGGGGTTCGCCCAGGGGACGCGCAAGAACCTCCGCCGCAAAGTGCGCGAGGCCATCCTGGCGGCGAGACTCGAGCGAGCCTTCTCCAAGGACGAGCTCCTCTGGCTCTACCTGAACGGCGTCTACCTCGGCCACCACAGCTACGGGGTGCAGGCGGCGGCCGAGAACTACTTCCGCAAGAACGTGGAGGACCTCACCCTGCCGGAGGCGGCGCTGCTCGCCGGGCTCCCCCAGGCGCCCTCCCGCTACTCCCCGTTCGTGAACCCGGAGGCCGCGCGCCAGCGGCGCCGCTACGTCTTGCGCCGCATGCGCGAGGACGGGATGATCACCGAGGTCGAGCGGAAGGCGGCCGACGAGGCGGAGATCCGCGTCCACGGGGTGGACGACGTGTTCCGCGAGACGGCGCCCTTCTACACCGAGGCGGTGCGTCGCCAGGTCGTGGATCGCTACGGGAACGACCGGCTCCTCGCCGACGGCCTCCGGGTCGAGATGGCGATGGACCTCGACAAGCAGCGAGCGGCGCAGGCGGCCATGCTCGGCGGTCTGCTCGACGTCGACCGGCGCCAGGGGTTCTGGGGACCCGTCGCCCACGTCGGCGCCGCGGAGCGCGAGGAGCTTCGCCGCCGGCTCGCCGACGCCTGGCCGCCGGGCATGCTCGCGGTCGGCGAATACGCCGTGGCCATCGTCTCCGCGGTGAACGATCTCACGGGGCAGGTGCGCGTGGAGATCGGCGACGAGGAGGCGGTGCTGCCGGTGGCCGGCATGCGCTGGGCTCGCCCGCCGAACCCGCAGGTACACTACGAGCACGCCATCGTCACCCGTCCCTCCGCGGCGCTGCAGGTGGGGGACGTGGTCGTGGTGCGCAGGGTCACCCGCGAGGAGCTCGCGCAGGCGGAGCGGGGACTCCAGGTGGGCAAGCCGGAGGCCGTCCCGCAGGCCCGGCTCCTCGTCGCCCTCGAGCAGGAGCCGAGGCTCCAGGGGGCGCTCGTGTCGCTCGACCCGTGGAGCGGCTACGTCGACGCCATGGTGGGCGGCTACGACTTCGAGGCGTCCGAGTTCAACCGCGCCTTCCAGGCCTGCCGCCAGCCCGGCAGCGCCTTCAAGCCGATCGTGTACTCGGCCGCCATCGAGAAGCTCGGGTACACGCCGTCGACGCTGCTCACCGACGCCCCGGTGGTCTTCCGCGACGACGAGAGCGCCTGGAAGCCCCAGAACTTCGGCGAGGACTTCAAGGGAGACGTGACGGTGCGCACGGCGCTCGTGCAGTCGATGAACATCCCGGCGGTGAAGACCGCGGAGGCGCTCGCCTCGAAGATGGGCCCCAAGTTCCTCGGCGAGTGGGCGCACGAGCTCGGGCTCGGCACCCCCGTGAAGCCCGAGCTCGGCAGCGCGCTGGGGAGCTCCTGCACGACGCTGTGGGACCTCGTGAACGTCTACGCCGTGATCGACCGCTACGGCGAGCGGCGTCCGGCACACCTCGTGAAGCGGGTGCTCGACCGCGACGGCCGCGTGCTCGAGGACCACGCCTCGCCCTCCGATCCCTGGGTGCCGCTCTCTGCGCGGATGGCGGCCGGGTACGCGGAGACGCGGACGGAGCACAAGAAGGTGCTCGACGAGCGCGCAGCGTTCGTGCTCGTCCACCTCCTCGGGGAGGTGGCGACGGTCGGGACGGGCGCCGGGGCGGCGCGGCTCGGGAAGCCCGCTGCCGGGAAGACGGGCACGACCAACGACTCCTTCGACACCTGGTTCATGGGATTCACGCGTGGCGAGGTCGCCGGGGTGTGGCTGGGCTTCGACAAGAACGAGCAACCGCTCGGGCGGGCCGAGACCGGGGGCCGCGCCGCCCTCCCCATCTGGCTCGCCTACATGCAGGCGGCGCTCCACGACCGCCCGCAGCCGCCGTTCCCGATCCCGGAGGGGATCGTCTTCGAGCGCATCGACCCGAAGACCGGGCAGGCGCTCCCCCCCTTCGACAAGGGGGGGATCCTCGAGCCCTACCTCTCCGGCACCGAACCCCATCTGGAGGCGCCGGAGGCGAACGACCGGCCGAAGGTCGAGGTCCAGGACCTCTTCGCGCAGTAGCCCGATAGCGCCGAGCGGCGACGGGCGCTTTCTTGACCCCCCCTAGCGGGGCGTTAGCATGAAATCGGCGTTTCCGCGCGGCGCGCCCGTGCGCCTCGGGCGGCCGACCATGCCAGGAACCCTCGCGAAGCAGGGCCTCAAGCGCGCCCACCAACTCGTCTTCGTCGCCGGGGTCCTCCTCGTCGCCGCCTCGACCCTCCTCGTCGCGTGGGGGGCCGCGGGCGGAGCGCTCGACGAGGCGGTCGCGGCGCGCGGCGAGATCGTGGCGCGCGCGGTGGCCGGCGAGGCCGTGGCGGCGGTGGGAACCGGGGACGTGGCCCAGGCGGAGGCGGTCGTGCGGGGAGACCTCGCCTCCGACACCCTCTGGACCATCCTCCTGCGCCCGGACGGCGCGATCCTCGCCGAGCACGTCGCCCCGAGCGTCGGGCTCTCCGCCGAGGCGATCGTCGCCGCCTACCGGGAGCGGTCGCCGGCGCGCGTCCGGATCGACGAGGCCTCGGCCTTCGCGGCTCCGGTGCGCCCCGCGACCGGCCGGGTCGAGGCCGGTCGCCCCTCGGGCCGCGTGCTCGTCGGCGTCTCCCGGGCCCCCGCCGAGCGGGCGCTGCGAAGGCTCCTCACCTGGCTCGCGGTGGCGCTCGCGGGCGGCATGTCCGTCGTCGCCGGGCTGCGGGTGGTCGAGGCCCGGCGCTTCGTCTCCGGTCCACTCGTGGAGATGGACGCGGCGGCCCGGCGCGTCGCCGCCGGCGACCTCGCCGCGAGGGCGCCGCGCGTCTCCGGCGACGAGATGGGGCGGGTCGCCGAGGCGCTGAACTCCATCGCCGAGAACGTCGGGGGCACGTTCGTCCAGCTCCGCGGCGTGACCGACGCGCTCGCCGAGATCATCGGGCGCATCAAGAAGACCGGCTCGGTCGTGGCCGAGGGCGTGGGCACCGTGACCGCCCGGGTCCTCGACACGAGCGCCCTCATGGAGCGGATGATCCCGAGCCTCAAGGGGATCGCCGAGAACGTGGAGACGCTCGCGCAGAGCGCCGACGAGTCCTCCTCGAGCATCCTGGAGATGGCGGCCACGAACGACGAGGTCGTCGAGAACATCCAGGCGCTCGCCGCGAGCGTGGAGGAGACGACGGCCGCCATCGAGCAGATGACCGGCTCGATCAAGGAGGTGGCGAAGAACATCGAGGACCTCTCGGCCACCGCCGAGGAGACGAGCTCGTCCATGAACGAGATGGACGTCTCCATCTCCCAGGTCGAGTCCAACGCGAACGAGACGGCCAAGCTGTCCGAGCAGGCGCAGCGCGACGCCGAGGTCGGCGCCGAGGCCATCTCCCGCACCATCGCCGGCATCCACAAGATCAAGGGGTCGAGCGAGGAGGCCGCGAACGTCATCGAGGCGCTCGGCCAGAAGATCGCCGTCATCGGGAACATCCTCAACGTGATCGACGACGTGGCGGAGCAGACGAACCTGCTCGCCCTCAACGCCGCCATCCTCGCCGCCCAGTCGGGCGAGCACGGCAAGGGCTTCGCCGTGGTCGCCGACGAGATCAAGGACCTCGCCGAGCGCACCGGGGCGTCCACCAAGGAGATCTCCGACCTCGTCCGGTCAGTGCAGGAGCAGTCCCGAAACGCCATTCACGCCATGAACCGCGGCGTGAAGGCCGTCGAGGACGGGGTGCGGCTGGGGCAGGACGCGGAGGGGGCGCTGCGGAAGATCCAGGAGTCCTCCCAGAAGTCGACGCAGATGGTGAAGGCCATCGCCCGCGCCACCGTGGAGCAGGCGCGCGGATCGAAGCAGGTGACCATGGCCATCAACCGGATCGCCCAGACCGTGCAGCAGATCGCGGCGGCCACCGGCGAGCAGGCGCGCGGCTCCGAGCAGATCATGAAGAGCGCCGAGAAGATGAAGATCATCACCAAGCACGTGGAGCGCTCGAGCCAGGAGCAGGCGCGCGGCTCGAAGCAGATCACGAAGGCCATCGAGTCGATCAGCGAGATGGTGAACCACCTGAACCGGGCTCAGAAGGACCAGGCGCGCGGATCGGACGAGGTGGTCGAGGCGGTGTCCCAGATCCGGAACGTCGCCGAGGCCCAGACCTATTCGGTCCGGGAGCTCGAGGCCGCCATCGTGGACCTCGCCGGCCAGGCGCAGGTGCTGCGCGGCGAGATGAAGAAGTTCAAGATCGAGTAGCCGATCGGGAGAGCCGCTCGACCGCGCTCCACTGCTCGGGCGTGAGCGGCACCACCGAGAGGCGCCCCTGCCGGACGAGCGGCGACCCGCGGAAGGCGGGGTCGGCCTTGAGCCGCTCGAGCGGCACCGGTGCGGGCAGGCCCTCGGCGACCTCCACGTCGACCACCGCGGACCGCCCCGAGGCGTCCGCGGGGTCCGGGTAGGCGGCCCGCGCCACCCGGGCCGTGCCCACCGCCTCCTTCGCGCCGCTGTGGTAGACGACGAGGGCGTCGCCGACCTGCATGGCGCGCAGGTTCGCCTGCGCCTGGGCGTTCGAGATCCCGTCCCAGCGCGTCCGGCGATCGCGAAGGAGGTCCGCGAAGGAGTACGCGGAGGGCTCCGTCTTGAGAAGCCAGAAGGCCATGGCGGTGTTATAAGAACGATCCCCATGTTCGGCCTGGGCTTCTCGGAAATCGTCGTCATCCTCGTGCTCGCGCTCGTCCTGCTCGGACCGAAGCGCCTGCCCGACGTGGCGAAGCAGCTCGGCAAGGGACTCCGGGAGTTCAAGAAGGCGACCGACGACCTGAAGGGCCAGTTCGAGCGCGAGTTCTACGCCGACGACCTGAAGCGGAACCACCCGCACGTCGTCGCGCCGCCGACGTCGTCGGTCCCCGTCCAGGCGCCGCCGCCCGCGCCCGCGCCCCCGGCCACCGCCGAGAACGTGCCGGGCCTCGACGCGGCGCTCATCGAGGCGGAGCCCGCCGCGCCCGGCGCGGAGAAGCCGGAGGAGCCGGCGCGCCCGGCATGAGTCCGCTCGACCAGAGATCCCCGGAACCCGAGACGACGCCCGAGCCCGAGGGCGAGGTGCGGGCCTCGTTCTTCGACCACCTCACCGAGCTCCGCACCCGCCTCATCCGCGCCATCGCGGGCATCGCCGTGGGCGTGGGCGTCGCGGGCTGGTTTTCCGACTACATCTTCCGGTGGGTCATGCGCCCCGTCCTGGAGTCCCTCCCCGAGAAGGAGCGGGCGCTCAACTACACGAGCTACCTCGAGCCGTTCCTCGTCTACCTGAAGGTGGCGCTGTACGGCGGGCTCTTCATCGCGGCCCCGTGGGTCCTCTACCAGCTGTGGCTCTTCGTCGCCCCCGGCCTCTACAAGCGCGAGAAGAAGGTGGTGGTGCCCTTCATCGTCACGGGCACCGCGCTCTTCTACCTGGGCGTCGCCTTCACCTACTTCGTGGTGATGCCCTTCGCGTTCCCGGCGCTCGCCTCCATCGCGGGTCCGGACATGCGACCGCTGCTCACCATGCGGGAGCAGCTCACGCTCGTGCTGGCGATGATGCTGGGATTCGGCATCGTCTTCGAGGTCCCGGTGATCATCGCCTTCCTGGCGATGGTAGGGCTCGTGACGCCCCAGTTCCTCGCGAAGTACCGCCGCCACGCCATCCTCGTGAACGTGATCCTCGCCGCCATCATCACGCCCACCGGCGACCCCTTCAACCTGGCGCTCATGGCGATCCCCATGATCCTGTTCTACGAGATCGGCATCCTGGCGGCGCGCATCGTCGGCAAGAAGAAGGCGCCGGAGGCCGCGGCCGCAGCCGCCTCGTGAAGGGGCTCCTCGCGCTGGCGGCGGCGTATGCCGCCCTGATGCTCTGGCGCTACGGCCGGAGGGCGATCCTCTTCGCCGCGCCCGGGCTCTTGCGCTTCTCCTGGCGGCCCTCCGCAGCCCCGGCCACCCCGGCGCAGCGCCAGTGCGGCGACGAGCTCGCCGCCCTCGGCTTCACGCGGCTCGGCGCGCGGTCCGAGGACGGGCCGCTCGGCGGCCTCGGCCAGTCCGCCGACGCCTGGGCGAGCGAGGCGCTCGGGACCTACGCCGACGCGCTCGAGGAGAGGCCGCGCCCGGGAGCACCGCCCCGGGTCTCCTTCCTCAGCGCCTTCCCGGACGGGGCCGCGGCCCTGACCGTCAACTTCGCCCGGCAGCCCCGCTCCGCGGAGCGGGTGGAGGCGGGGGGAATGCCGGGAGCGGACGTCGCCTCGACCCTCGCAGCCCACCGGCGCACGCTCGATCGGATGGCGAGGCACGGCCAGCCGCGTGCGTCCGCGGACCGCCCGGGGCGGGACGCCGCAGCCCGGGCCTGGTACCGGGCGGCGGGTGCCTCCGAGCTCCGGGGCCGCTTTCTCGCCCATTTCGTGAACGCCCTTCTCGCGGCCTTGATCCTGGCGGGCGCCCTGCGCATTCTGGTCTCGGGATCCCGTGTACCCTAGCCGACGGAGGATCGATGAAGCCTGCCACCCGTGAAGAAGTCGTTCTCCTGTCCGGCAAGCGAACTCCCTTCGGGAGCTTCGGAGGGGCGCTCAAGGACCTCTCCGCGACCGACCTGGGGGTGCACGCCGCGAAGGCAGCGCTCTCGCAGTCGGGCGCGGCGCCGTCCGACGTCGGGCACGTGGTGATGGGGAACGTGATCCAGACCTCGCCGGACGCGATCTACCTCGCCCGGCACGTGGGCCTGCGCGCCGGCGTCCCCCAGGAGGTGCCGGCCCTCTGCGTCAACCGCCTCTGCGGATCGGGCTTCGAGGCCATCGTCCAGGGCGCCACGTACCTCGCGACCGGGCAGGCCGAGGCGGTGCTCGTCGGCGGCACGGAGTCGATGAGCCAGGCGCCCTACGTGGTGCGCGGTGCGCGGTTCGGCGTACCGCTCGGCAAGGCCCCGGCCCTCGAGGACACGCTCTGGACCGGGCTCACCGACAGCTACGCCCGGATGCCGATGGCGCTCACCGCGGAGAAGCTCGCCGAGCAGTACCGGATCACCCAGGACGAGGTGGACGAGTTCTCGGTCCTCTCGCAGCGGCGCTTCGTCGCCGCGCAGGAGGCGGGGCGCCTCGGCGACGAGATCGCGCCGCTCCAGGTGGAGGCGCGGAAGGGCCCGGTGGTCGTCGCGAAGGACGAGCACCCGCGCCCCGACACGACCGTCGAGGGGCTTCGGAGGCTTCCCAAGGTGTTCAAGAAGGACGGCGTCATCCACGCGGGCGCGGCGAGCGGGGTCTCCGACGGCGCGGGGGCCCTCGTTCTCGCCACCCGGGCCTTCGCCGACCGGAAGGGCCTGAAGCCGCTCGCACGGATCGTGAACTGGGGCTTCGCCGGCGTGGACCCGACCGTCATGGGCATCGGCCCGGTCCCGGCCTTCCGCAACGCCCTCGCGCGCGCCGAGGCGAAGCTGTCGGACTTCGACCTCTTCGAGGTGAACGAGGCCTTCGCGCCCCAGTACCTCGCCGTGGAGAAGGAGCTCGGGCTTCCGCGGGACCGGACCAACGTCGACGGGGGCGCCATCGCGGTCGGGCACCCCCTCGCGGCGAGCGGTGCGCGCATCGCCATGCACCTCGTCTACGCGCTGCGGCGCGGCGGCGGGAGGTTCGGCCTGGGCGGAGCGTGCATCGGAGGCGGCCAGGGCATCGCCGTCATCCTGGAGGCCCTGTAGGCGGGCGAGGGAGGGCGCCATGGAGAGCTTCACCGGCTGCAAGGTCTTCTCGACCACCCTGGCCCGCGACCGCGAGGCCATGAGCGACAACATCAACCGCTGGCTGAGCGAGCACCGCGAGCTCGAGGTCGTGGACAAGGTCGTGAGGCTCTCGTCCGACCGCCAGTTCCACTGCCTGTCCATCATTCTCTTCTACCGGCCGGCCGGGAAGGCGGCGGCGCCTTGAGCGCCGCCCGCCGGCTGGGCGGCGGGCTCACCTTCGGCGGCCGGATGCCGGTCGCGGTGGGTGGCGTCCTCGCCGCCACCGTGGCGGCGAGCTTGGTCGGCGTGGTCGGCGAGCGGAACGGCTTGCCCCTCATCCGCCTGGGCCTCCTCGAGCCCCGCGCCGTCCTGCGCGGCGAGCTGTGGCGGGTCTTCACCTGGGTCCTTTTCGAGCGGGACCCCCTCGGCCTCCTCTTCGGGGGCCTTGTCCTCTACTGGGCCGGGCGGGACCTGTGCGAGGTGTGGGGGGAGCGGCGGTTCGTCCTCTTCTACCTGGGCACGGCCGCCGCGGCGGGGCTCGCGACCACGGCGGTGGCGCTCGCCTGGCCCTCCATCCTCGGCGGGTTCTGGATGGGGGTGTGGCCGGCCGTGGACGCGCTGGTCGTCGCCTGGGCGCTCCTCTTCCCCTTCCGCCAGATCCTCCTCTTCTTCGCGCTGCCGGTCTCGGGGCGATCGCTGCTCTGGTTCACCGTGGGCGGCACGGCGCTCTACGCGGTGTTCTCCGGGCTCTCGCCGTTCGTGCCCCACTTCCTGGCCGAGGGAGCCGCCTACCTCTACGCCACGGGCCGGGGCCCGCGCGGATGGCTCAGGCGGGTGAAGCTCCCCCGCCTCGGCAGGAAGCGCCCGTTCACGGTCATCCACGCGGACCGCGACCCCGACCGGCGCTGGCTCAACTGACGACGAGCCGTCAGCCGACCGAGATCTGGCGCACGGCGGCCCGGTAGACCCAGATCCGGCCGGTGTTGGTGCGGGAGTCGACCGGGATGACGAAGAAGCCGGTCGCGCCCGGGGAGTAGTCCGGGCTCATGCCGCCGATCTGGCGGCCGTCGGCGAACGTGACACGCACCTTGGTCCCGAGGGCCACCGGCGGCGCCTCGCCCGGACCGAGCATGAAGAAGAGCGCCTTCAGGCGGGTCGTGGGCACGTCGACGAGCTCCCCGCTCGGCTGCACGACCGGCACGGCCTGGGAGGCGAGGTCGGCGTCGCGGATGGCGCCGCGGAGCACCTGCCCCTCGACGGTGTGCAGGACGACGCGGTGCTCGCCGTCGACGAACGAGGCCGGCGGCGCCTCCCGTGCCGGCGCCGGGGGAGGAGGGGGGACCGCAGCCGGGGGGATCGGAGGGGTCCGCGCCGGGACCGGGAACGCGGGGCTCGTCCGCTGGGATGGCGGGGGGGGCGCCTGTGGCTCCACGACGGGCGGCGCCGCCGAAGCGACCGGCTCGGCGGGCGGTGCGGCTGGCTCCTCCGCGGGGGTCGCCGGCGGTTCCAGGCTCGCGGCGACGACCGGCGGGAGCGGAAGCGGCGGGGCGAGGGCCTCCGCGTGCGGGGGCGGAGGGGTGATGGCGATCTCCTCGAGGGAGATGACGTCCCCGGTACCGACCGAGGCATCGACCGGCGCGACCGACCATGGCTCGGGCTCGGGTGCGGAGGCTGGCGCGTCCTCCGCCGAAACGGTCGGCTCCGGGTTGGCGGGGACCTCCGCGGGCGGCTCGACGACCTCCTCGACGTCGTCGGCCGAGACCTCGGGTATGGGCTCCTCCCGGGATCTCTCGAGCTCGAGGGAGACCACGCCCGGTGGCGACTCGCCGACGAAGGAGAGGAACTCGCTCGCGCTCGCGAGCTCGAGGCCCTGGTGCTCCCGGGTCGCGAGGTCGATGGCCCGGTCCGGAATGCCCGCAGCGGACGAGGCGCCTGGGGGGGCGCTTCCGGGCCCGCCGACCTGGTCGGGCTCGAAGGCGAACGCGATCGCCTCCTCGGCCGCGGTCGGGCCCTCCGCCGCCGGTGGCTCGGGAGGAGGCATGGCGGCCGGGAGCTCGACCTCCCCGAGAAGCTCCGCGCCGGGGAGCGGCTCCTCGCCGGCCTCGACCGGAACAGCGTGGGCCGCCGCGGCGAGGCGTGCGAGGGCGCCGGAGGCCTCCGGCGTCGAGACATCGGGCTCGAAGTCCTCGAGGAGGAGCTCGTCGACCGTGACCTCGACGGGCGGGGCCGCGTCCGGGGAAGAAGCCGGAGGAGGCTCCGGAGAGGGGGAAGACGGCGCCGCGTCCTCGAACTCCTGGTAGGCGCCGTACTCCGGGGTGCCGCCCTGGGACGCCTCCGAGGCCACGGGCTCGAGGTCGGAGACCTCGACCTGGGTCGCTTCCGGCGGGACCTCGGGAACCGCCGTCGCTTCCCAGGAGGCGAGCTCGGCCGCCGTGGCCTGGATGACCTCGCCGGCCGCGGCCGGAGGAGGCTCGGCGGGAGGTGCGGCAGACGCCGCAGCGTCCTCGAACTCCAGGCAGGCGCCGTACTCCGGAGCACCGGCCGGGGCCGCTTCCGGGGCCACGGGCTCGATGGCGGCGGCCTCCGGTTGGATCGCTTCTGGCGGAATCTCGGGGGCCGCCGTCGCCTCCCAGGAGGCGAGTTCGGCCGGCGTGGCCTGGAAGAGCTCGGCGCGCGCACCGTAGGCCCATGCCGGATCGGGCGGAGGAATCGCTCCCCAGGCCGGGGCGGGCGCGGGCGCTGGAGCGGCAGGCCAGGAAGGCTCCTCGGGCGAAGCCGCGGGCGGCTCCCAGGCGGGCGCCAGCTCGGCCGCGAGGGAGCGCGGGTCCCAGACGTCGTCGGACCCGGAGGGCGCCGCCTCCGCGGGCGCGCCCTCGCCGTCGACGGGAGGCGCCTCCCACGCTGCAGCGGGATCCACGCCCTCGGGCACGGCAGCCGGGTCCCAGGGTGCGACCGGCGCGGCCCAGGAGGCCGGCGGCTCGCCGGCTGCGGGCTCGGCGCCCCAGGAGGCAGTATCCCCGTCGGACGGGGCATCCCAGACGAGTTCCTCGGGTGCCGGAGCGTTCGGGTCCCAGGTCGGGGCGGGAGGGGCGAACGGGCCCGCATCCCAGACCGATGCCGGAACGGCGTCGGAGGTCCCGGCGGCGAGGGAGGGATCGGACTCCGCGGGGGTCTCCGTCTCGGCGGGCCACTCGGGAGCGGGCTCGAACGCGTCGGTCACCGCGACGTGCGGGGGCGACCGGAGATGGGGAGGCACCGTGCCGAGGCCGGCCGGCGCGAGCGAGTCGCGGAGCGCCCGGGCCGCCGCCTCCACGTCGAAGCCGGCGACCGGCGACGCCGGCTCCGGCGCGACAAGCGCCCGGAGCGACTCCCAGCGCGCGCGCTCCGGCGGCGACAGCCCGACGGTGTGCAGCTTTTCGTCGAGGTGGCGAAATTCCCTGAGAGGGCTGCGAGGCTCTGCCATTGCGCTCCGGTTCCGGCCGACGCGTGCGAGTCGATGATACCCCGCGTCCACGGGGCCTCCAAAGGACGGGCGGGCTTGATCCGGGGCGGCTGTGCGACCATGTATGGAGCGTGACCCGGCCCCAGCGATTCCTGCCGATGTTCCCCGAGGAGGTCTCCGCTCGCGGCTGGTCCGGCCTCGACGTCCTGCTCGTGAGCGGCGACGCCTACGTCGACCACCCGAGCTTCGGGGCCGCGGTCATCGGACGCGTCCTCGAGGCCAGGGGCTTCCGCGTGGGGATCGTGGCCCAGCCCGACTGGCGCAGCGTGCGCGACGTCGCCCGTCTGGGTCGGCCGCGGCTCTTCGTGGGGATCACCTCCGGGGCCATGGACTCGATGGTGAACCACTACACGGCCCACAAGCGCCCGCGCTCGGACGACGCGTACACGCCGGGTGCCCGGGCCGGGAAGCGCCCCGACCGGGCGGTCGCGGTCTATGCGAAGCTCGCCCGCGAAGCCTTCGGGCCCGCGACCCCGATCGTCCTCGGAGGCGTCGAGGCGTCGCTGCGCCGGATCGCCCACTACGACTACTGGGACGACCGGGTGCTCCCCTCGGTGCTCGTGACGAGCGGCGCCGACCTCCTCGTCTACGGCCAGGGGGAGAAGCCGGTCGTGGAGGTCGCGCGACGACTCGCGTCCGGGGAGGACGTCTGCGGCCTCGTCGACGTCCCCGGGACGGCGCTCGCCGTCCCGGACCTCTCGCTCGCGGCGCTGGACGGCCGCGCCCGGGGCGTCCTCACCCTTCCCTCCTACGACGAGGTGGCCTCGGACAAGCGGACCTTCGCCCTCTTCTCGCGCCTCTACCACCTGGAGTCGAACCACGACAACGCGCGAGTGCTCGTCCAGCGCCACGGGCGGCGCGACGCCGCGCGCTTCGTCGTCGTGAACGAGCCCATGGCGCCGCCGACCACCGAGGAGCTCGACGCCGTCTACGAGCTCCCTTTCGAGCGCGAGGCGCACCCGAGCTACGGGGACGCCCACATCCCGGCCCTCGAGCAGATCCGCTGGAGCGTCGCCATCCTCCGTGGGTGCGCCGCCGGGTGCGCCTTCTGCTGCATCACCGAGCACCAGGGGCGCGAGGTCTCGTCGCGATCCAAGGCGAGCGTCCTGAAGGAGGTCGAGGCCCTGACCCGGCATCCCCGGTTCCGGGGGACGGTGACCGACCTCGGGGGCGCGACCGCGAACATGTGGCAAATGGGCTGCACGAGCGCGGAGGCCCACGCCGCCTGTCGCCGCGCCTCGTGCGTCTACCCGACGGTCTGCCAGTTCTTCGCCGTGGATCACGCGCCGCTCGTGGACCTGTACCGGGCCGTGCGCGAGGTGAAGGGGGTGAAGCACGCCTTCGTGGGGTCCGGCGTTCGCTACGACCTCGCGCACGCCGACGTAAAGAGCGGCCAGGCCTACCTGGAGGAGCTCGTCACGCACCACGTCTCGGGCCAGCTCAAGGTCGCTCCCGAGCACGTCTGCGAGGACGTCCTCCGCGTCATGAAGAAGCCCGGAGTCGAGGCGTTCGAGAGGTTCCGGGGCGAGTTCCAGCGCTACTCGCGCAAGGCGGGCAAGGAGCAGTACCTCGTGCCCTACTTCATCTCCTCGCACCCCGGCTCGACGACCGAGGACGCGGTCCGTCTCATGGAGTACCTGCAGAGGAACCGGTGGAAGCCGCAGCAGGTCCAGGACTTCATGCCCACCCCCATGACGCTCGCCTCGGACATCCACTGGTCGGGGTTCCACCCGATGACCGGCAAGCCGGTGCACGTCGTCCGGGACATGCGCGAGAAGCGGCTGCAGAAGGCGCTGCTGCGCTGGGGCGACCCGCGGAACCGGCCCTTCGTGGAGGAGGCGCTTCGCCGGACCGGGCGCCTGCGCCCCGGAGAGCGCCTGCGCGCCGCGGCCGGGCGTCGCCCGCGCCGCCCCGGCGCCGCTGCGCGCGAGGGCAGGTGACGGGCCTCCCCGCCTTCTCAGCGCCCCGACGCTGCGCTACGGTGAGCGCCCCATGAGCCCCGCCCCCGAGGAGACGAGAGAGGCGCGGCACCGCCGCCTGGCGGCGGCCGACCACCGGCACCTCTGGCATCCCTTCACGCAGATGCAGGACTGGCTCTCCGAGGACCCGGTCATCATCGACTCGGCCGAGGGGTCCCATCTCGTCGACACGCTCGGAAGGCGGTACCTCGACGGGTGCGCGTCGCTGTGGTGCAACGTCCACGGGCACCGGGTGCCGGAGATCGACCGGGCCGTCGCGGAGCAGCTCGCGAGGGTCGCGCACACGACGCTCCTGGGCCTCGCCTCCTCCGCCTCCATCGAGTGCGCCGCCGCCATCGCCCG
The DNA here is from genome assembly GCA_035543235.1 of Anaeromyxobacteraceae bacterium. Classification (GTDB taxonomy): domain Bacteria; phylum Myxococcota; class Myxococcia; order Myxococcales; family Anaeromyxobacteraceae; genus DATJZG01. The sequence continues at coordinate 45,198 of DATKJV010000065.1, read as the reverse complement.
CATCGCGCCGCCCGGCCTGACGCGGGTGTTCTTCTCCGACGCCGGCTCCACCGCGGCGGAGATCGCGCTCAAGATCGCCTACCAGCACTTCCAGCTCCGCGGGGAGCCGGAGCGCAGGGAGTTCCTCACCATCCGCGGCGGCTACCACGGCGACACGGTCGGCTCGGTGTCGCTCGGCGGCATCGACCTCTTCCACCGCATCTTCAAGCCGCTCCTGTTCCCCGTGCACCAGGCGCCCCAGCCGTACTGCTACCGCTGTCCGCTCGCGAAGACCTGGCCGGCGTGCGAGATGGCCTGCGCGGAGGAGGTGGAGGGGATTTTCGAGGCCCACCGGGGGCGGATCGCGGCGCTCGTCGTCGAGCCGGTCATGCAGGGCGCGGACGGGATGATCGCGCAGCCGCGCGGATACCTGCGGCGGATGCGCGAGCTCTGCGACCGCCACGGCGCCCTGCTCGTCTGCGACGAGGTGGCGACCGGGTTCGGGCGGACCGGCACGATGTTCGCGGTCGAGCAGGAGGGCGTGGTCCCGGACCTCATGACGGTGGCGAAGGGCCTCACGGGCGGCTACCTGCCGCTCGCGGCGACGCTCGCGACCGAGCAGGTCTTCGAGTCGTTCCTGGGGCCCTTCGAGTCGAGGCGCACCTTCTTCCACGGCCACACCTTCACGGGAAACCCGCTCGCCTGTGCCGCGGCCGTGGCGAGCATCCGCCTCCTCGTCGAGGGCGGAGTCCTGGCGTCCGTTCCGGCGAAGGCCGAGCTCCTCGGGCGGGAGCTCGCCCCGCTCGCCGCCCACCCGCACGTGGGCGAGATCCGCCAGCGCGGTCTCATGGTCGGCATCGAGCTCGTGCGCGACCGCCGGACGAAGGAAGAGTACGCCTACGAGGTCCGGGCGGGGCACCAGGTCATCCTGGAGGCCCGCGAGCGCGGGGCCATCCTCCGGCCGCTCGGGAACGTCGTCGTGCTCATGCCGCCGCTCGCCATGAACGACGAAGAGCTTCGTCAACTCGCGCGGATCACGCGCGACTCGATCGAGGCGGCGACGGCGAGGCTTCCGTGAGGGGCCTCTTCGTCACCGGCACCGACACCGGGGTGGGCAAGACCGAGGTGGCGGTCGCGCTCGTGGCCGGATGGCGCGCCCGGGGCCTGGACGTGGCCGGGATGAAGCCCGCCGAGTCCGGACGCTCGGCCGGCACGGCCGGGGACGCGGAGCGCCTCCGCGCCGCCTCGGGCGGAGGCGACCCGCCGGAGGTGTCGAACCCCTATGCCTTCGCGGCGCCGCTCGCCCCCGCGGTGGCCGCCCGCCTGGAGGGGCGCGCCGTGTCCCTGGATCACGTTGTTCGCTGCGCGCGGGAGCTGTCGCGTCGCCACCAGGCGGTGCTCGTCGAGGGGGCGGGCGGCCTGCTCGTGCCCCTCGCCGAGGACGCCACCTACGCGGACCTCGCGCTGGCGTTGGAGATGCCCGTGCTCGTCGTGGCCCGGGCTGGCCTCGGCACCGTGAACCACACGGCCCTCACCTGCGAGGCGCTCTCGAGGCGTGGCCTCGAGGTGCGAGGCGTGGTGCTGAACCGCGCCACCCCGGGCGGCGATCCTTCGGAGCCGTACAACCCCGCCGAGATCGAGCGGCTCGCCGGGGTGAGGGTCGTGGCGTCCCTGCCCTACCTGCCGGACCCGGCCGACCGCGCCCGCCTCTTCGCGGAGATCCTTCCCGGAGAAGTCCAGTTCTGAGCCCCGGGTCGGAAATTGGATCGCCGGCGGGATCTCTCCTAGAGATGGGCGCGTGTCGAAGGTCGTGGACCTCACCCTCAGCACCGAGGCGCGTCGCTCGCTACACCGCGTCCTCTCTCAGCGGGGGCTCGGGTTCTTCCTGAAGAAGCCGCGACGGGGCCCCGCCAAGCTCGACCCCCGCCGCATCGCCTGGGTCGTCGAGGCCGCGGCGAGGCGGACGCGCTCGAGCACGCCGGACCCCGAGGCGCTCTCCCGCACGCGCCGCGTGCTGCGCCGAGAGCTCATCCGCCGGCTCGCCGAGACGATGGTCGAGGGCGGTCTCTAGGCCGGCGGCCCGCTCCGGTTCTGCCGCTCGACGAAGCGCAGGCGGAGCTCCGCGAGGAGGTCGAGGAGGAACCGCGATTCCTCGGCCGTCAGGTTCCCCCGCGTCTTCTCCTCGAGCATGGCCAGGATGTCGATGGTCTGGCGCGCGAGCGCCACGTTCTCCTGCTCCTGCTGGGCCTCGGGATGCGCGACCTCGCCCATGTGGACGAGCGCCGAGGATCCCAGCGAGAGGACGAAGGTGGTGAAGTCGATCGCGACGTGGGGCTCTTGTCCGGCCATGGGGTCATCCTAATTCACGTCGAAGGGGATGCGCTCGGAAGCGTAGCCGCGCTGCACGAGGACCTCCATCCGCCCGGAGCGGTGGGCCTTGGCGGCCGCGCGGCGCCAGTCGGTGAGCGTCGCGACCTTCTGGAAGTTGACCTCGACGATCCAGTCGCCGGCCTGGACGCCGTACTCGGCGGCCGGGCTGCCGCGCCGCACCGATCGAACGACCAGGCACCCCTGGGAGCGGTCCTCGGCGACCTGAAGGCCGGTCCGCTCCACGACGAGTGACTCGACGCGCTCGGGGGAGAGCTCCACGCTCCGGACCGAGGCCGCGTAGCGCGAGCCGCCGCGGGACAGCTGCAGCCGGGCGGTGCCTCCCGGAGGGACGTCGCGGACCCGGAACCGGTACTCGGCCGCGGTCGCGACCGCCTGGTCCCCGACGGACTCCACCACGTCTCCCTTCCGCACGCCGGCCTGGGAGGCGGGAGAGCCCGGCTCCACGGCGGCCACGATCACGCGGGTGCGCGCCTCGTCGATCACGTCGCTGTTGCGCGGCTGGTCCGCGACGGAGATTCCCAGCCACCCCTCCCGGACCTCCCCGTGCCGGATGAGGTCCTCGGCGACCCGCATCGCCCGGTCGATGGGGATCGCGAAGCCGATGCCCGCGTTCCGGTCGCCGAGGATGGCGGAGTTCACCCCCACGAGCTGGCCGAGGATGTTGACGAGCGGCCCCCCGGAGTTGCCGGGGTTGATGGAGGCATCCGTCTGGATGGTGTCGAACAGGGAGCCGTCCCGTCCGCTCACGCTCCGGTGGAGGGCCGAGACCACCCCCGTCGTGACGGTGTGGGAGAGGCCGAACGGGTTGCCGATGGCGATGACCGTCTCCCCGATCATGAGGTCCTCGGACCGGCCCGCCGCGAGGAAGGGCAGCTTCTCCTTCGATTCCACCCGGAGCACCGCCAGGTCGGTGGGCGGGTCGATCCCCACCACCTGGGCGCCGAGCTCCCGCCCGTCGAGCAGCTGCACCCGGAAGCGGCTGCCTCGCTGCACCACGTGGGCGTTCGTGAGCACGTATCCGTCCGGGGACACGATGACGCCGCTGCCGAGCGAGGTGACGGTGTAGCCGCGGCGCTCGCGGGGTCGACCGAAGAACTCCTCGAAGAGGAGCTGGGTCATGTCGCTCGTCGGCGAGCGCACGCGGACGCGCACGAGTTCCTCGGCGGACACGTTCACGACCGCGCTGCGCGAGCGCTCCACCGCCACCACGACCGGCGTGCGACGCTCCGACGCCGGCCGGGGCTCGGAGCGCGGAAGGGGCCCCTGGCCCGCCGCGAGGAGCGGGGCCACGGCGGCCGCCAGCGCCCCGAGCGGGAACCTCACGGCTACTCGTCGTCCGCGTCCGTCTCGACGTGCTCGATCTCGGACTCGATCGGCACCGCCTGGTCGGCGACGTCCGGCAGCTTCTTCAGGTACTGCTCGTAGTCCTTCTCGTCGAGCAGCCCGCGGCGGATGTAGCGCTGGACCACCCGGCGGTCGACGACCTTGTTCTCAGACGTATCGGCCATGGCTTTCCTGACGTCTCGCGTTCGATGGGGACCGGGGAAAATATGCCCGCCTTGCGGGTGCGTCAAGCGCATGCGAACGTTCGGGCGTGCCGCCCCCGGACCCCCAGAGGAGTGCCCGCCTCGCCCGGCTGCGGGGCGTCTACGCGATCGTCGGGGACGAGGATCCCGTCGGCCAGGCCCAGGCGGCCATCGCGGGAGGCGCCGGAGTGGTCCAGGTCCGGATGAAGCGCTCCCCGGCCCGGGTCGTGCTCGAGGCGAGCCGGGCCATCGTGGACCTGGCGCGGGACCGGGCGCTCGTGATCGTGAACGATCGCGCGGACCTGGCGCTCCTCTCCGGGGCCGACGGCGTCCATGTCGGCGACCGGGACCTCCCTCCGGCCGAGGCGCGCCGATTCCTCGGCGAGGGGCTGCTCGTCGGTCGCAGCTGCCGGACGCTCGAGGATGCGCACCGCGCGCTCGCCGAGGGCGCCGACCACGTCGGGTTCGGGCCGGTGTTCGCCACGCGAACCAAGGAGATCGCCGTGCCTCCGCGCGGGCTCGAGGCCCTCCGGGCTGTGGCGGGCGCCGTCCCGGCACCGGTCGTGGCCATCGGCGGCATCACGCTCGAGACCGTCGAGGCCGTCGCGGCGGCCGGGGCCGCCGCTGCCGCGCTCGTCGAGGACCTGCTCGCCCGCGGTGACGTTCGGGCGCGCGCCGAGGCCCTCGCGGCCCGGTTCGCCGCCGGGGCAGGGGGAAGGCGGGCGTGAGCCGCCCCCGGATCGGCATCCCGCTCGACGTCGAGGAGGGCGCGGGCCGCTACGAGCTCCCCCGGGCGTACGCCGACGCCGTCCTCGATGCGGGGGGCCTGCCCCTGCTCCTGCCTCCCGGAAGGGCACCGGCCGCCGAGTACCTCGCTGCCCTGGACGGGCTGCTCGTCGCGGGAGGCGCCTTCGACATCCACCCGGGGCGCTACGGGGAGGTCCCGCGGGCGGCGCTCGGGCCGACGCGCCCCGCGCGCACCGACTTCGAGTGGGCGCTCGCCGAGGCGGCGCTCGCCGGCCGCCTCCCGGTGCTGGGCGTGTGCGGGGGGATGCAGCTCCTGAACGTCGTCCGCGGTGGCGCGCTCCACCAGCACCTGCCCGACGACCTGGGCGTGTCCCATGAGCAGCCGCCGCCCAAGGACGTCCCGAGCCACGTCGTGGACGTCGTGCCGGGGACGCTCCTGGCCGCGCTCGTCGGCGAGGCGCCGCTGCCCGTGAACAGCACCCACCACCAGGCGGTGAGCCGGCTCGGCGCCGGGGTGCGGGTCTCGGCGCGGGCCGGGGACGGCGTCGTCGAGGCACTGGAGATCGAGGGCACGCCCTTCGCGATCGGCGTACAGTGGCACCCGGAGGCCGTCGGTCGCCACGAGCCGCGCCACCGCGCCCTCTACCGGGGGCTCGTGGACGCGGCGCGGGGGCACCGGCCGTGAGGCCCGCGGTCCTCGTCCTGGCGGGCCTCGACCCCACCGGCGGGGCCGGCCTTCTCGCCGACGTGGAGGCCCTCGGGGAGGTGGGGGCCGCCGGATGGGCGGTCGCGACGGCACTGACGGCCCAGGGTCCCCGCGGCGCGCACGCGATGGAGCCCGTGCCCGTGCCCTTCGTCCTTGCGGAGATCGAGGCGCTCCTCGACGGGGCGCGGGAGCTCCCGCGCGCAGCGAAGACCGGCATGCTCGGAACGGCCGCGCACGCGTCGGCCCTCGCGGAGCGCCTGCGGCGTCGGCCGCTCGCACGCGTGCCGCTGGTCGTCGACCCCGTGCTCTCGGCCTCCTCGGGTCTCGCGCTCTTCGACGCGATGGGCGTGCGCGCGGTCGAGGCCCTCCGCCCGCTCCTCGAGCGAGCGGCGCTCGTCACCCCCAACTGGCCGGAGCTCGAGCTCCTCGCCGGACGGGGCCTGGGCTCGGAGGAGGAGGCGGTCCGCGCAGCGCGGACGCTGCCGGCCGCCGCCGTCCTGGTGAAGGGAGGGCACCGGGCGGGACCCCCGGTCGACCTCCTCGTGCGGGGCCGCTCCGTCGTCCGCCTCGCAGGCTCCCGGCGCCCCGGCACGGCCCGCGGCACCGGATGCCGCCTCGCCAGCGCCGTGGCCGGCCACCTGGCGCACGGCCTGGCGCTCGAGGACGCGGTGCGGCGCGCCAAGCGGCTCGTGGAACGGTACCTGGACCGCGCCCGCGGCGGGCGCCCGGGGCGCTATCGGCCCTCCGGGTGAGAAACTTGCCCCCCCGCGCGGGAGGGCCCACGCTCGAAGGTGGGTCGAAAGATGCGATGGCTCGAGGAGGCGGCGCTGGGGGGCGCCCCGATCCGCAGCCAGGCCGCCTGGCGCCTGGCGCAGGGACTGGCCGTGCTCGTCGCGATCGCCATCGCGATCGCCGGCCCGCTCGTCGGCCCCGACGTCGGCTTCGACTTCCTCTGCCTGTGGCCGATCGGGGTCGTGACCTGGGGAGCGGGCGCCGCGGCCGGCCTCGCCCTCTCGTTCGGGTGCGCCGTCGCGGCCCTCGGGGCAGGGCTCGCCGTTCACGGGGCCGTGCCGGACTTCGGTGCACGGCTGGCGGTGCACCTCTGGAACTTCGTCGTGCAGCTCGGAGTCTTCGGGTCGCAGACGCTGCTGCTCGCCGCTCTTCGCGGCCGCATGCGGCGCGAGCACCGGCTCGCGCTGACGGACGAGCTCACGGGGATCGCGAACCGCCGCGCCTTCGAGGAGGCCGTGGACCGCGAGATCGAGCGGGTGCGGCGCCAGGGGCGCCCGCTGACCCTCGTCTACCTGGACGTGGACGACTTCAAGGCGCTGAACGACCGCTTCGGGCACGTCGCCGGCGACGAGGTGCTTCGGACGGTGGGCGCTTCGCTCAAGGCCGGGACCCGTCGGCTCGACACGCCGGCGCGCGTCGGCGGCGACGAGTTCGCCCTCCTCCTCCCCGACACGCCGGTGCGGGCGGCGGCCGCGCTCCTCGGACGCCTCCGCGAGCGGCTCGGCTCGGCGCTCGTGGCCCGCGGCCACCCGGTGGGCCTGAGCATGGGGGCGGTGACGTTCGAGGAGCCTCCGTCGTCCGGGCCGGAGATGGTGGCCCTCGCGGACGCGGCGATGTACCGCGCGAAGCGGGCGGGCAAGGGGACGATCCGCCTCGAGGTCGCGGGCGACGAGCGCGGCCGGGGCGACCTCGAGGCCGCCATCCCGGCGTGAGGGCGGGCCTACGCCTCGCGCTTGCGTTCGGCGAAGAAGGTGTGCTTCCGGAAGAAGACCAGGGGAACGAGGCCCGTCGGCCCCTGGCGGTGCTTCGCCAGGATGAGCTCCACGTCCTGGACGTCGGAGTTGATCTGCGCCCCGGCCTCTCCGTCGGGCGCCTCCGGGCGGTGCAGGAACATGACCACGTCGGCGTCCTGCTCGATGGCCCCCGACTCGCGCAGGTCGGCGAGCATGGGGCGCTCCCCCTTGCGCTTCTCGACGGCGCGGTTCAGCTGCGAGAGCGCGAGCACCGGAACGTTGAGCTCCTTGGCCAGAGCCTTGAGTGCCCGGCTGATGGTGGCGATCTCCTGCTCGCGCGACTGGCTGGACCGGTCCGAGGGCGCGTGCATGAGCTGGAGGTAGTCGACGACGACGAGGTCCAGTCCCGACTCCCGCTTGAGCTTCCGGCACTTGGATCGGAGCTCGACCGGCGACAGCGAGAAAGCGTCGTCGAACCAGATGGGTGCGCCCATGAGCTTGTCGCCCTGGACCATGATGCGGTCCCAGTCGTGGCGGGCGAGCCGGCCCTTGCCGAGGCGCTCCGAGTCGAGCTTGGCCTCGCTCGCCAGCATGCGCAGCGCGAGCTGGTCGGACGGCATCTCGAGCGAGAAGAAGACGACCTTCTTCCCGGCCCGCGAGGCCGCGTGGCAGGCCACGTTGAGCGCGAGCGCCGTCTTGCCGACGGAGGGGCGCGCCGCGACGATGCAGAGCGTTCCGGGCTGCAGACCGAGCGTCTGGTCGTCGAGCCACGGCAGTCCGGTCGGGACGCCGGTGACGTGGGAGAGCCCCTCCTGGGCGCGCTTGTGAATGGCCTCCAGCCGGTCGAGGGCCACGGCCATGGCCTCGGTGAACGGCTTCATCGTCTCGAGGGACGTGCCCTGGGCCGCCGAGAAGACGTCCTGCTGCGCCTGCTCGAGGAACTCGCGGACGCGGGACCCGGCCTCGTAGCCCCGCTCCACCACCCGCTGGGCGGTGAGCATCATGCGGCGCAGGCGCGAGAGCTCGCTCACGACCTCGGCGTAGTGCTTCACGTTCGCCGCGGTCCCGACCGCGGTGCCGAGCACGAAGGGGAGGTCCCGCGGGACCTGGCCGCCGAGGAGCCCTCTCGCGTCGAGGCGCTGCTGCACCATCACCGCGTCGATCTTCCTCGACTCCTTCGCGAGCTCCTGGAAGGCGGAGTAGACGTGCTGGTGCGCGAGCGAGTAGAAGTCGTCGGCCGCGATGAGCGCCGCCACCTGGTCGAAGGCGGTCTCGTCGAGCAGGATGGCCCCGAGGACCGCCTGCTCCGCGTCGAGGTTGTGGGGGAGGTCGCGTGCCCCCCGCAGCGCCAGCGGCTCTCCCATCGCGGGCCGGATGGTAGCAGCCGCCTCCGACGGGTTCACCGTAGATGGTCGGTGGACAAGTCGGATTGTCCGGTGGAATTCGCCCGCCGGCGCCGTGGACAGGGTGTGGATATCTACGACGCGAACCGGTCGAGGTACCCGGCGAGGACGGCGGCCTGCAGGGCGCGCTCGTCCGCGGGGTGCACGGAGTCGAGCGCGACGCCCAGGTGCTGCGGCCCGAGCCAGCGGACCCGGCCGAGGACGTAGATCGATCGGCCGAAGAGCGAGAGGCGGACGCTCGTCTCGTCGCCCTCGCGGAGCGCCGTGAGCGGCACGGAGGGCGCGAGGCGCACGCCCGAGAAGCCGATGTCGTCGGTGACCGCGCGCCCCACCCCGGCGATGTGCGCCGGCAGCTCGAGGCGGAGCCTCGGCGTGCGGCGGCGGAGGAGGAAGCCGTCGTCCCGGGTGAGCTGCTCGACGAGCCAGTCTCGCGCGGCCTCCCAGCTCTTGATGTCCGCCTCGCCCAGCCAGCGGTCGCCGGCGAGCAGCCGCTGGTTCTTCTCGTCGAACTCCTCGCGGGAGAGGGGCGGCGGGAGCATCGGGCGCACGTCTGGTCATTGTGGTCGGGCGATATCGCCGTGTCCAGAGAAAGGACCCTCCGCGCCCGCACGGGGTGGGTGCGGACGCGCCCGCCGGGGGTCAGGAAGGCTTCGCCGTGGTCGGGCGCGAGGGAGGGAATCCGCGGAAGCTCCGGCGATGGAACACGACGAGGAGCGCCGGCTGCAGGATGGGCGTGAAGACGGCGAGCGCGAGCGAGCCGCCGATCACGACCACCGCGAGCGGCTTCTGCGTCTGGGCGCCGATGTCGTTGGAGAGCGCGGCCGGCAGGAGGCCGAGCGTGGCCACGATGGTCGTCATGAGCACCGGGCGGAGCCGCTTCTCCGCGGCGATGCGCGCGCCCTCGGCCAGGTCGAAGCCCTCCGCCCACTGCTGCTGGGCGTAGTTCACGACCAGGATGGCGCCCTGGATGGCGATGCCGAAGATGGAGATGAACCCCATGGCCGCCGACACGGAGAAGTGGATCGACGAAGCGGCGAGCGCGACGATGCCGCCCGCGCAGGCGACCAGGATGGACATGAGGACCACGGCCACGTCGCGGGTGTTCCGCACGGCGAGGTGGACGAGGAAGCCCATGGCGAGCAGCGTGATGGGGATGACGAGCGCGAGCCGGCGCACGGCGTCGGCGAGCTCGTTGATCTGGCCCGCCCATTCGAGGTGCGTGTCCCAGGGGAGCTTCACCGACTGGTCGATGCGTTGCTGGGCCTCGCGGATGGTCGAGGCCAGGTCGCGGCCGCGGACGGAGAACTTCACGGGCGTGTAGCGCCTGCCGTCTTCCCGGTACACCACCGCCGGGCCGTCCTCCTCGACGACGTCGGCGACGTCGCCGAGCGCGATCTGGGAGCCGTCGGCCGCGACGAGCGGGATGCGGCGGATGGCGCCGACGTTGCGCCGGTAGGGCTCCTGCAGCCGGACGACGAGGTCGAAGTGTTTCTCCCCCTCGTAGACCTGGGTCACGGCCTGCCCGCCGACGGCGGCCTGCACGACGGCCTCGACGTCGCCGGTGTTGAGCCCGTAGCGGGCGGCGCGCACCCGATCGGTGGAGACCTTGACGCTCGGCTGGCCCAGGGAGCGGAACATGCCGAGGTCGTGGATCCCCCGGATGCCCTCCATGACGTCGGAGATCTTGTCCCCGAGGTCCTCGTTGACGCGGATGTCGGGGCCGACCACCTTGACGGTGTTCTCGCCCTTCACGCCCGACAGGGCCTCCTCCACGTTGTCGCCGATCATCTGGGAAAAGTTGAAGACCACGCCCGGGAAGGCGTCGCTGAGCTCGCGCGACAGGACGTGCGTGAGCCCCTCCTTGGTCAGGCCCGCCTTCCACTCGCCGAAGGGCCGCAGCGGCGCGAAGAGCTCGATGTTGTTGAATCCGGACACGTCGGTTCCGTCGTCGGGCCGCCCGAGCTGCGACACCACCGACGCGACCTCCGGGTGCGAGCGGACGATGTCCCGCATGCGTCCCACGTACTTCGTCGACTGCTCGAGCGAGACGGAGGTGGGAAGCGTGGCCCGGATCCAGAAGTTCCCCTCCTCGAGCTTGGGCATGAACTCGGCGCCGACGAAGTGGAAGAGCGCGAGCGCGGCGACGACCGGGACGAGCGCCACCGCCACCGCCGCCCCGGGGCGCCGGATGGCTGCGCGGATGACGGGCGTGTAGAGCCGGTGGAGGAAGTGCATTACCCGGCTCTCGCGATCCTCCTCGCGCGCCTTGAGCGCCCGGGACAGCACGACCGGGGTCAGCGTGATCGCGAGCACGAAGGCGCCGCCGATGGCGAAGGCGTAGGTGTGGGCCATCGGGGAGAAGATGACGCCCGAGACCCCGGTCATCGTGAAGAGCGGCAGGAACGCCACGCCGATGACGAGCGTCGAGAAGGCCATGGGGCGCCCGACCTCGGCGGCGGCCGCGAGGATGCGGTGCACCATGGTCCCGGAACCGTGCTCCCCGAGGTGGCGGTAGACGTTCTCCACCATGATCACCGTGGAGTCGACGACGATCCCGAAGTCCACGGCGCCGAGCGAGATGAGGTTCGCCGGGGTCCCGGTGGCCACCATCCCGATGAAGGCCGCGAGCAGGGACAGGGGGATGTTCATCGCCGTGACGAGCGCCGCCTTCCAGTTCCCGAGGAACACGACGAGGACCCCGGAGACGAGCAGGATCCCGACGATGAGGTTCTCCATCACCGTGCGGGTGGTGAGCGCGACGAGCGCCCCGCGATCGTAGATGGGCTCGATCTCCATCCCGGGGGGCAGGAGCTTCTTCTCGCGGATCTCCTCGAGCCGCGCGTGGATTCCCCGGAGGGTGGGCTTCGTGCGCTCCCCGTAGCGCATGAGGACGATCCCCTCGACGACGTCCGGCTCCTCGTTCAGCCCGACCTGCCCCAGCCGGGGCGCGGCCCCGATGGACACCGCGCCGACGTCGCGGACGCGGACCGGGACCCCCTTCTGGACCGCGATCACCACGTCGCCGACGTCCTTCGTCGACCGGATCACGCCGATGCCGCGCACCGTGTAGGACTGCTCGCCCTCGGTGATCCTCTGCCCGCCGGTGTTGAGGTTGGCGTTGCCGAGCGCCTGCTGCAGCTGCGCCAGCGTGACGCCGTAGGAGCGCAGCAGGTTCGGGTCGACGTCGACGTGATACTGCCTCGTCTCGCCGCCGAAGCTCGTCACGTCGATCACGCCGGGCACCTTTCGGAACTCGCGCTCCAGCACCCAGTCGGCGGCGGTCTTGAGCTCGGCGAGGGAGTAGCCCTTGCCCTTCACCCTGTAGCGGAACACCTCGCCGATGGCGTTCCACGGGGAGATCTGCGCCTGGAGCCCGGAAGGGAGCTGGACGAACTGCAGGCGGTTGATGACCTCCTGCCGGGCCTGCTCGTACGACGTGCCCCAGCGGAAGTAGGCCTTCACGTCCGCGAGGCCGAAGATCGACTGGGAGCGGATGTGGTCGAGCCCCGGCATGCCCGACAGCTCCACCTCCAGGGGGATCGTGACGTAGCGCTCGACCTCCTCGGCGCTCCAGCCCTGCGGCTGGACGATCACCTCGACGAGCGGCGGGACCGGGTTGGGGTACGCCTCGATGTCGAGCATCTGGAAGGCGGCGAGGCCTGCGGCCACGAGCGCGAGCGCCAGGCCCAGGACCACACCCCGGTAGGCGAGCGCCAGGCGAACGATGCGGCCGATCACGGCGAGCTCCTCAGAGTAGGCCGACGAGCAGGATCGCGCCGCTCGTCACCACGCGGTCCCCGGGCTTGATCCCGTTCCGCACGGCCACCCAGTCCCCCTCGGCATCGTCCACCTCCACGGGCCTGCGCTCGAAGCGCACCCGCCCGTCGGGCGCTCGGCCCACGTCCACGAATACGACGGTCTGGTCCCCGAGCCGCAAGAGCGCGGTCCGGGGCACCGCGAGCTCGTCCCTGGGTCGCCCGGCGATGGTGGCCGTGCCGAGCATCTCCGGCCGCAGCTCGCGGCGGGGGTTCGGGAGCACGATGCGCACCTTGGCGGTGCGGGCCGCGGGGTCGAGCGCCCCCGAGACCCACTGGACCTTGCCGTCGAACGCGCGCCCGGGGAGGGCCGGGAGCGCGACGCGGGCATCGGCGCCCACCGCCACCGCGGGCAGGTCGAGGGCGAACACGTCGGCGACCACCCAGACCGGGTCAAGCTCGCCGATCGTGAAGAGCTCGACCGCCTGGCCGACCGTGTACTGCCCCTGCACCTCCATGCCGGGATTCAGGCTTCGGAAGATGACCTCGCCGTCGATCGGCGAGCGGAGCTCGTACTCCTGGCTGGCCGAGCCACCGGCCGCCGAGGGGAGGAGCTTCGCCTTCTGGCGGGCGCGATCGATCTCCGCCTTGGCCTTCAGGTAGGAGGACTCGGCAGCCTCCAGGTCGCGGCGCGCTCCGGCGCGGGCCTCGTAGAGCTCCTTTTGCCGCTGGTGCTCCTGCTCGGCGGCGCGGAGGTCGGCCTCCGCCTTGGCAAGGTCCGAGAAGGCCTGGCCGACGTCGGGGCTCTCGAGGACGGCGAGCGGCGTGCCGCGGCGGACGCGGTCGCCGGGACCTGCGAGCACCCGGAGGACGCGCCCCGCGACCGGAGAGAACACGTGGGCGACGCGGAGGTCGTCGAAGGCCACGCGGGCCGGGGCCACGACCGGCGTCGACACGGGGTGGATCGCCACCGGCTCGACGACGATCTTGGCCTCCGACACCTGCTTGTCGCTCAGCCACGCCTCCCCGGGCGGTGGCTGGGGAGCCGGCGGGGAAGACCGGGGCTCGCACGCGGCGACCGCGACGAGCGACGCCCACAGGAATCGTTTCACGGGAGGTAGCTCGCTCCGACCGCCTGCTCCAGCTGGAACACGGCCACCCAGTAGGCCGAGAGCGATTGCAGGTAGTCGATCTGGTTGGAGATGTGGGTGCGCTCCGCGTCGAGGAGGTCGAGGAGGCTCGCGGCGCCCTTCGTGTACTGGATGTTGACGAGGTCTCTCGCGTCGCGAGAGCGCTTGAGGAGGCCGTGCTCGGCCCGCAGCGCCGCGCTGCGGGCCGAGGTCATGGCGCTGAAGGCGGCGGCGACGTCGCTCGCCACGAGCGCCTCCGCGCGGGCGAGCGCCACCTCGGCCGACCAGACAGCGGCATCCGCCTGCCCGATCTGCCCCTGCTGCTGGTAGAAGACGGGCAGCGGCAGGGTGATCCCGACGGTGCCGGTCGGGTAGTTCGTGTACCCGGTGGACGAACCCTGCTGGTAGTAGGCGAGCTGCAGCGCGAACTGCGGGATGAGCTGCCTGCGCGCGAGCGACGCCGCGAGCCGCGCCTGCTCGAGCTGTGCCCGCGCCGCGGCCACGTCCGGGCGGTGCTCCCGGGCCTCCCCGGCGAGCGACGCCAGCGTCGCGCCGGCGAGCCGGGGCGGGAGGAGCGCGGAGGAGATCTCGGGGCCTTCCACCCGGAAGTCGGCCGGGGTGCGCCTCAGGCCGAGCACGAGGCCGAGCGCCGCCTTCGCCTGCTGGAAGGCCTGGTCGGCGCGGTCCGCCGCCTGCTCGATCTGCATGCCCAGCACCTCCAGGCGTGCGAGGTCCGCGTCGGAGATGGCGCCGGCCTCGAGCCGCCTCCGCGCGAGCGCCACCGTCTCCCCGGCGAGCCGAGCCTCCTCCCGGGTGAACTCCAGGGCGCGCTGCGCGATGGCCGTGTTCACGAACTGCTGCTTCAGCTGGAAGGTGGCGTTCCGGAGCGCGTCGTCGCGCGAGGCCTCGGCGGCCTTGACCGACTGCTCCGCGGCCCCCACGGCCAGGCCGCGCTGCCCGGTGGCGAGGAAGGCGAGCGCGCCCTGGTCCGAGAGGGTGCCGTTCAGGTACGGCTGTTCGCAGCCCGGCGCTCCCTGGCACTGCCAGCTCTTGCCGTACGTGAACCCCGCCTCCGGGTTCGGAACCGCGCCTGCCACGTGGACCTGGGCCTTGGCGGCGTTCACGGCGGCACTCGCCGAGGCGAGGTCGAGCGAGTGCTCCCGCAGGAGGCGGAGGGCTTCCGGGAGGGTGAGGAGCGCGGGCAGGCTCTCGAGCGGGGCGGGCGCCGCGCCCTCCCCGTCGGCGGGCCGGCCCGGAGCCGGGGCGGCGAGGGCGGCGGCCATCAGGGCCGCCGCAGGCGCAAGGGCCGTCCGCTTCGGTCGCATCGCGAGGCCCTCCTGTACCACCGTTCCCGGGGCGCTGCCACGTCGCTCGCGCAGGTCCGCGGGGCGGCGTTTCCTGCGCGTCGCGCCGGGCGGCCTCGGGACGCGCCCCGCCACTCTCAGGCCGACGCCGCCACGCCTGCCCCCCGGACGACGTAGTACACCGCTTCGGGGTGGTGGAGGACGATGGCGGACGTCGACTGCTCGGGGACCATCTGGTCGGCGCTCGTGAGCGACACGCCGATGACCCGCTCCGGATCGAGCAGCCGCCAGATCTTCCGCTGGTCGGCGAGGTCGGGCCAGCTCGGGTACCCGGGCGAGTACCGCTTGCCCTGTCCCTCGGGAAGGCCGAGCTCGGCGCGGATGCGGCGGTGCCAGTACTCGGCGAGGGCCTCGGCGGCCTCCACCGCAAGCCCGTGGAGGTAGAGCGCGGAGGAGTAGTCCCCGCGCGCCTGCATCTCCTCCGCCACCCTCGAGGCCTGGTCCCCCACCGTGACCACCTGGAAGGCCACGACGTCCGTCCCCGGCTCGGCGCGGAAGTGGTCCGCGAGGCAGAGGTGGCGCTCGTCGGGCTGGCGGGGGAAGCGGAAGCGGGTCAGCTCCTCGCGCCGCTGCACGGGATCGAGGACGACCAGGTCGTCGCCTTCCGCGTGGCAGGGGAAGTACCCGTAGACGACGCGCGGGACGAGCCAGCCCTTCGCCTGGGCCTCGGCCTGCAGCGCGGCGAGGCGCGGCCCGAACTCGTCCCGGATCATCCGCTCGTAGTCCGCTCCCTTGGCGCGCACGCCCCACTGGAGCTTGAAGAGCTCGGTCCGGTCGAGGAGCGGCCAGAGCTCCGCGAGCGGAACCGCACCGGACGGGAGCACCCTCGTGCCCCAGAACGGGGGCACCGGCGCCTTCTCGACCGGCCGGACGTCGCTGCGGGGCGACGGGCCGGACGGCGGCGCCGGCTCCGCGGCCTGGGAGGAGCGGGCGCGAAGCGCCTTCTCGAGGACGTCGCGCCGCAGCGCCTCGCGGCGCGTCGGGTCGACGAGCGCCTGGACCACCTCGAGGCCCTCGAAGGCGTCCCGTGCGTAGAAGACGCCGCCGGCGTAGGCGGTGCCGTCCTGGAGGAAGTGCGTGCGGTAGCCGAAGCGGCGGTTGATGGCCGCCCCGCCGATGATCACCGGCACGGACAGGTTGCGCCGGGCGAGCTCATCGACGCAATACGGCATCTGCTTCGACGTGGAGACGAGCAGCGCCGACAGCCCGATCGCGTCGGCGTCTTCCGCGACGGCCCTCTCGATGATGGTCGCCACCGGGACCTGCTTACCGAGGTCGTGCACGGTGAAGCCGTTGTTCGAGAGGATGGTCTTCACCAGGTTCTTGCCGATGTCGTGGACGTCCCCGTAGACGGTCGCGAGCACGACCGTCCCCTTCGTCGCCCCCTCGACGCGGTCGAGGAAGCGCTCCAGGTGGCCGACCGCCCGCTTCATCACCTCGGCGGACTGGAGCACGAAGGGAAGGATCAGCTCGCCGGCGCCGAAGCGGTCGCCGACGTCCTTCATCGCGGGCAGCAGGACCTCGTTCAGGACGTCCACCGGTGCGCGGCGCGCGAGCGCCTCGTCGATGAGGGCCTCGATGCCGTCCGGCTTCCGGTGCAGGATCTGGAGGTGGATGCGCTCCTCGGCGGTCCTGCCGGCGAGCTGGTCGTCCGCCGGCCCCGGCCCCGCGACCTGCGCCTTGCCCTCGAAGTGGGCGACGAGCCGCGCCAGGGCGTCCTCGCGCCGGTCGAGGATCAGGTCCTCGGCGAGCTCACGCTCCTCCGGGGCGAGCTGCGGGTAGGGGCGGATGTCCTTGGGGTTCACGATGGCGAGGTCGAGCCCCGCCTGCACCGCGTGGAAGAGGAAGACGGAGTTCACGACCTCGCGCGCGGCCTTCGCGAGGCCGAAGCTGACGTTGGAGACGCCGAGCGTGGTGAAGACGCCCGGGTTCTCCGCCTTGATGCGCCGGATCCCCTCGAGGGTCTCGATCGCGCTCCGCCGGTACTCCGATCCGCCGGTGGCGAGCGTGAAGGTGAGGGCGTCGAAGACGAGCTGATCCGGGAAGAGCCCGTGTTCCCGGGCGATGGCCACGGTGCGCCGCGCGATCTCGCTCTTGCGGTCGGCGGTCTGCGCCATCCCCTTTTCGTCGATGGTCATGCAGACCACCGCCGCCCCGAAGCGCCTCACGAGCGGCAGGACCTTCCGGACCCTCTCGCCGCCCTTCTCCAGGTTCACCGAGTTCACGATGCAGCGCCCCGGGTAGACCTTGAGGGCGCTCTCCACCACGTCCGCCTCGGTGGAGTCGATCATGAGCGGAGCGTCGACCCCCTGGGCGAGCAGGCGCACGAGCGTGCGCATCTGCGCCGCCTCGTCGTCCCGCTCGTTCAGCGCGGTGCACACGTCGAGGACGTGTGCACCTCCGTCGACCTGTCCCCGGGCGATCGAGAGGAGCCCCTGGTAGTCGTCGGCGAGGAGGAGCTCCTTCACCTTCCGGCTGCCCTGGCTGTTGACCCGCTCCCCGACGATGAGGGGGCGCGGCTGAAGGTCGAGCGGCACGGCCTTCATCGCCGAGGAGAGCTCCGGAGCCGCGCGGGGGCGGCGGCGGCGGGGCGCCGAGAGGCGCCGGAGGCGCTCGACCACCCGGCGCATGTGCTCGGGCGTCGTGCCGCAACACCCGCCGACGATGTCGACGCCGAGCTCGGCGACGAAGTCCGCGAGCGCGTCGGCGAGTGCCTCGGGGGCCAGGCGGTAGATGGCGCGGCCGTCCATGTTCTCGGGAATCCCGGCGTTCGGCATCACCGAGACGTAGTGGCTGCACTTCTGGCAGAGCAGCCGCACGCTCTCGCGCATCTCGGCCGGCCCGGTCGAGCAGTTGATGCCGATCGCGTCGACCGGCAGCCGCTCGAGCGTGGCGAGCGCCGCGCCGATGTCCGTGCCGAGCAGCATCCGCCCCGAGGCGTCGACGAGCGTGGGCTGGGCGATCACGAACACGTCGCGCATCGCCTCTCGGCGAGCGGCGTCGGCGCCGAGAACCGCGGCGCGGAGCTCGAGGATGTCCTGCTGGGTCTCGACGATGAGGGCGTCCGCCCCCCCCTCGATGAGCCCGCGCGCCTGCTCGGCGAAGATCCTCTCGAGGGCGTCGGAGGTGATGTTGGAGAGAGCCGGGTCGGACGAGGACGGGAGCATCCCGGTCGGACCCATGGAGCCGGCGACGAAGCGGGGGTGCTCCGCCGTCGCGTGCCTGTCGGCGGCGCGCCGCGCCAGGATCGCCGCCCGGAAGTTCACCTCGTAGGTCCGGTGGCCGAGGCCGTACTCGTCGAGCTTGAGCCGGCTCGAGCCGAAGGTGTTCGTCTCGACGACGTCGCAACCGGCCGCGAAGTAGCGACCGTGGACGGCCTCGACGAGGTCCGGGCGCGTGAGCGTGAGGAGGTCGTTCGCGCCCTCCTTGCCGCCGAAGTCGGCGGCCTTGAGGCCGAACCCCTGGATCTGCGTCCCCATCGCCCCATCGAAGACGAGGACGCGTTTCTCGATGGCTTCTCGGAAGGTCACTGGATACCGTCCGCGCGAGCGGATGGGGCAATACCTAGGCCCTTTGCCCGGCCTCCGCAAGGATCTCGGGCACCTGGCTCGAGGTCCACGTCGCGTCGCCGTCAGCGCCCCGGCTGCTAAGATGCGCCGCCATGCCGGTCACGCAAGCCGCGCGCAGGAAGGTCTGGGCCATCGCGCTCGCCGCCGGCGTCGCGCGCCTCGCCCTCTTCCGCGGCCTCGACCTCTACGCCGACGAGGCCTACTACTGGCTCTGGTCCCGCCGGCTCGCCGCGGGGTACTTCGACCACCCCCCCATGGTGGCCTGGCTCATCCGGCTCTCGACCGCCGCCGTGGGCGGCGAGCTCGGCGTGCGGATCCTGTTCGTCGTGTGCGGCGTCCTCGCCGTCGTCTTCGCGGCGCTCGTCGCCTCCGAGCTCTCGGACGACCCGGTGGCGCCGGTGATCGCGGCCCTGCTCGCCGCCGCCGCCCCCATCCTCACGCTGACCGGGGGGCTCGCGCTCCCGGACGCGCCGGTCGAGGCCGCCTACGGGGCGGCGACCTGGCTCGTCGCCCGGGCGCGCGGGCGGGGCTGGCTCTGGGCGGGCGTGGCGGTGGGACTCGCGCTCCTCTCGAAGCTCACCGCCGGCCTCCTTGCTCCGGCGCTCTTCCTGCTCGTCGCCTGGGACCCGGAGCTCCGCCGGGAGCTCCGCGCGCCCTGGCCGTGGCTGGGCGCGGCCGTCGCGGTCGCCCTCTTCCTCCCGACCCTCGTCTGGAACGCCCGAAACGGCTGGATCGAACTCCGCTTCCAGCTCTGGCACGGCTTCGCCTCGACCGTCACCGTCCGCTCCGTCCTGGACTACCTGGGCGGGCTTCTCGCCGGCCCCGGGCCCGTGGTGCTCATCCTCGGCGTCGCCCGGCTCGCTCGCGCGCGGACCTCCGCCTTGAAGCGCGTCGCGGCGGCGACGTTCCTTCCCATGCTCGTCACCTTCGCGGCCGCGACGAGGAGCCCCGTCGAGGCGAACTGGGGCGCGCTCGTGTACCCGGCGCTCGCGGGCGCCGCCGCCGCGGCGCTCGCGTCCCTCGGTCGCGGGCTCCGGCGGGCGCTCGTGGGCTTCTCGCTCGCCACCGGGGCCGCCGCCGCGCTCCTCTTCGGCCTGGAGGTTCGCAACCCCGCCCTCGTCTCCCCGGACACCCCTTTCGTGGAGCGGTTCCGCGGCTGGCGCGAGTACGGGGAGCGCGCCCGGGAGGCCGCCGCGCGCGCGTGCGCCGGAATCGGGAGCCCCCCCGGATGCGATGGCGCGGACCCGTTCGTGTTCGCGCCGAGCTACCAGGAGGCGGCCGCCCTCGCCTACTACGCGGGCTGGCGGAGGTTCGGCCCCACACCCAGCCGTCCCTCCCAGTTCGACCTGTGGTTCGACCCGCCCCCCGCGGGGTCCCCTGTCGTGCAGACCGCCGGCGGGCCACCGCGCCTCTTTGCCGCCGGGGCCGCCGGTCCGCCCGCCTCGTTCCAGGTCCTCCTGAAGGGGCGCGTGATCCACCGGGGCGAGGTCCAGGCCTTCCTCGACTACCGGGGGCAGGTGCGCCGCAGCGGGGGCGACTTACATTCCTTCTGAATGCAGGGCGAGATCGAGAGGCCCCGGGAGGTGCACCCCGCGCGGTGGTACGAGCGCGAGCCGGACGGACGGCTGCGGTGCACCCTGTGCCCGCGCGACTGCCGGCTCGCGGAGGGCCAGGCAGGCTTCTGCTTCATCCGCCAGAACGTGGGCGGGTCCCTCGTCAGCCTCGGGTACGGGCGGAGCACGGGCTTCGCCTCCGACCCGATCGAGAAGAAGCCCCTCAACCACTTCTACCCGGGGACCCAGGTGCTCTCCTTCGGCACGGTCGGCTGTAACCTCGGCTGCCGGTTCTGCCAGAACTGGGACATCTCCAAGGCGCGCGCCTCCGGGCGCCACATGGGGCTCCACACCCCGGGGTCGGTCGTGGACCTCGCCATCGAGGCCGGCTGTCCGTCGATCGCCTTCACCTACAACGACCCGGTCATCTGGGCGGAGTGGGCGATCGACGTGGCGCGAGAGGCGCACCGAAGGGGCCTGAAGACCGTCTTCGTGACCGCCGGCTACGTACACGAGAAGGCCCGCGCCGAGATCTTCGAGCACATGGACGCGGCGAACGTCGACCTGAAGGCGTTCACCGAGGACTTCTACCGGAAGGCCTGCCTCGCGCACCTCGCCCCCGTGCTCGAGACGCTCGAGTGGCTCGCGCGGGAAGGCCGGGTCTGGACGGAGGTCACGAACCTCGTCATCCCGGGCCTGAACGACGACCCCGCCGAGACGAGGAAGCTCGCCGAATGGGTGCGCGATCACATGGGGCCGGACGTCCCCCTCCACTTCTCGGCCTTCCACCCCGACTACAAGATGATGGACCGACCGCCGACCCCGGTGGCCACCCTCACGGAGGCCCGGCGCATCGCCCGCGAGGTCGGCCTGCACCACGTCTACACGGGCAACGTGCACGACCCGGAGGGGCAGACCACCTACTGCCCCGCGTGCGACGCCGCCGTGGTCGAGCGGGACTGGATGTCGGTCCGATCCTACGGGCTCGGTCCCGGAGGGACCTGTCCGCGCTGCGGCACGGCGGTCTCGGGGCGGTTCGATGCCGGGCCGGTCCGGCCGGGCCCGGCCCGGCGCGCCTTCCTGGGCGTCTAGCCTCGCCCGCCGATCACGGGCCCCCGTCGGGGAGCGGCGACGTGACGAACGTGCAGCTGGTGGTCGTGGCGGGGAGCACGAGCCCGGTCACCGCGGGGTACGCGAGGCCGCAGTTGATCATCCCCTGGCAGGTCTGGAGCAACGCGCACGCCGGGGGCGGGCTCGACGGGTCCCAGTTCGTGCCGGGGTCCGGGCAGGTGTTGAGAAGCGCCGAGCAGTAGGAGTTCTCGTCGCTCGTGGGATGAGCGGTGTTGACCCGGTTCTTCACGTCGGTCTGGCAGGTGTTGCGCGAGGAGCCCACCGGCAGGCAGTTGCAGATCCGGTCGCCGAGCTCCTGGCACGGAGTCGTGCAACCCGAGGCGGCGAGACACGCCGCGAGGGCGGCGCCGGCGACGAGGGCGGTCCGGTAGGGGCGCATCGAGGCGCGGAGGATCCTCCGGGTCGCCCCGCGCGTCAAGGACGGTTGGCGGCGACCAGCGCCTCGATGGCGAAGTCGAGCCGGTCGTTGCCGACGAACATCTCCCCGCCCACGAAGTAGGTGGGGGCACCGAAGGCGCCCCGGTCCACCGCCTCCTGGGTCTGCCGGGCGAGCGCCTCCTTGTAGCCGGGCGCGGCGGCGACCAGGGCGGGGCCGTCGAGGCCCGCGCGGCGCGCCGCCTCCTCGACCACCTCCGCCTGGGAGATGTCGCGCCCCTCGACCCAGTAGGCGCGGTAGACCGCGTGGGTGAAGGGAACGAGGGCGCCGGCCTTCTCCGCGGCGAGCGCCGCCCGGAGCGGCAGGACCGTCAGCACCGGGAAGGTGGCGGGCCTCACGAGCGGGACGCCGAGGCGCCGCGACCAGCGCTGGAGGTCGACCCACATGTGGGCCTCCTTCGCCGGGGTGTCGAGCGGCGCGCGGTTGCCGGTCGCCTTGAAGACGGCGCCGAGCAGGAAGGGGCGGAAACGGACCGCTCCCCCCGCGCGGCGCACCTCCGCCTCGATGCGGGTGGACGCGAGGTACGAGTAGGGGCTCACGAAGTCGTAGAAGAACTCGAGGTCGGCCACGGGGCCTCCGGCTCTTGAGGGGAATGCGCGGCGCGCTCGGCCCGTCGAGTATAACGGGTCCCATGCACCTCGCCTCCCTCTGCCTAGCGGTCGCGCTCGCCGCCCCGGCCCCGGCGGCGCCCGCGGACGAGGCGCCCGCGCTCGCGCGGCGGGTCCAGGCCTTCTACGAGGCCACAAGGGACCTCTCCGCCACCTTCGTCCAGACCTACACCTACGCCGCCGCCCAAAGGCGACAGGTGTCGCGCGGGACGCTCATCGTGAAGAAGCCCGGCCGCATGCGCTGGGACTACGTCTCCCCGTCCCGCAAGAGCGTGGCCGTCGTCGGCACCCGCCTCGTGCAGTACGAGGCGGAGCCGAACCAGGTCTACGTCGACGAGCGGTTCGACGCGACCGCGATGAGCGCCGCCGTCACCTTCCTCCTCGGGAAGGGGAGCCTGGAGAAGGAGTTCCTGCTCTCCGTGGGCCCGGAGGGCACGCTCGTGCTCCACCCGCGGCGGCCGGACCCGCGCGTCGAGTCGGTGACCCTCACCGTCGGCCCGCAGGGCGAGGTGACGCGCACGAAGGTCGAGGACGCGCAGGGAAACGTGAACGACATCGCCTTCGGGGATCTGAGGAGGAACGCGGGGCTGAAGGACGCGGACTTCGAGGTCCGGGTCCCCGCCGACGCGCGGCGCGTGCAGATGCCCGGTCGCTAGGGTTCGATCCCCAGCCAGGCAAGGCAGGCCGGGGGAAGGGCCTCGTAGTCCCCCCCGGTGAAGCGGGCGCCCGCCGCGGCGAGCGCCGTCTCGGGCTCGCCCGTCGCGATCCCCACGACCTCCATGCCGGCAGCGCGCGCCGCGCGGACGCCGTTCGCTGCGTCCTCGAACGCCACGCAGGCGGGGGCCGGGACGCCGAGGAGGTCGGCCGCGGCGAGGAAGATGTCGGGCCACGGCTTGCCGCGGACGGCGAGTTCCGGTCCGGCGACGGCCGCGAAGGCGTCCGGGAGCCCCAAGCCCGCGAGCACCAGGTTCCGGTTCTCGGGGGGCGCGGCCGTGGCGAGCGCGAGGCGGTAGCCGGCGGCCCGGAGCGCCTCGAGGAACGGGAAGAGCCCCCGGACCGGCTCGACTCGCGGTCCGTACGCGGCGCGGTAGTCCGCCTCCTTCTCGTCCGACAGCGCCACCACCTCCTCCGGGGAGGCCGGCCGCCCGAGAAGCGCCGGGAGGATCTCGTCCGACTTGCGCCCCGCCCAGTCCCGCTCGAACTGCTCGCGGGTCGCGGGGGAGCCGAGGCGCCGTGCGAGGCGCACCCAGGCCTCCCCGTGGTAGCGCATGTTGTCGACGAGGGTGCCGTCGAGGTCGAAGACCGCGGCGCGGGCGCCGGAGTTCACGCGCCGGCGCCTCCCAGCCGTCCGGAGAGCCAGGTGGCGAGGTCGCGCAGGCTCTCCGCGCCGATCTCGTGGCCGATGGCGTACTCGCGGAAGTCGAGGTCGACGCCGAGGGGCGGGAGCAGCCGCCGGGCCTCGTCGCCGAAGGCCATCGGCACCACCGGGTCGAGGCGCCCGTGCTGCCAGAGCACGGGGACGCGCGGCCCGCCGTGCGGGGGCGAGGCCGGGAGGAGCGCGTGGAGGAGCCGCCCGGAATGGGCGGCCACGCCCAGGAAGGCCTCGGGGCGTGCGAGCGCCGCCGAGACGGCCATGGACGCGCCCTGGCTGAAGCCAGCGAGCAGCACCTGCGAGGGGTCCGCGTCGTAGGCTTCCACCGCCTCGCCGACGAAGGCGAGGAGGCGCTCGAGGCTCGCGCGGGCCTGGGCGACGTCCGGGCGCGGCGGGTGCTCGTACCAGTCGATGGCGTACCAGGCATAGCCCATCGGCTCCGCCTCGAAGGGCGCGCGGGCGGAGACCACGAGGAGCCGGGGGTCGAGCGCGGGAGCGAGCGCGAAGAGGTCGGTCTCGTCGGCGCCGATCCCGTGGAGGAGGACGGCGAGAGGCGGGCGGGCGCTCGCCGCGCCCGGGCGCCGCACGAGGTGCTCCAGGGTCACTGCACGACCCGGAGGCGCGAACCCACCGCACTCGCGGGGCGGGGCGGGCGCGGCAGCCGCTGCCCGCCGCGAGGTTCGCGGCCGACGACGCGCCCGACGAGGTCGTAGTCGCCGGCCTCGGTGACCTCCACCGTCACGAACTCGCCGGGGTAGGCCACCGGCTCGCCCGGGACCGCGAACTCGTTCACGTAGGTCAGCCCGTCGATCTCGGGCGCCTGCCTGGCGTGGCGGCCGGCGAGCAGGTGCTCGGTACCCTCGGCCCGTCCCTCGACGAGGACCTCGAGTCGGGTTCCGACGAGGGCGCGCTGGTGGGCGCGGGAGATGCGCCGCTGCAGCTCCATCACCTTCTTCTGGCGCGCCCGTTTCACCTTCTCCGGGACCTGCCCGGGCATCGCGGCCGCGGCCGTCCCCTCCTCGCGCGAGTACGTGAAGACCCCGAGCCGCTCGAAGCGCTCCTCCTCGACGAAGCGCAGGAGCCCGTCGAAGTCCTCCTCGGTTTCGCCGGGGAGCCCGACGATGAGAGCCGTGCGCAGCGCGATGCCCGGGACCCGCTCGCGGAGCCGAGCGAGGAGTCGGCGGAGGAAGCGCGCGTCGCGACCGCGCTTCATCGACCGGAGCAGCCGGTCCGACGAGTGCTGCAGAGGCATGTCGACGTACTTCGCGACCTTCGGCTCCCGGGCGATCACGTCGACGAGCGCGTCGGGGAAGTCGCGCGGGTAGGCGTAGTGCAGGCGAATCCAGCGGATGCCCTCGACCCGGCAGAGCTCGGGGAGCAGGTGCTGGAGGCGCACCTTCCCGGGGAGGTCCTGCCCGTAGGCGGTGAGGTCCTGCGCGACGAGCGAGAGCTCGACCGTGCCGCGGGACGCGAGCCCCGCGGCCTCCTCGACGAGGTCGTCCACCGGCCGCGAGCGCTGCGGCCCGCGGAGGCGGGGGATGATGCAGAACGCGCACGCGTTGTCGCAGCCCTCGGCGATCTTCAGGTAGGCGGTGTGCGAGGGCAGCGAGTTCACCCGAGGCGTGCTCGCGTCGTGCACGAAGTCCGGGTCCGGGACGACGAGTCGCTTCGCCTGGGCGTCGGTGACGATCCGGGCCACGTCCGGGTAGGCGCCGGTCCCGATGAAGTGATCCACCTCCGGCAGGTCGCGGGCCAGCTCCTCGGGGTAGCGCTGCGCGAGGCACCCGGCGACGACGAGCTTCCGGCAGCGACCCTCCTCCTTCATTCGGGCGAGGGAGAGGATGGCCTCGATCGACTCCTCCTTGGCGCTCTCGATGAACCCGCACGTGTTCACCACGATGACGTCCGCGTCCCGCGCCTTGGCGACAAGGCGGAACCCGGCGGACGAGAGGGCGCCCAGCATGACCTCGCTATCCACCCGATTTTTCGGGCAGCCGAGGGTGTGCATGTACACCGGGGTCGACACGGGCAGCGGATCTAAGTCCCTCGCCCAGCGGCGCGCAACGGGTGGGTGTGGCCTGACCCATTGGAAGGGGTACATTGCCGTACCACGGTCCCGGGTCAGATCGCTCCTGTGGCGGTCTGGTAACTTCCGCGCACACTTCCGTTCTGGCTCTTTGGGGGGATTCCGGGATGACGCGCTTCTCTCGCTGGCTGCCGCTGCTCGCCGTGGCGCTCGCAACTCTCGCTGGCTGCGGGTCGTCGACCACGTCCACGTGCCTCGGTGGCTCGGTGCAGTGCGGCAGCACCTGCGTGACGCTCGCCACCGACAACGAAAACTGCGGCGCCTGCGGGAACGCCTGCCCCGCCGGCGAGTCGTGCCAGAACGGCACCTGCGCCTGTCCGACGGCGCGCCCGAACGCCTGCGGGACGAGCACGGCGGCCTTCTGCACCTCGTTCCAGACCGACCCGCAGAACTGCGGCGCGTGCGGCAAGGCGTGCGGCAGCGGCCAGGTCTGCAACGCCGGCGAGTGCGTGGGGAGCTGTTCCCAGGGGCAGACGCTCTGCGACGTGAACGGACAGTCCTACTGTGCCGACGTCACCCGCGACGCGAACAACTGCGGCGTGTGCGGCACCCAGTGTCCCGGCGGCCAGTCGTGCACCGCCGGCAAGTGCGGCTGCCCGGTCGCGACGCCGAACGCCTGCGGCAGCGGGACGAGCGCCATCTGCACGGACTTCAACACCGACCCGGTGAACTGCGGCACCTGCGGCAACCACTGCGCCTCGAACCAGACCTGCTCGAGCGGGAAGTGCGTGGCCGCCTCCTGCCCCGCCGGCCAGACGACCTGCACCACCACGAGCGGCAACTACTGCGCCACGCTCACGAGCGACGCGAACAACTGCTTCGCCTGCGGGAAGGTGTGCCCGGCCGGCCAGTCCTGCACGTCGACGGGCTGCGCCTGCTCTGCCTCCGAGCCGGATGCCTGCGGCAACGGGGCGACCGCGATCTGCACGAACTTCCAGACCGACCCGCTGAACTGCGGCGCCTGCAACGTGAAGTGTCAGTCCGGCCAGGTGTGCTCGAGCGGCGCCTGCGTGACGAGCTGCGCGGCCAGCCAGACGGCCTGCCCGTCCGCGAGCCCGACCTACTGCGCGACGCTCGCGACCGACTCGAACAACTGCGGCGGCTGCGGCAACGCCTGTCCGGCCGGCCAGACGTGCACGGGTGGCAAGTGCGGGTGCCCGAGCTCGGAGCCGAACGCCTGCGGCAGCGGCGCGAGCTCGATCTGCACGAACGTCCAGACGGACTCGCTGAACTGCGGGGCGTGCGGAAACAAGTGCCCGTCGGGCGAGGTGTGCTCGGCCGGCACCTGCGTCCTGTCCTGCCAGACGGGGCTCACGAACTGCAGCGGCACCTGCGCGAACACGGCGACCGACAACAACAACTGCGGCGGCTGCGGCACGAAGTGCCCGGCGGGCGAGGTGTGCG
This sequence comes from Anaeromyxobacteraceae bacterium, assembly GCA_035543235.1. Lineage (GTDB taxonomy): Bacteria > Myxococcota > Myxococcia > Myxococcales > Anaeromyxobacteraceae > DATJZG01. The sequence goes on along the minus strand of DATKJV010000065.1, from coordinate 18,293 downwards.
CGAACGGCACTTGCGGCCTCACCTGCCAGGCCGGCCTCACGAACTGCAGCGGCACCTGCGCGAACACGGCGACCGACAACAACAACTGCGGCGGCTGCGGCACGAAGTGCGCGGCGGGACAGGTGTGCTCGAACGGGACGTGCGCCCTCAGCTGCCAGAGCGGCCTCACCGCCTGCAACGGCACCTGCGTCAACACGGCGACGGACAACGGGAACTGCGGCGGTTGCGGCAAGACCTGCTCGGGCGGCAACGTCTGCAGCAGCGGCAGCTGCAGCCTCTCCTGCCAGAGCGGCCTCACCATCTGCAGCTCGACCTGCACGAACCTCCAGACCGACAACGCGAACTGCGGCGCCTGCGGCACGGCCTGCCCGTCGGGCCAGGTCTGCGCCGCCGGGAAGTGCGGGGTCTCGTGCCTCAGCAGCGAGACGAACTGCAGCGGGACCTGCACGAACACGCAGACCGACAACGGCAACTGCGGCGCGTGCGGCACGGTCTGCCCGGCCGGGAACGTCTGCAGCGCCGGCAAGTGCGGGGTGACCTGCCAGAGCGGGCTCACGAACTGCGGCGGCATCTGCACGAGCACCGCGACCGACAACGGGAACTGCGGGACCTGCGGGAACAAGTGCGCCGCCGGGTACGTCTGCAGCGGCAGCAGCTGCGGGCTCTCCTGCCAGAGCGGGCTCACGGCCTGCAGCGGGAACTGCACGAACACCCAGACCGACAACGCGAACTGCGGCGCCTGCGGCACGGTCTGCCCGTCGGGCCAGGTCTGCAGCGCCGGGAAGTGCAGCGTCTCCTGCCTGAGTGGCGAGACGAACTGCAGCGGGACCTGCACGACCACCGCGACCGACAACGGGAACTGCGGGACCTGCGGGAACAAGTGTGCGGCCGGCAACGTCTGCAGCTCCGGCAGCTGCGGGCTCTCCTGCCAGACCGGGCTCACGGCCTGCAGCGGGACCTGCACGAACCTCCAGACCGACAACGGGACCTGCGGGACCTGCGGGACCAAGTGCGCCGCCGGGTACGTCTGCAGCGGCGGCACCTGCGGGCTCTCCTGCCAGAGCGGGCTCACGGCCTGCAGCGGGAACTGCACGAACACCCAGACCGACAACGCGAACTGCGGCGCCTGCGGCACGGTCTGCCCGTCGGGCCAGGTCTGCAGCGCCGGGAAGTGCGGTACCGACTGCGGCGCGGCCACGAACTGCAGCGGGACCTGCACGAACACCCAGGTCGACAACGGGAACTGCGGCACCTGCACGACGAAGTGCACGGCCGGCAGCGTCTGCACGGCGGGCGTCTGCACGCTCTCCTGCCAGAGCGGGCTCACGGCCTGCAGCGGGACCTGCACGAACACCCAGACCGACAACAACAACTGCGGGACCTGCGGGACGAAGTGCACGGCCGGCCAGGTCTGCAGCGCGGGCGTCTGCGCGCTCAGCTGCCAGGCGGGCGACCTGAACTGCAGCGGGACCTGCACGAACCCGCAGAGCGACAACAACAACTGCGGCACGTGCGCCACGAAGTGTGCGGCGGGCAACGTCTGCTCCGGCGGGTCGTGCGGCCTCACCTGCCAGAGCAGTCTCACGAACTGCAGCGGAACCTGCGCGAACCTCCAGACCGACCCCGCGAACTGCGGCGCCTGCGGCACGGCGTGTCCGGCGGGACAGGTCTGCACCGGCGCGAAGTGCGCGCTCACCTGCCCGTCCCCCCAGATCGCGTGCAACGGCACCTGCATCAACCCGCTCACCGACGTGAACTACTGCGGCGCGTCGGGGGCCTGCTCGAGCTCGGCGAACCCGAGCACGGCGGGAGCGAAGTGCGCGGCGGGCCAGACCTGCTTCAACGGGGCGTGCTTGACGGTCTGCAGCGGAAGCCAGATCGTCTGCGGCGGCGCTTGCGTCGACCCGACGACGAACAACGGCTACTGCGGCGCGAGCGGCAACTGCTCCGGCACGGCGGTCGGCGTCGCCTGCGCGGGCGGCCAGAACTGCACCGGCAGCAAGTGCGCCTGCCCGGCGGCCCTGCCGAGCACTTGCAGCGGCACGTGCACGAACACGAAGAGCGACCCGAACAACTGCGGGAGCTGCGGGACGAAGTGCTCCGGCAGCACGCCGCAGTGCGTGAGCGGCGTGTGCACGAAGGCCTGCACCTCGTTCGCCTTCACGGAGACCGCGTACTCGACCCCGGCGGAGAACCCGATCTGGCTCGCCATCGGGGACGTGAACAACGACGGCTACATGGACATCGTGTACGTGGATCAGGGCAGCACGTCGAACAGCAACCTCGGCGTGCTCGTCGGCAGCTCGGGCGGGACGTTCACGCTCCTCACGCCGACCAGCATCGACCCCCAGTCCGGCCGCATCGCGCTCGGCGACCTGTCCGGCGACCACAACCTCGACGCGGCGGTGACGAACTACACGACGAACGCGGGCGAGGGGATCGTCTTCCTCGGAACGGGCTCGGGCACCTGGGGTAGCCCCATCCACCTCTACACGGACCTCCTCATGCTCGGGGTGGCGGTGGCGGACATCAACAAGGACGGCAGGCCCGACATCATCATGGCGGCGCAGAACGCGGGCGTCGTCATCTACGAGAACATGGGCAACGGCGTCTTCCAGGCGATGCTGCCCGTGCTCCAGCCCGGCTTCCTGCCGTACGACGTGGCGGTCGCCGACATGAACGGGGACGGGATCCCCGACATCGTCGTCGGCGGCTCCTACAACAGCCAGGGCGCGGTCACGATCATCCAGGGCACCGGCGGCGGCCTGTTCGCTCCGGCCGCCGCGGTCACACTCACGCCCGCAGCGGTCGCCGTCGCCGCCACCACCACCTTCGTCAGCACCATCGTGAACAAGCTCGTCGTCACCGATCTGAACGGCGACGGCTACCCGGACGTGGTCACCGCCGACACGGGCTATGCCTCGGTGTCGGTCCTCAAGAACGTGTCGGGCACGCTCACCGCGGGGGCGGTCTACAAGCTCAACCCCGTGCCGTCCTACGCGAACGCAGCCGCGCTCGCCGCCGGCGACTTCAACGGCGACGGCAAGATGGACATCGCGGTGACGAACTACTACTCGGGAGCGGGCGGACCCCTGCTGCAGGTCTTCCCCGGCAACGGCAACTACACGCTGGGGACGGTGTACAACGTGACGCTCGGCAGCGGAGACGTCCCGTACGGGATCGCGGTCGCCGACATGAACGGGGACGGGAAGCCCGACATCGTGACGGCCAACTCCTACGGCGACACGGTGTCGGTCTTCAAGAACACCTGCCAGTAGTCTCCTCCGCGGGGAGCGATGCCCCCGGCGCGCCGCGCCGGGGGCGTCTCCTTCTCGGGGCCCCGCTCAGTCCCGGAAGTTCTGGAACTGGATGGGGATCCCGAGGTTCGCCCCGCGCACGAGCTGCATCGCCGCCTGGAGGTCGTCCTTCTTCTTGCCGGTGATCCGGACGGCCTCGCCCTGGATGGCCGCCTGGAGCTTGAGGCCGCTCTCCTTCACGATGGCCACGATGCGCTTCGCGTCCTCCTGCTTGAGGCCGCGCCTGAGCTTCACGAGCTTCTTCACGTGGCCCTGCGCCGCGGGCTCGATCTTCTGCGGGTCGAGCCCCTCGAGCGGAACGCTCCGCTTCGCGAACTTCTCCATGAGCACGGTGAGCGCGGCGTCGATGCGCCCCTCGCTGTTCGCCTGGACGAGGATCGCCCCGTCCTGCTGGCGGGTGAGGTCGGTCGACGTCCCCTTGAAGTCGAAGCGCTGCGCGATCTCCTTCCTCGCCTGGTTGAAGGCGTTCTCGACCTCCATGGCGTTCAGCTCGGACACGACGTCGAAGCTCGGCATCCCGCTCCCTCCTCGCTAGACCTCGAGAACCAACGATTCCACGGCCGGCCGCCGCCCGCTCGCCCGCCGGAACCAGCCGCGCACGGCGCGGTCGAGCGCGGCTTCCACCTGGGCGGTGCCCCGCTCCCCCGCGGGGAGCTCGGACACCGCCCGCCCGGCCTCCGCCGCGAGCTCGGCCTCCCGCCCCTCGAGTCCGGCCGCGCCACGTCCGCGGACCTCCACCGGGCGCGCGAGCTCGCGGGTGGCGCGGTCGAGCGCCACCACGGCGAGGACCAGGCCGTGCTCGGAGAGCATCCGCCGCTCTCGTACCACGGAGTGCGCCAGGGGGAGGAGGCCTCCGTCCCGGGAGAGGTGGACGCGGCCGGCCGGGACGCCTCCGGGGACGCGCGCCGCGCCGGCGTCCGAGAGCTCGAGGACCTCCCCGTCGACGAGGACGTGGCGCCGTCCGTCGGGGACGCCTTCCGAGGCGGCGTGGCCCGCATGCCGGAGGAGCTGGCGCAACCCGCCGTGGATGGGCACGAAGTGCTCCGGGCGCGTCAGCCGGATGAGGAGGCGCTCCTCGTCCTCCTGGGCGTGGCCGGAGACGTGCAGGGTGCGGTGGCCCTCCCAGAGGACGTCCGCGCCCCGGCGGGCGAGGCCGTCGAGCGCCTGGCCGATGGCCACCTCGTTGCCGGGGATGAGCCGCGCGGAGAACACGACCCGGTCGAGCGGCCCTGCCGCGAGGCCCGCGAGCTCGCCCCTCGAGAGCCGGGCGAGCGCGCCGTGGGGCTCCCCCTGCGACCCGGTGAGCAGCGCGCACAGCTCGCGCGGCGGGGCGTCCCGGGCCTCCTCCGCGGTGGCGAGCTGGCCCGGCGGGAAGGAGAGGTACCCGAGCTCGAGGCCGAGCCGGACGCTCTCCTCCATGGATCGGCCGACGAGCGCGAGGCGCCGGCCGTAGGCGCGGGCCGCGTCGGCCACCTGCTGGATGCGCCCCATGTGGGAGGAGAAGCAGGTGACCCACACCCGCCCCGGTGCGCCGTCGAAGACGCGTCGCAGCGCCGGCCCCACCTCGGACTCCGAGGGCGAGTGGCCGGGACGGTCGGCGTTCGTCGAGTCGGAGAGGAGCATGCGGACGCCCGCGCGCCCCAGCTCCTCGAAGCGGGGGAGGTCGGTGCGGCGGCCCGCCACGGGCCGCTCGTCGACCTTGAAGTCGCCGCTGTGGACGAGGAGTCCCTGCGGCGTCTCGACCGCGAGGGCGCAGGAGTCCGGCACCGAGTGCGCGACCGCCACGAACTCGGCCGCGAACGGAGACCCGTCGCCGGCCCGGATCCGATCGCCGGGGCGGACCTCCCGGAGCTCGGCCCGGACGCCTGCCTCCTCGAGCCGCGGGCGCAGGAGGGAGAGCGCGAGGGCCGGCCCGTACACCGGCGCGCGCACGGCGCGCAACAGCAGCGGGAGAGCGCCGATGTGGTCCTCGTGTCCGTGGGTGACGAGAACCGCTCCCACCCGGTCGCGGCGCTCCTCCAGCCAGCGCAGGTCCGGCGCGACGGCCTCCACCCCCAGGCCGCCGGGGGGGAAGAGAAGCCCGCAGTCGACGACGGCGACCCGTCCCTCGCACTCGAGCGCGAGGCAGTTCATGCCGATCTCGCCGAGGCCGCCCAGGGGGGCGACCCGGACGGGCGGGGCCATGGGGCACACTCTCCACGGAAGGGGCGCGGAGGTAAAGGCGCGAACGCCCGGTCGGGTTATCCTCTCCCTCCCCGATGGACGCCCTGCTCGACGACCTGAACGACGCACAGCGCGAGGCCGTCCTCCACGGCGACGGCCCGCTGCTCGTGCTCGCCGGGGCCGGCTCGGGCAAGACCCGGGTCATCGTCCACCGCATCGCGCACCTCATCCGGGAGCACGGCGTCGCCCCGTGGCACGTGCTCGCCGTGACCTTCACGAACAAGGCCGCGGGGGAGATGCGAGAGCGGCTCGAGGCGCTGCTCGGCCCGACCGGGCGCGAGGCCTGGGTCCAGACCTTCCACGCCTTCGGCGCCCGGTTCCTGCGCCGGGAGGCCGAGGCCGCGGGGCTTCCCCCGGCCTTCGCCATCTACGACGACGACGACCAGCGCGCGCTGGTGAAGCGGCTGCTCGCGGAGATGGGGGTGGACGACGACGCCCGCCTCGGGCCCCGGGAGGCGCTCTCCCGCGTCGATCGCTGGAAGAACCTCGGGCTCTCCCCGGGGGACGTCCGGGTCGAGGCCGACGACGCCGAGGGCGAGGTCTGCCTCGAGCTCTACCGCCGCTACGAGCGGGCGCTGAAGCGGGCGGGCTCGGTGGACTTCGGCGACCTGCTGCTCCGGCCGGCGCAGCTGCTCGAGGCGGACCCCGGGCTCCAGGGGCGCTGGCGACGGCGGTTCCGGTACATCCTCGTCGACGAGTTCCAGGACACGAACCCCGCCCAGTACCGGCTTCTCCGGCTCCTGTGCGGGGAGCCCGCGAACGTGTGCGTGGTCGGCGACGACGACCAGGCCATCTACCGCTGGCGAGGCGCCGACGTCGGGAACATCCTCGACTTCGACAAGCACTTCCCGGGGACCCGGGTCGTGAAGCTCGAGCAGAACTACCGCTCCAGCGCCAACGTGCTCGCGGCGGCGCACGCGGTCATCTCCAAGGCCTCTCGGCGCAGGGAGAAGAAGCTCTGGACCGAGCGGGAGGCCGGCGCGCCGCTGCGGCTGGTCGTCGCCCAGGACGAGCACGAGGAGGCGCAGCGCCTGGCCGCGGCGGTCGAGGAGGAGCGGCGGCGGGGCACGCGCGGCGACGAGATCGCCATACTCTATCGCGTGAACGCCCAGTCTCGGCCGATCGAGGCGGCGCTGCGAGCCGTCCGGGTCCCGTACGTCATCGTGCGGGGCACGAGCTTCTACGAGCGCGCCGAGGTGCGCGACGCGGCCGCCTATCTCCGGCTCGCCCTGTCGCCCGCCTCCGACCTGGACCTCCTGCGCGTCCTCAACCGGCCCGCGCGCGGCATCGGGGAGAAGACGATCGCGCGCCTGCGCGCCTTCGCGGAGGCGGCATCGACCCCGCTCTTCGAGGCGCTCGCGCGACGCGGCGAGATCGAGGAGCTGAAGCCCGCCGCGCGCCGGAGCCTCGGCGAGTTCCACGCGGTCGTCGCCTCCCTGCACGCGGACGTGCCCGGCCTCGACGCCGGGGCGGCGGTCCAGGAGGCGCTCGCCCGCAGCGGGCTCCTCGATCGCCTGCGCGCCGAGGGGACCGACGAGTCCGTCGAGAAGGCGGAGAACCTGCTCGAGCTCGTGGCCGCCGCACGGGAGTACGACGAGGCGCGCGCCGGCGAGCCGGCGCCGCGGGACCCGGACGAGCCGAGGACGCCGCCCCTCGCCGGCTTCCTCGAGCAGATCGCGCTTCTCGGCGAGGCGGACGCGCCGACGCCGGAGGGGCGCGTGGCGCTCATGACGCTCCACGCCGCGAAGGGCCTCGAGTTCGAGGCGGTCCTCATCGCCGGCCTCGAGGAGGGCCTGCTCCCGTACGAGCGCCCCTGGCGGCGCGACGTCGCCGGCGGAGAGCGGGCCGCCGACGTCGACGAGGAGCGGCGCCTCTGCTACGTGGGCATGACGCGGGCGAAGTCCCGGCTCACCCTCTCGCTCGCTCGCCGCCGCATGGCCTACGGCGAGGCCGGGCCGAGCTTCCGGGAGCGGGAACCTTCCCGGTTCCTGGGCGACCTCCCGCCCGAGCTCTTCGGCCTCCCGCCGCGGACCGCCCGTCCGGTCCCGACGGCTCCGGTGGTGCGGCGCCACCCCGGGGCCCTGCCCGGCGAGCCGGTGATCGAGTACGACGGCGAGTCGGCCGGGCCCCGGCCGCGGCGGGGGAGCGGGCCCACCGTCGACTACTCGTACGACCAGCGCCCCGAGGGCCATCGCCCCGCGTTCGCGGCGGGGACGAGGGTCCTCCACGCCCAGCTCGGAGAGGGTCTCGTCCGCGCCTGCGACGGGCCCGGCCCGGACGCGAAGGTGACGGTCTCCTTTCCCGGGGCCGGGGAGAAGCGGGTCATCGCCCGATTCCTGCGCCTCGCCTAGCGCGTCGAGCCGACGCCGGTGGCGATGCCCACGGGAGAGCGCCCCGGCCGGTCGGCGTCGCGCGCCCCCGCGCGAAGGAGCACCGCCATGACGGCGCCGCGGTCCGCGGCCCGGGCCGCGTCGAGCGCAGAGAACCCGTCCGGCGTGCGCAGGTCGGGGGAGGCGCCGCGCGAGAGCAGCAGGCGCACGACCTCGACGTGGCCGGCGGCGGCCGCCTGCATGAGCGGCGTCCAGCCGTCCGACCCCCGCGCGTCCGGGGGGGCCCCGCGATCGAGCAGCAGCGTCGCCACCTCCAGCCGGCCCGCCTGCGCCGCGATGCCGAGCGGGGTCGAGCCAGCGGCGGTGCGCCCTGACGGCGGCGCGCCGGCGTCGAGGAGGCGGGCGACCGCCGCCGCGTCCCCGAGCCAGGCGGCCCGCGCGAGCTCGGCGGGGACCTCCGGGGGCGCGGCCGCCCGCGCGGCCAGGGCCACGGCGAGCACGGGCGCTGCGGGCCACCGCCTCAAGCCCGGATCCCGAACACGAGGGCGACGAGCCAGGAGACGAAGGAGAGCGCGAGCGCGAGGAGCAGCGCCCGCGCGACGCTCACCTTGTAGGCGCCCGTGATGACCACCATCCAGACGAGCGCGTAGAGGAGGAGGGGGATGAGGAGGAACCAGGCGAACCGCGCGAGGGAGAGCGTCCAGGCGGCGGAGAGGACGAGCGAGACGAGCGCCGCCCGGCCGAGCGTGTTGCGGGGGTTCTTCGGCGTCACCCACGCCACCGAGATCATGAGCACGGCGGAGGAGACGAGGAGCTGGACGAGGAAGGCGGCCACCCAGTGGAGCATGGCCCGAGGATACCAGACGGTCTCCCGGCTCGCCCGGAGCCCTTCTGGCGCCGGGGCCGAGACGCTAGACTGGTCGGGTGACGGCGCTCGCCAAGTTCCGCTCGCCCGTCGGCGTGCTCGCCGTCGAGGCCAGCGACGAGGGCGTCTGCGGGATCCGCTTCGGGGGAGGGGAGCGCCCCCGCCCCCCCATCACGGCCCGCACCCGGGAGAACCTCGAGGCGGGACTCCGGGCGCTCGCCGACTACTTCGCCGGACGGCCGCCGCGGCTGCCGCCGCTCGATCTCCGCGGCAGCCCGTTCCGGCTGCGCGTGTGGCGGGAGCTCGTCGCCATCCCGTGGGGAGAGGTGCGGACCTACGGGGAGGTGGCGCGCAAGGTCGGGCGGCCCGGCGCCGCCCGGGCGGTGGGGGGCGCGAACCACCACAACCCGGTCGCCATCCTCGTCCCCTGCCACCGGGTGGTCGCGACCGGCGGCCGCCTCGGCGGCTATGCGGGCGGGGTGGACGTGAAGGCGCGACTCCTCGCCCACGAGGCCGCGCACGCACCTGCGCTGCGGCCCTCGTAGCGCGGCCCGGTCAGGGGCGCGGCCGGTAGTGGGTCGCGAAGTCCCGGAAGAGGTCGCTCGGCGTCTGGTCGAAGCCGAGCGGCTGCATGAGGAGGATCCAGCCGACGAGCACCGCGCGGGCGGACGACGCGCGACCGGGCCGAAGCGCCCCCACGGCGAGAGGGGCGAAGAGCAGCACCGCCCCGTGCCACCAGTCGTAGATGTCCGTGAGCGCGATCCCCATCGCCGCGATCACGAGGCCCGCCACGAGGCCGTCGGAGAGCCACAGGCACGCGCCCGCGGCGGCGACGCTCGCGACCGCCACGGCCCAGAAGCGGGGGCCGGTCCCGGTCGCGGCGAGCGTCGGGGGAAGCGTCGCGAGGTAGCGCTCGGCGACGGGCCACATGAGGAGGAAGGTCCCGACCGTCAGCGCGCCGGCGACGGCCACGACCGCGAACTCGAGCCAGGGCCAGTCTCGCGGGGGCCGGTCCCGGGTCGCCATGGCGACCGCCGCCACGCCGACCGGCACGAGCACGACCGCCCGGTAGTGAAGGAGCGCGGCCGCTGCGAGCCACAGGAGCGCGCCCCGGGGCCGGCGCCGGTGAAGGTCTCTCAGCGCCATCGCCCCGGCCCCGATGAAGGTCACGTCGTAGAAGCCCTGGAGCGCGAGGCGCACGAGGTAGATCCACGCGAGGACCCCCACCACCGCCCGCCCACCAGGGGGGAGCCCCGCGAGCAGGCGGAAGACGGCGGCGAGGGCGAGGTGGGCGAGCACGACGAGCCACAGGATCCCGAGCCGGCCGAACGTCTCCTGCGACATGGGGACGAAGCGGCCCGCCACCGCGAGAGGCAGGAAGACGGCGAACATGCCGGGCGGGTAGTTCACCGGCATCTGGGGCCAGGCCCCGCTCTCCTGGGGGTAGTAGACGCCGCGGGACGACTCCGCGAGAGGGAGGCGGTAGGCGGCGAGCCCCTTCCTCACGAAGACCCAGGTGGCGTGGGCGTGGTGCAGGTGGTCGGTGTAGGCGTGGGAGAGGTCGCCGTAGGGCCCGGCGTTCGTCAACGGGACGAGCGCCGTCAGGCTGAGCGAGGCGGCGAGGACCGCGGCCAGCGCCCGGCGCGGCGGGTGGGAGACGGAGGTCGCGCCGGAGCCGGTCGGCGGCATCGCGCTCAGGCGCGCTCGGCGACGACGAGCATGTTGTCGCCGAGATTCACCGGCACGCTGGCGCGCGGCGGCACGATCCGGGCGAGCAGCCTGGCGGCGGGCGCCAGCACGGGGAAGCTCGCCGCCACCTTGCGGAGCAGGTAGCCCGCCGAGACCGTGTGGCTGTAGGTGCGGATGCCGAGCACGCGGAAGCCCGTCTCCTCGAGGACCGCGGCGACGGTGGCGCGGTCGAAGTACACGAGGTGCATATCCATGAGCCACGGCCAGCGCGCCCCGAGGAGGCGGGCGAAGAGGCTCCCGGTGTCGATGGTGGACAGGTAGAGACGCCCCCCCGGCTCGAGGAGGTCGCGTGCCGCCCGCAGCTCCTCGCGCGGGTCGGGGAGGTGCTCGAGGACGTCCCACATCGTGAGGACGTCGTAGCGACCGCCGCGACGGGACAGATCGACGAGCGGCTCCGAGTGGACCGTGAAGCCGAGGAGGCGGGCGTGGCCTGCAGCCCAGCGCGAGAGCTCCAGCCCCTCCGCGGCGAAGCCGCGCTCGCGCGCCACCTCGAGGAAGTACCCGCAGTAGGCCCCCACGTCGAGGAGGCGCCGCCCCGCCGGCGTCCCGAGCGCCCGGATCACGCGTCGGAAGGTGAGGATCCGGTTCTCGCGCTCGGACATGTAGAGGGGGTCGACGACGTCGGCGTAGGCGCGCGCGAGCTCCGCGGCCCGCGGCATGGGCCACTGGAAGAGGAGTCCGCAGTCGCCGCAGCCCCAGATGGGCGGGTGCGCGCGGTGGCCGAAGCTCGTGCACCGCCAGGCCGTGGCGTCCTGCGCGGCTCCGTCTCCGCGGGCCGCGTACCGGAGAGACAGGCGCGACCCGCGGCAGAGCACGCAGCCGTCCGGAACGGGGGAGAGTGCCCGGGCAGGAGCCTGGGCGAGCGCGGTGGATTCCTTCAAGGCGCGGCCCTTATAGCGCCTGCGGTCCGCGGATCCAAGCGGAGTTGCCGGGGTTCCCGGGCCTGCTAGAGTGGTGCGGGGGTGGCGCATGGCCAAGTGCCTCGCGATGATCCTGGCCGGTGGGGAGGGGCGGCGCCTCGATCCGCTCACGCGAGAGCGGGCGAAGCCGGCGGTCCCGTTCGGCGGTCGCTATCGCATCATCGACTTCGTGCTCTCGAACTTCGCCAACTCCGGCATCGTCCGGATGAAGGTGCTCGTCCAGTACAAGTCCGACTCGCTCAACACGCACGTGCAGCGGGCCTGGCGGCTCACCTCGCTCCTGAACGAGTACGTGGAGATCGTGCCGGCGCAGATGCGCTACGGCCCCAAGTGGTTCGAGGGGTCCGCCGACGCCATCTACCAGAACCTGAACATCATCACCGACGAGGAGCCCGACTACACCTTCGTCTTCGGCGCCGATCACGTCTACCGGATGGACGTGCGCCAGATGCTCGACTACCACCAGGAGAAGCACGCCGACCTCACCGTGGCGGCCATCCCCATCCCGGTCGAGGAGGCGGACCAGTTCGGCGTGATCGAGATGGCGCCCGACGGCCGGATGATCGGCTTCGTCGAGAAGCCCAAGTCCGGGGCCAAGACGATGCCCGGAGACCCGACCAAGTGCCTCGCGTCGATGGGCAATTACCTCTTCACCACCGACGCGCTCGTGCAGGAGATCGTGCGCGACGCGGGCGACCCGGAGAGCGCCCACGACTTCGGAAAGTCGATCGTCACCTCCATGTTCGCGCGCAAGAAGGTGTACGTCTACGACTTCATGAACAACATGGTCCCGGGCCAGTCCGAGAAGGAGCGCGGCTACTGGCGCGACGTCGGGAGCCTGGATGCCTACTACCAGGCGAACCTGGACCTGGTGGCGGTGGACCCGGTCTTCTCGCTCTACAACTTCGAGTGGCCCATATTCACCATTCGCTACAACTACCCTCCGGCGAAGTTCGTGTTCAACAACGAGCCGGAGAAGCGCATCGGCCGGGCCACGGACTCGCTCGTGTCGGAGGGCTGCATCCTCTCTGGCGGCCACGCCCACCACTGCATCCTCTCCCCCAAGGTGCGCATCAACAGCTACTCCTACGTGGAGGGCTCGATCCTCTTCGAGGACGTGAACGTCGGCCGGCACTGCAAGATCCGGCGCGCCATCATCGACAAGCACGTCGACGTGCCGCCGGGGACCGTCATCGGCTACGACGTCGAGGAGGACCGCCGGCGCTTCCAGGTGACCGAGAGCGGCATCGTGGTGATCCCCAAGGGGATGCACATCGAGCCGCGCGCCTGACGCTCACGCCTGCCGGGCGCGCTCGGCGAGCCGCTCGGCTCGCGAGAACGCGCTGGACAGGTCGACGGGCTTCTCGAGGACGTCGTCGGCGCCGAGCTCGACGAGCTGGCTGCGAAGGTTCGCGTCCGCGGCCATGGCGCTCACGACCAGCACCGGGATCCTGGCCGTCCGGGCGTTCGCCCGCAGCTGCTTCAGCACGTCGCGCCCGTCGAGCTTCGGCATGGCGACGTCGAGCATGATGAGGTCCGGTGCCTCGGCGGCCGCGAGAAGCAGGGTCTCGGCTCCGTCGCGGGCGAGGAGCACGTCGTGGCCGCGGCGCTGGGCGTAGCTCTGGTAGAGGCGCGCGGTGCCCGGATCGTCCTCTGCGATGAGAAAGCGGTAGCGGCCCATGCCTCTTCCTCGCACTCTCAGTATTGCACGGGAACGCGCCGGATTCGCCGGGTGAAAAGGGACTCACACCAACGTCGAACCCCGCGCGGGGGGGATCCCGGGGAGGTGCAGCGTCCCTCCCGAGGCGCAGGGTCGCCCCCTTCGGGCGCCTGCTTCACGTTGGGATGAGCCGCCGGGCCCCGGGAAGCCCGTGACGGGGCGGGCTGTTCCGGCGTAGAAAGAGGTCCGGACATGAACCACTTCTTCGCCGTCGTCGCCGCGGCCACCCTTGCCGCCGCCCAGGACCCCGTCCCCGCCATCCCCTACGAGCAGTTCCGGCTGCCGAACGGCCTGAACGTCATCCTCAGCGAGGACCACACGGCCCCCATCGTGGGCGTGGACGTCCTCTACAACGTCGGCTCGAAGGACGAGAAGCCGGGGCGGACCGGGTTCGCCCACCTCTTCGAGCACCTGATGTTCGAGGGCAGCGTTCACGTGCCGAAGGGCGAGGCCGATCGGCTCATCGAGGCCGCGGGGGGTACCGCGAATGGGCAGACGAACCCGGACCGCACCGAGTACTGGGAGCAGGTGCCCTCGAACGCGCTCGCGCAGATGCTCCTCATCGAATCCGACCGGATGGGTTGGCTGCTCCCCACGCTCGACCAGGCCAAGCTCGACAACCAGCGGGAGGTGGTGCGGAACGAGCGGCGCCAGAACTACGAGATGCAGCCCTACGGCCTCGCCTGGAAGGAGCTGCTCGAGAACCTCTGGCCCCCGGACTTCCCCTACCACTGGGAGCCCATCGGCTCCCACGAGGACCTGCAGGCGGCGACCCTGGAGGACGTCCGCGAGTTCTTCCGGCACTGGTACGGGCCCGGCAATGCGTCGCTCGCCATCGTCGGCGACGTCGATCCCGCGAAGACCCGCGCGCTCATCGAGGCCTGGTTCGAGAACATCCCGGCCTCGAGGACCCCTTCCCGCCAGGCGCCCGAGCCGAGGCCGCTCCCGGCCGGCAAGCGGGTGACGATGGAGGACGACGTCCAGCTCCCGCGCCTGTACCTCGCCTGGCAGTCCCCCAAGGACTACGCACCCGGCGATGCCGCGCTCGGGATCCTCGGCGACATCCTCTCCTCGGGGAAGTCCTCCCGGCTCCAGAAGCGGCTCGTGATGGACGACCGCATCGCCCAGGGTGTCATGGCCGGGCAGGAGGGCCAGGCGCTCGCCGGCATGTTCGTCGTGGTCGCGACCGCGAAGCCCGGCGTCGGGCTCGACAGGATCGAGAAGGCCATCGACGAGGAGCTCGCCCGCATCGCGCGCGAGCCGCCCACGGACGAGGAGCTCAAGCGGGCGAAGAACCGCATCGAGTCCCAGGTCATCTTCAGCCTGGAGCCGGTCGGCGGGTTCAGCGGCCGGGCGAGCCACCTCAACGGCTACTACTGGGAGACCGGCGACCCGGGCTATCTCGGCAAGGACCTCGCGCGCTACTGGGCGGTGACCCCCGAGGACGTGCGGGCCGCCGCAGAGCGCTACCTCGAGGCCGGGCATCGGGTGGCTCTCTCGGTCGTGCCCCGCGCGGCGGAGCAGCCGCAGCCGGGCGCTCCCGCCGCGGGCCCCGCGCACACGGAGGGCCGCTGATGCGCGCGCACGGAAGGCTCGGCGCCACGCTCGCCGCGCTGCTCGTCGCGGGCGCCTGCGCGGCGCCCTCCCGGGAGACCCGGCCTCCCCCCCCGGCCGCCGAGGCCGTCGCCCCGGCGGACCGAGACCGCGTCCCGCCGCTCGGCCCGCCGCCGGCGCTCAAGCTGCCCGAGCAGAGGAAGTTCCAGCTCGCGAACGGGCTCCGCGTTCGCCTCGTCGAGTACCACCGACTGCCCATCGTCGCCCTGCACCTCGTCCTGCTCGATGCCGGCGCGGTGAACGACCGGCCCGACCGCGGAGGGGAGGCGAGCTTCACCGCGGCCATGGTCACCGAGGGGACGAGGACGCGGAGCGCGACCCAGATCTCCGACGAGCTGGGCGGGATCGGCGCGAGCCTGGGGGCCGGCGCCAGCATGGACGCGGCCTACGTGTCCGGCCACACGCTCTCGCGGCACCTGCCGACGCTCGTGGCGCTCCTCGCGGACGTCACCAGTAACCCGGCCTTCCCCCCCTCCGACTTTTCCCGGGTCCAGGACCAGCGGAAGGTCGCGCTCCTGCAGCAGCGCGACCAGCCCGGTGCGGTCGCCTCGAAGGCCTTCGGGCCCCTGTACTGGGGCTCGCACCCCTACGGCCACTGGCCCATGGGCACGGAGGCCTCGGTCGCGGCCACGACCGCGGCGGACCTCGCCCGGTTCCACGCCGACCACTGGCGACCGGGCGCCGCCGAGCTCGTGGTGGTCGGCGACGTGGACCTGGCGACGCTCCGGCCGCTCCTCGAGAAGGCCTTCGCCGGCTGGACCGGCAACGCCCCCGCCCGCGCGCTCGCCGCGGAGCGGGAGGCGGGGAGCGCCCGGGCGGTGCTCGTCGAGAAGCGGAAGGCGTCCCAGACCTTCCTCATCCTCGGCATGCCGGGGATGGCCCGCAGCGACCCGGACTTCGTGCCGGCGCAGGTCCTCTTCCAGGTGCTCGGAGGGGGCATGGCGTCGCGGCTCTTCCGCGACCTTCGGGAGGAGAAGGGCTACACCTACGGCCTCACGGCGCGCGAGTCGGCGCAGAGGCTCGGCGGCGCGAGCTACCTCGGCGGCAGCGTCCGCGCGGACGCCACCGGCCAGGCCGTGAAGGACCTCCTCGCCGAGGTGGAGGCGCTGCGCACGACGCCGGTCCCCGGGCCGGAGCTCGCCGACGCCCAGAACAGCATGGCGCTCGCGCTTCCGGCGGAGTTCGCCACCGCCTCCGGCATCGCCGGGAAGATCGCGGACCAGGTCGTATTCGGGCTTCCCGACGACTGGTGGAGCGTCTACGCGGAGCGGGTCCGGACGGTCACCGCCGAGGACGTGCAGCGGGTGGCCCGCCGCTACCTCGACCCTTCGCGCCTCGTGACCGTGCTCGTCGGAGATCCCGCCGTGGTGAAGCCCCAGCTCGCCGGCTTGCCCATCGGGCCGGTGGAGGTGAGGGAGGGGCAGGCCGCCAGGGGGCGCTAGGGACGCCTCGGCCGGCTGTCGGGCCGACGCGCTAGACTGCGGGCGGTCGACCCATGCGAGCCGCCTCCCGGGAGCTTGTGAACGAGTTCTCGTGGTCGAAGTCCCGCCACGAGAAGCTCGTGGAGTGTCCGCGGGCCTACTACTACCACTACTACGGGAGCTGGGGCGGCTGGGACGCGGCCGCGGGCGCTTCCACCCGAGAGCTCTACGTGCTGAAGAAGCTCTCCTCCCGCTGGCAGTGGGCCGGCTCGGTCGTCCACGAGGCGCTTCGCCACCTGCTCAACCGCGCCCGCGTCTCCGGGGACAGGAAGTCGCTCGAGGATCTCGTCGCGCAGACCCACCGGCGCTCCCGCGCCATCTGGGCCGCGTCGCGGGAGAAGAGCTACTGGCGGGAGCCGAGCAAGATCGAGGGGCTCGTCGAGCACGAGTACGGCGAGGCCGTGCCCTCCGAGGAGTGGAAGCGGCTGTGGGACGAGGTCATCGAGGGCTCGATCCGGTCCTTCTACGCGAGCGACACGTTCGATCGGATCCGCGCGACGCCGGCGGAGCGGTGGCTCACGGTCGACGAGCTCGACTCGTGGGCCTTCGAGGGCACGAAGATCTGGGTGGCCATCGACTTCGCGTACCGGGACGAGAGGGGCCGCGTCCACGTCCTCGACTGGAAGACCGGGCGGGAACGCGGCGTCGACCACCTGCAGGTCGCCATCTACGCCCGGTACGCGCGCGAGAAGTGGGGCGTCCCGGCCGACGACGTCGTCGGCGGGCTCGTCTACCTGGGAGCCGGGGCGGAGAGGGTGGACGTGGCCGTCGACGAGGCCGCGCTCACGGCCTCCGGCGACAAGATGCGGGAGAGCATCGCGTCCATGAAGGCGCTCCTCGAGGACGAGCGCCAAAACGTGGCGCGCATCGGCCGCTTCCCGCAGGTCGAGGACCGCGACGCCTGCCGCCGCTGCCCGTTCCGGCGTCCCTGCGGGCGGATGTAATGCCTTCGGCCGCCGGGCGCTAGCGCTGGGCCACCTGGCGGAGGATGTCGAGCTGCTCGAGGGCCTTCCCGGCGCCGATCACGACCGCGGAGAGCGGGTCCTCGGCGAGGAACACGGGGAGGCCCGTCTCCTCCCGCAGCAGCGTGTCCAGGTTCTTGAGCAGCGCCCCGCCGCCGGCGAGCACGATGCCCCGGTCCGCGATGTCGCCCGCAAGCTCCGGGGGGGTCCGCTCGAGCGTGACCTTCACCGCCTCGACGATGCCGTTGATCGGCTCGGAGAGCGCCTCCCGGATCTCCGAGGAGGTGACGATGAGCGTGCGGGGCACGCCGGCGACGAGGTCGCGTCCCTTGATGTCCATCGTCAGCTCCTCCTCGGTCGGGTAGGCGGTGCCGATGCCCATCTTGATGAGCTCGGCGGTCCGCTCGCCGATGAGGAGGTTGTACTTGCGCTTGATGTGCTGGATGATCGCCTCGTCCATCTTGTCGCCGGCGATGCGCACCGAGCGGCTGTAGACGATGCCGCCGAGCGAGATCACCGCGACGTCGGACGTGCCGCCGCCGATGTCGACGATCATGTTGCCGGAGGGCTCGGTGATGGGCAGCCCGGCGCCGATGGCGGCCGCCATGGGCTGCTCGATCAGGTAGACCTCGCGCGCCCCGGCGTTCTCCGCCGCCTCGCGCACCGCGCGGCGCTCCACCTCGGTGATGCCGGAGGGGATGCCGATGATGATCCGCGGCTTCACCCCCACCTTCCGGTTGTGGGCGGTCTGGATGAAGTAGCGGAGCATCGCCGCGGTGATCTCGAAGTCCGCGATGACGCCGTCCTTCATCGGCCGGATGGCGACGATGTTGCCCGGGGTCCGCCCGAGCATCTCCTTCGCCTCCTTGCCCACCGCCATCACCCGCTTGGTGCCACGGCCGTCCTGCTGGACCGCGACCACCGAGGGTTCGTTCGAGACGATGCCCTGGCCGCGGATGTAGATCAGCGTGTTTGCGGTCCCCAGATCGATGGCCAGATCGCGAGAGAAGAGGGTGTGCAGCCAGTCCAGCATCGAGGTGGTTTTCGGGGGTTCCGGAGGAAGGACTTCAGCCTGGGAGAGAGGGAGATTTCGGGGCGAGCACGGCGCTGTT